>JBGCEK010000068.1:0-8484 GCA_045106275.1 Pseudohongiellaceae bacterium | reverse complement strand
TAATGATCATCAATAAGAAGAACTTTCAATTTAGTAAGCGGCATTGTTATCACCTAAGCCTTTTTTCATACTCACTCGAAATCTGCTCACAAAGCGGAGTCATTAGTATTTAACTGGATTTCACTTTCAGCCCACTAAGTTCGGCAGCTTCTGGGTTACCCATTGCAAATCAACGTTACGAATTGTTCGGCTTTATTTGTCTAACAGTTCGGTTTATACGAACAGTCTAGCCCACCCCAACTGGCAAGCACAAGGATTGAAATTGATAGTAACGATGACATCACAAATAACAGTCCTGACTTGTATATCCGGGAAGGTTGATCTCAAACTATTAATTCATGGACCAAGCAAGAAACAGGGAACTGAGGTTGGACAGATAGCACTGCCCAATTGTGTTTCCCATGGCCTGCTTTGGAAAGAGGTGCAACCAAAATAACCAGCTACAAGCCAAACGATAGGGTCGGGTCCCGCTCTAAATTACGGACTAGCCTAACTTAGGGTTTTATCCGCAATTGACCTTCGCAGCAGCCAGCATTATCTTTAGTCATCTAGCGGCTATCGCTCCATATGATTCAGGTGTTCACATGATCCGGCTAACCCAACCTTTCTCACTTTTAACTTCGATAATTCTTATGGCATCTATCGCAAGCACGACCCTAGCTCAAAGCTCCGTTGATTCAGCGCAATTAGATCTTCAACGCCTCTTTAACTCAGAGGAATTCAACTTAGAAAGTTTTGGTCCCGCGCGCTGGCTCAAAGACGGAAGTGGCTACACCCTTCTGGAAGAATCTGCTGAGATTGAAGATCGCCACGATATTGTGCGGCACGACCCTGAAACTGGGAACAGCGAAGTGTTAGTTTCTGCTGAGCAGTTAGAAACGGAAGGCTCCAATACACCACTGAAAATTGATGATTACAGCTGGTCCGCCGATGGCAGCAAGTTACTAATTTATACCAATTCAAAACGAGTTTGGCGCACCAATTCCCGAGGCGATTACTGGGTTTTAGATTTAACCACGGGCGACCTTAAGCAAGTTGGCGAAAAATTTCCTCAATCTACTTTGATGTTTGCCACTTTTTCACCGGACGATAGCCGAATCGCCTTTGTTCAGTTCAACAATCTTTACGTAGAGAACTTCGGCACTGGCGAGCTAACCCAGTTAACTGACAATGGTTCAGACACTCTCATCAACGGAACCTTTGATTGGGTTTATGAAGAAGAGTTTGGCATGCGAAACGGATTTCGCTGGAGCCCTGACGGAACTCAGATAGCCTACTGGCAGCTAGACTCCGAGGGTGTGGAGATGTTTACGCTGATAAACAATACAGACTCTCTATACCCGCAGCTTAGCCAATTCCCTTACCCCAAAGTCGGCGAAACAAACTCTTCTGCGCGGCTCGGCGTCATTAATTCAGCAGGTGGAACTACCCAATGGCTGGATTTAGAGGGAGACCCCCGCCAGCACTATCCAGTGTTTATGGAATGGGCAGAGAATTCTGACGAACTAGTTATTCAACAGTTAAATCGTCGCCAAAACGTCAACCGGTTGCAATTAGCCAATGCACAAACAGGCAATATACAAACCATTTTGACTGAAACAGATGAGGCATGGCTAGATCCGGTAAACGATTTCCAATGGTTTGACGAAGGAAATTCATTTCTGTGGGTAAGCGAAAAAAATGGCTGGCGGCAAATATTTCTCGTCAGCCGTGATGGCTCAACTGAGACGCTATTAACTCCTGGCAGTTATGATGCTATTTCTATTCTTCATGCTGATGCGACTGACGGCCACGTTTACTTCATTGCCTCACCGGATGACCCACAGAGACGATACCTGTACCGCGCTCCTCTCGATGGCAGCGGCACTTTAGAAAAACTAACTCCAGAGGATCAAACGGGAGATCATCGTTACTTGGTTGCCGCAGATGCGAGATACGCGGTGCACTGGCATTCCACTCGTAACACACCCTCTAAAATCGACCTAGTTAGTCTGCCCTCTCATCAAAGGCTCCAGCTCTTTACTGACAATAACAAAGTCGCTGAAACCTTAGCTCAGCTTGACCAAGGTGACACCGAGTTTTTTCAAGTGACAAGCGAGGAAGGTGTCACTATGGAAGGTTTTCTTAGACTGCCGCCTGATTTTGATTCAAGCAAAAAGTATCCAGTCATCTTTTTTGTCTATGGAGAGCCAGCGGGCCAGACTGCCAGAGATCAATGGAGCAGTAGAAACCTTTGGCATGTGATGATGAGCCAAAAAGGCTATGTCATTGCCACTCTTGATAACCGAGGACAGCCTGCCCCGAAAGGACGGGAATGGAGAAAGTCGGTATACCGAAAATTAGGCACGATCAACATGCAAGATCAAATGCTGGGCGCGAAAGCATTGTTGGCCGAGCGCCCTTATCTCGATTCGGAAAGAATCGGAGTATGGGGGCACTCTGGCGGTGGCACCTCAACCCTGCATTTGATGTTTCGCTACCCGGAAATGTATAAAGTGGGCGTAGCACAGGCGCCAGTACCGGACATCACTCTTTATGATTCGATTTATCAAGAGAGATATTCAGGTTTACTGCCCGAGGACGCGTTTCAATACGAAGAGGCAAAAGCGATAAATCAGGCGGCTGGTTTAGCGGGGAAGTTGTTACTAGTACATGGCACCGGTGATGACAACGTGCACTTTCAAGGTTCCGAGCGACTCATCAACGAGTTAGTTGCCTTGAACAAACAGTTTGATTTGATGGTGTACCCAAACCGCAACCATGGCATTAGCGGCAAAGCAGATGGCACTACTTTACATCTAGGCACGTTAAGAACTAATTACTTTCTTCAGCATCTACCCGCGGGGCCCCGTTAAGCCCTTTAAAGCCACGCTTGAGTCAAAGATTGGAGGCGAAGTAGATGGATTACATTTACTTCGACGCCAATCGCTGATCGCTACGTAGTTACGAAAAAACCAATTGAAAGGTCATCATGATTGCCACCATGGCGATGACGAAACCACCCTCGGCAAGAACTGCATAGTTACTACTTTTTGAAAATCCGGCACCTGCCATCATTAATAGGCTTGCAAATAAACCAATCAGAATTGCTAGCTCGGGAAGCGCAATAGCAAAGCTCACTCCCACGACTATAGCTAGCAGCAACGTACCTAGCATTTGCAGAATTAACGCGACCGCTGGCTGCTTTTCGTCAGGGCCAAATGGAACACCCACACCGGCGGCCCATTTTTCGCCAAACAGATACTTAGAATACCAAACAGCGCCAAGCATAAAACTCACCACCGCGCTCACCAAGGTCGCCAGCCAGTTCACATCCGCAAAAAGTTCCACAATCACAACTCCCGAAGGTCTACGATAATCATTCAACAATCGTAGGCTAATAGCAGTGTTTCAGCTTTAGAGAAAAGCCTACTTCCTAAGTCTGCCGTGAGGGACCACTTGAGTCAATCCAGCACCGCATCTAGGAACCCCAGTGGTAATATCTCCAAACCCTGTAACTTTATTCCATGAGGTAACGTCTATATAGCCAATCGACGTTAACCACTGCCGCTCTATACATCGCTGTGATGCAATGTAAGGTCGCATCAGGAGAAAATCATTGAAAAAAATCACCTTGCTGGTAACTCTACAATGCTACTTGGCACTATCCGCGATCACTGCTGTAGCACAAGAATCTAACAGTGCTCAGATTATGCTGATTGGCGTTTTTCACTTCGATAATCCTGGCTTGGATGCGGTTAAGACCGAGCAAATTAACGTGATGACAGAAGACAGCCAGCGTTACCTTGAGCAATTGACTGATCAGCTTGCAGACTACTCTCCTACTCACATTCTTCTAGAATGCTTGCCTGAGAGCTCCGCTGACTACACTCAACAATTGCAAGCTTATTTAGAAGGTGATTTGGAATTGGAACCCAGAGAAAGTCATCAGCTGGGCTTTAGAATTGCAAAGAAGGCAAAACTTACTGCGCTTCATTGCTTTGATAACCGCAGTGTTGAATGGAAAGTAGAGCCAATGATGCAGCACCTTTCCGAAAACGAGCCTGTGCTTTTTAACAAATTTAACTCAACCATTTCCAGCATTACAGCGGAAATTGAGCTGCTACATGAAACTCTTAGCCTGGAAGAGCTCATGATAAAACATAACTCAGACGAGTTTGATGCACTCAATAAAGGGATCTATTTAGCAACCAATGCTGCGGGGGCTGGCGATGGCTTTGAAGGCGCGGATGCAGCAGCAAGCTGGTGGCAGCGCAACTTTAGAATGTACGCAAACGTACAGGCGATTGCGGAACCCGGCACTCGCTTGATTGTAATCGCCGGCCAAGGACACACGGCCATAATCAAGGACTTGCTCAACTTAGATGAAGATCGAACAGCGGTTGAAGCAACACCTTATTTGAGAACTCGATAGCCTCTCAAATGTGCGTGAGCCTATTTCAATCTGACCTTCACTGAACCTCGATTTGGCAATTCCAATTGAAAGCCCTTGATGTCTCCACGAAACTCGAAATCCCGAAGGCGAATTAAGACTTCGTCTCGGATCATACCTGTACCAACGATAAGCCGAAGATTTTCCGCTGATAGATTTTTCGAACACTCAATTTCACGAGCCATTTTATCGATAGCTTCTCTCAGTCTTTCCCCATTATGTGCAATATCTATAGTCACAGTTGATCCATCGTGCTGGCTTTCCAAGTCATTGTCACATTTGGGGCAATAGTTCATTGAGGCATCTAGTTGCATGCCGCAATTAAGACAATCTTTTAGCATTAGATACTCACACAAGTTCAAGCACAAAAAGTGAAGCTTCAAGAGCTCCGTCCGCGCTGGCATGAATATAACATCAATAGTTAAAGTTAGCGCCTGACTTAACCGCTGGATCGGCCGTTTGCAAGAAGAGCTGACCATTATTCAAGGAAAGCCTCAGGCATTGGAATCACCGAGCTATCAGTGGGATAATATTCTTAACGCCTGCTAATAGCAGAGCTCACGCACCCAAGGAATTTAACCCCATGATCGATTTTAAAAACTCCCCCGTATTCAAACTCAAGCCAATCGATAGTGATAAAGCAAGGGATGACTTTCACAAGTTTCTAATTGATGGGGAATCCATCTTCGCGGCCTTCAAGACTATTCGCGATCAGTTAGTGTTTACCAACAAACGGATAATCGCGGCTAATGTTCAGGGAGTAACAGGGTCAAAAGTGGACTACACTTCGTTACCGTACAACAAGATACAGGCCTTTTCAGTTGAAACCTCGGGAACGCTAGATTTAGACTGTGAAATAGAAATCTATATAAGCGAGATGGGACTTGCCAAGTTTGAGATAAAGGGTTCTTTTGATCTACTGAGTTTTAATAAAATGATAAGCGAGCATGTCTTAGAGCAGTAATATTTGTAGCGCTTTCTATGGAAAATCCGAATGACTGATAATCAATGTAATAACTGTGGAAACAGCCTGAAGAAGAATCACAAGGCATGCCCCCAATGCGGTAGCAAGCAGTCGAAGAAACTTTCTTTAACTGCTTGGATTATTATATCCATCGTATCTTTGGTCATAGCGGGTCCATTCCTCGTGCTTTTTTTTGTTCCAGCGGAACCTCCGGAAGACAAAACTGCCCTGTTGGAGCAACTAGAGCTGGAGAATCGCAGAAGCGGATTTACCCAGTAGCAGCAACCGGCGAAGCCAATTGCAGCACTTCCAACAATGACTCTCGGCGAAATGGTTTAGATAAGAATCCATCGAAGTTGGTCGACAGCAGCTTTTGCGCATCATCGCTGCTGGCATTGGCAGTGATTGCAATGATCGGGGTTTGGCTTTTGGAACCACCAAGTTTTCTAATTTCAGCTGCTGCTTGTTCGCCGTCCATAATTGGCATCTGAATATCCATCATGATGGCATCGACCTCGTGGGCCTTCATATAGTCTAAGGCTTCTTGTCCATCGTTCACCGCAACCACTTTGTGATTGTCGTTTTCTAATAACCTAGCCAGAACCATTCTATTGACTGCGTTGTCATCTGCGATCAATAAGTTGAGAGGCTGTATATCCCATTTTGAGAGATTGAGTTTTCGTTGTTTTTCAATTTCGACTGCATCAGGAATAATACAAGGCAAGTAAACGTGGAAGGTTGAGCCTTTGCCTAGTTCGGACTCTAAAACAATACTTCCTTGCACTGCGCTCACTATTTTCTTAACGATTGTTAGACCCAGTCCAGAACCACCAAATGTTCGTCGCGTCTCTGCATTTGCCTGAACAAAGGGCTCAAAAAGTTTATTCTGCTCCTTCTCAGAAATGCCCACCCCCGTATCCGCAACAGACAGGACAATTTTGTCTCGCTCCATGAAAACTCTGGCGCTTATTTTGCCTTGCTTTGTAAACTTAATGGAGTTACCCACAAGGTTAATGAGAATCTGCTTTGCTCGTGTTTTATCCGCAAGGATATACTCAGGCACATCATCTTCGACGACTATTTCTAGTTCTATTCCTTTCTCTTTAGCTTGAAATTGAAAAGGTCTGAGCGTACTTTGAACAACTTTTCTAGGCGACATGGCAACAGGCGTTATATTTAGCTTTCCTGACTCCATAGCACTAAGATCCATCACATCGCCAATCAATTCCAGCAAGGTCTCCGAGCTGCCAAGGATAATTTCAGAGTACTCCTTTTTATCAGCAGAAGTTTTAGCGTCAACCATGAGCCGAGTCGCCGACACTACCCCATTTAGAGGGGTCCTGATTTCGTGACTCATTGCTGCAAGAAAGGCCGACTTACTTTGCTCGGATATTTTGGCGTTTTTCTCCGCTAGCCGGCGACTCTTCACTTCACTTTCTAATTTTTCAACTAACTCATTAAATTTTGTTTCGGTTTCATTTTGTCGTTTCCGAAACAACACTGCGGCTCCGGTAGATATAGCGATAATGAACATGCAATCCACCGCATTGGGAATTCCTGCCGCTGCAACATAATTATGCTCACCGTAGTTGAATGCAACCAGTCCCTGAGAGTGCAGATAGCCATAAACAGCTACTGTCATCATGCAAATAGCCGCCCACACCATCCCATTTTTTGGACCCGACATGAGCACGGCAATCGCCGAATGGGGAAACAGCCACATCACAGCGGTTCCTTGCATACCGTAGTTTTGCATGATCGCCGTTGGCATTAACCAAAACGCAAAGAGATGGAGGTTCACGACTACCTTACGTGATCCCCAATGTGCCTGAATGAAAATACTGGAAAAAATAATGATCAGGCCTAACGAGATGTATACATTATCTCGCTGATAACCGGACAAAATATTGGAAACAATAACCGCGCAACCGACCGGCGATAGAAACAATGCCATGCTGGACAGGGTCCGACGCTCGCGCAGTTCAACCAAATCAGAGTGGTCCGGCTCCAAACCTCCGTTCCAAATAAAGAGAAAATAGCTTTTAAGGTGGTTCATCTAATTAGACTTATCGCGAATCCGTCTGCTAAGTCTATACGAGTATACAGCTTTTACCTGTTATTTTGGGATCAGCGCAGAAGAGATTCAAAATAGAAATCCGACCTACAAGAGTAAGTAGAATGACAAAAGGTCGCACATCAAATAGACACGATGTATTCGCAGACAGCCGAGCGCCCTCTGCCCCGTTCCCTGCCTTTTCATGAAATTCTTCGATACCGTGAAGGCCTTTAGTTTCCCTGCCCAACTAATAGAGCTCCCACAAAAGCACAGAAAGCGGTTGCAACATTAATAATCCATATGTACCATTAGTACAAATGGTACATATTCAAATAACTTCCCTTTCGAAGCTAGGAGCACCCAGTTGCAAGTCACTGTAGACATTGATAGCGGAACACCTCTTTTTGCGCAACTCGTTGAGCAAATTAAGCAAGCCGTGCAGACAGATAAAATTACGCCCGGAGAACCATTACCCTCAATTCGCCAGCTGGCCAGTGACTTAGACCTTAACAATAAAACAGTAGCAAAAGCCTATCGTTTGCTGGAAAGGGATAACGTCATACAAGCCAAAGGCTATCGAGGAACCTATATTCACCCAGATGCGAAAGCCAACAGTGTGATTGATTTGAAACAGGCAGTAATAGCCGATCTTAGCCAGACTATATTTTCACTTAGAAAGTCTGGAGTGACAGATTCAGAAATTCGCATTGCCTTTGGCGATGTGATGAATATGCGAACAACTCAAGGAGATTAAAATGACGGTAACATTATTATTCTACATGGCTTTCTTGGGGCAGATTGTTTTGATTTCTTACATCTTGCCACGCAAGATTGAGAAGAATATTCAGTATGTGCTGAAAAACTATTCTCCAGCAGACTACCCCAAGCTTTATCCAAAGCCCTTTGAATATTACACAAAAAGAATCAAAGGCTTCAGGGTTCTTTGTCGCACTGTCTTAGCCCTAGGGTTTATTTTATTGGGTCTATTTGTCACCGAACAATTCAATAACGACATGCAAACTATAGTGCCTA
>JBGCEK010000067.1:0-125536 GCA_045106275.1 Pseudohongiellaceae bacterium | reverse complement strand
TCCCTTTTATCTTTCTTATATTATAGTCTGGGCAACAAACTCTGTTCTCTTTAACACAATCTTTCTATGGGTTTCTTTAATTATTTTGTTAGGAGTATATCTTTACTCTGCGAGGGAAGAGGAAAGAGCATTCGTCGCTAGCGATTTTGCGGCAGAGTATCTAACCTACAAGGCTAGAGTTGGTATGCTTGTGCCTAAGTTAGTCATAGTTAGCTCAACAAAATAACCAGTCTGATCGGTCACACCTAGCCCTCCTGTTTTTCGAAAATGTCCTTTCTTTTGAACTCTGCAGAATTCTATGTAGTGAGAAATAGCTGGCTAGTAGTTTTTGTGCAGCTCCTAGTTAAATGCCATGAGCTGCGGCTTTTTCTGAGAAGACGCGGTCAATAATGGAGGGTGTAATTTATGGTGGACCAGAAGAGTAACTCTAAAAGCTTTGAAGCGGCAATGAATGAAGCAGTGGCACATGTTTATGACAGCAACATTGGCAAAGAGTAGTGAGTAATTTGGCGATACATGCCGGGCAAAGTTTGTAGAATATTCAGAGCCTATGAAACTAGGGCTCGATGTTTTCGAACATTATTTTAACCTCGTTGATGCTTTGGCAAAAAGCATAGTAAGGCCTATGAAATTTGAAACGAATAAGATCATACCGTTCTGCCCGACTTAATGAAGATGATCGAGCCTCGATTGAAGAAATTATTAAATACAGCGCCAAAATAGACGAACTGAATGGCGATTCTAACCCTTCGTACAATAATTAGTCCTCAGTTTAGATTTCACAAACACCCGTTGCAGCCATTCACGT
The DNA here is from genome assembly GCA_045106275.1 of Pseudohongiellaceae bacterium. GTDB lineage: Bacteria > Pseudomonadota > Gammaproteobacteria > Pseudomonadales > Pseudohongiellaceae > UBA9145. Next base: position 124,728 of record JBGCEK010000067.1, on the reverse strand, counting down.
TCATGACTACAACGGTAAATTTGTAAACGCTATTTGTAATCCTTCGCTTCAATAAACTACCGCATTTTCAGAGATTTTTGAAAATGCAGTCGGGTTAGGCTAGGCCTGTACCTGTTTGCTGAATGCCAGTACCAAAGTTACGAGATTTTTCAAAATCTCTTGCCCTTTTCATACGGTTGCTAATTTCATTTATATACTTAGGCGTGTTTAGAACAATTTGCCATCTGGTCGTGAAACTTACTTGAATATTATCATGGCTATTCGCTCCAGCCATTAACATAGGTGGTCCATCATACAGAGTAGTTGGATTTGCCATGTTTAAAAACCGTTCCATTATTTTGTTGCGGCTGTCTCGCATAAGTAATACGTATTTCTTCTTAGCTAAAAATATATCTTTGATTAGATGTGCCCATACCCTAGCTTGCATAATTGGTGTTTTTAATGCCGGGCTAATCCATAGGCCATTAATTTCCATCATGTCGTAGTCATCGCAGTTAGACAAACTCGTTTCTTTCCAGCATTTATCAGGAACAAACATTAGACTGCGGAAATCGGGTTTGGTAACAACCATATATGTCGCGACCAATTTATCTTGCGAGAAAGCTCCTACCACTCTATTTTTTTTTGCGTAGTCAATTGGGAGTCTTACTCCAGAATATCTTTCAACGATGTCGAGTACGTCTTCAATGCTAGCCTCGGAAGTTAGCGTTCTGAATTCAAGCTTTGTCATGGTGTTATCCTTTTGTTAAATAGCGTTTAAATATTTTGGTTTATTAGAAATTGAAGTCATACCCTGCTCAATCTATGTTGGCTTATAGGGCATCTAGTCAGTTTAAGTCACAGGTTGACCAAACCTATAGCACTGATTTGGCTTTTTGAGACTTAATTGACTTTTAATATTCACAAGAGCTGAGCGCCCCAGCTTGCGTAGTATTTTAGCCTTTCGGTCAAGCCATATTGTGAGCGTCTTCACAGTTTTATCTGTCTATTAGGAGTAGCGCACGCCATTTTTGGGTTTTTGTTGTTTTTTGGAGCGAATAATCGTTGCACCGGCACTCCAATACTGGACAGCAAAGAAGGATAATTTATTCGAAAGTTCTTCCGTTTAGGTGGGCTCGTGTTAAAGAAAGCTGAAATACCGCCGTCTACAGTCTTGCGGTGATAAATAATGGTTATAATGTATAACCTGTATTACACGAAGTTTGTGGTTAATCCTGCGCGTAAAAAGTGCTGATATATTTATTCGATAAGAGCGTTGGCTTTAGATGGCAGGTGAGACAACTAAAAGCGGGAGTTATGCAGAATATTGCAAGCTTCATGCAAAAGATTTCAAAAATTTGCTTAGAGATGAGGCGGACAGGGCGCTCGTTAGCTGGCCCGGTCGAATTTCGGCTGCACTCTTAGTACTGGCGACGTTGATAACCTACTACGATGCCAGCGTATTGAGAGAGAACCCATTAGCCTTCTATACAATTTTCTCTTATTCCGTACCGGTCGGCATAATTCTGTTTTATCCGGTAGTTTCCTTGCTCATCTCCTCGTTGACCAAATATAGCCCTAGCGTTATGGACTTCCTATGCGTCTCTGGATTGTTGGGATTTTGCTTAAATGTTTATCTAATCCTTAACGGCGCAACTTCTTTAGCACAATTAGAAGATGTTTCGCTTGTGCTGCAGGGCCAGATTACATTTGTTTTAGTTCTGTCTAGTGCTTTTGCGTATCATGCGTCGTTCTTTATCACTGTATTTCGTAATCTCGTTTTCGCTGTGCTGGCAGTTTTTTCGCTCCGGTACATTAGCGAGGATTTTTTCAATCGAAACTTATTGCCCATCTTAGAAGGTTTTTTTATGGGCACTACACTAGGCTGGATATTTTATGATGCGGTTAGGGCAAGATTTTATCTAAAATCAACAGATGCAGATACCCGCCAGCATTTGTATAACCAGTTGTCGAAGTTGGTGTACCCGCATCAGCTGGAACGAATTAAGTTGGGGGATCAGCTTGAGAACACGATGCCGCTTAAGGAAGGGAAAGGCATAATCAATGTGTTTGACGTGCAAAAATCCAGTGATATCAGGCACGAGAAGACTCAGGATTTTTTCATGAGTGTCTTCCAGTCCTTTTTACAGATATGTATGAAAGGGTATGAGCACAACCCTTTGCGTTCAGAGGCGTTTAGATTAAAAGAAACGGGAGATGGTTTTATAAGCGCCATTGGATATCCATTTTTACCGGTAGGCTCTCGGTCGTTAGCAGACAGCGCAGTTTCAACGGCGTTATCTATGTTTGAAGCGTTTAACGTTGAAGTAGAGAAATTTAACTATTCGAGGCCGATAAAAGCAGCAATGGGCTTGGCCTACAATTCGGTTCAGGGAACGTTCCAAAGTGGTGGTATACGATCCTATGATTTGTTTGGCGATGCGCTTATACAAGCGTCGAAATATGAAGAGCTACGCAAACAACCTATTTTGTGGAAAATATTTTCCCGTCATGCACAAGAGCTAGGTCTCGCTGACTTCCACATTCTTATTGTGCAGGAGGTTGTCTACAACTCCTTAAGTCCGTCGTACCGTGATTTGTTTGTTGAAATAGATCTAAATGATTCTGAGTTGAAAGAAAACAATTTTCAGATGATGTATGACAACGATGCGAAATTTATTTACTTTCACTTGCTGGAATAAATTCCAGTTTTATTCATCTTCAGTTTTAACAGTGATGCTAGGCCAGCCGCTGCCATCCACCTCAACCGCAATATTCATGGGCCGGCAGCACACCTGACAATCTTCTATATACTCCTGCTGATCGACCGAGCAGTCGATCAGCAGTTCAATGTATTCGCCGCAATACGGGCATGAAGCTGAGGTTTTTTCAGGCAAGATCATAAGTAGTCATATTCCGAAACTAGGCTATGGTCATTGAAATAACTGTGTAAATTGTCAGCCACTAATTGCCCCATCGCCCGGCGTGTTTCCACCGTTGCGCTGCCTATGTGAGGCAGCAAAACCAAACGCTCCTGTTTGCGAAGCGCCTCGGGGACACTCGGTTCCCGCTCATATACATCTAACCCAGCGCCGCAAATTACGTGATTTTCAAGGGCAGTGGCAAGTGCCAATTCATCAACACAGGAACCGCGACCTACGTTGATAAAGAACCCTTCTTCTCCTAGTAACTGAAAGACAGCGCTGTTGATCAGATGTTTGGTCGCAGCTCCGCCGGGGAGCATACAAAGAAGTATGTCTGATTCTTTAGCCAGCTCCTCAATGCTATTGCAGTATTGATACGGCTCCGCCACTGGCCGCCGGTTGTGGTATGCGATCTTCAAGCCAAAGGGGAGCGCCCGCAGGGCTATCGCTTTTCCGATTCTACCCAGCCCAGCAATGCCTAAGGTCTTTCCCTGTAAGCCTTGACCAAATGGGAAAGGCCCCTTCTTTTTCCAGTCATTGTTTCTGACGTAGGCATCAGCATTGATAATGTTACGGGTGGTGTTGAGAATAAGCGCGAGGGCAATATCGGCGACGGCCGCATCGAGAACCTCCGGTGTGTTGCTCACTTTCGCGCCAAGTCTGCTAGCCTGCTCGAAATCTATGCCATCGACACCGACTCCAAAACAGGCGATTAATTCCAGTGACTTGAGGGCATAGACCGCTGGGTCACACTGCCACGATGCGGTGGCCACAGCGCTGCATTGTCCCTCTAGTTCCCGGATGAGTTTGGCTTTTTCGGGATCTTCCAAGCGCCACAGATGATGGGTCGAGTAAAGATTATCTAACAACTCGATTGTTTCGGGGTGGAAGGGGTTGGCGATTATAAGCTCGTGCTTCTTTGTCATAACTTTCTTTGTCCAAGTGTCATTAGCGCCTAGCACTCTTTGATGCAAGAAGTGTAGAGGCATCACCTAGGCACTGGCAAGGCCGATGGTTTGCTTGCTGTGACTCGGTTGCCTTCAAAGGTAATTTTCCGTAAATTGACTGCTACTAATTGCAAATTTTGCTCAATAACCGACCTCAAAATCTCATGAAGCCCAATGCCGCTCATTTAAGACTTCTCCCTTCTGTAGACAAAGTGCTTCAGGACCAATCGCTGGCCGCTGCTATCGATGTGTGGGGGCACGATGTTGTTAAAAATAAAGTGCAATCGCAGCTCGGTGATCTGCGGAAAGGAGTGTTGGAGAATAACGACGATGTAGCGGCAGAACTAACCTCTTCGACATTCTTCTCGTCTTTGTGTAATAAAATCTCACAGGCACTAAGCCAAGAAAACGCGTCTTCGCTTGTGTCTGTTTTTAATCTAACCGGTACAGTAATTCACACTAATTTGGGGCGGGCTAAACTGCCAGATGTGGCGGTTGCAGCAATGGCGACGGCGGCATCCGAAGCCACTAATTTGGAGTTTGATTTAGAAACCGGCAAGAGAGGTGATAGAGACAGTCACCTAGAAACTCTTATTTGTGAAATGACAGGGGCTGAGGCCGCAACGGTTGTAAACAATAATGCCGCGGCTGTGGTGCTGGTGCTCAATACCCTTGCCCAAGCTAAAGAAGTGCTAATCTCTAGGGGCGAACTTGTAGAAATTGGTGGAGCGTTTCGCATTCCTGATGTTATGAAAAGTGCCAGCTGTATCTTAAAGGAAGTAGGCACCACTAACCGCACTCATGAACGTGATTTTACAGAGGCCGTTAGCGGGTCTACCGGTTTGCTAATGAAGGTGCATACCAGCAATTACGAAATTAAAGGATTTACCAAATCCCTGTCAGATGCAGAATTGAGCAATGTCTCGAAGCAACACGGCGTGCCCTTTGTCTCTGATCTGGGCAGCGGTACTTTAGTGGATTTACGCCAGTATGGATTGCCTTACGAGCCTACGGTGAAAGACACCTTGGAAGCGGGAGCAGACCTTGTGACATTCAGTGGAGATAAACTGCTCGGCGGGCCTCAGGCTGGCATCATTGCAGGTAGTGCGGAGCTGATTCGACAGATAAAGAAAAATCCGCTGAAGCGAGCGCTGAGAGTGGACAAAGTTACCCTCGCTGGATTGAGCGAAGTGCTTAACTTGTACAAAGATCCGCGACGGCTCCACCAGCGACTACCCATATTGAAAGATCTTACGCGCTCTCTTTTGGAGATTAGCCATCTTGCCGACCGCTTATTGCCTCGATTTATTGAGGCCCTGGATTCTGCGGCTCAGGTGACAATAGAAGATTGCAAAAGCCAAATAGGGAGTGGGGCATTACCGCTGGATTTACTCGAAAGCAAAGCCATTGCCATCAGAGCTCCCGAAGGGTTTAGCGGCGGTGATGGGTTCCTAACCTCGCTGAGTTTGCAGCTTCGCCGCCTAAACAAGCCCATTGTAGGTAGACTTCATGATGGGGCTTTATTGTTTGACCTACGCTGCCTGCATGACGAGCAACAGTTTGTTGCTCAGTTAGCCTCACTTAATACCCCCTAGGCTGTTTTGTTAGCCAGTCCCCACCTAAAAAACGCCAACGACGCTACAGAAGCCGCGAGCATGAGCAGCAAAAGCGGGTAAACGCTGCCGTTAAAAATAACCGCGACGAACTGTGCGGCAACGGCAGAAAAAGCCATCTGGAGGAACCCAGTTAATCCCGATGCGCTACCGGCTAGCTTTGGAAATTCATTGATAGCCGCAGCCTGGGCATTCGGAAGCGTTATGCCATTTCCAAAGGTTGCCAAGGCAATGGGCAGAAACAGCGCAAGGGGATCAGTAAAGCCTGCTATTTGAAGCAACAACGCTAGGCATATTCCGCTGACTCCAATTGCGGCGCCGATCGAGATTAATTTGTCGAGCCCTAGAGATTTATTAAAGTATCGAGCGATATAGTTGCCGGTCATGAACCCAGCTGGAATAACAATGAAATAATAGCCGTATTCAGTTGGAGGCCGCTGTAGCACCGAAACCATGATCTCTGGAGCAGCCGAGATAAAACTAAAAAAGACTACAGACACAAACGTTACACAGAATGCATAGCCGCAAAATGCTCTAGATTTAAACAAGCTAAAGTAGGTCACCATCATAGCTCGCACCCCTTCGAAAGGAACCGGCTCTGCCAGAGTCTCCGGCAATTGATAACTTAGCAGAGCGAGCAGTGCTAAGGTCATTGCAGCGGTGACTACAAACACTGAGTGAAAGCCAAATCGTGCTAACAGCTCACCTCCAACAGCCGGGGAGAGCATCGGAATGACTACCATTACCATCACCAATGTCGCAATAACACGAGCAGCCTCTTCAGCGCCGTAGACATCTCTTACGATCGCGCGGGCAAGAACGAGTCCCACCGCGCCGCCAAATGCTTGAATAAAGCGTCCAATTATTAACCATTCAATAGAGTTCGCTAACCAACAGGCGATAGATCCGATGATGGTGATCAAAAGACCAAGGACCATGATTGGTTTACGCCCGTACTTGTCGGACATAGGGCCGTAAAAAAGGGTACCAAAGGCAATTGCAAGCATAGAGAGGCTGAGCGTTAGTTGAGCCACTTCGTTGCTTACGGCATAAGTAGACTTTATGACTGGTAATGCCGGCAAAAGAATCTGCATGGAAGAGGGGCCCAGCGCAGAGACCGCTGCCAATAAAATGATGAGTTGCTTTGACAGTCGAGTTAAGTGAAGCACGTGAAATCCGAGTTACAGGTAAACGTCTCTCCGCATGGCGAAGGCGTAGCTAAATGGTTAAATGGAACCGGTGATTGTTATGGGTTTAAAACCGCATCACGATTTTGTTGGAGATTTGAATCATTCTGCGAACTTAGTATGACACTTGAACCAAGGAGCATAGAGCGCTTTGCTTTGCTGATGTCGTATCCAAGCCCGAAAGTCTGGGTATGAAAATCGTCGACTATTTGCTTAGCTTTCTCGTGAATATCAAGGTCATTACCTACTTCACCAGTATAGCACGATAGTGACTCACCTGATTTTCTTTTCAGGCAGAGGGAAGGGAAGGGTGCCGAGCTTACTTCTATCACTAGCCCATTACTGTGACGTGTGAATCGTGGTGAATTCAAAACAAAAGCTTGGATTTGTTGGGCTAAGGCAGAATTGTCGGTTTTAAGCTGGACCGGAAGCGATGTTTTAAGTCGTCTAATAATGCTGGGGTCAAGTTGATAGGCGATTTCGAAAAGCTGGATCGCTTCATCGACTTTAGACTCAGCGAGTGCCGCCCCAGCAATTCTTGCGGTGACTCTTGCTCGCAACAAAACTTCCTGTTGAGGTAGCAACGACAGTGCTCTGTTCCCCGCTTCAAGGGTGCTATTTGAGTTACCGTCGAGAGCAGCGATTTCGGTTTGATAGGCATGGTAGTAGCCTTCATTGAGTTGAAAAGCTCCTTTGTCTTTAGCCTGCTCTAATATGTTGCTCATGACACCTGTGCCGATCAGTCGGACGATCTCAGGCTCAATCCATTCTGGAATATGAACATCCAGCGGAGCGTAAGGCCGCAGTCTGTTTTGTAGGGTCTCTAGGCTTGCAAAAAGTGCGGCAGCTCGGCGCTCCGCTCTCCACGCGTCCAGCTGAAGTGAAAGTGCGGTGAAACTGGATCGTACCCACTCGTCCCAACCCATGGTAGCCCTGCGTTCCATAGTTACTTCGTACTGGGCCTGATTCGCCATCATGTTAACAAGCGCAGCATAGGAGTCTTTTTGTGAATCGTCAGCACTGTACGAGCCGTTTCTGTCAGGTTGGTTCAACGCCGTTGAGGTGAGCTTTATGGCATCTTCTGTGTAGCCGGCCAGTAATAAAAAGCCTGCGCTCACCAAAAAGTGCTCGGCTCTATTCATGGCGCTAACGATGGGTTCTTGCTGTTCTCGCCAAACGAGCATTCGATCTAATGCGGTTCGTGCGTCATCAAATCGACCTTGGTTCATGGTCAGGTATAACTTGTAAATCCAAGGATCTGCAACACTGTCTGGATTAAGGTATCGGGTTGCTCTATCTAGGTAGGCCTCGGCCTCATCAATTCGAAGAAGGCTAAGTGACACTTCTGCTGCGTTGCTCAGATAAACGGTATCACCGTCGCCATTTGATTCATCTTCACTGATCGCACGATCACAGGCGTCCATTGATTCAATGGGTGCCAAACTCGCAAGGTCAGCAGCGCATAGAGTATTCCAGGCGCGAGCTTTTGCTCTCGCATTAGCATCTGATTCCAATACCCTGTTAGCGCTGGCGCGAGCACCTTCAAAATCTTTGAGCTTGATTAAGGGCCAGCCTTTGAACGATTCAACATCTTGGCCGTAAATCTCATTAATCAAATCTAAATAGTCCAAAGATTTAATTTGATCTCCCATCAATTGATGTACATAGGAGAGTTGACTTAAGGTGAGGTAGTGCCATTGGAAATTTCCGGATTCCAATGCGTCTGGTAAGGAGCGATAGCCGGTTAGTCGCTCTGCTTCATTAAGATGATACAAAGCCCTAGCCATGTTGCCTTCAATCGTAAAAAGCACTTCACTAAAAGCAAACTGAGCCGCAGCAAGTTGGGGTTCTTCACGCACCCAGTTTTCCGCCAGTTCCCTCGCTTTGACTGTTTGCCGGAGGCTCAGGGCGTCGCAAATTTGTAGAGCTCTTGGTTCACTTATATCGCTCATCCCAAAACAAAGGGCGCGAGGAATTGAAGGAAGTGAGATGTTGCCTAGATCTTCTGAGTTATCTTGAGCAAACAGAGGCTGCAAGCCGAACGACGCAGCAAGACTGAAAAGAGATGGAATAACAAAGTGACGAAAGCCTTGTTTGGGGCTTAATACCATTAGCCTAAAGTGCCTCGGGCAAGTTGTTCCATTGGCTCACGCATATTGTCCTGCAAAATTTTGTTCATGTCAGTGACCCCTGGCGCCAGTTCAATTCTGTGGCCTAAGACTTTTGGCAGCAAAATTTCTATGTCTTGAGCACTAACAAATTGCCGGCCTCTCAGTGCTGCACAAACTTGCAACGCCGGCAGCATTAACACGATGCTGCGAGTTGAGTTGCCTTGCAGAACTCGCTCGTCGCTGCGTAGGTTTCGTGAAACATCGACTAACGCGGTTTTTACCGCATCGCTGACGAACACGGTCGCTCTAATTTCGTCTCTGGCGGCGAGCACGTCTTGTTTAGAAACCGTAATCGGATTGCTAGCCATTCTGCGTTGCTCGTAGGTGTTGAGTACTTCAAGCTCAGAGTCTCGATCAATATGGTCCATGGTCAGTTTAAATAGAAACCTGTCCAGCTGCGGTGTAGGCAGTGGATAGGTGCCAACTAAATCCAATGGGTTCTGGGTGGCAATAACAAAAAAGAGGTCATCAAGAGGGTAAGTTACATTATCCACCGTGACTTGTTTTTCTCCCATAGCTTCTAGCATGGCTGATTGAACCTTAGGAGAAGTGCGGTTGATTTCATCTGCTAGCACCACATGGGCAAAAAGAGGACCCCGGCGGAAATGAAAGGCGTTGCTGTTGCCATCAAATACTGGCACACCGGTTACATCCGAAGGCAGCAAATCGGGCGTAAATTGGATTCTGCGAAAGGGAGCAATCTGATCGCTGCTCTCTTCGTGCAGCACAATGGCCTCGCCTAGAGCTTTAGCGAGGGTTGTTTTACCAGAACCGGGGAAGTCCTCCAATAACACATGGCCATCGGCAACTAGGGCAATAATGGCCAGTTCTATAACGTCATCTCGTCCTAGTACCTGCTGTTTAACTGCTGCAGTTAAGGTCTGGAGTGTAGTTACTGCTTCTGCTAGTGGTTCTCGTCCTTGGACATCCTCGTTAAGATCTATTTCTGCACTGTTTTCTACATTCTCTTCAAGTGATTCTGAAGTCATTGATTCATCCATAATTGCCGCATTGTTTAACTTATCGACTTTACGTTACTTAGACCAAAGCCATGATATTGGATTAATGATTGCCCATGCTTGGCGCCAACCGGGCATGGTGTGACGAAGCTGTGTTGATATTTCCGTTCTAAATACTTTCCAATGGGATACATCGAGTGAGCTCGTAGGCGCTGCACCTAACGCATTCTGTAAATGCTCAGCGGTAAGTGGCTGCATGCTGGGTATTGAACTACTAATCCGCGCAGCGAATTGCTCACGGCTCTCCCCATAATGTCGCTTGATTCCAAATGCAGCCAATTGATCCAAAGCGGCGCGATAACTTAGCCAGTGCCGATGTTCCTCGCCGCTTACATTGGGGGCAAGCTGACGGTAAATTTTGATTGAATAAGAACTCAGCAACATAAGCCCCAGCACTGCATAGAGCGTATTGAGTAGGGCGCTCAAGTTGATGAATGAAGTCTGCTGAGTCTCTAGAAAGTCATCAAAAGCGGCTTCATCGCGCAGCATGTCGCCTAAAAGTTGTTGCAGTTCATTTTGAGGATCGGTGGTCATATCCACGAGGGTTCGTTGTGGCGCGGGATCAACGATTACCCAACCCACATCTTTGAAATAAATTTCAGGCCAGGCGTGACCGTTGATGGCTTGAATTAATAACGAGGAGCCGCCTCCACGATTTGCTGCGGGCACTGAGTAACCAATACCTACGCGGGCAGGTATGCCAAGGCTTCTATAAAGGTAGGTAGCGGCAAATGAGAAGTGCATACAATAGCCAGTTAAATCCCCAAACAGAAAAGACCCCGCTGGGTCAGTCTCGTATGCATGATCATTTTTTAGGCTATAAATACCGTTCTCATCGAGGTAGGTTTTAATCGCCCACGCTTTAGCGTAGGAATCGTTTGCGAACTCTGGGCGTAAATTGGCAGTGAGCTGCATTGCCAGCTCTAAATAGCGAGGGTCATCTGGCAGTTGTAAGTATTCGTTCAACACTTCTTCTGACCAGTCCTCGCGGCCGGTTTCTCGACCCAACATATAGTTAAAGTCGTAGGTTGGTGCTTGGGAATATGCATCGTAGGTGCGCTTAAACCGCAGGTCATTAGGGTTGGGGGTCGCCTCATAAGCGACGGGGGTGCTTAAGCCAAAGGGTGATCGATGGGCGACGAGAGTTCCAATTGTCGTCCTAACTGGAGTCCGCTGATCTGTAGCTCCTGGCAATTGCTGGGTTTCAACACGGCCACTGGAGAAGTTTTTAATAAGGTCTCTATCCATATCTGCTCGGGTTGGGAAATCGAGCATGGTGCCGTTGAACTGAGAGTAAGCGGATTCTCGGAAATAATAGGAGCCATTAGTTGGCTCATAATCATCTCTAAAGACGACAACTGCAACAGGTGCCTGTTTATCATCAGCGTTATTTTCACTGTCGCGGAAGGGGTTTTCATCCTGCCCAGAGCCGCTATTCTGTTCGGTTCCAGTAAGCCCCAAGTCATCGGTCATTTGCGGAGTCGGCAAACCAAAAAACCTAACATAGGCAACGAGGGAGAAACAAAGAAGCCCTAGCATAGCGAAGTGATAGGGTAACCGGCGTTGCTGCTGCTCGGCCATCAACAAGGCAGACAACGATACTACCGCTAAGCAGCCAAACCCCAGCAGGATGGTTGATGGGTCTATCCCGCGAGTAAGAGCAAAATCACCGATGAAAAAGGGGCGGTGAATCATACCGTTTCGATGTGCTGACAGGGTGACAATAAAGGCTGCCGCGACAAAGAGAATTTCGATAACGGCGCCGACAGATGTTCTTTGTGCCAGTATTCTTAATCCCCCTGCGATTCCAAAACCTAACAGCAGCCAGCTAAGTGACTCTGCTGCGTTAAAAGCCGCGACAGGAGAAAGTAAGTCGGAAAAAAGTGAGTTGTTCACTAAGAACTGACTGCAAAAATAGCCTATGGATAAGACCAAAAGGCAAAAGCCAAGCAACGAAGAAGTTCTGAATAGTTGCCAAGGCTTCCTATCGATCAGTCGGTCAACACAAAGGCAGGCCGCTATGGAACCAATAAGCGCAGCGCTGGAGCCGCTGACTACTGTCAGCGAGATACTCACGATCCAAAATCCAAATCCGACAATCAAAGCTCTGAGGCTAGAAGGGAGGATGCTTTGCAGACTATTTTTCATTGTGTGTTATTAACTCCAAAGACCGGAGATGCCTAAAATTGCTATTTGTGCCACTAAACGCGGCGCAGGTTCTTGTCGAAGCTTTGCCCGCTCCGACGATCCACTATCACTGTTGATTCTACTAGTTGACCTAATTCCGTCAAATTGTGCTTGAGATCTGCCATGGTGCTTTTTTCTGAATTTAGCGGGAGGCGATGGTCAGCTCGCAGCAGCAGGTGCTGCCACCAGCGCTGATCTTGCTCACTTTTTATGCCATCAAGAGCCAATACTAAGGAGAATTGACCGGGAAACTGGGAAAAAGTTTTCTTTAATGCATTATTCCACGGCACTGGCCCTGCGGCACCGAAGATTATGCAATGAGCATCCCCCCCAGCTAAGCTTGCTTTGAGGAAACTATCAAGCCCGTAGTTGTGTTTGCCTCGGAGACAGCGAGACTTCGCTACAGCGACCAGCGCTGATTCTAGCGTAGTACATAGGGAATCTACTCCATCCGCCCCAAAGGTCCAGTCATCTCCTAAGGCATTGGATTCCAGCGCTATTCTGGCAGCTGCCGCGGCGGCTTCGTCATCGTCACTGCTTAATAAGTAAGCAATAGTGCGCTTACTATGAAATACGCTTTTTTCTGCGAGTCGGACATTGAGCTGCCGATTACGGGCATATACTTTCCAAAGGATATCCCGAACCGAGTCACCAGGCGCATAGGGGCGAATTTCCATCCTGTCACCCTCTGGGCTGCCAGTTGGGTTTGGGATCCCATCTTCAGACGTCAATGAACGGAGAATAGGTAACTGTTTAGCCGCATCTAGCATAGGCAGCGCCTGTGCGTTTATTTGCTGGCTTTGACGCCAGCTGTAGTGGCTAAACCCCAATACATCCGCCACAGTAAAAACTCTGACTAGCGAGTCTGTGTAAAAACGTTTGGCTGGAAGTATTTCTTCGACAATTTGACCGTCATCATCCCAGCGCAATCTAGTTTCTATATCGCTAGGAAATTCCAGTTTCCATTCTATTTTCACAAGAGGGAACACGCCCATCGAAGGCAAAATGAAGCCGGTTTCGTTGGGGTAACCTGCTTCAACGCGAAGATTTTGTGGTGAAGTGGCGGTATCTCCTGAATCTCCGAGCAGTTTTTGTATTCTTCGCTGCATCACAATGCCGGTGATTATTGAGCAAAAAAGACAAAAAAGGACTATTGCTAACGCGCAAATTGATAGTGCGAAAACAACCAAATCGAGCGAGCCATAGCCGAAGACACTTAAAGCTAAGGCAGTAATTAGCAGGGTGATTGTGCCCTGTAATGTCAGTGGGAATAGGCTGAACAAGAACACGACGGTTTTTACAAAACGTGAGTCTTTAATCGAAAACGAAAATGTGAAGTTGCGAGTCATTCTAGTCAACACAGTCTGAATAAACCGGATTGATCTGAATAATTGAGGTGACAGAGTTGGCGATAAAGCACTTTTCGTGGGCGTCGTGATGAATTTCAGCAATAACCGTTTTGCTTGCCTCACTAGACTCGCAGAATGAAACCTTGGGTTGGAGAGTGACGGTGGTGATCGCTAGTTTGCCACTGGAGTTTTTTCCCATAGTCCCAAGTGCATTGTCCGAATACGCAAGAACTTTTAAGCCCCGGTCTCTAGCAAGAGATAAAAACCACAGCATATGGCAGGACGAGAGAGTCGCAACAAAGGCTTCCTCAGGATCAACGTTTGCAGATACTGACCAAGGCTCTGGCACAATTGAAGGCGAAGAAGAAGCAGGCACGGTGAGACCCCCGTCGAACGTCCAACTGTGGGCGCGGGAGTACCTATTTTCCAGAAAGGAGTCGGAATCACACTGCCATTGAATTTGAGCCGTATACCGCGACATTTTGACCCTATCTGTTGACTCTGTTTTCAATAAGCTGATCAACCACGGCGGGTTCAGCGAGCGTTGATGTGTCCCCAAGGTTAGCTAATTCATTTGCTGCAATTTTTCGCAAAATGCGCCGCATGATTTTGCCTGATCTGGTCTTTGGGAGCCCTGGTGAAAACTGGATTATCTCCGGCTTTGCAAACGCACCTATTTCAGTGGCAACAAATTTCTTTAAGTTATTCACCAAGTCATCAGAGCTTTCAATCCCCTGCATTAATGTTACGTAGGCATAAATACCTTGGCCTTTTATGTCGTGGGGGTAACCTACAACCGCGGCCTCAGCTACATCTCGATGGAGCACTAGAGCACTTTCTATTTCGGCCGTACCCAGTCGGTGGCCGGATACGTTGATGACATCATCTACACGACCAGTGACCCAATAATAGCCATCTTTGTCACGACGAGCGCTATCACCGGTGAAGTAATACCCTGGGTAGGTTTTAAAATAGGTATCTATACAGCGTTGGTGGTCTCCGTAAACAGTTCTTATCTGGCTTGGCCAGCTTTGGCTAATGGCCAAGTTCCCGGTGGCTTCCCCGCTGAGTTCATTGCCGTCTGCATCCAACAATACAGGTTTAACGCCAAAAAACGGTGTGGTGGCTGAGCCCGGTTTAAGGTCGGTAACCCCGGGCAGAGGGGAAATCATAATTGCGCCGGTTTCAGTCTGCCACCAAGTGTCGACGATCGGGCTTTGACTGTTTCCAACAACTTGATAATACCATTCCCAAGCCTCGGGATTTATCGGTTCACCTACCGAGCCTAGCAGTCTCAATGACTGCCGCGAGGTGCTTTTCACCGGCTCATCACCGCTGGACATCAACGCTCTAATGGCAGTGGGTGCGGTATAAAAGATATTAACTTTGTGTTTGTCGATAACTTCCCAGAATCGTGCTGGGCTTGGATAGGTGGGTACCCCTTCAAACATTAGCGTAATGGCCCCGTTAGCTAACGGACCATAAACGATGTAAGAATGGCCTGTCACCCAGCCTACGTCCGCTGTACACCAATAAACATCGCCTTCGTGATAATCAAACACGTACTTGTGAGTAATGGATGCACCTAGTAAATACCCAGCAGTTGTATGTAATACGCCTTTGGGTTTGCCAGTTGAGCCTGAGGTATACAGAATAAACAATGGGTCTTCTGCATCCATCATCTCAGCGTCACAATCAACCGATTCTAGCTCTGTGCTTTTGTGGTAACACAAGTCTCGCTTGTCATCCCAAGGTATTTGAGCGTGAGTGCGGCGCACCACAAAGACGGAATGCACATCTGGGCAATCTTCGAGGGCTTTGTCTACATTTGTTTTGAGAGGTACTGTGCGACCACCCCGCAGGCCCTCATCGGCGGTGATTACGGTTTGGCAGTCGGAATCTAGAATTCGATCTTTCAACGATTCAGGAGAGAAGCCTCCAAACACGACTGAGTGAACTGCACCGATACGAGCGCACGCTAGCATTGCGAAGGCGGCTTCTGGAATCATTGGCATGTAAATGCAAACTCGATCGCCTTTTTTTATGCCCCGAGACTTGAGTGCGTTAGATAGTTTCCCTACTTGGTTGTAGAGTTCTTGATAGCTAATATTTTTGTGGTCTGAAGGGTCATCCCCTTCCCAGATGATAGCTGTCTGATCTGCCCGTCGTTCTAAGTGTCGATCAATGCAGTTGAATGCCGCGTTAAGCTTGGCATTGCTGAACCATTCAGTTTTTGCATTTTCAAAATCGCTTTTGCAAACCGACTGCCAAGGCTGGTGCCAGTGCAAAAGTTCACCGGCTTGCTCAGCCCAAAATTCCTCAGGCGAATCGATGGATTGTTGATAGAGCGTTGCATAGCTTGAAGAGTCCAAGTGGTTTTTGCCGGAGGGCTGTGCAGGGTAGATCTTTTCTTCAGACATTGGGCGGTGGTCTCTCGCGATTGTTGCTTGTAGCTTGATGCCGATTGACAGCGCCGAGGAGTTAGCAGCAAGTCATGACAGGCGTGTAACTAGAGGCTCTGGATCTAAGCAGCTGCTCTCACCTGACGCTGGGTTACTAATAACTGTACTTGAAAGAGACTATTGAAGCTAGTCGGTTTAACGCGTGGGAAAGCACTCATTAACTGCGTCGATCTTGCTTACAGCTGAACCCGAATATTGTCTATTAAACGCGTGTTAGCTAAATACACCGCGGCTAATATTGCTAGATTCCGATCGCCAAGTTGAGCGGCAGTTAAATCATCGGCATTGCAAACCGCAAAATAGTCAACTTTGAGGCCGCAGTCTTCAAGCCTAGCGATGGATTTGGCCGTTAGGGAGTGGAAATTATCTTCCACGTGGGCCAATTCTTTCGCCGCTTGTTGCAGGGTTTCATATAACTTAGCAGCAATCTCTAGCTGGCTATCATCTAGATAACCATTTCGTGAGCTCATGGCTAACCCGCTGACTTCGCGCTCGGTTTCTATCCCTGTCACTGTTACTGGCAGGTGCAAATCAGCCACTAGCTTTTTAATAACTAAAAACTGTTGATAGTCTTTTAGACCAAAGTAGGCATGGGTTGGTTGAACCAAGCAGAGAAGTTTGCAGACCACCGTGGCGACGCCGTCAAAATGACCAGGTCTTGAGCCGCCGCAAAAATTTTCGCTCACTCCAGGGACATGAATGGATGTCTTGGGAGAGTTTTCTTGTCCGTAAAGTTCTTCGACACTCGGTGTAAAGACTATATCGCAGCCTGCCGCTTCAAGTTTGAGTTTGTCGGCGGTCAGCGTGCGAGGGTAATTAGCTAGGTCTTCATCTGGGCCAAACTGAGTTGGGTTAACAAAAATAGAGCAGATAACCTTATCGCAGTTCGCTCGCGCTGCGTGAATCAATTTTATATGCCCCGCATGAAGATTGCCCATGGTAGGAACAAAACCAATGCGGGTTTTATTTCCTATTGCAGCCACTACTGTGCGGAGTTCTTCATTGGTTTCAACTGTATTCATGGAGGCTCGATGAAGTGTTACTGGCAGGCCGGTGGCCCTAGTTGAAACAGTGTTCGGGCGCTGGGAAACTGCCGTTTTTGACAGCATCCGCATAGGCTTTGATTGCGCCCGGAATTCCGTCATTAGAGTCAGGCAGAAAGTTCTTAACAAACTTCGGTGTAATCGGTGATATGCCCAGTACATCGTGCAAAACCATGATTTGTCCAGTGGTGTCCGGGCCGGCACCGATGCCAATTACTGGGATATCTACCGATTCTGTTAACTTTTTCGCAAGCGAGGTGGGTACACATTCCAGTAAAAGAAGGTTGGCGCCTGCTTCTTGCAGTAAATGGGCCTCTTCGATAATCGCTTGTGCTTGCTCGGTGTCCCTTCCCTGTACATGAAATCCTCCGATGCGATTTACTGATTGCGGGGTTAATCCCATATGGGCGCAAACCGGTATTCCTCGTTCTGCCAGCAGGCGCGTTGTATTGGCAATCCAAGCCCCGCCTTCAAGTTTAATGATATGTCCACCGGCTCTCATTAGAGCGGCTGCATTCTCTAAGGTTTGTGTCTCGGAGGCGTAGCTCATAAAGGGCATATCTGCCATTAAAAGGGCGCCTTTGTTGCCTCTCTTGACACATTCCATATGATAAATAATGTCTTCCATAGTAACGGGCAATGTACTGTCATGGCCTTGCAATACCATGCCTAGTGAGTCTCCCACTAAAATTACTTCCACTCCTTGTTCGCCCAGCATTGAAGAGAAGCAAGAGTCGTAGGCAGTGAGGCAGGCAAACTTTTCGCCGCGCTCCTTAATTTTCCTAAGCGTTGTTAGTGTGACGTTTTTCGCTTTACTCTGCGTACTCATAGAAGATGCTCTTTAAGGGCTCTGACTTGGATTCAAACTACAAAGGATCGGCACTATAGCAGTGAAGGTCGCGGGTTAAAATAATGAGTGCCATTAGGCGCTGATGAAATATAATCTACCAGCCGCAGGTAGTCTTCTTCGCTGCGGACTAAGTCGATTTCAGCGCTGTTAACAATGAGCAGAGGCGATTCACTGTAGTAGTGAAAAAACTCCGTATAGGCTTGGTTTAAGTTTTCCAAATATTCTTTTTCAATTAACTGTTCAGCAGCAATGCCTCGGCGCGCAATGCGTTGCAACAAGACCTCACTGGGGGCTTGTAAGTAGATCACGAGATCTGGTTTTGGGGCATCAATAGTTAAGTGCTTAAAGACGTTAAGGTAAAGTTCGTATTCGTCAGGATCGAGATTTTGTTGGGCAAATATTTGATCTTTGTCGATTAGAAAATCGGCGACTCTCACTGGCTCGAAAAGGTCATCTTGCCTCAAATCTTGGATTTGTTGAGACCGTTGAAACAAGAAAAAAAGTTGAGTTGATAGCGCGTGTTGTTTGGGGTTTTGATAGAACCTTTCTAAAAAAGGGTTCTCTTCTGCCTTTTCTAAGAGGAGGTCGTAATTAAAAGTGTCCGCTAAGCGCTTTGTGAGGCTGGTTTTACCGACGCCAATTGGCCCTTCAACCGCAATAAAGCGAGGCAGTGTCTTTGTGAGGCTTGAGTTTGCAACCATCACGCGCTCTTCTTTTTTGGCTTGCGGCGATTTTTTTGCGACGCTTGAGACGCGTTGACGATCATCTCATTACGCTGTTCCTCATCGGCTACTTGAAAATCTGTCCACCACTTGCCCATATTGTTCAAGTTTTCGCCACTCTCCTCACGTAAAAGTAAAAAATCGTAGGCGGCGCGAAATTTCGGGTGTGCGAAAGCGCCGTGAATGCTGCGCCGATTACGCCTTGTAAGACGTAATTGAAGTTCCCATATTTCTTTAGCAGCTATTGTGAAACGCTTTGGCACCGCCGTGTACGCAATTTGATCTAGAATCACGTCATTGGCAGCGGACTGAAAATGCTGATAGTTGTTATGTCCCGCTGAGACTGTTTGGGACAAGCGTTTCTGTAATACTGGCCAGAGAAGGGCAGCGAACAAAAAAGCAGGGGTCACCGATTTTTCGGCGGCCAATCTGATGTCGGTATTTATCAGCGCAAGTTCTAACAGCTTGGAAGCAGGAGATTTCTCTTCGGCTATCGCGGCCATTGTATGAGGAAATAAGTATTCACCAACTTTGCTTTTCTGAAGTAGTGTAAACGTTCTTACCGCTCTGCCACTGGTAAGCAGCTTAATAGTCTCATCGAATAATCGGGCCGGTGATATGGACTTTAATAAGTGAGCTAGTTGTTCAATAGGCTTTGCGGTTTGCGGTTCAATATCGAATTCGAGTTTGGCGGCAAATCGAATTGCCCTGAGCATACGAACAGGGTCTTCTCGATATCTTTCGCTGGGATCACCGATCATGCGAATAGATTTGGCGTCAATGTCTTCTATACCACCGCAGAAGTCTAAGATTCTAAATTGATCTAGCGTGTAATAGAGCGCATTAATTGTAAAGTCTCTGCGCAGGGCATCGTCGTCGATATTGCCGTAAACGTTGTCTCTTAAAATCATGCCGCTAGATGAATGGGCAGAGTCGAGATCTTTTATTTTTCTGCGTGACGCATTGTCATCAATTTCGTTGAGTGCATCGTGATTCGCACGAAATGTTGTCACTTCGATGATTTCTCGTCCATAGCGTATATGAACGATTTTAAATCGTCGGCCTATTATTCGAGCATTCTTGAAAAGCGACCGAACTTGTTCAGGAGTGGCGTTGGTCGCTACGTCGAAATCTTTTGGTTTTTTACCCAGCAGAATGTCTCGGACGCAGCCGCCCACCAAATAGCCATTAAAGTCACTTTCGTTGAGACGATAGAGTACTTTAAGAGCGTTTGGGGAAATCAGTTTGCGGGTTACACAGTGATCTTCGCGATTAATTATTGTCGCGTTTTCGACGCCAGGGGAGTCATCAATGTGGTTCATAGAGAGTGGCTACGTAACATGAGTCGAGGGCCGCGTTCACCACCGAGGGCGAATGGTGGCATAGGAGATAGTCCCTGCCATGTGTTCGTAGAAATAAACCGAGCTAGGTATGAGCTCAGTAGTTTCATTATTAGTCCAGCAATGGCTTGCAAATCACACTCGCAGAAGGCTGCCAAAGATCCGCATGATACACCCAGCCTTGCAAAATTGAACCCTATGTCTCCGGATTTCTTGCAGTGAGAGACAGCATTCAAGCGCTCAGATAGCTTTAAGCAAAGATAGCAAGGGGAAAAATCAATCAATAAAAAAAGGGAGATACGAATATCTCCCTTTTTGAGCATGCCTATTATTATTCTTATAGCTACTATCTAGTTATTTATTATTCTTATTCTAGGAAACCCAATTTGGGCAACCTTAATGTTTAGGTGGTGATATTGAGTCGCTTCGACCAAATATAGTCTATTTCAGCCCACAAACCCGACCTTTTCTTATTAACGCACTAACCTTAGTTGTGTAACTCAGTAATGCTATTTTTCTTATTATTGGTGCTTATTATTATTATTTATTTTTATTATTGTGTCTTAGATAATGCAGTTACTATGCCAACAATACTAATTGCTTGAAATTCAAAGGTTTATAAAAATTCGGGCCTGACGAACGTCGTGCCACAAGGCTTTTATGTTACCTATCGACCCTTATTGATGGGTAGATGAGTAGCGGTAACAAATGTGACATAAACGCAGCAGGCCATTTCGGCGGGCTCAGCCGACCGGAAGAGAGTAAGAGGGGGCAGTTCTTTAGGGGAAGAGGGGCAGGAGTTTTAGAGACAGGCACTCCGTAAAAAACAGAACTGTGATTTCGTTTTCAGCGCACTTTGCCTGGTATCAGACCAACAGTATGTCGAGGTCTTTGCATTCCAAAGGCTATTTCTTTTTGCGAGGAATACCAAATCGTTGTCGGCGTTCCCACAAGCATTTACGGCTAATCCCTAGCTTTTTGGCCAACTGGGTTTCGTTCATGGAATCTTGATGTTCTAGCACAAAGCGTTGGAAATAATCTTCCAAAGACAATTCTTCAATAGGTTCATTGGCAATGGGAGCGGCGGCGTCGCTGCCGGCATCCGTGTCAGCGACCAAACGCTGACTTTCAATAGCAAGTAGTTCCTCACCAATTTCGGAGGTTTCTGCAAGAACCACAGCTCTTTCTATCGCATTTTCTAGTTCTCTTACGTTTCCCGGCCAACCATAGTCGGCAATCGCTCTGCTGGCTTCTCTGGAAAAATGCAGCATTGCAGTCTTTAGGCGCTTGCAGGTGCGCTGAAGAATAGCATCGGCAAGCTGGAGAATATCGTTGCCTCGATCCCGAAGGGGAGGTATCAGCAGAGTCATGACATTTATTCGATAGTAAAGGTCTTCTCTGAACAACCCATCGATTACCAATTGCTTGAGGTCACGGTGGGTAGCAACAACCAGTCTCACATCCACTTTTTTAGACTGCACAGAGCCAACTTTTCGAATCTCATTTTCTTGCAGAACTCGCAATAGCCTGGCTTGAGCTTCTAATGGTAATTCACCAATTTCATCTAGAAACAGAGTGCTGCCATTGGCGGCTTCAACTAATCCAGTGCGGGTTGCAGTAGCTCCCGTAAACGCGCCTTTCTCATGGCCAAAAAGCTCGGATTCAATCAAATTCTCAGGAATGGCAGCGCAATTCACAGAGATCATTTCATGAGTATGACGGTTACTTAGATTGTGAATAGCCCTTGCAACGAGTTCTTTTCCTGTTCCGGATTCGCCGTTAATCAGAACTGTGGAATTGGTCATCGCCACCTTTCTAATTCTACGGAACAGTTCCATCATCTGCGGGCAACTGCCAATCATGCCTTGCACTGGCGGTTCTATTTCGTTCTCTTCGATTGGGCTGGCAAGTCCGGCTGATTTGCCGTGTTCGCGAATGATTTTGGCCACTGACTCAATGATTTCATTGTGCTCAAAGGGCTTCGAGATGTAGTCAACCGCACCCATCTTCATGGAATCAATAGCGGACCTGATGCTTGAATAGCTGGTCATAATTACCACGGGGGTGTTTGTTGCTTTTATTAGATCGGTGCCTGGGGCGCCGGGTAGCCGAAGGTCACTTATGATTACGTCAAACGCATCCATATCAAAGTTATCGATCGATTCTTTAACAGAACCGGCTTCGCTAACTTGATATTCGTTTCGCTCTAGAATGCGCCGTAAGGAGCTTCTAATAACTGCTTCATCTTCAACGACTAGTACTTGATTCATGCTTGTCATAGTGTCTGTCTAATTTATTCTGCGAAGTTCAAGGTACTTACTAAACCTTAGCTTTAATCTTCATGATAACAGGGAAACCGTAGAATGACCTTAGTGCCAGTGCCTTTGGCAGTGTCCACCGGACTCATTATATCAATATCTCCATTGAAATCTTCAACAATGCTAAATACCAGTGAGAGACCCAGACCCGTGCCGTCGCCCGCTTCTTTTGTGGTAAAAAATGGATCGAATACCCGATCACGAATTGCGATCGGTATGCCGAAACCTTCATCAGTCACGGCTATTTGAACCTTATCTCCAACGATTCTTGAGTCGATTGAGATCGTGGTGTCTTCTTGACTGGCATCCCGCGCATTGTTAATTAAATTTACAAGAACTTGCAGCAGTCGCTGTGAATCGCCAATGATCATGGCCTCTGGTTGGCATTCAAGTAAAAAGTGGAAATTCTTATTTTTATTGTCCAAAGAAATCAAAGTTTGAGCGTCCGCCATGCACTCGTGAATTCGAACTACTTCGTTTTGATTATCCAGTTGATTCTTGCCAGCATGGGCGAAATTGACCAGTGACTGCAATATTTTTGAAGTGCGATCCGTCTGCTCAATTATTTGACCCGCCAGATCGTTTAAATCGCTAGAGGGATATTCATCGCGAATGATTTGCGCGAGACACGCTATACCAGTAATCGGATTACCGATTTCATGCGCGACACCTGCCGCTAGGCGTCCAATTGAAGCGAGTCTCTCGCTGTGTGTTAAACCTGCTTCTAACATTTCTGTCTCAGTAATGTCTTCTATTAGAATAATCACACCTTCCCGATTTGAGTCATTTTCGCCGGAGTCTTCGATCCGCGCTTTATGCAGGTCGACAGTGCGCTTATGTCCATCTAATTCGAATTTTTGTTTGAAGGAGTGATCTTCATCCCCGTTAATAAACTCAATTAGCAAACCTCGCCAAGGTTCGATCAGCTCTGCAAGGGGGGACCCGATCACCTCGGTGCTGTTAATATCAGTGAGCTGTTCTAAGCTGTGATTCCACATCACAATTTCATTATCGTAACTCAGCGAGCAAACCCCTAGAGGGAGATCTAACAGTATTTGGCGGTGGTAACGTCGCAGGTTATCTAAATCGGCTGCCATTCCTGTCAAATTATTGCGGTAAGATTCGATGCGGCGTTCGATGACATTCAGGTCGGAACTGCCATGCTGAGCCACGTTGCTGTAGGGCAGATAGCCATCGATTATTTCCCGTGCTATCGATGGTCCAAGTAAGCCTGACAGATTGGCTTCCAGTCTTGCGCGAAGCAGGCGCATGGCATACGGGCGCCGCTCACTTTTCTCAATATTCAGGTCGGTGAGGGCTTGGTGGACTTCACGAGTCGCGGTTTTTTTGCCAAGAGGCTTGCTGAGGCTTTTAATAAATTCTTCAGGTGTTTTTGCGACCAAACCACTGCGACGCCTTCGCTTAATCGTATCGAGTGCACAGACATCGGCAGAGCTACGCTCTTCATCACTGGTATCACTGTACAGAGAGACACCCACAAATAGCAATGTGTTCATCACCAATGCCAAAGCAGCAATTTCTCGCCAATACAAAGAAGCCAATGAGAGAGAAGTAGAACCAAAGGCCACAGGTATCATGAGTAAGAAGAACCAAATGCCTACCCCTGCTAACAGCCCAGATAAAAACCCTTTTCGGTTTCCCTGAGGCCAATAGAGAATAGCCACAATGCCGGGCAAGAATTGCAAGCCAGCAGTAAATGCGACCGTGCCAATCACATTGAGACCAGAGCGGTCTTCCGGTAAGTAATGGAACAAAAATCCGAGCCAAATTAGTGCGGTAATAAGTGCTCGTCTCTGCCACCTTAGCCACTTGTAAATATCGTGCTTTGCCGCGGGTTGGTATAGCGGTAGCACTAAATGATTGAGGCACATGTTTGACAAGGCTAAGGTCAATACAATGATTAGACCGCTAGCCGCGGAAAGGCCTCCTAAATAAGCGAGCAGAGTAATCACTGGCTGATCATAAAGCGCCCCTATGATTACCGGATAATACTCAACTTGAATATCTGTTCCTGATCTCAGCCCTGCCCATAAAATCGGCAATACAGGCAAGCTCAGGAGAAAGAAATAAAGAGGTAGCCCCCAGCTCGCAAATGAAAGCGCCCGCCTGCCTGCGACCTCATTGAATGTCACATAAAAAATATGCGGCATGGCGATAGCAGCTGTAAAGAACATGAGCACCATAATGTGGAAAGAACTGAAATAGTCGGTGTCACGAAGACTGTCCAGTAACTGAGGTTGCTGAGCTAGCCAGTCATTCAGCCCTGCAAAACTACCAAAGCCACCATAGACGGCAAACAATCCAACCGCTAGAAATGCGATCAACTTCACTAGCGATTCAAAGGCGATTGCCAAGATCAATCCTTTTTGTTTGCTGCGACCTCCGTGTTTGGAGGTGCCAAAAAAGATTGCAAAAAAAGTAATGATCACGCAAAAGCCAACAGCGATAGCACCTTCCGATATTTCAGAGGTCACAATTTGTGCGGTGTCCGCAACAGCTTGAATTTGAAGCGCAATGAGTGGCGTGACACCGATTAGAATCACCAGCGTAGTGGCAGTTCCTGCCCAAGGAGAACGGTAGCGAAAGGCCATTAGATCCGCCAGTGAACTCAGCTGATACGTGCGAGACAGTTCCAACAAAGGCTTGAGTAGCAATGGCGACAAAACAAACGCCATGGAAATGCCAATAGATTGCGCTAGGTAACCATAGCCACCTCGAAGCGCATTACCTATGGTTGTGTAGTAGGCCCATATACTGGCAAACACTCCTAAAGACAGCACATAAACAATGGGGTGAGTTACAAGCCGCTCGGGCACCCAGCCCTTATCAGTGATATAGGCAATCGCGAACAAGAGGAGTAGGTAACAGCTACCTAAGATGAAAAGGGTGGTTAATTCAAAGTTCATCAGAATCTTGTTCTCGATGTGCCCAAGCTGCTACGACCACTACCATGAACCCAAATATGAAGGGGCGCCACCACGCGCCGTCAACGTTGTTAATCCAGTCAACGCTAAGCAAGAACAGGAGGTAGATTATGACCAATAGAGCCAAGAGTGTGCGAGGGATATACATCGTAAAGTCGCGTTATGTCCAAATTCCGTTGATAGTAGCTAACTTCGGGACGTTCTGTATATCCCAGTGGGAAATACCCCAAGCCAAAGTTACTTCGGGAGGCTCTAATGTTAATTCATGGGGAGGTCTGAGACCCAAAAACTCCATTGCCTTGATGAGAATCATCGAGCCCTGCTTCACTTCTATTTCTTGAGCATGATGCTGTTTGCTCAGTTTTTCGCCCACGTGATCTGCGGCAACAGGGAAGTGTGCATAACGCAGTGGCTTAAGACCCAGTTGTTGCTGCAAATACATTTGCCGAGGAGTTGAATCAATTAAGTCATAACCTCGGACAACATCAGTCACTTGTTGATAGTCATCATCAACGACTACAGCTAACTGATAAGCAAATAGCTTATCTTTTCGGCGAATTACAAAATCGCCCACATCCGTGCTCAAATTCTGCAGATAACTGCCCTGAATTCGATCTTCGAATTCAATAGTTTGCTCATCTGTTTGCAGGCGGATTGCATAGGGGGAGCCACCCTCTGGGTACTTTATTCGAGCGCGGCAATGTCCATCGTAAACCGCACCAATTGAATGCATGCGAGCCCTCGTGCAATTGCAATAGAAACACAGCCCTTGCGAGTCTAATTGTTGCAGCGCGGTTTCATAGGATTCTAATCGTGAGCTTTGGTAAAGAACCTGGCCATCCCAAATCAACCCTAGCGCATTGAGTTGATCAAGAATCATGCTCGCGGCGCCTGCGATCTCTCTGGGTGGATCTAGATCTTCGATGCGAACTAGCCAGTGGCCGTGTTTAGAGCGGGCATCGAAATAGCTTGCTAGCGCGGCGATGAGTGAGCCGAAATGTAAGGGGCCAGTGGGTGAAGGGGCGAACCTGCCCACATAGTTGGGCACTGTAGGAGCACTCGAAAAGTGGTCTGTATAGGGCGATTTGGTGGTGGAGGTTGTCATCTAACAGCGGCTTACGCTGAGCGACCGAGAAAAGCAGCTAGCTACCTAGCTGCTTTTCTTTGATTTCGTCGAGGGTTTTACAATCAATACATTTGTTAGCGGTGGGCCTGGCCTCGAGTCTACGAATGCCTATTTCGATGCCGCAAGAATCGCAGAACCCATAGTCATCCTGAGCAATCAGCTCAATAGTGCTATCAATCTTTTTGATTAATTTGCGTTCGCGATCACGAGTTCTTAACTCAAGGCTAAACTCTTCTTCCTGAGTTGCGCGGTCGGCAGGATCTGGATAATTGGCCGCCTCATCTTGCATGTGGTGAACGGTTCGATCCACTTCTTGCATTAATTGCTTGCGCCAATCTAACAAGATCTGCTTGAAATGCTCTCGTTGTTTCTCATTCATGTACTCTTCGCCTTTTTTCGGCTTGTACGGAACGAAATTTTTCAGAACTGGCTGCGAGTGAATGCTGCTAGACATGATTTCTAATGCCTCAATATAACCGCGCTGGGAGCTAAGATGGATAGCCTGATTTACCCGGCTGCGGATATCTGTAAGTGACGCTTAATTAGATTTGCATCCAAAAAGCGAGCTAAAAATATAAATTTGGCCGAAAAATCACCCAAAAAATAGGGCTGTTTTTCAGAAAGGCCGGTAAGCTACCAGATTCTTTGAAGTGATGCCATTAAAATTGCCGATCTAGTGGAATCTTCATGACTTATCTTTTCTATAAGGCCGCTCGCCTAGTCAATTACAAAATCTGTACTTTATAATGACATCTCAACTCTTCCCAATCACTAGACCGTGTCATACAGAAGCCAGCCATGAACGAAATCTCAACCGCTGTTGAAAAAGTAAATGCCTTTAAAGTCATGAGCGTCATGCAGCGCGCGCAGGAATTGGAGCGCGATGGGCATAGGGTAGTTCATATGGAGGTTGGTGAACCGGATTTTAGTTCGGCACAACCGATAGTTGATTCGGCCAAAGAAGCCTTGGACAAAGGCTACACTCAATATACAGCCGCGACAGGGATTCTGCCGCTACGACAGGCGCTCGCTGAGTATTACCAACGTCATTACGGTGTCTCAGTGGATTACAGGCGGATACTTATCACGCCGGGTGCGAGCGGAGGACTAACCCTGCTTGCAAACATGTTGGTCGGTAAAAACGATGGTGTGCTTGTTTCAGACCCAGCCTACCCCTGCGTCAGGAACTTCATTCACTTAATGAATGCAGAACCACAGCTCATGCCAGTGGGCCCTGAACAGAATTTCCAGCCTTGTATTGCAGACTACGAGAGGCATAGCTCAAACAATACGCGTGGCTTGTGGCTTGCGTCGCCAAGCAATCCTACAGGCACGATTCTCACTAGAGAGGATCTTCAAGAGGCCTCAGATTGGACGCGGAGCAAGGGTATTCATCTTCTTGTGGATGAAATTTATCACGGCCTACACTATGTGGACTCTCTACCGAGCGTGTTGGAAGTGGATCAAGACGCGTTCGTAGTAAACAGCTTTTCAAAATATTTCGGCATGACGGGTTGGCGGTTAGGGTGGATAGTGGTGCCAGCTCGTTTTATTGAAACGGCAACTAAACTTGCCCAAAATTTGTACATTTCTGCGTCGTCCATAGCTCAATATGCTGCTTTGGCTGCGTTTGAACCCCAGTCTGTTGCCATTTTTGAAGAGCGAAGAATGGCTTTTCGTCAGCGTCGGGATTATTTAAGTGGAGCGTTAAATGAGCTGGGGATTACTGTGCCTGAATCAATTCAAGGCGCATTTTATGTCTACGCGGATATTTCATCGTTTTCTGATGACTCAGAAAAATTTTGCGAACAGCTTTTAGAGCAGCAGTATGTTGCGGTTACCCCTGGTACCGACTTTGGTGAATTTAACGGCAAGAGTTTTGTTCGATTTGCATTTACAACGTCGATGGAAAATTTGGAGCTGGGAATTTTACGGTTGCGAGAATTTTTAAAAAAGTCTTAAAAGGGAGATTCGCCGAAAGGCAGAAACGCAATGATAATAGGCAAAGAATTGCAAAAGGGGGCTTTAGTAAAGCGTTACAAGAGATTCTTGGCGGACATCAAAACAGGCAGTGGCAAGCTAATAACCATTCACTGCCCGAATACAGGTGCCATGACTAACTGCCAAGAACAGGGGAGTGAAGTCTGGTATTCAACTTCAGAAAACCCCAAAAGAAAATACCCGCATACTTGGGAAGTGGTCGTTGATGCCAAGGGCGCGAAAATTGGTATTAACACCGGGCTGGCTAACCCTATTGTGAAAGAAGGGATCACTCGGGGTGTCATTGCTGAGCTTGATGACTACGCTTCAATGAGAACTGAAGTTAAATACGGTGAGCAGGGAAGTCGGATCGACATTCTTCTAGAGAATCCGTTAGCGGATGGCCCAAGTTGCTATGTTGAAGTGAAAAACGTGAGTTTATGTCTCGACGAAGGAGCCGGCTATTTTCCAGATGCTGTGACTACCCGTGGACAGAAACATTTGCGAGAACTCATGTTTGTGAGAAAGCAGGGGCAGCGGGCTGTTCTTCTTTTTTGCGTTCAGCATAGTCATATTAAAACCGTGAGCCCCGCAGATTCTATCGACCCAGACTATGGCAAATTATTAAGACAGGCTGTGCAGGAAGGGGTTGAAGTTTATGCCTATGGCGCAGATTTTGATTTTGATCGAGCTAGCATTGAGCTGTTGCACGCACTGCCTATCAAAATGTAAAAAACACGGTCATTCACTTAGCTAGGCGTTTTTGGGGCTTTAACTAAGTTCCGTGCGTTGGCGTTTAAAGTGAACATCGTCGACCATCATGTTAGTTCCATCAAGGCTAAAAGGGATAGCTTGCAGATATTGGCCTTTGCATGGCCCCACAAGACAGTGGCCATCATCAATTTGGAACAATGCTCCGTGAGTGGAACATTGGATAAGCGCACCGTCGGCATCCAAAAATCGGTTTTCTTCCCATTCGAGTGGTGTGCCTAAATGAGGGCAGCGATTCCAATAGAGAAATAGCTGATCATCTTTGCGGACAGCGAATAGATGTTGATTGTCTATTTCGATGCCTAGTGATTTACCTTCTTCTAATTCAGCACTGTCTAAAACATTTTTCATTAATTAAAAGCTCGTTGTAAGTCGTTAATCAGGTCGTCAACATCTTCGATGCCTACAGAAAACCGGATCATGGAGTCCGCTACACCCATAGATGCCCGGCGTTCGGCGCCCATTTCATAATAAATTGTGTGTGCCACGGGTATCGCGAGAGTTCGATTATCACCTAGATTACTGGAGGCGATGATATCTTCCATTCGATTTAAACTGTCGAAGCAGTCTACTCCGTCGGCGAGATCTATACTAAAGATGCTGCCAAAGCCTCGGAAAAGCTCACTCGCTCGATGATGTTGAGGGTGACTTGGTAGGCCCGGATAGTACACGTTGTTAATCTTGTCGTTGCTCTGACAAAACTCTGCCATAGCTTGGGCGTTTTCGCAGGCCTTGTTCATTCTCAAAGGGAGGGTTTCAGATCCTACGGCCAAGTGATGAGCAGCTTCTGGTCCAAGTGAGGCACCCATATCGCGAAGCCCTTTCTTTTTAATTTGAGTGATTCCCCAGAGTGTTGGCTCCCCTTTGCGATAGTTATCATAAATATTGGTGAACCCGCTCCAGTCAAAATTTCCGGTCTCGGTAATCACACCCCCGAGAGCATTGCCATGCCCGCCAATGTACTTAGTCAGAGAGTTGACTACGAGGCTGGCGCCAATTGATTTTGGATTAAAAAGGTGGGGGGAGGTCATTGTATTGTCGACGCAAAAAACCAAACCTCTTTTTTTGCAAAGCTCGCCTATGCCTTTCAGGTCGGCTATTTGGGTGACCGGATTAGCAATCGTTTCACTGAACACGAGCTTAGTGTTGGGTTGGATGGCGCGTTCAACAGCACTGAAATCTGTGGCGTCAACGAAGGTGACATCGATTCCAAGAGTCTGCAGCGTATTGAAAAAGCTATTGGTGTTGCCGAATAGAAATGCACTGGATACGATGTGGTCGCCACTGCGTAGCAAAGCGAGCATGGTAGATGCGATGGCAGCCATGCCTGTCGCAAAAGCGATGCTGGCAATCCCTTGTTCCATTGTTGTGATTCGTTTTTGCAGAGCGGTAACGGTTGGATTGAGCTGCCTGCCGTAGTTGTAGCCCTCGCGCTTGCCTTGAAAGACCTCTGCTAAATGGCGTGCATCTTCATAGCCGTAAGCGACCGAGGGGTGGATGGCTTTGTGAAGTACACCATGCTCCGGATTGTCCTTACGGTCACTGTGCAGATTATTGGTTATGAAGCCTTTCTTCGCCATGAGTTCAAGTCTTTGAATTTAGTGATAATTATGCGGGCTGTTATACACCAACGGACGTTTTAAAGAAAGAACCAAGCGGTTTGTGATTCTCTGAAACGGGTTAGTTGGTGTTACTTTTGATCGGACATGCTTTGGCAGACTAAGCAGAGCGACGACTCTGGCTGAATTTTTAATCGTCCGTAGCCTATGCTTTCATCACAGTTTCTACACCATCCATAAGTTGAATTAGCGATTGCTGCGAGTGCTAAATCCACTTTGACTAGCTTAGTATTTGCTTTGCGGCGGGTGGACAATGCCATGCTTTGCTGTTGCATTGCATCCATCCGAGAGACTCTTCCTACCGCGGTTTGATCCAATTCTACAGCTTTTGATGATGCCTCACTGATTTCAAGCTGTTCTGTAAGCTCGCAACGAAGGTTAAGAAGTGTGTCTTTTAAGGATTGGATTTCTTGGCCAGACAGTTCATCCATCAAGGGCTCGCAAGTATGGCTGTGAGATCTGAGAATACCGCTGATGTCAGAACTAGCGCTTCTATTTCTTCCATTTTTTCAAGGTATTGCTCACTGTTTCGGTTGTCGTACAAAGCGGTAAAATCAGCTTCAGAGAGACCATCTCTGCTGTCGCCGGTGGCAGGCATAAATTCACTCTCGTTCTCAATTTGCGTCATTCTCTGCTGCAGAAGCCTCGCCGATTCGGTATTTTTCGTGGCTAACACTGCTAAGTTCACCCCCACGGTATTCGCTGTTAAGTCGGAAAAAGAGAAACCGCTTCGATAGCGGGCATCGTAGGCCTCCTTAGTTGTAGAGACCATAGCGGCAACGTCAGCGCCGGCAGAGGCCGTTATGGAAGCAATTGAAGCCACATGCTTTGCTAAATCTTGCCTGCGTTGCAGTCTGACTTCGATAAATTTTGCCTTTTGCATCCTCAGGGCGATTTCATCACCAAAGAACCTGTTTAATTCTTCTTGGTTGACATAAATCGCTAAGGCCTGAAATAAGGCGCGGTTTTCGTGGATCGGGTCAGCCCCACTGTTGCTGCGTGTGAGCGCCTCCAAAAACAAGGGCTTGAACAGCGTGTTTATTGAAATGGCTCTAATGTCCAGAGGCGTTGCCGCTATCGTTTCTTCGATCACCTGATAATAATGAGCGACTCTCATGCGTTCCTGATCGCTAACAAACAACTGCTGAGTTTGGTCGCTGAGCCTACTCATTAAGACAGGGTCCCACTGCAGAGTGGATTGTAGTCTTTCTGAGCTGATGGCTAGCGAATCGACATTGGACAACAATTCATTGACGTCGGTGAGCGCAAGATTAGATGAGTTAATGCTGGACTCTGCTCGTCGGAGCAGAAAGTTGATGGCTGATGAGGGGAGGCTAAAGTTGCCGAGGTGCAGTCGGCTGAGCTCGAGCATTGTTCCCGTGTTCTCGAACTCCCCAGAAAAATTGATGAATGTTGTCACTCCTGCGATATCAAAGCCAACAGACGCCTCAGCATTGATGGCGTTTTCAGCTAAAGTCATCTCTGCGGCCCAATCGCCGGTCAAGTTAATCGTTGCGAGAGCATACCTGAGGAGAAGATTGAGCTCTTCTTCACTGAGAGTTACACGCTGTTCGGTGACCTGATAGGTAGAGCGCGGTGCGTTTTCCAGCACCAATTTTTCTACCTGGGATATTTCTTGAGCTGAGAGTCCTTCTATCCGAGCAACGCTGGGCTCAGATTGAATAGCCATTAGAATGACTATGAAGGGCATGCTTAAAATCATTACTATTACTGAACCGAATAGGATTTTAAGAAGGTTTTTATGAGACTTTTTCATAGCGTAGATTGGCCAATCAAAAACAAAGTTTCACTCAAATGATGCCGACAAATGACTTTAAATGCCAATAAGCGCTGAATTTGCTGGAAAAAACTCAGTTTATAGCTATAAAGTATGATGGAAGACCCAGTTTATACGATTTTGAGCTTAGGGCGCTTGTAGTTTAGTCACTCCAAGGTAACATCTAGCTTGGTTAGTCAGCTTAATTAAAAGATTTCAAAATATTAGAACGAGGAAAAAGTCATGTCCTTTTACGTTTCTGGCAGTTACAGCGAGGATTTAGCCCGATTCAGAACGGCATTTGTCGCAGTTATACTTCTTATCTTGGCATCTTGCACGTCTACGGGAATTCAAGAGGGAGAAATGGCAGGGCAGCAATCAACGTCGGCGGCAGCAGAGCAACAGGCTATGACTGCTGAAGCTTTGGAGGCGCAGCGGTTAGCAGATTTGCGTAAAAGAGAAAAAGCCAAAGCGGCAGAAGAAGCAAAATTGCAGGCAAGACGCGATCGAGTTCGCGCTCGACGAGAGGAGGCAGCTAAGGCTAAGGCCGAAGAAGAGCGGGTAATTGCAGCGCAGGCCGCAAAGGTTCAAGAAGAGCAGCGAATTCGACAAGCCCAGGAGCAAGAACTGGCTGTGGCTGAAGCAGAACGGCAGGCAAAGCTGGCAAGAATAAGCGAGTTGGAAGCTCAAATTCGCGGTTCTGAGAGTTCATCCGGCGATGATGAAGCACGAGTTACCGTTTTAAATGAAGCAGTTTCTGTGGCAGAAGAGCTCCTTGATGCGTTGGCTGACGAACAGCTTAAGTATGAAAACACAGATGATTCGGGCAACACAGTCGAGCCTCTGGCCAAAGACGTTTTAGAACAGTTGGAATCTCGCAAAAACGAGTTAGTCGGCAGAGTGGGTTCCCAATAAAAGTTGGGCTTTAATAAATAGGCGAGAAAGGCAGCTATGGGTAAGGATGGCAACATTGTCGATTTTGAAACAGGCAAGTTGTCGCTCCTGCAAAAGAAGAAGGAGCTGAGAGCCGATCAGATGCGCAAGGCATTTCGTGAATCCCGCGCAGAATCTAGCTCCAAGCCTAAGCCTACGAGCTTAAAGCGGCGCAAGAAAAAGCCCCACAAAACCTAGTTTTTTGAGAAAGTTGCCACTACAGGCGGGTCATTGAAGCGATCTGCTTGATAACCCTCCAGAATCCCCGAAATTAGCCGCTTTTAGCGGCTTTGTTTGTCTCGTTCATTATGGTAAAGTGCGCGCCTTTATTTTTAACTAACCACTTGGGGAGTCACACTTAGAATGGGGATTACACTCACGGTTTCTACCATTTTGTCGCTGCTGGGCTTAGCTATAGCTTTCTTTTATATGAAGAAAGTAACTAGCGTACCGGTCGATTTGGGATTGGAACAAGAACAAAGCGAAAAACTCAAATTTATTCACGGAGCAATTGCCGAAGGCGCAATGGCTTTTCTCAAGCAGGAATACAAATTCCTCACGATCTTTATGGTGGTGTTCGCGGCCATCATTGCACTACTGATTGATGACACCCACACACCAGACACGCGTGAAGGCGTCTACACTGCGGTAGCCTTTCTATTTGGTGGAGCCATATCAATCGCTTCCGGCTACATTGGTATGATTGTCGCGACTCAAGGTAACGCACGCACAACAGTCTCTGCTCGAAACAGCATTTCGAATGCTTTTGACGTAGCCATCAACTCTGGCGCCGTGATGGGTTTTGCTCTCGTTGGGCTTGCTGTACTGGGACTGGTTATAGTCTACGTTGTGATGAGTGCACTACTAGGTGATATCGACAACCACATCCTGATGGAAGTGATTGCTGGATTTGGCTTGGGTGGTTCGACTATTGCCCTGTTCGCCCGTGTGGGTGGCGGTATTTTTACTAAGGCGGCTGATGTTGGCGCTGACCTTGTGGGTAAAGTTGAGCAAGGAATTCCGGAAGACGATCCACGTAACCCAGCTGTGATAGCGGATAACGTTGGCGATAACGTAGGTGATGTTGCAGGAATGGGCGCCGACCTTTTCGGCTCATGTGCAGAGAGCACCTGTGCAGCGATGGTAATTAGTGCCGTTGTTTTTGCGGCGGACCCTAATGCCCTATTGTTCCCAATCCTAATTAGCGCTGTGGGCATACCCATCAGTTTAATCACCAAGCTTATGGTTGGGGTTAAAACTGAAGAAGATGTAGCTCCCGCACTTATGAAGCTGCTTGTGATTTCAAGTGCGTTGATGGGCTTTGTCATGTACTTCTTCACAATGGCACTGATTCCAGAAACATTTGAGCTTAACGGTGAAACCTATACCAATATGGGTGTTTACCTGTGCTTCCTAGCTGGACTTATTTCGGGCCTCGCTGTTGGTCTATTGACTGGCTACTACACATCAGATAACTACGCTCCTGTACAGGAAGTGGCTAAGTCGTGTGAAACCGGTGTTGCTACCAACATCATTTACGGTTTAGCGCTTGGTTATAAGAGTACAGTTCTACCTTACCTGTGTATCGCTATCTCAATCTTTATCTCTTGGGAGCTCGCTGGTATGTACGGCGTCGCTATCGCGGCTCTAGGTATGCTGGGTACCCTAGTTATCGCATTGACTATTGATGCGTATGGCCCTGTTGCGGATAACGCAGGTGGCATTGCTGAGATGGTGGGTCTGGATAAAGAAGTGCGTCGACGTACAGATATCCTCGATTCCGCGGGTAACACCACAGCGGCTATCGGCAAAGGCTTTGCAATTGGCGCAGCCATACTCACATCTCTTGCGTTGTTTGCGGCATTCATCACCGCCGCGTCTACATTGAGTGGTGCTCCAATTACAATGAGCTTGCTAGAGCCAATGGTCTTTACCAGCCTGTTCGTCGGTGCGGTTTTGCCATTCCTCTTCTCTGCTATGACAATGAAATCTGTTGGTAAGGCAGCCTTCGATATGATCGAAGAAGTTCGACGCCAGTTCAAAACTATACCGGGTATTATGGAAGGTACCGGCAAGCCTGACTATGCAGAATGTGTCGCTATATCAACTCGAGCAGCGCTTCGAGAAATGATTGCTCCCGGTGTACTGATTATGGGTGCGCCGCTTCTGACAGGCTTCTTGTTTGGTGTTGAAGCGGTTGCTGGCCTCTTGGCTGGGTCTTTGATCACTGGTGGCGTATTGGCAATTGCATCGTCAAACAGTGGTGGTGCTTGGGATAACGCTAAGAAATATATCGAAGCGGGTAACCTAGGTGGAAAAGGCTCCGATGTACACACTGCGGCAGTTGTTGGTGATACAGTGGGCGATCCTCTGAAAGATACTTCTGGCCCTTCTTTGAATATTTTGATCAAACTATCAGCTATTTTGAGCTTGGTTTTTGCTCCATTCTTTGTGGAATTTGGCGGAATCTTACTGTAAAGATATTTACAGAATCAAAAAAGGGGGCCAGTTGGCCCCTTTTTTTATATCTTAAAACCACCTACTGATCCGTTCTGCTTTCGAAGTGGAAGAGAACCCATTCTTGTTTTTCGTTTGAAACGCCAGAGCTTAAGTCCGTCCAACGGGTAGTGACGCTCTCAACACATTGATAAATGCGAAACGAGTCTGTGTTTTCGATGATGAGGTTTCGTACTGATGGATTGAGTGTATAGTTGGAAACTTCAACTAATTTCCAACTTCCCTCCATGGTTCTTGTAACGCAGTCGTTGTCGCGAAGCAGATCAACGTAATCAAATTCTGCATCGGCATAGCCCATTGCCGGTACATCAAGCACCATCGCGAGCGATACCGGCTCGGTTTCGTCGGGTTCTTTTATAAAGTTAATCGACTCTAGTTGTATTGGGTTGCCAGTTTGGTTGAAGGCCACCAAACGCAAACCATCGTCTGTGTTTTCACCCCACGCTGAAGAATAAAAAGCAAATTTGAGCTCAGACTCTTCTTGCAAGTCTGCCGCAGATGCAAACTGAGCTGCAATAGAGACCAGCAGAGTAGTCCCGACTAGTATGTTACCAACTTTCTTGGACATGGAAATTTACTACTCGTATTGGTTGTCGGATAAAGAACCTAACCAGTCATTGGTTTCTAGCGGCTCTCGTTGCTAAATTGTCATGCCTATTTTCTTTTATGGATGGATAAACCATAATTCCTGCGGCTATCCCATTCTAATGTAAAATAAATCTGAGCAACAACAAAACTAGGCGGTGACTTTGAGTAATCTGGATAAAGTTAAACAAGTGATCTGTGTGGCATCAGGAAAAGGGGGCGTTGGTAAATCGACTACCGCTGCCAATCTCAGTTTAGCTCTGGCCAAATTAGGTTTCAAAACTGGACTGTTAGACGCGGATATCTATGGGCCGAGTTTGCCCATTATTATGGGTGTTGCTGCAGGTACAAGGCCAGAAATCAGAGATAAGAAGTTTATGGTTCCTTTAAAGGCGCATGGTATTGAATGCAATTCCATGGGCTTTTTAGTCGATGCGAAGACCGCCATGGTGTGGAGAGCGCCAATGATATTGTCCGCCTTCAATCAAATCATGAACGATACCGATTGGGCTGAGCTGGACTATCTGATAATCGATATGCCGCCAGGAACTGGTGATATTCAGCTTAGCCTAGCGCAATCAACACGATTGAGTGGGGCGGTCATTGTGACTACTCCCCAAGATATAGCTCTTGCCGATGCAGTTAAGGGCATTGAAATGTTCAATAAAGTAGGGGTTCCAATCTTAGGTGTCGTTGAAAACATGAGTGTACACGTATGCTCAAAATGCGGTCACGAAGAGGCGATTTTTGGTGAGGGAGGCGGGTCTAAGCTGGCATCAAGCTATAATGTGCCTGTCATCGGAAGGCTACCGCTAGATTTGTCGATAAGAGTGCAGACGGATCAAGGGGTTCCTGTGGTAGCATCAAACCCAGAAGGTGCAGTTGCTGGCGCTTACGAATTACTAGCTCAACAAATGATCGAGCAGCTAGCTGTGGCAGAGCAATCCTCGGCCGCAGCACCGAAAATAACAATAAACGATGATTAAATCGTTGGTTTTCTTAAAATTTAAACAATTGGGGTGTGACCTTTGGATGCTGTAAATGATTTTCTAATTTTTATCGATGGCTTTTTAGGCAGTGCGATTTGGTTTCCTGCACTGCTGCTATCGGTTGGCGTATTTTTTACTCTTTACTTAGGTTTCCCGCAGGTGCGTTATTTTAAGCATGCAGTTGCGGTAACCATGGGCAAATTCGATAAAGACGGTGCTCGTGGTGACACCACCCACTTTCAGGCGCTCGCAACCGCGCTGTCCGGCACCGTCGGCACAGGAAATATCGGCGGCGTTGCGCTCGCACTGCATTTAGGTGGGCCTGCTGCATTATTTTGGATGTGGATGACGGCATTTTTTGGGATGACCAGCAAATTTGTCGAAGTCACCCTGTCTCACAAATATCGAACCCAAACAGAAGATGGAACCATGGCCGGTGGGCCCATGTATTACATGGAAAAAGGGCTTAACGCTAAATGGTTGGCTATCATTTTTGCCATGGCTACCGTCTTGAGTTCTTTCGGAACCGGTAATTTGCCACAAATTAATAGTATTGCTGCCGGATTGGAAAGTACTTTTTCAATAGAACCAATCATCACCGGGGCTGTTCTTTCGGTTCTATTGGCGTTAGTGATCATTGGAGGTATTTCTCGAATCGCAAAAGTAGCTGCTGCCATCGTTCCTACAATGGCATTGATTTATTTGATCGGTGCTGTCGCCGTCATTATTCCTAACGTTGGCAATATCGTCCCGTCGTTCTTCGCTATTTTTAATGACGCATTCACTGGTTCTGCAGCGACCGGGGGGTTTCTTGGAGCAACCTTTGCTTACGCGTTTGATAGAGGTGTTAACCGAGGTCTGTACTCCAACGAAGCCGGTCAGGGCTCTGCACCTATTGCCCATGCCGCAGCTCGAACAGAAGAGTCAGCGGATGAAGGGATGGTTTCTATTTTGGAACCTTTTATAGACACGATTGTGATTTGTACTATTACAGGGTTAGTAATTTTGTCTTCAGGCGTGTGGATGGAGAAATTCGATAACGAGTTTCAGCGGGCTGACATGCGCTTCGTATCAGGAGTCTATACTGAGACCAATGATGCAGATGTGGGAGAAATGTTTTCGTTTCTAAATGGCGACGAATCTAATGCGCAAGACTTTAGTGGGAATATTGCCGTAGTAAACGGTGTGGCATCCAACGAGGGTGATTTTACACTCATAAGTGCCCGCTCTTTTGCAGAGGAAGTGCGCTACAGCAAAGACGGTGAACCTATTACTGGCCAGATTAGTGTTGTTGATGGGCAGTTAGAAGATGTAAATATAAGTGTTTCAGGCCAATCGTTGCTGCACTCGGTGCCACTAACGACAATGGCCTTCACTCGTGGTTTATTCGGTGAGTTTGGTAAATATATCGTTTCTATAGGATTAATGCTGTTTGCGTTCTCCACGGCGATTGCGTGGTCATACTATGGAGATCGGGCCATGACTTATCTGTTGGGCCCAAAATCTGTTTTACCTTACCGAGTTGTGTATGTCATTGGGTTTTTCTACGCAGCGTTTGCTGACACGACAATTGTCTGGAATATCTCGCTCATTACTATTGTGTTGATGACAGCGCCGAACCTGTTTGGGATTTTGTTCATGCATAAAGAAATGAAGCAGACGGTTCGAGACTATTGGGAAAAGACCGATCACGGAAAGCATAAAGCGTAATCCAGGTAGATCGTAAGGACTTAATTTAAAAGCCCCATGCAGGAATGCATGGGGCTTTTTTTATTCACCAGGTAGTCGAATTCTTTCGACAATCTCTTGAACTTCTTTTGGCGGTTCTTGGCTGAAAAAAGAGACGCAATAAGCGGTCAGTAAATTCAGAATAGTACCGAGTGTTCCGATCCCTTCCGGCGATATGCCGAAAAGCCAGCTCTGCGCATTGTCTGCAGCAGGATTAATAAAGCGGAAGTAAATGATGTAGCAGGCGGTGAAACTGAAACCAACAACCATTCCTGCAATCGCGCCTTCTTTGTTCATTTTCTTCTGGAAAATACCCAAGACAATAGCTGGGAAAAAAGAAGCGGCGGCTAAACCGAAAGCAAAGGCTACCACTTGCGCGACGTAAGCAGGCGGGTTTATTCCGAAATAGCCTGCCACGAGAACTGCAAAGAAAATTGAAACCCTTGCTGCAAGCAGTTCTTGCTTATCAGTAATAGAAGGCATGAAGCTGCGTTTCATAAAGTCATGAGCCACCGATGTTGAAATCACCAGAAGCAATCCAGCGGCTGTGGATAAGGCAGCGGCCAAGGCGCCGGCCGCGACTAAGGCAACGACCCAGTTTGGTAAGCCAGCAATCTCTGGGTTAGCCAGCACCATAATATCCCGATTAACCGTTAGCTCATTGGTGGCAGGGTCACCGACATATTGGATAAGCCCGTCACCATTTTTATCGTCAAATGCTATCAGTTTTGTTGTTTCCCACTTGCTAAACCATTCGGGCATCTCAGAGTATTCTGCATTGCTGACAGTATTTATTAAGTTTGT
Organism: Pseudohongiellaceae bacterium; assembly: GCA_045106275.1. Lineage (GTDB taxonomy): Bacteria > Pseudomonadota > Gammaproteobacteria > Pseudomonadales > Pseudohongiellaceae > UBA9145. The sequence continues at coordinate 84,843 of JBGCEK010000067.1, read as the reverse complement.
TCTGGCGAAAGCAGACACAGCAGGTGCAGTGGTGTACAAAACCGCAATAAATATGAGGGCATAGCCTGCTGATTTTCTTGCGTCTCTTACATTGGGAACCGTGAAAAATCGAATAATGACGTGGGGTAGGCCGGCAGTACCAAACATTAGAGCGGCAGTAATGAAAAATACATCTTGGGTGCTGCGTTGCCCTTCTGTATAGGTCGCGAAGCCAAGATCTTCACTCAGGCCATCTAAACGGTCTAACAGGTAGCCTCCACCAAAAGCTTCCGTAAGCTCTGAACCAAACCCAATTTGGGGTATAGCTTGGCCGGTCATTAGAATAGATATAAAGATAGCGGGCACCATGAAAGCAAAGATCAAAACGCAATATTGCGCGACCTGTGTGTAGGTGATTCCTTTCATCCCGCCTAAGACTGCGTAGAAAAAGACAATAGCCATGCCGATAACAACACCTGTTGTTATATCCACTTCTAAGAATCTAGAAAAGACAATGCCGGCACCTTGCATTTGTCCACAAACGTAGACGAATGACACCACGATTGCGCAAAACACTGCGACTAAGCGAGCGCTTCGGGAGTAGTAACGGTCACCGATGAAATCGGGGACAGTGAACTTGCCAAATTTTCTCAAATACGGGGCGAGCAGCAAGGCTAGTAGCACGTAGCCACCGGTCCATCCCATCAGATAAAAAGTGCCATCTCTTCCAAGAAAAGAAATTAGACCAGCCATGGAAATAAAAGAAGCTGCGGACATCCAATCTGCTGCAGTCGCCATGCCATTCGCTAACGGTGGAACGCCGCCGCCGGCAACATAAAAATCTTTAGTAGATTCGGCTCGTGACCAAATGGCTATGCCGATGTAAAGGCTGAAACTGAGAAAGACAAACACATAGGTCCAAAGCTGTACGCTCATTTTACATCTCCCTCAGCTTGCTCCGGGGTATTTTTTGTTGCTTCAGAATAACGTTCATCTAATCTATCCATAAGATAAATGTAGGCAAAAACTAAAAGCACGAATACAAAAATGGAGCCTTGCTGCGCAATCCAGAAACCGAGTTTAAAGCCACCAAAGCGAATGCTGTCCAAGCTATCCACAAAGAGGATGCCGCAGCCAAATGAGATAAAAAACCAAACTGATAGAAGTGAAAGTACAATTTTAATGTTGCCCTTCCAGTAGTTTTTAGCATGTTCGCTAGGCATTTTGGAACTCCGTTGCTTGTTTTTGTTTGGCACTATTTAACAGAATAATCTATAAAAAACAGTTGCTTGCCATTTATTTTAAGGATGCGAAGAAGTTTGGATGTTATCACTTTAGTCAAACGCGGTATAGCGGGCTGAGCACTGTTCAGGGCTGCGACACTGACCTGGGTTGCGGCTTGTCTATTCGAGCTTGTCTACTAGACTTTAGAAATAGACCTATAGAAAGCAATTTATTTTGGAAAAATTATTTTGACGAACCAAGATACCTCATCGGCAACCGGAATCTCAGCGATTGACCAAGCGCGTCGCAAAATATTGGCCATGAATAGTTTCTTATCTCTCTCATTGCTGGGAGCTCTGGCTGCAACGGCCTGGTTAATTGGCGTTACTCAGATATTCATGTCCGCTAGTATTGTGATCTGTTCTGTCAGTTTGCTGTTCGTTGTCAGTTGGTTTCGGATCAGAGAAATATTTTCTCAACTGGATACTGTTTTATCCGCTGAAGCTGAGCAAATTAATGTATCGAATGCAGAGTTACGGCAGAGAGTTCAAACTCATACGGTGGAGCTGGAGAAAACGTCTGCGAAGTTAGAGAAGTCTTTGCACGCTAAAAGTGAATTTCTCGCCACTATGAGCCATGAGATACGAACTCCGATGAACGGTGTGTTGGGGATGTCTCAGTTGTTGGTTGAAACTGATCTAAGCGAACGTCAACGCAGGTATGTAAACATTATCAATGCATCCGGTAAGTCTTTGCTGGAGGTGCTAAACAACGTCTTGGATTTCTCAAAAATCGAAGCCGGTAAAATGGAAATGGAAAACATTCCATTCGACCTACAAAGTCTTATTGATGAGTGTTTAGGGGTTTTTTCTTTGAAGGCGCAAGAGAGAAAAGTGCATCTCTTTGGCGGACTTTCCAAGTTTACCCCTCGGGTATTGAAAGGGGATCCGACTCGCCTACGGCAAGTGTTAGTTAACCTTTTGTCCAATGCCGTTAAATTTACCTTTGACGGCAATGTCTCCTTAAAAGTGTCGGTAAGTCCTTGCCAGCCTTGGGCAGCTGAAAGAGTGACAGTGTTGTTTGTGGTTTCAGACGAAGGTATTGGTATCGACCAACAGCAACAGAATAAATTATTTACGGCGTTTTCCCAATCCGATTCTACGACTACAAGGAAATTTGGTGGCACTGGCTTGGGCTTAGTAATAAGTCGTCAGCTTTTAAAATTGATGGGAGGTGATATAAGGATTGTCAGCGAGCACGGCGCTGGAGCCAAATTCGAAATTCAGCTTCCTCTTGCCGTGCTGCCGTTAGAAGATGCTTACACCTATCGTCCGGCGGAGAACCCTCTGCAGGAAACGACTGTTCTGATAGTCGAGCGAGCTGAAGCGTCCAAGACATATCGTGAACAACTTCAATACTGTGGAGCAAATGTTCTAGTTGCAAGTAATAGAAGTGAAGCCATTGCTGCAATCCACTCCCTTGGCTCTGAAAAATCTATTCAAGTTATTACCGGTGCGATGCTGGAGGATGGCAGTGGGATTGAGCTTGTCGAAGACTTGAACCGACATTTCCCAGACAAGGACTTGAGGGTGATGGCAATTACTCAAATTAGTACTGAAAGCACTGAGACTGTGCCGGCTGGCGTGCTTAAAATCCTTGAGAGGCCGGTCACTTCAGATTTGCTTTACAAAGCGGTAGAGCAGATCGCCAAAACTGAGGTTCCTTTGAGGTCTGTGGGCGATGTTTTGCCAGCGCGTGCTGACTTTGGTGATGTTAAAGCGCTGATAGCTGAGGACAACCAAATTAATCAGATGGTAATTACCGGTATTCTTAAGAAGTTTAATATTACCCCCACGATTGTCGGCGATGGTGCCGATGCGTTGAGTAAGGTCGAACTTGAACAGGAAAACTATGACCTGATTCTAATGGATTGTGAAATGCCGATAATGGATGGATGGCAAGCTACAGAATTGATTCGAGCAACCGAGGCTAGCAGAAAACAGGATTGCCCAGCTAAAATTGTGGCCCTAAGTGCTCATGTAATCGCTGAACATCAAGCCAAAGCCCGGAGCTGCGGTATGGACCGATTTGTTTCAAAGCCAGTTGATATCGATTCAGTGGGGGAAATTCTAAACGATTATTTCCCTCGCGACTCTATCAGGTCGGCAGGAGAGCCTGGCGATATTTATAACTAGCTTGGAGAAATATTCCGAAGAAGCTCCTCAAGTTTGCTGCGCAGCGCCTGTTTTTTCGCCGGATTAGCACGTCCAAAATCACGGTTGATTTGTCTTAACTGCTGCCGGTCAAGAGAAGGGTGGTCGCTTATTACTCGAGTGATTCCTTCATCTCCGTTTTCTAAAATCTCTACCGCCTTGTTACTAATCAGGGCTTTTCGAAGATTTTTTTCTGATTGATAGTTCGATGAAAGGACTTTTTCTAACTTTGCAGCGATTGCTTCTGAATCATTATCTCGCATTACTCTGCCGATAAACTGAAGCTGTCTTCTTTTTGCCCCGTGACTGTTGGGCAAGCGATTGTATTCGTTAACTGCGTCTAAAACTTTGTCGTTCAGTGCAAGTTCGGCGAGCTGGACTTCCTTCAATTCTGTTAACTTTTTGCCAAGCGCTTGCATGGCATCTGCCTCTCGCTTGCGATGACTTTTACTAGACTTGTCGTCATCCTCTATTTCGCTCATAGATAAAAAGCCTTTGCTAACCCTAAGAAAGCGAAAAAACCAACTGAGTCGGTTACTGTTGTGAGTGCTACGGACCCAGCCAAAGCGGGATCAATTTTAATATGTTTTAAAAATAGTGGCAGATAGGCGCCCGCGAGTGCGGCCGTGATTAAGTTAATCATCATAGCCGCTGCAATAATGTAACTTAAGGCGGCATCTTGATACCAAAAGAAGGTAACAAGAGAGATCACCATTGCCCACAGTAAACCATTCAAGCTTGCAACACCCAACTCTCGGGCTAATAGCCAACGACTATTAGCTGAGCTTATATGCCCTAATGCTAGGCTGCGAATAACCAACGTTAGAGTCTGGGTGCCAGCAACTCCGCCCATGTTCGCCACGATGGGCATAAGCACCGCAAGGTATACCACTTGATCTAAAGTATCCTGAAAAAGATAAATTACAAAAGAAGCAAACATTGCGGTCATTAAATTAACGCCAAGCCAAACCGCACGTCGGCGGGCTGTTTTTAGTACCGGTGCAAACGTATCATCTTCTTCATCGAGGCCTGCCATGCTCATCAAAGAGTGTTCTGTACTGTCCCTGATAACGTCTACAACATCGTCAATGGTTATTCGCCCTAGTAACTTGCCGGCTTGGTCTACGACAGGTGCAGAAACCCAATCGTGCTGTTCAAAAAGCTGAGCCACTTGGGTGGCTGGCATGTCTACGCCAATAGCTTCAATGTCCTCGCGCATGATTTCACGAACCGTGGTCTGTGGGTCCGATACCAACATTTCTCGCAGTGGCAATAGACCTAGAAATTGATCATCTCTGTTAACGACTAAAAGATTATCTGTCATTTCAGGTATGCTGGTATGGCGGCGCAAATAGCGCAGTACAAGCTCAATAGTATGGTTTCTTCGCACCGTGATGGTGTCGGTGTTCATGAGGCCGCCGGCAGTGTCCTCATCGAAAGCAAGAATTCTGACCATTCGGTCACGGTCTTGCTGGTCCATTGCCTGCAAAACCTCACCAGTGACCTGCAATGGCAGCTGTTGCAGGATGTCGGCAATGTCATCTGTTTCCAGGCCTTCGGTTAGTTCCACGACTTGAGCTGCATTAAGCTCGCTTAATATGTCATGTTGCAGATCCTCATTGAGGTACTGCAACACCTCACCTTCAGCATCTTTATCGACCAGTTGCCAGATAACGCTTCGAGTTTTTGGTGGCGATGATTCTAATAAATGAGCGATACCAGCCGTGGGCAGAGTTTTTATCATCTGCCTAACTTGATATAGAGACCCGCTGTCTAGTGCTTCATTGAGCTCAAGAACTGGATCTTTATGGAACTGAGAGTCGATTGGCTGGGTCATGGCTGCTCTAGCTATTCAGGTTCGTCGAATCGGTTGGAGAATAAGGCTGATATAGCTTCTATAGCCCGTTCTTCATCCTTGCCTTCAACCTCTAAATTCAGAGTCGTGCCTTTTGTGGCCGCTAACATCATTAAAGAGAGAATGCTTTTGCCATCCACCATTTTTTCATTTCCGATTTTTACAGTGCTACCGAAACTGCTAGTTAGGGAAACCAATTTTGAGGCGGCCCTAGCGTGGAGGCCTGCTTTATTGATGATATCAACTTTCATTTTTTGCATTGGTTTGTCCTTTAATCTAGCTCTCTATGGCTTAGCTGAACATTACCCATCTTTCCGGCGAAATGGTGTAGCAATTTTTCAACACAATACACAGAGCGATGTTGGCCACCTGTACATCCGATACTGACTGTCATATAGCTTCTGTTATTTTTCTCGAAGGCGGGCAGCCACTTGTCTAAGTAGGAACTAATATCATTTAACATTTCTAGAACTTCATTCTGCTTGTCTAGAAATTCAGCCACTTCCTTATCTCGCCCTGTCAGGCCCCGTAAGGCAGTATTCCAATACGGGTTGGGGAGGCATCTGACATCAAAAACGAGATCGGCATCAACAGGAATACCGTGTTTGAATCCAAATGACTGAAAACTCAGAGCAAGTCGCGTGTCATTATTTTCCACTAGTCTATTTTTAATGATATCGCGCAGTTCATGTAATGACATGCTGCTGGTGTTAATCGAAAGACTTGCCAGAAGCGCAATGGCTTCAAGGAGCTCGGATTCTTTATCGATAGCTTCTTTGAGGCCGATGCTTTCAGATGTAAGCGGGTGTTTTCGACGACTCTCGCTGAACCGTTTCAGGAGAGTTTGGCTGGTTGCATCTAGAAAAATCACTTCTGTCTTAAGGGAATGAGCATTGAGGCTAGAAATTATCGAAGGAACTTGTTCTAGGTCTGCCGGTATATTGCGAGCATCAATACTTACCGCAATATTAGATGTGCCAGCACCTCCTGTTGAAACTCTGTCTGCTAAAGTGGGGAGGAGGCTGGCCGGCAAATTATCTATACAGTAATATCCTTGGTCTTCAAGGATATGCAGGACCGTGCTTTTACCCGAACCTGATCTACCGCTGATAATAGTAAGTTTCATTCTGGTTCTCTCGACTGTGGGGACCACGAGTGTATTAACTTTGAACTAACTCAGTAAGTGATAGCAACGTGATACAAGTCTTCCGCATCTTGAGTATTTCTTAATGTGAAGCAGAAATCTTCGTCGCTAAACAGTTCTGCTAGTTTGGCCAACGTTTTAATATGCTCGTCGGTTTTCTGCTCTGGAACTATGAGCACAAAAACAATATCAACAGGTTTCCCGTCTATGGCATCAAAATCCACTGGTCGCTCGAGAGTGATTAGCATGCCAACAATCTCGGAACAGAGCGGAACTCGACAGTGGGGAATGGCTATTCCTCCTCCTAAGCCGGTACTTCCAAGCCTCTCTCTGGCCATTAGAGCTGAGAAAATCTCTCCTGCGTCTAGCTTGCTGTATTCACTGGCAAGACGCTCACTGATTAATGTCAAGATTCGCTTTTTACTAACTCCATCTATCTGGCTATGACATCTAGATGGGCTGAGAATATCGTCCAGTTCCACTGCTTTCTTTGTAACCTCTTAACCGTTGTGCTTACTTCTTTGGGGCGCGTATTTTGTATCAAGCGCCAGGGGCTATTCGACCAATCGCTTTCTCTCGTTAGACGGGGGTATGGCTAATGACTCTCTGTACTTAGCAATAGTTCGTCGGGCAACGTTGATACCTTTCTCTTCTAACAATTCTGTGATTTTACTATCACTAAGGGGCTTGCGTACATTTTCTGCAGCGACGAGTCTTTTGATGATTGCGCGGATGGCTGTGGATGAGCATTCACCTCCACCTTTGGTGGAAACATGGCTGGAGAAAAAATATTTAAGCTCAAAAATTCCGCGAGGGGTATGCATGTATTTTTGTGTGGTGACACGGGATATTGTTGATTCATGCATGCTAACAGCTTCTGCAATATCAGCTAGCACCAGCGGTTTCATGGCTTCTTCACCATAGTCCAAAAAGCCTTTTTGATGTTCTACGATACGAGTGGCAACTTTCATTAGAGTTTCATTGCGGCTTTGTAGGCTTTTTATAAACCAGCGGGCCTCCTGCAGATTGTCTCGCAGGTAATTGTTGTCTTGACTGGTTTCTGCGCGCTTGACCAATGAAGCATAGCCACTATTGATGCGAATTTTAGGTGCTGTATCTGGGTTAAGGTCTACCTGCCATTTGCCTGATTTAACTTGCTTGCTCACAATAACATCGGGAACTATATAGTTAGTGGTTGGCGGTGAAATCGCTGATCCAGGTCTGGGGTCGAGCCCTTCGATTAGGCCTATTGCTGATCTGAGTTCAGGTTCTTTCAGTTTGGTGCGCCGCATGAGTTGCGCGTAGTCACGGTGCCCCAAGAGCTCTAAGTGTTCGCTAACAATAAGCTTGGCATTGGAGATTTCTTTCGCTAAGTCAGGATCATCAAGATGCTGAAGCTGAATCAGCAAACACTCTGAAAGGTTTCTGTAGCCAACTCCTAAGGGATCGAATTGCTGAATACGATGAAGTACAGCGGTGACTTCACTTAGATCAATTTCGGACTCTTCATCAAATCCGGAATGAATAGATTCTACATCTACGGTAAGCATTCCGTTACTGTCTATGGCATCAATAATCGCATAGCCAATAGATAGGTCTTTATCTGACAGCGGAGTTAGGTTGAGCTGCCAGTGCAGATGATCTTGAAGAGTTTCTTCTGCGGTGTTTTTTGACTCGAAATCAGCAGACTCTCCGTCATAGTTAGACGTGGCCGGCTGGTTATTCGGATAGATATCATCCCAGTTGGTATCGACTGCAAGATCGTTTGGTATGCCGTCCTGCCAATCCGGTTCCTCTGCGTTTTGATAGTCGCTATCAACGACTTCCTTGGCCTCCGATTCCGTGGTTTTCGATTCTTGTTGGGTGTTCGCATCTTTTTGCAATTCGCCACTTTCATCATCTTCAATCAGTTCTAACATTGGGTTTGACTCCAAAGCCTGATGAATTTCTTGCTGAAGATCTAGAGTGGAAAGTTGCAGAAGTTTGATCGCTTGCTGGAGCTGGGGAGTCATGGTCAATTGCTGACCGAGCTTGAGCTGTAGCGATAATTTCATGATTAGTTAGTCAATAGTTGTTTCTATGGAGGTACGATCCGTATTCGAAGTCAGAGTATAGCAAATACCATGCCTTTTTTTACATTTCGTTTGAAAAAATTCAAGTTGGGAGTTTGCTGCTTGGCTGGTGCTGCTTAAGCCTAACACCAGGGCATTCTAAGCACTAGGAATTGGCAAGGTAGGATGCGGCTAAAATAAGGACGACACAGAGGTAGCTTTAAATTCGGAACTGATCACCAAGATAGACTTGACGAACTGTTTCATCCGCGAGTATCGCGTCGGCATCGCCCTCGGCGATTATTGTCCCTTCGCTGACAATATAGGCGTTTTCACAAATATCGAGTGTCTCTCGTACATTGTGATCGGTTAAAAGAACGCCAATGTCCCTAGATTTCAAGTGTTCAATGATCGTCTTTATATCATTAACTGAGATAGGATCAACTCCTGCGAAAGGTTCATCAAGTAAGACAAATTTGGGGTCGGTGGCTAAGGTTCTCGCTATTTCTGTACGTCGACGCTCGCCTCCGGACAGGCTTTGGCCTTTGCTTGAGCGAATATGCCCTATATTAAACTCATCTAATAAAGATTCTAGTTTACGATGCCTCTCAGAATTACTTAGGTCACTGCGAGTCTCGAGAATGGCGAGAATGTTTTGCTCCACCGTAAGGGTTCTGAATATCGAAGAATCCTGGGGTAAATAGGAAAGGCCATAGCTAGCCCGTTGATGGATTGGCAATCGAGTGAGGTCTTGTTTGTCTAGGGATACTTTTCCTGAATCGGCCCTGATAAGTCCAACTATCATATAAAAACAAGTAGTCTTTCCCGCCCCATTGGGGCCTAGTAACCCTACAATTTGGCCTTGCTCAATCTTTATGGATACATCCCTAACGACTGTTTTACCTTTGTAACTTTTGGCTAGATTTGTTGCAGATAGCATGAGCTATTCTTCGTCTCCATCTTGGCTAGGGTTAAGTAACCCTGCGCAGGGGCCTGTCGCTTTGCGAATCAGATCATTGTCTGGAATATAGACAATCGCAGCACATTGCATTGAAGAGTCCGGCGACTGAATCTTGGCATTGCCGTTAAGCTCTATTACCGAGGTGTCGGTTGATTCCTCGGTTAGTAGCACAATGGAGTCACTGGTCCCATTTACGGAAGCATTATCGTCACTCAGTATTTGGGTGTAGCTGACTGGTTTGCCATATATAGTGGCTCTGATTAGATCTTGAGTTATCTCGTCAAATTCTAGGATCGCAAGATCACCTACTATTTCAAGTGTGCCCTGGGTAATAATTACATTTTCTGAAAGGTTAAGAGTGCGGACATTATCGGCAACAGTCATTGTCAGCTCACCGTCAGCAGAGTACCGAAGCTCTTCTGCGCTATTGTCTGCTGCCTGACCCACGCTGCTAAGTAAAACTGTTGTCGCTACGCTGAGAAAAAAAGACTTACTCTGGAGAAGGCTGTTCATATATTCCTCTAATGTCACGCTGAAATACGATTTCGTCAGTATTCAATTTTGCGATCATACCAATGGCTGTTTGGTTAATGGAGCTTGTTTCGACAGTTACAGCTAAGTCGGTCACCAATGTCTCAGTGTCCGGATTCAAGTAGAGTTTTTGTGTTTTCATCACTGTTCGATTGCCAAGTCCATCCAAGCTGTAAACTTCTACATTGCCTCTAAATTCTATGGTCCTTTGATCTGCTGGGGCTGCTTTTTCTGTGGCTGAGATAATTCCAGAGTCAGCCACTAAATTCCAGTTCGGTTGCCCGGCCTGGTAAAGTCTTACATAGGGTTTGTCGAGCTCTGTTGAGTCATCTTTAAATTGTACTTGCCGATTTGCTTGCAGGGTATAGTTTATTGCCCCATCGGTGTCATAAATTACTGTGTTAATTCCTACCGAATAAGCGCTGAATTCTAATTCGTTCTTGTTTAGCGTTGATTCGACTGGGTTATTCGAGGGGAGTTGGTCAAAAGCCGCGATCAGTGCGATTGCAGGGATAAGAAGCAGGGCAAGGAGAAGAGGTTTAGGCATATGGACAAGTTGCGGCTCAATTACTAATAGTGACACCTTATCATGGTTCACTCTTGAACTTCGATTTCCTGAAGTAGCTACTCTAGAAATTTATTGTATAGGCCTTTGGCTTGCAGCAAATAATCAGTGACTTCTCTTACGGCCCCAGCTCCCCCGTGCCGAGTTGTGGTCATGCAAGCCGCACTAATAACATCAGGGTGTCCGTTAGGAACAGATACACTCAATCCCACTACGCGCATTACGCTGAGGTCGGGGAAGTCATCCCCGATATAGCAAATTGATTGTTTATTGATTGAACTGCCTTCCAGAATTTCATCCAGAGCCACAGCTTTGTCTTCCCTGCCCTGAACAAGAATTTGTATACCAAGATCACGGGCTCGGTTCTCCACGAGCTGTGAATTTCTTCCTGTAATTATTCCAACTTCAATGCCGCACTGCATAAGCATTTTAATTCCGTGACCATCTAAAGTACTGAAAGCCTTGAGTTCCTCGCCAGTATTTGAAAACAGTAAGCGCCCATCAGTAAGAACCCCATCAACGTCTAACAATAGAAGCTGAATTGATTGAGCAGTTTCAATACAGAGTTTTTCGGGTTTATTGTAGTTCACCGTTACACCACTTTCGCTTTAAGAAGGTCGTGCATTTTCACAATGCCGACAAGTTCTTCATCGTCGTTGTTAACAATTAACACATAAATATTCGCTTCTTCCATCATTTTTACCGCTTCTGCAGCTAAAACATTTTCCGAAATCGATTTATAGCTTGGGGAGATAATTTCGCTAATCTTAATATTTTGAATTGGACTTCCAGAATCGATTGCCCGTCGCAGATCGCCATCTGTGAAAACGCCGACCAAATTGTTGTCCTCATCAACTACAGTGGTCATGCCAAAGCCTTTTTCACTCATAACAGCGAGTGCGCTTGATAGATCACTGTCAAACTTAACTGCAGGTATTTCAGATCCTGAATGCATTATATCTTTGACTTTAACTAGCAATCGGCGACCGAGGCTGCCGCCGGGATGAGAGAAAGCAAAGTCGTCTTGGGTGAAGCCTCTGGCCTCCAAAAGAGCCATCGCTAAGGCATCCCCTAAAATTAATGTGGCGGTTGTACTGGATGTGGGGGCGAGACCAAGAGGGCAGGCTTCCTCTTTGACGCTGGCATCAATGTTGGCGTCAGCTGCCTGAGCAAGAGTGGAAGTTCGATCTCCGGTTAGGGTAACAAGCTTGATCCCTTTTCTTTTAAGGACTGGCAAGAGGGTGGTAATCTCAGATGTGTTGCCCGAATTTGAGATGGCGAGAACAACGTCATCTTCGGTAATCATGCCAATGTCACCGTGGCTCGCTTCAGCTGGATGCACAAAGTAAGAGGGCGTGCCTGTGCTAGCAAAGGTTGCAGCGATTTTGTTGCCTATATGCCCTGACTTTCCCATGCCGATAACCACGACCCTGCCGCGGGTTTTTAACATCAAAGCGCAGGCGAGGCTAAATTCTTCGTCGACTCGCTCGCTTAAGCTTGACGTAGCACGATTTTCGATAGCAATGGTTCGCTTGGCGCTGTCAGCAAAGGATGCTAAAAGCGAAGAGTTATGTTCCATAACTGCGTTTTACCAAAAAATGGGAGGTTGTTGTAAACCAAAAAACTCGTTCATTCGAGCTAATGCTTAGCTGTTTAATTGAAACAACATTACCGTAAACCAGCCACAGTAAATAGACAACAGCCCGACTCCGTTTAGTCGACTGATTGACGAATTTTTTTTGATGCCTCGATAACAGATCAGCGACAGCAACAGAGTTAAGATGAGCACTGTCGAATAATCACGGTAGAGCAGGTCGCTTTCGAAGCTTCCTGGGCTCAGCAAGCCTGGGAATGGCAGAACAGCCAACAAATTGAGAATGTTGGATCCCACTATGTTGCCGATTGCCAGGTCGTGATGGCCTTTAAGCACACAGGTGACTGAAGCGGCGAGTTCTGGAAGGCTGGTGCCTAAGGCAACGATGGTTAGGCCGATAATGCTCGTTGATACCCCCAAAGACCCAGCTACCGAAGTGGCGGCTGCCACCAGTGCTTCGGCACTCAATACCAGTAGCGCTAACCCCAAGCCCAAATAGGCGCCGGCTTGAACGTTGCTCACCTCTGAAAAGTCATCCGTCTGAATTTCTGTCCCAGCATTAGATTTTGCTTTTTTACGGAACAGTTTGTAACCAAAAAAGAAAGTAATTGCTATCAGGATGATTGCATCAAACGCGCCAAGATGAAGATCGACGAACAGTGCGCCCGTCACTAATGTTACTAAGATTAGGGCAGGTATTTCTTTGTCGATTAGGGATGCTGGTGGTTTAAGCGGGCTGATTATCGCGGCGATCCCCAAGGCAACGCCCACGTTAAACATATTAGAGCCAAGCGCATTGCCGATAGCCAGTTCAGGCTCTCCCTCCCAAGCGGACGCCGCGGATGAGAATATTTCAGGAGCCGAAGTGCCGAACGCGACTATGGTAAGTCCGATCATTAGAGGGGAAACCCCCCAGTTTCTGGCCAATGCAGAGGCGCCAAACACGAATTTGTCCGCCCCCCAGATCAGTCCGATAAAACCGAGGATGATAATGACTACATCTAGGAGCATAAAACGTAGGATTCTGTCCGACATCGAGGAAAGGCGACAATTAGAAGGGTGTTTGTTGTTGTTTGCAAGTAATAATTTATTGAACTAGGCAATTGATGTAAACTTCGCACCCTGCTGTTTTAGTTCAGTCTCAGTTAATTTCGGGGGGCTAACATCACAAGCTCAACTTTTATTTGCAGGTTATTTGCGGCAGTTTTTTGCATTCTGCTCGACAAGCGTAGCCTGCGCTGATTCACGCAAATTAATTTCTATCCTTTGCAGGGTTTAATTGGAGTTAAGTACATGAAAACATTAATTAAAGCGTTAATTTTCTCAGTGATTGTGCTGCCTGCAGCCATGCCCGCTTTTAGTCAAGACAAAACGGCAGTGGAAACAGCTGAGCTCGGTGTAAATACTTTGCTCCAAACTGCAGCAGCTTCCAAAGAGTTTTTCCTGAGTGATAGAGACCGCTATTTTGGTGAGATTGAGACGGTCCTTAACAGTTTTGTCGATTTCAACGCCGTCGCTACCGTGGTGATGAATCGCTTCGCCAGTTCTGCGACGGAAGCACAAACCCAGCGTTTCGCAGATATTCTTAAAACTACGTTAACGCGCTTCTATGGGGCATCGCTAGTTTCATATAACGACGAAAAGTTGGTGTTCTTGCCCCCAGAGAACCCTAATGCTGACCCGCGAGCAGATACCGTTGTTGGTATGGAGCTACAGGGTGATATGAGTTTGAAACTGCAATACCAAATGTTTCTCAACGACAGCGATGAATGGAAACTAAAGAACCTCAGCCTGGCGGGGATCAATTTAGGACGTCAATACTTTACTCAGTTCTCCGCGTTGATGTCAGCACACAACAACGACATCGATGCCGTTTTGGATAACTGGAAATAGATAACAGGAGTCTAGTTTTGGATACGAGTCAGATTGAAAATTTGTTAAGTACAGCGTTCGACGATGGCGAGATTAGCGTTGAAGGTGGGGATGGGAAATATCAAGTTAATATTGTCAGTGAAAAATTTGACGGACTCAATCAAGTTAAGCGGCAACAAGCCGTTTACAAAGTACTAAATGAGCATATCTCAAGTGGAGCTATCCACGCCGTTTCAATGCGCCTAAAGACCACTGCCGAAAGTTAGGCATGCCCAGCGCTACATTCTAGGATAACAATGGACAAATTATTAATTTCTGGTGGTGTGCGACTGGACGGCGAAATACGCATAGCTGGAGCTAAAAACTCCGCTCTGCCAATTTTAGCTGCAACCCTGTTAACCAGTGAAAAAGTTCAGGTTTGCAACCTGCCTCATCTATACGACATCACAACGATGATTGAGTTGCTTGCCTGCATGGGAGTTCAACCAGTTATCGATGAGAAGCTAAATGTTGAAGTAGATAGCGGGACTATCAATCATTTTAGCGCTCCTTACGAGTTGGTAAAGACAATGCGAGCTTCAATACTCGTGTTAGGCCCCTTGCTGGCTCATCACGGTGAAGCCGAAGTTGCTTTGCCTGGCGGGTGTGCCATAGGTAGCAGGCCGGTCAATCTTCATATTACGGCGCTGGAAGCGATGGGTGCTGACATAAAAGTAGAAGAGGGCTACATTCGCGCTTCGGTCAAAGACCGACTTAAAGGCGCCCATATCTTCATGGATTTGGTAACGGTAACTGGCACCGAGAACGTCATGATGGCGGCAACCCTAGCGCGGGGTGAAACGGTAATTGAAAATGCCGCGCGAGAACCTGAGGTTGTAGATTTAGCAAACTGCTTGGTTGCAATGGGGGCCAAGATTAAAGGGCAGGGTACAGATACTATCGTTATTGAAGGGGTGGAAAAATTACACGGTTGCAGTTACTCCGTGATGCCCGACCGGATTGAGACTGGAACCTATCTTATTGCAGCAGCTGCCACCCAAGGGCATATCAAGGTCAAGGATACTCAGCCGGATACTCTCGAAGCGGTGCTAAGTAAGCTTGAACAAGCGGGAGCAGATATTCAGGTGGGTGATAACTGGATAGAACTAGACATGCACAATAAACGACCCAAGGCGGTTTCACTGAGAACAGCGCCGTACCCTGCCTTCCCAACTGATATGCAGGCCCAGTTTACCGCGTTGAACACTATTGCAGTTGGCACTGGTTCGATTACGGAAACCGTTTTTGAAAACAGATTTATGCATGTTCATGAAATGAATCGAATGGGTGCGTCGATTCAAGTTGAAGGCAATACTGTAATCGTAAGCGGGGTGGAGTCTCTGACTGGGGCGCCAGTGATGGCGACTGATTTGCGAGCATCTGCTAGCCTGATTATTGCGGGTTTGGTAGGTGATAGCGAAACCATCGTTGATAGAATTTATCATATTGACCGCGGCTATGAGTGTATTGAAGAGAAGTTGCAGCTTTTAGGTGCGAAAATTAAACGGCTTCCCTCTTAACCTATTCAAACTCTGATTATAAAGACTTAAATTCAATGAGCAGTTCTCAACTTGTTATCGCATTAACGAAGGGGCGTATTTTAGAAGAGACGCTTCCCTTATTTGAACAGGCTGGGGTAATCCCCGCTGAAGATATATCGAAGAGCCGCAAGCTCTTGTTTGATACAAACCTTCCGCACGTCAAATTAATGGTCATTCGTGGGGCAGATGTCCCCACTTATGTTGAATTTGGCAGTGCAGATATGGGAGTCGCAGGAAAAGACCTCATTTTGGAATATGGTGCAGAGGGGTTTTATGAGCCTCTGGATTTGAAAATTGCCACTTGCCAGCTTATGACTGCTGAACCGATTGGAGCAAATATCAAATCTGACAGACTCAAGGTTGCGACCAAATTTACCAATATCGCAAAACGTTATTTTGCAGAGCAAGGCCAACAGATTGAACTGATCAAGCTCAACGGCGCTTTAGAACTGGCACCTTCGTTAGGATTGGCAGACGCAATAGTCGATATTGTTGATACCGGAAAAACCCTAACCGCTAACGGGCTAGAAGCTAAGAAAGTGATAGCCGAGGTAAGTTCCCGTGTGATCGTTAATAAGGCGTCCATGAAAATAAAGAACGCCATGATTCGCGATATTCTTGGCAAGCTTCGCAGTGCCGTCGAGCTCACCAAGTAAGCTCCGATAACTAATTCTTAATGTTCTAACTTATGACTATTCAAACCTCAATACGACGAATAGAAGCCGGTGAGCCCGGTTTCAAAGACATCCTTGCAAGTATTCTTGACCGAGAAATGCTTATCGCAGAATCCATAACAGGGTCTGTGGCGAAAATACTTAACGACGTTCGCCATCGAGGCGATAGCGCGGTGGTCGACTATACCAATTCGTTTGATCACTTTGCCGCTGACCATATGGCTGACCTTACTATCAACCAAGACCAATTGCAGCAGGCGCTGGAAAGTATAAGCCCAAGTCAACGAGAAGCATTGACCGAGGCGGCTAGTCGGATTCGACGCTATCATGAGAAACAAAAACAGAACTCTTGGCAGTACCAAGACCCCGATGGTTCTGTTTATGGGCAAAAAATATCACCTCTAGAAAGAGTTGGAATTTATGTGCCCGGTGGTAAAGCCAATTACCCGTCCTCTATGCTCATGCTGGCTATTCCTGCTTCTGTTGCAGGAGTGAAAGAGATTGTTGCAACAGTGCCAACACAACTTAGCGATGACGGTAACTTAGTCTTTGCGGCGGCTGCTATTGCCGGTGTTTCTAAAGTATTCACCATAGGCGGCGCTCAAGCTATTGGGGCATTAGCCTATGGAACGCATTCAGTGCCAAAGGTCGATAAAATTGCCGGTCCAGGAAACGTCTACGTGACTGCGGCCAAAAAAATGGTATTTGGCGAAGTAGGTATCGATATGGTCGCCGGTCCTTCTGAGTTAACAGTAGTCTGTGATGGGCAAACCAATCCTGACTGGATTGCCATGGACTTATTTTCTCAGGCAGAACATGACGAGCAGGCCCAATCTATTCTTGTATCCACTAGCCGCGAGTTTTTAGATTCGGTGCAAGAAAGTGTCGATAGACTGCTACCGACAATGGAAAGGCAAGAAATTATAAGAACGTCGCTTGAGCGCCGAGGTGCGTTTATCTATGCGGAAACCAATCTTGATGTTGCTGAGACAGTCAACGCGATTGCGCCTGAGCATCTCGAACTGTCGGTGGCTGACCCTAATGGATTGTTAGAGTTAATCGATAACGCCGGGGCAGTGTTTTTGGGGCGGTATACGGCAGAGGCACTGGGCGACTATTGTGCAGGACCGAGTCACGTGCTTCCAACTTCAGGGACGGCGAGATTTTTCTCAGCGTTAGGAGTTTACGACTTCCAAAAGAGAAGCTCGATTATACAATGTTCTGAGGTAGCGGCAGATCAGTTAGCTGGCATCACGTCTGAACTGGCACGTAGCGAACATCTTCAAGCTCATGCTCTCTCTGCTGAATACAGGTTGAAGAGCAAGTAACTATTCTTGAAGAATAGACATTCGTGCTCAAATCGCAGGGGATGTAAGTGTGCTGAATGCTTTTATGTTTACAGCTCTAATATGACTGCTTGACCAAAACCCAGAGTAGTAGGGAAGAGGAGCGTTTTGCCCTCTCTATAAACTGAAATATTGATTGTGTCCCCCGGCTTTTTATTGCGTATTTCCGCAACAATATTTTGACCGTCGATGACCTCAGTGCTGCCGACTCGCGTTATTACGTCACCAGCGCGAATCCCAGCCCTTTCGGCAGCGCCACCTTCATCAACGTTTTCCACCAGCATGCCACGAATATTGCCGACTCCAAAAAATAGGTTGCTGGACTGCTCGTTTAACGCTTCGCCGGTTAATACTCCTAAATAACCGGAATTTTCGCTGATTGCGCTGGCGATCATTTCCATGGAGGCATCCATCGCTAGCGTGGCGGGTGTTGCAAAGCCTATGCCTTCAAAGTTACCCGATTCCGAGAAAATGGAGGAGTTAATTCCTAACAGTTGGCCTTTGCTATCTATAAGTGCGCCACCAGAATTGCCTGGGTTAATGGCGGCGTCGGTTTGAATAATGGAAATGGTTTGATCTGTGTTTCTCGTGATCGCGCTTATGATCCCTTGAGAAACCGATTGACCGATATTTCGCGGATAACCGATCGCAAAAACGATGTCACCCACTTCAAGGGTTGGAGATTTTGCAAACTCAATCGCATTCAAACTGTCTCTATTGATATGGAGAATTGCCAGGTCGTTAGCCTTGTCCCAAGCGACCACCTTGGCGGGTGTGCTTCGACCATCTTTCAGTGTGACCTGTGTGCTGAAATTATCGAAAAGGGTGTCCACGACATGCAAATTTGTAAGGATAAATCCTCTTTCATCAACAATGACTCCAGACCCAAGGCTGGCGCGTTCTTCGACCAAGAAATCAACACCCTCGTTGCTAATTTGAGTGACGGAACCAATGTTATGACTGGTGGCCGTAATGCTCACTACCGAGGGTGATGCTTTTGCGATGGCGCTAGCAAAAGATAGGTCAGTAATAGGTTGAGAGGTTGGCTTATTGATCGGGGCTGGTGAGATAGATCCCAGTCTTTCTAACTGTTGGTACTGAATCACCACTACAGCAATCAGCACTCCACAAGCTGTTGGCCAGCCGAGAAAGTTGAAGAGTCTAGCTATTCTATCCATGGTGTAGCCTTCCAGTCCGCTGATTTACTTATGCTATGATGCGGGCCCGATCAATATACAGTGTTGCAAAGGTGGTTTCCATTGGCGGTAACGTTATCTGAACTGAACAAAGAGCTAGAGGCACTCCTCCGGCCAGAGCAATTTAAAGACTACTGCCCTAACGGCCTGCAAGTGCAGGGGGGCGACCAGATAGAAAAGCTGGTAACTGGAGTCACCGCAAGCCAAGCCTTGTTAGACGCGGCCTGCATTGCCGGCGCCGATGCGATTCTGGTTCATCATGGTTATTTCTGGCAGGGCGAGGATCAGAGAATCAAAGGTAGCAAGCGCAGGCGACTTAAAACCTTGCTAGACCATGAGATGAGTTTGTTTGCATTTCATTTGCCGCTGGATGTTCACGCGCGATTCGGGAATAACGTCGAGCTTGCAAAAATACTAGATATTGTCATCGAAGGAGATTTGAAAAAACAGAACAATCATCCTCTGGTACTCAAAGGCCGACTATTGGAGCCGATGAGTAATCATAATTTTGAAAAATTGATAACCGAAAAGCTAGGCAGAATTCCTCAAACAATAGAGGGGGCTGCGGCAAACATTGAAACTATTGCTTGGTGTACAGGTGCTGCACAAAACTATATTGATCTAGCCATCGAAGCGGAAGTGGATGCTTATCTGACTGGAGAAATATCTGAACAGACCTACCACGCTGCCAAGGAGTCGGGTTTGCATTTCTTTGGTGCGGGTCACCATGCAACGGAACGTTATGGGGTGCAGGCACTTGGTGCTTACCTGGCAGAGAAATTTTCAATTGAACATTGCTTTATCGATATTGATAACCCAGTTTGAAGTCGTGTTTTATTACGCTAGAGCATGCAAATTAGCGATAAGTTTAACGTTCATATCAGATCTTCACCTCGTAGGAATTCCATTACGCTATCTAGGCATTCATCAATTGTTTTAACTGATGTGTCTAATTCAAGGGCAGCAGCACTTGGCTCGCTATAGGGAAATGAAAGTCCTGGTACATTGTCAGCCCCTGAAGCCTCGTGTGCAGTGTACAAGCCGCTTGGGTCTCTTTGTTTGCAGACGTCAAGAGGGGCGTTCAAGTAGATGAAGTGGCAATTTTCGGCCCCTAAGACATTGCGAGCATAGTCTCTGGAATCTTCGGTGGGGGCAACAAATGCGGCACAGCAAATCAGTCCAGAATCATTGATCAGCTTGGCTATATGGGCGCTTCTACGAAGATTTTCAGCTCTGCCTTCAGACGAGAAAGGGAGATCTTTACTGATGCCGGCTCGCATTGATTTACCATCAATGACAGCGCTAGCTCGGCCTTTGTCAAAAAGCCTTCTTTCAAGCCCATAAGCCAAGGTCGATTTTCCAGAACCGGAAAGCCCAATAAATATTACGGTCGCCGGTTTTTGACCGTATCTCGAAGCTCTTTCGTCTCTAGTCACATGGGCTTTGGTTTTGTGCTCATCTGGGCGCTCATGCAGTTCAGCTTCTTTAATCATGCCTGCGCCAACAGTCACATTGCTTATCTTGTCGATAATAATGAAGCTGCCGGTGTCCCGGTTGTTCTCGTAACCGTCAAAGCTAACCGCTTGGTCTAGGCTAATGTCCGCAAGGCCAATTTCATTGAGCTCCAATCCAGGGGCGGGCTCTTTGGCTAAGGTATTGATATCGACTCGGTGCTTAAAGCCACTGACTCTGCCGGTTACTGTGCGGCAAGCAATTTTAAAATCAAACTCGTGACCGGGAAGAAGCGTTTTCTCATTCATCCAAACCACAAACGCTTGGAATTGCTTTTCAGTACGTGGAAGGTTGTTCGGATGAGTGATTATATCCCCGCGACTTATATCGATTTCATCTTCTAAGGTGAGGGTGATGGCCATTGGTGCATGTGCTAATTCAAGCTCGCCATCGTAGGTTACTATTGATTTAACCACGCTCCTTTTAAGTGAAGGTAAAGTGGTTACCTCGTCGCCTTTTCGAATCACGCCTGAGGCAACAGTGCCACAGAAACCTCTAAAATTTAAATTGGGTCTGTTGACATATTGAACAGGTAGTCTGAAATCAACAAAATTTCTATCTTCGTTAATTTTGATGGACTCAAGCAGTGTCATTAATGGTGCCCCAGAGTGCCAAGCCATATTCTTGCTAGGGTTAACCACATTATCTCCATTTAATGCAGACAGGGGTATGAAATGGAAATCGGCCGGATTCAATTTTTTCGAGAAGTCGAGATAGTCTTGCTTGATTTGATCAAACGCAGATTTGCTATAGTCAACCAAATCCATTTTGTTGATCGCAACAATGACGTGTTTTATACCAAGGAGAGATGCTATAAAGCTATGCCTTCTGGTTTGAGTCTGAACCCCATGTCTCGCGTCTATTAAGATGATAGCTAGGTCGCAAGTTGAAGCGCCAGTCGCCATATTTCTAGTGTATTGTTCATGTCCGGGAGTGTCGGCAATGATGAATTTTCGTTTGGCTGTCGAAAAATACCGGTAAGCGACATCGATTGTTATGCCTTGTTCACGTTCGGCTTGAAGCCCATCAACAAGTAGCGCCAAATCGATTTTTTCACCAGTAGTTCCAGACTTGACGCTATCAGCTTCAATCGCAGCTAGCTGATCTTCATAAATCATTTTCGCGTCGTGGAGAAGTCGCCCAATAAGTGTGCTTTTACCGTCATCGACGCTGCCGCAAGTCAAAAGACGAAGCAGTTCTTTGCGTTCATGTTGTGCTAAGTAAGCGTTTATATCAGTGCTGATCAGTTCAGATTGATGTGACATAGTGCTCAGGGACCTAAGTGAAATAAAGGTTGTTTTTGCTAGATGGAGAAATTAGATAACAGCATTGTTGTCTTTTAGAAATAGCCCTTGCGCTTTTTCTCCTCCATAGACCCGGCTTTATCAGAATCTATGAGGCGACCCTGTCTCTCAGAGCTAGTGGTTAAAAGCATTTCCTGAATAATTTCCGGTAAGGTGGTAGCAGTAGAATCAACAGCTCCGGTCAGGGGGTAGCAGCCGAGAGTTCTAAAGCGAACTGTTTTGGTTTCAATGCTTTGATTCTCGTTTATTGGCATGCGATCGTCGTCAACAAGAATGTCCGTCCCGTTGAAGTTGACGACGGGTCGGGGTTTCGCAAAGTAAAGAGGGACGATATCTATGTCGTTCAGGTAGATGTATTGCCATATATCCAATTCTGTCCAATTTGAAAGTGGGAAAACTCGTATACTTTCCCCTTGGCTTATTGCGCTATTGTAGGTGTTCCATAGTTCGGGGCGTTGGTTCTTTGGGTCCCAGCCGTGGTTCTGGTCTCTAAATGAGAACACTCTTTCTTTGGCTCGAGATTTTTCTTCATCTCTTCGGGCTCCGCCAAAAGCTGCGTCGAATTTATACTTATTCAATGCTTGCTTCAGAGCTTGGGTTTTCATTATATCGGTGTGTGTCGCGCTCCCGTGCGTGAATGGGCCAACTCCAGCATCAACACCTTCTTGATTTGTGTAAACAATCAAATCGAGGCCAAGAGACTTTGCCAATTTGTCGCGAAACTCAATCATTTCCCGAAATTTCCAAGTGGTATCAACATGGAGAAGAGGGAACGGTGGCTTGCCGGGGTAAAAGGCTTTTAGTGCCAGATGTAACATTACGGCTGAATCTTTGCCTACGGAATAAAGCATGACCGGTTTATCGAACTCTGCCACTACTTCACGGATAATGTGAATGCTCTCTGACTCAAGCTGCTTTAAGTGGCTTAGTTTGTACTCAGACATGGGCTTTAAATCCTTAGGATACTCTAGTGATTGGCACTGGTTAGCTTGGCTGCAATTCATAGGTTGCACGAGAGGTGCAGCCTGAGCGACGGTCTCAGGGCAAGACGCTAGCCAATTCTTTACCCCCGTGAGTTCGCTAACTGGGCTAAGACATTCGAAACCAGACGTGGATGGGGGCTTTAGGGTTCCCCGTTACTCTTCGTCAGCACTTGTTTTGGGCTTGTCTAAACCAAATTCCTCAGACAATGCGCCTTTCTGCTCAGGATCCTGTTTTGCGGCATAGTCTTTAGGGGGGATTAGTCCGCTGTTTTCTTCTTCAGTGGCTGAGGCTTCAAAAACGGCATCATTGTCGGTTGGTAATAGCTTGCTGGCTACCTCGGATGGGCATAAATCTTGAGCACCTGTAGCCAAATGCTGATAAACCTCTCGATAGCTTTCGGTCATGTGCTGAACGAGTTCGGCAGTCATGCTGAAGTGGTCGCTAACGTTATCGCGGTATTCTCCGTGTGACTCCTTTAGGGTTCGAATTTGGTTTTCCAGTTCTTGAACTCGGGAGGGGCTGGTATTCATGCGGCTCGCGAAAACTACGCCGATGACAATACCTACTGCTAGACAACCAACCGCGACTAACCAAATCATTTGCTTTAATGCCTCATGTCTGTGAGAAAGTGGAAAATTTAAGTGCAATTTTTCAGAGGGGCAGTATAGCGCATTTAAAATGCTGAGCTAAACATTGATTTGTCTAAAGTCTGTCTCAACGGGTCAAGTTGAAAAACCAGCGTGCCAGACAGTGATGTATTCCTGCTGGCTTCAAGTTACTGAGAGAATTAGACTATGTCTTCGATTTTACCCAGCCGGGCGCAAGAAATGGTTACTCACACAGTGTCTCCAAAACAGCGATATGCCGATGATGTTGCTAACGGGCTGATTACGTTCGATACAGAGCAACATAAAATAGTCTCGGAACTGGATGCCCTTTATGAGCGATTGACCTCCAAGCAGACAAAGGTCGGTGGGCTTAAAGCTTTGCTTGGAGGCTTGCTAGATTGGAATTCTGATTCAGATTCAATAGACGGACTCTATATTTGGGGTGGAGTTGGGCGTGGTAAGACCTACCTAATGGACTTGTTTTTCGATTGTCTGCCGATTGAGCAAAAACAAAGGGCGCACTTTCATCGCTTTATGCAGTTTGTTCACGGTCAATTGACCCAGCTTCAAGGTCAAAAAAACCCGCTGGAGCAGTTAGCAGATCGGATTTCAGCACAAGCCAAGGTTTTTTGTTTCGATGAGTTTTTTGTATTGGATATTGGTGACGCCATGATTTTGGCTGGTTTGTTGGACGCTCTTTTTGCCAGGGGAGTGGTTCTCGTTGCTACCTCCAATATTCACCCAGACGGTTTGTATGAAAATGGACTGCAAAGGCAAAGGTTTGTTCCGGCAATAGAGCTTATTAAGCAGCACACTCGAGTTTTAGAGTTGGCCTCTGATTCAGATTACCGGCTTCGAAGCTTGCAGAAGGCTAATTTGTATATCACGCCCATTACTACAAATTCCGATGAGGAGCTGGCAAAAAAGTTTGCCGAGTTAACCCATCTCATTAGCGTGGAAGAGTGTGAAACGAGTCTAACAATTTTAGACAGGCCAATTAAAGCTCGAAGGATTATCGGTGATGTGGCGTGGTTTGATTTTGAGGATTTATGCGGTGGGCCACGAAGCGCATTTGACTATATTGAGATTGCCAAAATATTCCATACTTTAATAATCTCAAATGTTCCTTCAATGAGCGATGATGATAATGATAGGGCGCGTAGGTTCGTTAGTTTGATTGATGAGCTCTATGACAGAAAGGTCAAATTGGTGCTTAGCGCCGCTGCTCCTATCTTGTCTATTTATCAGGGAGGCAGCTTGGCTTTTCCTTTCGAGAGGACCTGTTCAAGATTGCTGGAAATGCAATCCCATGATTACCTTGCATGCGCCCATCAGGCCTAGCCATAGCCTGTTTCAAAGACTTCATACATTTTCTCGGAGAAGCGCTGAATTTTGCTTGATCAATTACCGTCCCTTCGGTAGTATTCGCGCTCCCTAATGTAAAGCCACGAATTCGACATGAAGACTTACAGTGCAAAACCACAAGAAGTAGACCAAAACTGGCTACTCGTAGATGCTGAAGGCCAAACTCTGGGCCGGATGGCGCAGGCTATAGCGACTCGTTTAAGAGGAAAGCATAAGCCGGAATACACCTCTCACGTAGATACCGGCGACTTCGTTGTCGTGATTAATGCTGATAAAGTAAAGGTCACTGGTAACAAAGCCAAGGGCAAGATTTATCATTCTCACTCTGGTTTTCCAGGTGGTTTGAAGTCTATGTCTTTTGAAAAACTACAAGCTAGAGAGCCAGAAAAGATCATAAAGCTTGCCGTCAAAGGCATGCTGCCAAGAACTCCGCTAGGACGAGCTATGTTCAAGAAGCTCAAAGTCTATGCGGGTTCTGAACATCCGCATGGCGCGCAACAGCCCGCCAGCGTGAACCTGTAATTATAAGAGGCCCGATTTAGCAATGTCAGCAACTCAATACTACGGCACTGGCCGACGCAAGACTTCTACAGCACGTGTCTATTTGACTAGCGGTGAAGGAACTATAACGGTTAACAGCCGACCTTTAGACGGTTACTTCGGGCGAGAGGTTGCTCGTATGATCGTTAAGCAGCCACTCGAACTTGTAGAGATGACCGAGAAATTTGATATCAAGGTCACAGTGCAGGGCGGTGGAAGTTTTGGTCAAGCCGGCGCTATTAGACACGGTATCACTCGGGCTTTGATGGAATACGATAACGAGTTGAAAACACCTTTACGTAAAGCTGGGTTTGTGACTCGTGATGCTCGAGAAGTCGAGAGAAAGAAAGTGGGTCTTCGCAAAGCGCGTAAGAAGCCTCAATTTTCTAAGCGTTAAAATAATCCCGATCAATGAAAACGCCAACTTGTTGTCTGAGTTTGGCGTTTTTTTGTGCCTGTTAAAAATGAATTATTCCAATAATATCAAAAGGCTAGCCTCAATTTGCTCGCTACGACAGCTTGCTCAAATCTCAATAATTAGCTATTATTGAGAGGATTTGCTGACCCGAATTGGAATGCCATTCCTCAGCGTAGTGAGGAAGCTGATAGCTCCCCGCCTTTAGTTCGGCTCAGCCTTTGATATTTTCTTATTCTCAAGGAGAAGAAGCGGTGACAAACGACAGTAAAAATGCTGGCCGTAGACGATTTTTAGTGGGTTCAACCTCCGCGCTAGGCGCTGTAGGGGTTGCTGCTGCCGCAGTGCCATTTGTGGGTTCGTGGAACCCCAGTGCTAAAGCGCGAGCTGCAGGTGCGCCAGTGCGTATCGATGTTAGTCGGTTGCAAGACGGTGAAATGCTGGGGCCAATTCCAGCGTGGAGAGGCAGGCCTATTTTTGTGATCAAGCGAAGCGCAGAAGCATTGGAAGCTCTCAATGAGAACCCTGATCGACTGACCGATCCCGATTCTACAGATCCGGAGCAGCCTGCTTACGCCACCAATGAATTTCGATCCCGTTCGCCTGAACTATTAGTTTTGGTAGGGTTGTGTCCTCATTTGTTTTGCTCACCAACGCCGCATATTGAATTGAGACCGCAGCCGTTTGATGAGGAATGGCGCGGTGGTTTTTTCTGCCCTTGTCATGGATCTCGATTTGATCTTGCTGGCCGAGTTTACAGTGGATCTCCTTCCTCAAGAAATATGCAAGTGCCGCCTTACTCCTATGAAGGCGACAATGTTTTAGTGATTGGTGTCGATGAGGAGACTGCAGCATGAGCGATATGAGCACTAGCGGTGGAGCTGGATCGGACAAAGAGCCAGGAAAATTCATCGGCGGTTTGATTGGATTAAGAGACTGGGTTGATGCAAGACTTCCTATCGTGGAAGCTTGGAATAAACATCTTGCACAATATTACGCCCCCAAGAATTTTAACTTTTGGTATTTCTTTGGTGTGCTATCAATGGTGGTGTTGGTTATTCAGTTGCTCACGGGCATCTGGTTGACCATGAATTACACGGCAAGTGCTGAAGCGGCATTTGCTTCGGTTGAGTATATTATGCGAGACGTGGAATACGGCTGGTTGTTGCGGTATATGCACTCCACCGGCGCTTCTGCATTCTTCTTTGTTGTTTACATACACATGTTCAGAGGCTTGATGTACGGCTCCTATCAAAAACCTAGAGAGCTGATCTGGGTTTTTGGCATGGCGATTTATTTCGTGCTGATGGCAGAAGGCTTTTTAGGTTACGTTCTACCGTGGGGACAGATGTCTTACTGGGGAGCAAACGTGATTGTGTCCTTGGCAGGTGCTATACCCATCATTGGTGAAGACCTTCTGGTTTGGGTTCGGGGCGATTATTTAATCTCCGGTGCCACTCTTAACCGATTTTTTGCCCTTCATGTTGTGGCGTTACCCATTGTTTTGATTGCTTTGGTCGTCCTTCATATTTTGGCGCTTCACGAAGTGGGTTCAAACAACCCAGATGGCGTAGATATCAAGAAAAACAAAGGTCCAGATGGAGTGCCGCTAGATGGTGTTCCGTTCCACCCTTACTACACGATGTACCATGATTTGGCAGGCATTGTGCTGTTCTTGTTTGTATTCTGCGCGATTGTCTTCTTCGCGCCAGAAATGGGCGGTTATTTCTTGGAGATTGCTAATTTCCAAGAGGCTGATCCGTTGAAAACACCAGAGCATGTTCCGCCGGTTTGGTACTACACGCCTTTCTACTCAATGCTAAGAGCTGTGACTGTACCGTTGTTTGGCATTGATGCTAAATTCTGGGGCATGCTGGTGATGATCAGTGCTATAGCAATTCTATTTGTATTGCCTTGGCTGGATAAGAGTCCTGTGAAGTCCATGCGTTATAAAGGCTGGTACAGTCGAGTCGCGCTACTGATGTTTGTAGTGAGCTTTCTGATTCTAGGTGTTCTTGGCACGCAATCAGTTAGCCCTGCTAAGACGCTTTTGGCCCAGATAATGACTATTGTTTATTTCGCGTATTTTGTGGCCATGCCTTGGTATACGCGTAAAGAAGCGACAACTCAGCCTCCAGAACGTGTGACAGGCAGGTTCATTACGATCCCGCAGCTGCTTGGTACGATTCTTCTAATTATCGCATTAGTTGTCATTCCGCTTATGTTTACTAACGAAGCTCATGCTGCCGAGTCTGGTAATTTGGATCTTGAACACGTAGAGACGTCTTTTGATGATAAAGCGTCTTTGCAGCGAGGGTTCAAAAATTACATGAACTACTGTGTGAGTTGCCATCAGCTTGGTTATGCTCGCTACGCGCGAACTGCGGATGACTTGGAGATACCCCATGAGCTGGTTGAAGCTAACTTAATCTTTGATGATGCTTCGATTGGAGATTTGATTGAAAACTCGTTAACAGAAGATGATGCTAAGCAATATTTTTCTGCTGTTCCTCCAGATTTGACTCTAGCGGGCAGAGTGCATAGCCCTGACTGGCTTTACACCTATATGAAGTCATTCTACAACGACTCAAGCCGGCCCTTAGGTGCCAATAATAAAATTTACCCTAATGTTGGCATGCCGAACGTTCTTCACGAATTACAGGGAGACGTTGTGTGTGATGATCACGGTGCCAATGATCCCACTCAATGCGAGCTA
Source organism: Pseudohongiellaceae bacterium (assembly GCA_045106275.1). Taxonomy (GTDB): domain Bacteria; phylum Pseudomonadota; class Gammaproteobacteria; order Pseudomonadales; family Pseudohongiellaceae; genus UBA9145. The sequence continues at coordinate 56,614 of JBGCEK010000067.1, read as the reverse complement.
ACGCACGTGGCGGGTACAGGAACAATGTCTGAGGCTGAATTTGATGAGACGATCGCCGATCTCGTAAATTTTATGTACTACATTGGTGAGCCAGTTAGAAGTCGTCGCCAAGAAATTGGCATTTGGGTTCTGCTGTTCCTTGCCGCCTTGTACGCATTAACAGCCTTGCTTGGACGGGAGTTCTCTAAAGACTACCATTAGGTCTTTTGCCGCGCACTGCTGAAAACAACATTACAATAATACAGAGGATTTACTATGGGTGTGGTCGCTAAACGATCTTCCATGACTTTTTATTCGGATGGCACGAGTCATTACAGCCATCGGGTTCGCATCGTACTCGCCGAAAAAGGCGTGACCGTTGAGACAATAGATGTGGATCCAGACGATAAGCCAGAGGATCTGTCCACCCTCAACCCATACAATACGTTGCCTACTTTGGTAGATCGAGATTTAGTATTGTATGAGGCGGATATCATGATGGAGTATCTTGATGAACGCTTTCCACATCCTCCATTGTTCCCTGTTTACCCAGTAGCGCGTGCTATGAGCAGGTTGTGGATTTATCGCATTAGGCAAGATTGGTGCCCAATGGTAGATGCTTTGATGGCGAATAAAGGTACTCCCGCTCAGTTGGATAAAGCGCGTAAAGAATTGCGTGACTCTCTAGTCTCGATTGCACCCATTTTCGGAGAAAAGCCTTATTTCATGAGTGATGAGTTCACTATCGTTGATTGCTGCGTCACACCGATTCTCTGGCGATTGCCGATTATGGGAATTGAACTGCCCAAGAATAAGACAACAAAACCTTTAATCGAATATAAAGACCGGTTGTTTGAGAGAGAATCGATTTTGATGAGTCTCTCTGAACAGGAAAAGGAAATGGTTTAAGCCCTATGGGCTTAGCCGAGTGTCTCCCATGACAATGAGTTCGAGCCGACCCTTTATTGTAAGAGCTTTATACGATTGGATTCTCGAAAACGGCTGCACGCCCTATATTTTGGTCAATGCCTTTGGAGACGATGTTGAAGTTCCAATGGAGCATGCTAAAGACGGGCAGATAGTTCTCAATATTTCGCCGATGGCGGTGCAAGCGCTGCTTATAAAAGATCATGCGCTTCAATTTGAAGGAAGATTTGCTGGTATACCGAAATTAGTTTATGTCCCAACAGCGGCGATTCTCGGTATCTACGCAAAAGAAAATGGTCAAGGGATGATATTCGATGCGGAAGGTTCGCTACCTAAGCCTCCGACCCCTACTGGTACTGATACACAGGGAGGGGCTGGCGTTACTGAAAAATCTAGCCCTTCAGAACAAAGTAAACCTGCACTGCGTTTAGTTAAGTAAAAACGGTTAACCTAGCGTGTTAGTCCTTAGTTGATATATTCAAACACTTTAACTACTTTCGTTACTCCAGAGACATTGCGCGCCAAGTTGGCGGCTTTATCTCCTTCATCTTGGCTAATTAAACCCATCAGGTAGATCGAGCCATTTTCAGCGATAACTTTTACTTGATCTGAAGGAACTTCTTTGTTTGTCAGCATTAGAGTTCTGACTTTGGTGGCGATCCAGGCGTCATTACTACGCGCCAGAAAGCTTGTCTTACCTGCTATTTCTAGCTCATTGTGAATGCGCTTAATTTTTGAACTCGCTTGGCTGGCGATATCGGTGGCTCTTGATTTCATCGCTTCAGATTCTGCTTGGCCTACTATAAGAACTACCCCATTGTGGCTTACCACGCTGAAATTCGATCCCTTAAAAGCAGGTTCTTGTGACCTCATGTTGACGGCCACTTTAGTTTCTATTGATTGATCCTCTACCACCGCACCGGCGGTTCGTTCAGTGGGGTCTTCTGTTATGCCTTGTTCGCCAGTGGTTTCGGTCAGAATCGTGGCACAAGAACTTAAAACAACAAGGATGCTGGCAATTGTAAAAAATCTTAACTTCATGTTTCATCTCCTCCGAAGAGTTTTGTGTCAATGAAATCACACAAACAGTGAATCACGACCAAATGGACTTCTTGTATTCTTGCGGTTCGATTCGACGGCACTCTAATTTCAATGTCTGTATCATTTAGGCTGTTGGTCATTGCTCCACCGTCTTTGCCAGATAGCACAACAATATGCATATTCCTTTCATGGGCCGCTTTCATCGCCTCAATAATATTGCTTGAATTTCCGCTAGTAGAAATCGCCAATAAGATGTCCCCTTGCTGTCCTAAAGCCGTGACCTGTTTAGAAAACACTTCATTGTAGTGGTAGTCGTTGGCGATTGCCGTAAGGGTTGAACTATCGGTTGTGATCGCGATAGCGGGTAAAGGCGGCCTTTCTTGTTCAAATCTGTTGAGTAATTCTGCTGAGAAATGCTGAGCATCGCCAGCTGACCCGCCATTACCACAGCAAAGTATTTTTTTATCATTCAGCAGCGCCTCTACCATTAACTCACCGGCATCAAAAATTGGGTCGATAAGTATTTCTGCGGCCTTTTGCTTCGCGGCGATACTGTCGAGAAAATGGCTCTGGATTCTATTGTGAGAGGGCATTAGGTGCTCGTCTGAAAATTGATTTAACGTTGAAATATTATCGGCCGGCGATCGATTTTAGTTATAGTCTGTGTGGGTTACATTCATAGACACACTGTATGAATAAAAAGTTTCAAAAAAAAGCGTTCTTTATCCAATCTATTTGCTTCTCCGATGACCCTTGCTTGTTCATTATCCCCACCACATCAAACCTACAATTTAGCTTTCTCAATGCGGGATGATGACTCAGGTAGTGAGCTGCAGTTAGGCGAATTTTTCGTTGCTTAGAGGGGCCGACCATTTCAACGGGGTGACCAAATATCGAAGACTTTCTGAATTTCACTTCGACAAAAACAATCGTCTTTGAGGCTGCGCGCATTATCAAATCTATTTCTCCCAACCTGCAGGAATAATTGCTCTCCACTGCTATAAGACCTTCAGCTTCCAGATAGTGCTTCGCTATGCTTTCGAAGTGTTCACCACTGCGCCTTGGATTAAGCCGTGGTTTCAAGTCTGGTTTCCTAGTGGGTGCAGGATTTAGGTTACTGGGAAGGTTTTGATGATTGCGTAAGGCTGGATTGAGAGACAGTCTCAGGGAGCCCCTCTTTAAAAATTGCGGTTAATAGTTGACGTTGAACTTCTCCGTTTTCTTTGACAGAAAGCACGCCGGTTGTCCCGCTGAGTGCCGTTATTTCAGAGGCTGAAAACTGACCTAGGCGATCATGCAGTCGGTAGCTATCAACTCCTAATGAACGGAGTCTCTTAAGAGGTCCGGCCGTGGTTCGTAAGTTTTTTGCTGCCAGGAGTTTTACCGGGTCAGACGTCTCCAATAACCAGGGAGAATCTAGCAGGACAACCCCGTCGAGATCCCTATTTGAGTCAGGTTCACTGGAGCCGTCAAAGATTGATGGGTACGCAATGACAGGTAGATCTTCGGCAAAGTAAAAGGCAAGGGTCGGCTTAATTTGTCGACCTTGACGAGGGTTGGCGATTAAGTAGATGAAGTCAATGTCCTGCCTTCTGCGAGGAATGAATTCAATAGTGTTTCGAGGTAGTAGATCTTCAATTTTTTCGGCCCGAGTCTCGCTTGCGTCAATAGCCATGGCTTGCTTGATAAGCTCACCGTAGTTACTGTCTCCATCAAAGGTGGCCTGAGATACTACCGAGCCTCCAGATTCAGTCCAAGCGGCCTGAAAAATGTTGTTTAGTCTTAAGTAATCCTCACCGCTGGGCAGAATGATGGCGGCATTTTGGTAACCAAAGTCAGCAGCTAGCTTTACGGCTTGGTGTATTTCATTTTCAGGAGCCAGGCCGAACTGATAGAAATCTGCGGGTGGCTCATTTTCAGAATCAGCAACATAATTAAGCGCCAGTGTGGGCAAAGGTAAGCTAGGAAGGCGGTGTAGCTGTTCTACCAGTTCTTTTTTTAGCGGTCCAATAATTAAGTCTGCACCCGCGTCTACCGCATCATCGTAGATTGGATAGATATTATTTGTATCTGAGCTGTCATAAAAGCTGATTTGTGGTGCATCTCGGCCCTGCTCAAGGCTGTGGTAGTAAGCACTCAGGAAGCCCTCCTCAATGGCTTTTCCTGCTTGGTCTTGCAATGGCAAAATAACGGCTACTCGGCGTGGGCGAAGTTCCCAATTTTGGCGGAGTTGAATTAATTGGGTAGGTAATAGAGCGACAGCGTCGTGACTAGACCAGACTCTCTGCCATTGTTCAATCGCGTCGAGTTGTCCTTCGATGCTTAGTTCTTGATCAGCTACCGCTTTCGCTAATTCTAGCCAGCCCCTATTTGAATAGCTGTTTGCGTTCCGTGCTAACGTGCTTAATTGGTTTGTATTTATTTTTTCCAATGTTTTCCAAGTAAAATTATGAAGCTCTTGTTTGTCCTCGAGCGCGGCACTGATGCTTCGCTCTGTGGTATATATTGTAAAGGCCTCTGCTGGTCGCCCTTGATTTAATAGCATTTCTCCGAGCAGTAACAGATGTTCAGGAGTGGGAACGGCCAGCTCAAGACTGTTTGTTAAAATCTCCTCTGCTAATTCTAGATTCTCGTTTGCTATGGCGATACGTGCTTGACTCAAGGTATAGCGATTAATGAGTGTTGGCTCTGGTAATTGTTGAACGTCAAGCGAGCGCGCCACTCTAGCAGCGCGGGCGTAGTCTTCCTCTGCTATGAGTAACTCGATGGCTTGAATTACCGGCGCGTAGGCGGCGGCTCCCTCAAGATTATTTGCGGCTGCTAATAGCTCCTCAATTTCTTGTGATGTAGACTGCTGCTCGGTAGAGGTGTCTTTAATTGTTTGTTGTGGGCTAGATGCACAGGCAGTTAGAAGAATCGCAATAAAACAGGCGAGCGTAATATTGGCTCCGCGGGAAGAGATTTTGAGGGCCGCATTTGGGTCGAGGTTAGTCAATTTACTAGCTTCCCTGAACTGGTTGAGGTTGTTTTTTAAAGGTTTGCCGCTCAGATTAAAAAGAGTAAACCATGAGACTGTTTTGAGCAATTAATCGCTCAAAACAACGTGAATTTGAACTCTGTCAGTTTAAGTTTTCCAACGAGGTGATAATTTTTGAACACTATTGGCATTCTCTATGTTGTAGCTACCCCCATCGGGAATGTTGCGGATATTTCACAGCGGGCAATTGAAGTGTTGAAGAGCGTGGATTTAATTGCTGCCGAAGATACTCGCCATAGTAGGACGCTCCTTACTAAGATAGAAGTGGAAAATGATTTAGTTTCCTATCACGACTTTAGTGATGAGTCAGTGGCCGGTCGCTTTATAGAGAAGTTGCGCTTGGGAGAGTCTATTGCGTTGATCTCTGACGCTGGCACTCCTTTAATCTCTGATCCTGGCTTTAAGCTCGTGCGACTGGCACGGCAAGCTAATATTCAGGTGTTACCGGTTCCTGGCGCAAGCGCCTTAACTGCAGCTCTCTGCGTTGCCGGAATCGCAACGGACAGATTTTGCTTTGAGGGTTTTTTGCCCAATAAAAAAGGTGCCCGAGAGCAAGTGCTCGAAAGTCTGATCTTGGAGACAAGAACTCTTGTGTTTTATGAGTCTCCTCATCGAATAGAGTCGATGGTAGGGTCCGTGCTCACGATAATGGGAGCAAGCAGGCATTTGTTTATTGCCCGAGAAATCACCAAAAAATTTGAAGCTCACTTTTCCGGGTCTGCGGAAGAGGCGCTGACCTGGTTGCAAGCTGATCAAGATAATCAGCGGGGTGAATTTGTTGTAGTGCTGGCAGGCTGCGAAAAAGACGTCAGGGAGCAGAAGTTGCTTGCAAACGCAGTCGAAATAGCAACGAAACTTGAGGCCGATATGTCGCTCAAAAAAGCTGTTGCTCTAGCAAGTGACTTGAGTGGTGCCCGAAAGAACTTGCTCTATACGGCAATGCTTGAGTTAAAAAACCACAGCAATTAGTGATCTAAGTTGCCAATTAGCGTGAACTGCATTAGTCTGCGCTTGAGTCAGCTGGGCAATTGCTGCTCGCTTTTGTTTTTGATCGATCTTCGATCACCAATGGGGCGAGTGGAGGAAAGTCCGGGCTCCACAGAGCAGGGTGCCAGGTAACGCCTGGGAAGTGCGAATTTACGGCTAGTGCAGCAGAAAATATACCGCCTAGTAGTTGGCTTCTTTTGGGGTCATTAGGTAAGGGTGAAATGGTGCGGTAAGAGCGCACCGCGCGGCTGGTAACAGTTCGTGGCAATGTAAACCCCACCCGGAGCAAGGCCAAATAGGAATCCTTTTTTTGCTGCTCGCATTGGATTCGGGTAGGCCGCTTGACGCCTGTGGTGACGCAGGTTGCAGATGAATAATTGTCCTCGACAGAACCCGGCTTATAGGCTGACTCGCTTTTAGTCCCTTCATAATCCTTTCGATTTTTCTAATTCAGCACCAACACTTAAAGAACTACATTAATAACCAATCCCATTGTATTGATTTTGCTCTGCTTAGCGCGTCCTCGGCTGCCTGAAAATTGCAAGATGGCCGCATTTAGCGACATTTTCCCCGAACTTCTGCTTATAAATCATCCAAATAGTGCTTGCGCTCATGCCGCTGTGTGCCTATAGTGTCGCATAAGTGGCGAAAAGTGGAAAATATTGTTTAATAGTGGGAGATCGTGGATAGATCGATCACTAATTTTCCAAATAACAATGGGGACATCACGTGTTTCGCGGCATCAACTCTATCAATCTAGACGCGAAGGGGCGCATGGCAATGCCTGCCCGCTATCGCGATCAGCTGGCTGAAAAATGCTCGGGCCAGCTTGTGGTTACGATTGATACCAATCACAAATGTCTCCTTCTCTATCCGCTTCCTGAATGGGAGCAAATAGAGCGTCAAATCGAGTCCCTTTCAAGTTTTGATCCAATGTCCCAGCGCGTAAAGCACCTGCTCATAGGCCATGCAAACGATCTAGAGTTGGACGGCAGTGGAAGAATCTTGCTCTCTCAGGAGTTGCGAAGTTACGCAGGGCTCGAGAAGCATATATGTCTTATCGGCCAAGGCAAGAAGTTAGAGATATGGGATCAGGAAGTTTGGAACCAGCAGCGTGATGATTGGTTAGGTGAGTCATCTGCCAAGGGTGAGTTGCCGGAAAAACTTAGAAGTCTGGCTCTTTAGGAAACCAACATGGTTCAAAGTTCTGCTCATGAGTCTGTCCTGTTAGAGGAGTCAGTGTGCGGGCTTGACGTGCAAACCAACGGTGTTTACGTAGATGCAACCTTTGGTCGAGGCGGGCATAGCGCTGAAATATTGAAAAGGTTGGGTAATCAAGGGCGATTACTCGTATTTGATAGAGATTTAGATGCGATTGCCGTTGCGTCTAAATTGTCGGCCGAAGACCCACGAGTAGTTGTTGTTCATGCTCCTTTTAGCGAGCTTGGCAAAACGGTTAACGAGATGGGATTAACGGGGCAGGTCGATGGAGTACTTTTTGACCTTGGTGTGTCTTCACCTCAACTGGATAACCCTGAGCGAGGCTTTAGTTTTATGCGCAGTGGTCCTTTAGATATGAGAATGGATACAACTAGGGGAACTAGCGCGTCCCAGTGGATAAATGCAGCGAGCGAGAAGGAAATAGCAGACGTTATCTATCAGTTCGGTGAAGAGCGCCATTCTCGTAGGATGGCCAGACGAGTTGTCGAAGAACGTCAAGAAAGCCCAATTGAGGATACTGGACGGTTGGCAGAAATCATAAAACAGGCCAATCCAGCATGGGAAAAAGATAAGCATCCTGCAACGCGCGCGTTTCAGGGAATTCGAATCTTCATCAATGAGGAATTTGCTGAACTTGAATCCGGAATCTCGCAGGCGGTCAATCTTATTAAGGTAGGTGGCCGTTTAGTGATTATCAGTTTCCATTCTTTAGAAGACCGAATAGTCAAGAAATTTATATCATTGCAGGCTAAGGGTGATAAGTATCCTAGAGATCTTCCAATAATGAATTCCCAGTTGAGCCCAGTGTTGAAATCGATAGGCAAAGCACAGAAGGCGAGCCATGCCGAGCTCGCGAAAAACCCAAGATCAAGAAGTGCGGTTCTGAGAGTGGCTGAAAAAATATCTGATAGTAAGTTGGTATAGGTCAGGAAATGAATCAACAATCATCAAAAAAAGTAGAAAGTAATCAGGTCGGTTCTATTTACAGCTGGTCGGGAATGTTTACTTATTCCAGTTTGATTTTGTTTGTGTCTCTTGGCGCTGTATTGGTTACTGGTTTATCGGTTGTGCAAGCAACACATGATAATCGATTTTCATTTAACGAGTTGCAAGAACTCAAAGCGAGTGCAAATCAGCTTGATGTTGAGTGGGGTCAATTGCTGCTTGAACAGAGCACTTTTGGTGTTGAGGGTAGGATTCAAAATAAGGCTGCAACTCAACTAAAAATGCAAGTTCCCGAAATAGCTAGCATTGTGATGGTTAAAAAATGAGTGATATAGAGCAGAGATCAACTTTTCAAAACTGGCGACTTTATCTCGTTTTTTTTGGGCTTTTTCTGTGTCTTTCAGCTATTGCATGGAAAGTCAGTGCTCTCCATATATTTGAAAAAGATTTCCTGCAAGGGCAGGGAGATGCGCGAACAATCAGAACAGTTCCCTTGGTTGCTAATCGTGGTCTTATTACAGATCGCAACGGTGAGCCGCTTGCTGTAAGCACACCAGTACAATCAATTTGGGTGAATCCAAAAGAGTTGCTTGAAGACGTAGATAGCATTCAAGTTTTGGCGAATGTACTGGCCATGAATGCAGAAGTCCTTCTTGCAAATGTTGAAAAAAATGCGAGTCGAGAGTTTCTATATGTGAAGAGGAGGCTGCCTCCTTTTGAAGCTCAAAGAGTGTTAGATCAGGATCTGGATGGCGTTTATGCTCAGCTGGAATACCAGCGTTTTTACCCTCAAGGGGAAGTGGCTGCCCATATTGTGGGATTCAGTAATGTGGATGATGTGGGTCAAGAAGGGTTGGAGTTAACCTATGACGATTGGCTGAAAGGAGTACCTGGCCGGCGTCAAGTAATGAAGGATAGGCGTGGGCACATAATCGAAGAGTTGAATACCATAAAGACTGCGGAGCCCGGTAACAACTTGGAGCTAAGTATTGATTTTCGATTACAGAGTCTTGCTTATAAAGAGTTGAAGTCTGAGTTCATTAAGCGCCGCGCAAAAGGCGCTTCGTTGGTTATGTTAGATGTGGATACGGGCGAAGTGTTGGCGATGGCAAATCAGCCGTCTTATAACCCGCACAATAAATCGAACATGACCGATTTTAGTGTTTTGAGAAACCGAGCGATCACCGATGTGTTTGAGCCGGGCTCGACGATAAAGGCGTTTACAATCGCCGCCGCGCTGGAGACTGGACTTTATTCGCCAGAGACTATCGTAGAGACCGGTCCCGGATGGATGATGGTGAACGGAAACGAAGTTAAAGACATCGCGAATTACGGCACTCTTACTGTTGAAGGTGTCATTACAAAATCAAGCAATATCGGATCCAGCAAAATTGCAATGGATATCGGCATAGAGCCGATTCGTGATTTGTTTGACAGAGTCGGCTTTGGGCAGACCATTGGAACAGGCTTTCCCGGCGAGAGGGGAGGCGTGCTTCCCAATCCGCGCAGATGGAGTCGCCATGGAATCGCAACTTTTTCTTTCGGTTATGGTTTATCAACTTCGGCTTTGCAACTAGCGCAGGCTTATTCGGTGCTAGCTGACGGTGGAGTTAAGAAGCCCGTATCGTTGCTGCGATTGTCGGAACAGTCTGTCCAGGAATTACCAAAAGAGCAAGTAATGAGCCCAGACATTGCTTCGAGAGTAGTGGGCATGTTGGAAACGGTAGTTGACCCCCGTAGAGGTGGGAGCGCTGTCGATGCAAATATCCCTTTTTACAAGGTTGCAGGAAAAACGGGCACCGCTCACGTTGTTGGCGAGTTTGGATATGAAGCTAATCTGCATAACTCTCTTTTTGTCGGTCTAGTTCCTGCGTCAAATCCAGAGATTGTTGTTGTCATTATTATTAATGAGCCGAAAGGAAGCGAGCACTATGGGGGCCAGGTTGCTGCTCCCGTTTTTTCAAAGGTTGCTTCTGGCGCAATGCGAATACTGAACATAAACCCTGACGCAATTCCTGATACTCAATCTTTAGAGCTGACCTCACTTTAATTATGAATACGGCTGAAACTTTGAATTCTCAAATACTGCTTGCAGAACTCCTCGATGGCTTGGTTGACAGTGATGGATTTAATCGAGAGCTACTTCAGGTTGCTGTTACTGGGGTGCAATTAGATAGTCGCCTTTTATGTTCCGGTGATTTGTTTCTTGCCTGTTTTGGAAAAAATCATGATGCGCGAGATTTTATAAACGACGCAATCGCCATGGGAGTAGCAGCTGTAGTGGCAGAGTCAGGTGGAGCTTATTCTGGCGTACGATTAGTTGGCGGAGTGCCAGTTGTGGCGGTGGATAATCTTTCTGCTAAGTTGAGTGAAATTGCTAGTCGTTTTTATAAGCGTCCGAGCGAAAAATTGAGCGTGATAGGGATAACTGGTACCAACGGCAAAACTAGTTGCAGTCAGTTTGTTGCTGATGCATTAACCAAGTTCGAGCGTCGCTGCGGAATCATTGGTACTTTGGGCTATGGGGTTCAAGGTGAACTGAAAGAGACTCAGCTCACCACACCTGATGCAGTGTTTACCCAGATGGCGCTAGGAAAAATGGCGCAACGTGGTGTTGACCCTGTTGTCATGGAAGTGTCTTCTGTAGGGCTTCATCAAAAGAGAGTTAAGGCGGTAGATTTTGAGATTGCAGTCTTTACAAATCTTTCGAGAGATCATCTGGATTATCACGAAAATATGGATGCTTACGGGGAGTGTAAGAAAAAGCTTTTTACCATGCCTGGTTTAAAACGTGCGGTAGTTAACCTGGATGACCCTTACTCTTTATCTATCCTGAACAGTATCTCCAGTGATGTGGATATTTCAACCTTTAGTCTTAAAAACAAAATAGCCTCTGTTTACGCCACTGAGCTTGAGTTTACCCGTGAAGGTTATCGCGCGTGTATATCTACCCCGATCGGAAATGGTGAAATAGGCGGCGCTCTTCTGGGCAGCTTTAACTTTAGCAATGTGCTCGCTGTTATAGCTACGCTAATTAGCTATCTCCAAGACAGCGACGTCGATCCTAAAAAATTATTTGGCGCCGTTTCTAGTCTTAAGCCAGTCACTGGTCGGATGGAAATAGTGGGCGGTAGTGAAAGTGATGTCACTGCAGTCGTTGATTATGCTCATACACCCGATGGGCTAAAAAGTGCCTTAGTTGCTCTACGTGAACACTATAGCGGCGATGTGTGGTGCGTGTTTGGTTGCGGAGGTAACAGAGACAGTGGCAAGAGACCTTTGATGGGTGAGGTTGCAGAAGACTATGCGGATAACGTTGTCTTGTGTGATGACAACCCACGCAAAGAAGATGGTGACGACATCGTCAGTCATATTATGAGCGGTATCGAAAATCATTCAAAGGTCATCATTGAAAGAGATAGAGCTCGAGCAATCGCTAACACAATTTCGATGGCAAAGCCCGGTGATGTTGTACTAGTTGCGGGCAAAGGCCATGAAACATATCAAGATGTCGCTGACAAGAAAATGCTCTTTAGTGACGCCAATCATGTACGCCTTGCACTTCAAAGCCGCGCCGAGAATAGTCAATGATTGGCAGCTACACATTCTCCGAGATCGCAGCCAGCTTAGATGGAGAGTTGCTGAATACTGATGTTGAGTTTTCTGAAATCTCAACAGATAGCCGGACGTTGAAAAAGGGCGATCTCTATTTAGCTCTAAAGGGTGAGCATTTTAATGGCAACGAATTTGTTGAAAATGCTGGTAAAAACGGGGCCATTGGAGCAATCGTGTCTGAAGCGATAGACGCAAGCATTCCTTTGCTGAAAGTGCATGATACCCATCGGGCCCTTGGTGATCTGGCACGGGAAAACAGACGACGTAGCAATGCGAAAATTATCGCGCTGACGGGAAGCCAAGGTAAGACGACAGTTAAAGAGATGGTGGGATCGATTTTGTCATTGCGGGCTAAAACTCTTATTACGGCTGCAAATTTGAACAACACTATTGGTGTACCCCTTACGTTGTTGAAACTTAAGGATCACGAATTTGCCGTTATAGAAATGGGCGCTAATGGCGCCGGTGAAATTGCCTTTAGTGTTGCCAGAGCAGAACCAGACATTGTGTTGATCACCAAAGCAAGCGCTGCCCATATTGAAGGCTTTGGAAGTTTGCAAGGAATCGTAGAAGCCAAGGGTGAGATTATCGATGGTCTTGGCCAGGCTGGAATTGCTGTTCTGAATGCTGATGATGAAAATGTATCACAATGGCAGCACCGAGCTAGGGATAAAAGAATTGTTCTCTTCAGCACTTGTGAAAAACAAGGCTCCGATTATTACGCGTCTGACATAAACACATCTTCGCCGAATGGAATTGGTTTTAGACTAAATTCACCTCAAGGTTCTGTTGAAATCTCTTTAAACATGATGGGTGAGCATAACGTCGCAAATGCAGTTTCGGCCTCCGCGTTGGCGTTAGAAATGGGTGCCAAGTTAAGTGATGTAGCCCAAGGTCTTGCTGGGTTGTTGCCGATTGATGGTCGACTAAAACTGCGTCAAGGAGTTAATGGAAGTCAGCTAATTGATGATACGTACAACGCTAGCCCAGATTCATTTTTTTCCGCGATCGAGGCGCTTATGAATTTCTCTGGTCGCCGAATTGTTGTCGCTGGAGATATGAATGAGCTCGGTAGTGAAAGTCGAAAATCTCATGAGCAAGTTGGAAAATTTGCGGCGTCGGCCGGTGTAGATGAATTTTGGTCGGTGGGCAACATGGCTAAATGGAGCAGCGAATCATTTGGCGAAAAAGCAGTACATTCTAACGATCTCAATAGTTTGCTCGATCGCTGTCTGGCTAGTGCAGATGACAAAACAGTGTTCCTAATAAAGGGATCGCGTGGTGCCAGAATGGAAAAAATTGTCAACGGACTTTTGAGTGGAGAGGCTTCTTAATGCTTGTTTGGCTTTCAGACTACCTAATGCAATTTGATAGTAATTTCGCCGTTATTCAATATATAACGGTTCGCGGCATTTTCAGTGTACTCACGGCCCTAGGTGTTTCACTTCTTATTGGCCCCACAATGATTCGACGATTGAACTTCCACCAAATCGGTCAGGTGGTAAGGGATGATGGACCTGAGAGTCATTTTAGTAAAGCGGGCACGCCGACTATGGGCGGGGCGCTTATCTTGGTAAGCATTTGCATGAGCACATTGCTTTGGTCAGATTTAAGCAATCACTATGTCTGGATTGTTCTATTAGTTACGGTTCTGTTTGGTGCAATTGGTTGGGTTGACGACTACCGAAAGGTATTTCGTCAAGACACTACTGGTCTACCTGCTCGTTGGAAGTATTTTTGGCAATCAGTCTTTGGCGCTGCTGCAGCGATAGCGCTTTATTACAGTGCGGCGAGCGACGCGGAAACCTTTTACATTATTCCCTTTTTCAAAGATGTGGCGATTGATCTTGGTGTTTTCTATATCGTGATTAGTTACTTTATGATTGTCGGGTTTAGTAATGCAGTAAATCTAACAGATGGACTCGATGGCTTGGCTATTCTCCCGACAGTGATGGTGGGAGGTGCGCTTGGCGCAATAGCTTACGTAGCTGGACACACTGAGTTCTCGTCTTATTTAAATATTCCTTATGTTGCCGGTTCAGGTGAAATAGCTATTTTTGCTGGGGCACTGGTAGGAGCCGGTTTGGGATTCTTATGGTTTAACACTTACCCAGCTCAAATTTTTATGGGTGATGTGGGCGCATTAGCTTTAGGTGCAGCGCTGGGCGTGATGGCAATTATTTCTCGCCATGAAATTGTTCTTTTCGTCATGGGTGGGGTGTTTGTTATGGAAACTGCTTCAGTAATTTTGCAAGTAGCATCCTTCAAATTAACTGGAAAGCGAATTTTTAGAATGGCGCCATTGCACCACCATTTTGAATTGAAAGGGTGGCCTGAGCCACGAGTTATCGTTCGCTTTTGGATCATCACTGTAATGTTGGTCCTGCTTGGGCTTGCAACTTTAAAATTGCGCTAAGTGAATTCGAGATAAGGTAAGACTAGCGTGAATGAAAAGCCGACTGTCATTGTTGGATTAGGTAGCACTGGAATATCGTGTGTTAAGTATTTTGCGAATTTAGGATGCAAATTGAAAGTTGTAGACACTAGAGAAGCACCACCTGCGCTGAATGAACTAAAAGCGTCGTTTCCAAACGTGGAGTTTGAGCTTGGTCCATTCAACGAGGCAACTTTTGTCTCTGCTTCCTGTTTAGTGGTGAGCCCAGGAGTGAGTTTAGCGACTCCGGAGATAGAAGAAGCACGAAAAAAAGGTGTTCCTATCACGGGTGACATTGATATTTTCGCTCAAAGTGTCAGCGCTCCCATTGTCGCCGTAACCGGGTCAAATGGTAAGAGCACTGTGGTAGCTATCCTAGCGAACATTTTGAGAAGCGCTGGAATAGACTTCGGTTTAGGTGGAAATCTAGACGGAGAAAATTTTAGGCCGGCTCTTGATTTGTTACATGAACCGGAAAGGGAGCTTTATGTATTAGAGCTTTCGAGTTTTCAGTTGGAGACAACAAGAAATCTTAATGCGGCGGTCGCGGTAGTTCTCAATATAAGCGAAGACCATATGGATAGGTACGCCTCACTCGAGGAGTACTATCAAGCGAAGGCGAATATTTTTGTAGGGTGCCAACAAGTTTTGATTAATCTTGATGACGAATACAGTAAGCGATGTCGCGGTCTATACGAGCCGGCGTGGGAGTATGGGTGTACCCAACCGAACACAGGTCAAATAGGTTTAACTGATTCAACTGATGAGAAATTTATCTCCATTGGCGAAGAAGAGCTTTTGCCAGTTAGCAATTTGAAGGTGGCGGGTAATCATAATCTTTCGAATGTGCTTGCCGCCGTCGGCCTGTCTCTTGCGGTGAAAGTGGATCGTAGCGCTATTCGAGCAGGAGTCGAATCCTTTGCTGGGCTTCCGCATCGATGTCAGTGGGTGCGTCAGTTAGCTGGGGTTGACTATTTTAACGATTCAAAAGCGACAAATGTCGGGGCCGCGATTGCTGCTATCGAAGGGCTTGCCAGTAGTGGTTCCGGAGAAATTGTTTTGATCGCGGGGGGGGATTCAAAAGAGGCTGATTTAGAAGGTTTAGTTCCTGCAGTTAATCGTTGGTGTAAGCAGGTAATTCTTATCGGGAAGGATGCTGAGAAATTTCAAACCACGTTAGCAGGGCAAGCCCCGATTTCACATGCAAGAAACTTACCAGAGGCTGTTCTACTGGCTCAAGCCAAAGCTAGTAGGAATGACACGGTTTTGTTTTCTCCTGCATGCGCTAGCTTTGATATGTTTGAAAATTTTCAGGTTAGAGGAAATACATTCATTTGTTTGGTGGAGGAATTGCAATGAGCAGTGCAAATGCTATGACAGCTCCTTTCAATTTAGGTGGGAGTAAAAGCCTCAAGAGTGAGCAGTTGAATCCGCTATTGGTAGTCTGTCTGATTTTGCTTTGTGTGGGCTTGTTAATGATGACCTCCGCATCAGTAGAAATAGCGAGTAGCAAATATGGGGACTCACTTTTCCATTTCAAACGACAAATAATTTTCGCTTGTGTTGGTCTGTTTGGAATGCTTATAACAATGAGTATTCCATTGCACCTATGGAAAAGGTTTAGTCCGCTTTTGTTGGCTGGCACCTACTTTTTGCTGGTTCTTGTGTTAATACCAGGAATTGGAAAAGTTGTTAATGGATCCGCGCGTTGGATTGATTTAGGGCCGTTTGACTTGCAACCTTCGGAATTGGCTAAAGTGTTTAGCGTTCTCTATATTGCCTCTTTTTTGGAGAGGCATATTGTCGAGGTACAACAGAACTGGTCAGGTTTTTTCAAGCCAATGGCCATAATAGCGACAGCAGTTGTCTTACTGCATTTTGAGCCGGATCATGGCGCAATGGTGATTCTGCTTCTGACTGCGTTTTGCATGATTTTTCTTGCTGGTGCAAAGCTCTATCGGTTTTTGTTAATGCTACTAATGTGCGTAGGTGCGATCAGCTACTTGGCCATTATGAAGCCTTATGTGATTGCAAGATTTTCCGCGTTTTTAGATCCTTGGTCTGCGCAAAATGTGTACGGAAGTGGATATCAGCTCACCCAGGCGCTAATTGCTTTTGGTAGAGGAGAGTGGGTTGGCGTTGGCTTAGGTAACAGTATTCAGAAACTGTATTTTCTTCCAGAGGCGCACACGGATTTCGTGTTGGCAATAGTTGGTGAAGAACTAGGGCTGATTGGAGTCTTTTTTGTTATCGGCCTTTTCTGTGCGTTGGTTTATTACTCTTTTTGTATAGGCAGGAATGCGCTGAAGCAAGACTTAGTATTCGAAGGGTTTTTTGCCTACGGCCTAGCACTTTTGTTTGCAGGTCAAACGATTATAAATGTGGGAGTCAACATTAGTCTTTTGCCAACCAAAGGACTTACCTTACCTTTTGTAAGCTACGGTGGCGCGAGTCTTATTGTCAGCTGTTTTATGGTGGCATTGTTAATGCGTATTCAATACGAAACGGCGCAGGCAGAGGTCGCTAATAGTCAACGACCACGGGCGACTAAAAAAGTATGAGCTCAGATTTTCCTACAGTGTTGATTATGGCCGCAGGTACCGGTGGGCATGTGTTTCCGGCTCTCTCTATTGCGAAGGCTTTAGAGCAGCGTGGAGCGAGGGTCCATTGGTTAGGAACGCCCACAGGTATGGAAAATCAGTTGTTAAAAGAGTTCGATTTTCCTATCCATCAAATTTCCGTCTCAGGGCTTCGCGGCAGCGGATTCAAACGTAAAATACTGGCGCCATTTATGCTTCTTAGTGCTTTTCGACAGTCGCTAAAAGTTCTTAGAAAGACAAAGCCCGATTGCGTCTTGGGAATGGGTGGTTTTGTGTGCGGCCCGGCTGGTATTGCAGCACGAATACGTGGAATACCTTTGCTAATTCATGAGCAAAACGCTACAGCTGGGCTTACAAATCGACTGCTATGCGTAATCTCAAATAAAGTGTTAGAAGCCTTTCCTGGCACATTTACAAAGTCCTCTCGGGTTTTATTCACTGGGAATCCAGTGCGAGAGGAAATTGCAAGTATAAGTGGGTCTCGCTCGTTTCGCTCTCTTATAGATAAAACGCTCAATGTATTGGTCCTAGGTGGTAGCCAAGGTGCGGCGGCTATAAACCGAGTGCTTCCAAACGCTTTAGCAAGCTTGGATGAATTTACCGTCAATGTGATTCATCAAACTGGCAAAAATAAGTGTATTGAAACTGAGAGAGCCTATCAAAAGGTCGGTCTGAGTCTTGGGCCTAACAGACAAATCACCGAGTTTGTGGCGGATATGGCAGCTTCTTATCAATGGGCTGATTTGGTGATCTGTAGATCAGGTGCTAGCACGGTCAGCGAAATCGCTGTAGTGGGAATTCCGTCTGTCTTGATTCCTTATCCTTATCATCGGGACAATCAACAGTTGCTTAATGCTCGATGGTTGGAAAGCGCCGATGCGGCGATTATCGTTCCACAAGATGAGTTAGATGAGGATACATTACTTTCCGTGCTAAAGAAGTTTTTGGAGAACCCTAAAAGGCTCATCTCCATGGGCGACAATGCTGCTCGAATAGCGGTGCGTGATGCGGCCAGTGTAATTGCCGATGTGTGCATGGAGCATTCCCATGTCTGAGTCAGTGGATTTTTATTCAGTTCCGGAAATGCGACGCATTAGAACTATCCACTTTGTTGGTGTGGGCGGTGCGGGCATGTGCGGAATTGCGGAAGTACTTCTTAATCAGGGGTATTCGATTACAGGATCTGACATAAAAGATTCAGCTAACACCAAGCGACTGAAAGCTATGGGCGCCAAAATTTTTATTGGTCATAAAGCGTCTAATGCAATGAAGGCGGATGTCGTCGTTTACTCAAGTGCAATCGATCGAAGCAACCCTGAAATTATGTTAGCTATGGATCAGTCGAAACCACTGATTCCACGCGCCGAAATGTTGGCGGAGTTGATGCGATATAGACACTCCATCGCGATCGCAGGCACCCACGGAAAAACTACTACCACTAGTATAGTTGCCTCTGTTTTAGATGCTGGTGGGTTCGACCCGACGTTTGTCATCGGGGGGCTCTTAAACAGCGCCGGTACAAATGCGCGGCTGGGAGAAAGTCGGTATTTAGTGGCAGAAGCAGATGAAAGCGATGCGTCGTTTATGCATCTTCAGCCTATGGTTGCAGTGGTGACTAATATCGAAGCAGATCACATGGCCACCTATGACGATGACTTTGAAAAGCTAAAAAAGTATTTTGTTGATTTTCTTCACAATCTACCTTTCTACGGACTTGCCGTTTTGTGTATTGACGATCCCGTCGTTCGTGATTTGTTGCCTTTTGTTTCTCGGCCAAAATTAACTTACGGTTTTTCAGAAGATGCGGATTTTAGAATTCAAAATCTTAAACAGAAGCAAGGTGTCACAGATTTTGAAGTCATGAGGCCTGCCAAGAAAAAGCCAATTAGAATTAGACTCAATATGCCGGGTGAACACAATGCGCTTAATGCAACTGCGGCGCTTGTTATCGCGACCGACGAAGGTCTAAAAGACAAAGACATAAAGCTAGGAATTAAAAATTTTTCCGGAGTTGGGCGGCGTTTTGATGTGCAGGGGGATTTTGCAATTGCAGCCAATGATGCCAGTGCTACCGTAAAGTTAATTGATGACTATGGGCACCATCCAACCGAGGTGGCTGCAACCCTGAAAGCCCTTAAAGCGGGATGGCCAAAGAATAGATTAGTCATGATTTTTCAGCCGCACCGGTATAGCCGGACCAAAGACCTCTACGAAGATTTTGTGGATGTGTTGGCGAAGGCTGATGTTTTGTTATTGCTGGAAGTTTATTCGGCGGGTGAAAAAAGAATTCCTGGTGCGGATTCTAGGTCGTTATGCAGAAGCATCAGGCTCAGAGGGAAGTTAGACCCGCAATACGTGAAAAAAGAAGAAGATGTGCATGGTCTTTTGAAGTCTATTTTGAAGCCGGGGGACATAGTTCTGACTCAAGGTGCGGGCAGTGTTGGAGGCTTAGCAAAAGACTTGGCTGAAAAAGGCTTCATAGATTAGTAATTTATTGATTTTTATAAAAGAATTAGTGATTAGATAGTTAAGAAATATGGCAATGAAACCGATAAACAAAGAAGAGTTAATTAAAATCGTTGGGCATGTCGTGGTGCTTATGGGGGGCAGTTCTGTGGAGCGTGAAGTGTCCTTAAAAAGTGGGCAAGCAGTCTATCGAGGTTTGGTCCGTTTAGGGATTGATTGCGAGTTAATTGATGCGGGCTCAAACGTGGTTGAACAGTTACAGCAGGCTAAGCCTGATTTGGTCTTTAACATGATGCATGGACAGATTGGTGAAGACGGTGTAATGCAAGGCGTTTTTGAGTCCATGAGTATTTCATATACCGGCAGTGGTGTTTTGCCCTCCGCGTTGGCGATGGATAAGGTGAAAACTAAATTGCTGTGGCAGAGACTAGGATTGAGCACGGCGGATTTTACTCTGCTATCTGCTGATACAGATTGGCAGTCTGTTATCGACGAATTGGGCTCTGTTGTTGTAAAGCCAGTGAATGGTGGTTCTAGCTTGGGTATTTTTATCAGTGCTACCGCTGAAGAGTTAGCAAGTCGCTACTCAGAAGCTGCCAAATTCGATGCAAGAGTTTTTGCAGAGAAATGTATTGTTGGCAAGGAGTTTTCCGTAGGGGTAATGAATGGAGAATTATTGCCCGCGATAGAGCTTGAAACAGACCGGGAGTTTTTTGACTTCGATGCCAAATATGTCGATGAAGGCACACGAGTATACTGCCCGCCAAAATTGGATCAAAAACAGCTCGATGGTTTGCATGACTTAGTGTTGGAAGCCTATGAGAGTTTGTCCTGTGAAGGATTGGCTAGGGTAGATGTGATGCAAGACAGGGAAGGGGTTTTTTACTTGCTGGAAGTTAATACGGTTCCTGGTATGACTGATCATAGTTTCATCCCTTTGGCCGCAAAAGAAGCAGGGCTGGATTTTGATGATTTGCTGCTTCGCGTGCTGGATAGTCATATTGCATCCCAGAGGGAGCAATAGTTTTGCCGCGGCCAGTAAATCAAAAGTCAGGTATTCGAACTGAAAGAAGAAGCGTTGAAGGGGCGAGTCGGCCGCTTAGTCATGTAACCCGAAAAGCGTCAAAAATTGTATTAAGTGCAGTTGTGATTTGCGGATTATTAGCGGTAGTTGTAACTCAATCAAGTTCCGTTGCAGGGTTTATGAATCGGCCAATATCAAAAGTTCGAATTGAGAACAGATGGCAGCAAACATCAGAGGAAGAGGTTGCGGCAGTGCTCTCGGAATTCATGGGCGCAGGTTTTTTTAGTTTTGATGTGCGTGGCGCAAAGCAAAAATTGGAAGAAATGTCTTGGGTAGAATTTGTTTCGGTAAAAAGAATTTGGCCTGACACTCTAGCGCTAGAATTGAAAGAAGAAATTGTTATTGCAAAATGGGGAGAAGGTTCTTATTTGAATCAAATCGGAGAAGTAATCACTCCAGATAAACCTTCGAGAAATTTAATGCTTCCAGAATTGATTGGCCCTGTGGGCTCACAAGTTGAAGTGATGCGGCGTTATCAGCAGCTCAATCAACTGTTGCTTCCAGAAGCTATATCACTATCTCGATTGAGTCTTAGTTTGCGAGGCAGTTGGGAGTTGACGCTGAATAACTCTGTTCAAGTTGCTGCAGGAAAAGATGATGTTTTTGAGAATATTACAAGGTTGGTTGGTTTTTTAACGTCACAGCCTAGCATCAATATAAATGACATTGCCTCCGTCGACCTTAGGTATAACAACGGATTTGCAGTGAAGGCAGTGGATCAGAATATGGTTGGAGTAGCGGTCAGGTGATTTCGAATAATAAGTTAATAAAGATTTGTTACCCGAGTGAGGGAATTTTTAGGGGTGGGTCTGATGAATGACGCCGTGACGGATAACATAATCGTTGGCTTAGATATCGGTACGTCAAAAGTAGTAGCTATCGTTGGCTCTATTAATCCAGATGGAAGCCTAGACATAGTTGGCATTGGTAGCCATCGCTCTCGAGGATTGAAGAAAGGTACAGTTGTTAACATTGAGTCAACTGTAGAGTCGATCCAGCGGGCGATTGAAGAGGCCGAGTTAATGGCGGGCTGTCAAATACGCTCAGTGTACGCAGGCATCGCGGGAAGCCATATTCGAAGCATGAATTCGCATGGAATAGTTGCTATCAGAGATGGCGAAGTTATGCGTGCGGATATCGAACGAGTGATTGACGCAGCCCAGGCAGTGGCGATACCAGCTGACCAAAAAGTCCTCCATATTCTTCCTCAAGAGTACATTATTGATTCTCAAGAAGGTGTCAAGGAGCCATTGGGGATGTCGGGTGTGCGCCTTGAGGCAAAAGTACACTTAGTTACCTGTGCGATTAACGCGGTACAAAATATTGAAAAATGTATAAAGCGCTGCGGCTTAGAAACTGACGAAATCATTTTGGAACAATTGGCTTCAAGTTACTCGGTACTAACCGACGATGAGAAAGAGCTGGGAGTCTGCTTGGTGGATATTGGAGGCGGGACAACTGATATCGCCATATTTACCGAAGGTGCAATACGCCATACCGGTGTGATTCCAATTGCTGGCGACCAAGTCACTAATGATATTGCGATGGCGCTCAGGACACCAACTGAAAATGCAGAAGAAATAAAAATAAAATATGCCTGTGCGCTTACCCAGCTAGCAAGCTCTGACGAAAGCATAAAGGTTCCTAGTGTTGGTGATAGACCACCCCGCGAACTGTCTAGACAGTCGTTGACGGAAGTGGTTGAACCTCGTTATGACGAGCTCTTTACTTTAGTGCAAGCAGAGCTGCAGCGAAGCGGCTTCGAGAGTCTGTTAGCAGCAGGTATTGTGCTCACCGGCGGTACGAGCAAAATGGAGGGAGTGATGGAGTTGGCAGAGGAAATTTTTCACGCGCCAGTGCGGATAGGTGCGCCTCATAATGTCAAAGGATTAGCCGATATTGTTAGAAACCCAATTTATTCTACCGGCGTTGGTTTGCTGCTATATGGGCTCAAGCAATATCAAGAAAGAGATGGGATGGATCCAATAAAGGAAACCCAGGTTCATATAGTAGATAGAGTCAAAAATTGGTTTCAAGGTAATTTTTAATTAACAGTCAATAATCAACGTAATTATTAGAATTAAAGGATAAAAAGGGGGCTATATGTTTGAGTTAATCGAAAACATACCACAGAGTGCTGTGATAAAAGTAATAGGTGTAGGCGGTGGTGGAGGTAACGCGGTTCACCACATGATCGCAAATCAGGTCGATGGTGTTGACTTTATTTGTGCGAATACGGATGCGCAAGCGCTGAGTAACCTGAAGTCGAAAACTGTGCTCCAAATGGGTACGGGGATCACAAAAGGTTTGGGAGCTGGTGCAAATCCCGAAGTCGGGCGTCAAGCCGCTCTCGAAGACAGAGATGAAATTGCCGAGATATTGTCCGGCGCTGATATGGTCTTCATTACCGCTGGCATGGGAGGAGGCACAGGAACGGGTGCAGCTCCAATTGTGGCGGAAGTGGCTCGTGAAATGGGGATCCTGACTGTTGCTGTTGTAACTCGACCTTTTCCATTTGAAGGGAAAAAGCGGTCATCTATCGCCGAAGAGGGTATTAGGCAATTGTCCGAGAATGTAGATTCTTTGATCACCATTCCCAATGAGAAGCTATTGGATGTCTTAGGGAAAGAAGCGTCTCTTTTAGAGGCATTTAAAGCTGCCAATGATGTTTTGTTGGGAGCGGTTAAGGGAATTGCAGATCTCATCATGCATCCAGGCATGATAAACGTCGATTTCGCTGATGTTAAAACAGTAATGTCAGAAATGGGTATGGCCATGATGGGTACTGGCCTGGCTTCAGGAGACGAGCGTGCTCGCGAGGCTGCGGAAGCCGCTATACGCTCGCCACTATTAGAAGATGTGAACCTTCAAGGTGCGCGCGGAATCTTGGTCAACATCACCGCTGGCGAAAATCTCTCTTTGGGCGAGTTTGCAGAAGTTGGCGACACTGTTGAAGAGTTTGCTTCCGATGATGCGACTGTTGTTGTAGGCACGGTGATAGACCCAAGTCTAGCAAGCGAGATGCGCGTCACCGTGGTGGCAACGGGCCTAGGGGCTGCGAACTCTAAACCCACTAAGGTGGTTGATAATACTGATATGGAATCTATGACTGATTACAGTCAACTCGATAAGCCAGCCATCATGAGGAATCGACCAGCTCAGGACCGAAGTCACACTATGGCTAAGGCCGTGGGTGCTGAACCTGATATGGATTATTTGGACATCCCTGCATTTCTTCGTCGACAAGCGGATTAATACGTCGCGGTTGGGTCAATTAAAAGGAATCTAGAGGCTCAGTTATTGACGTTTATTAGTGTGCTGGCGTTATAGAAGGTATAGAAGATATAGAAGTGCCATCTTCTAGGTCTTGGTGAAAAGTAAAGTGGCAGACCTGGAGTGAGTGTCTAGGCAACATCACTCTTACATTCTCAACAGGTGGAATGGTCCTCCAACGTTGGCGGGTAATTGGGGATAGTCTTAATGACCCCTATATGTTGGGTTATTTGTTTAGCTTTGCTACTATACGCCGCTTGATGTGCTGAGTGTTTTAGTCGACCAGGGTGTAAGCTATTTGGCGCAGCTGGGTCTAATAACAGTAAGCCAGTGCCGATTAGGAGTAATTGACAGTAAAAACCGGCTGATATGGAATTACCGGCGGGATTTATTGTCTTAAACACAGCTGCTTGCTGGGCGCTAGTAAGACACTGACAGACTCAAACTAATAATACGGGATCAAAGACTAAGCTTATGTTAAAGCAACGAACTCTAAAAAACGTGATCAGGGCGACAGGTGTTGGGCTTCACACGGGTGAAAAGGTTTATTTAACCCTCAGACCGGCGCCAGTGAATACAGGCATCGTTTTTAATAGAGTTGATCTCGATCCAGTGGTTCAGATAAAGGCGATAGCGGCCAATGTGGGAGATACCACCCTGTCCACAACCATTGCTAATGGCGATGTGCGCATTTCAACCATTGAGCACTTAATGTCGGCTATGTCCGGGCTTGGCATCGATAACGCTTTTGTTGATGTTAGCGCCCCAGAAGTACCAATCATGGATGGCAGTGCCGGACCTTTTGTATTCCTGATTCAATCAGCAGGGATTGAAGAACAAACTGAATTGAAGAAATTCATTCGAATTAAGCAGCCAATAACCCTCGAACAAGACGGCAAGTCAGTAAGTCTTGAGCCATTTAACGGTTTTAAGGTTAGCTATACTTTACTCTACGACCATCCGGTGTATAAAAAGTACACAAAAAGTGCGACTATCGACTTCTCTAGCACTTCATTTGTAAAAGAAGTGAGTCGAGCCCGAACTTTTGGGTTTATGCACGAATTTGAAGAGTTGAGGAACAGAAACTTAGCGTTGGGCGCAAGCATGGATAATGCGATTGCGGTTGGAGATTATAAGGTGCTCAACGAAGACGGGCTTCGCTACGAAGACGAATTTGTTAAACACAAAATATTGGATTCAATTGGCGATTTGTATCTACTCGGCAATAGCCTTATCGGTGAATTTAAAGGGCATAAGTCTGGGCATGCGTTGAATAATGCGCTGTTGAGAATGCTCGAAGTGAATAAAGAGGCTTGGGAAATTGTGAGCTTCGATGATGAGAGTAACGTGCCGATTTCCTATATGAAACCGGTGCTGGCTGCATAACCAAATTGAATTTTCTAACCTCTTGATTTTTATAAAATAGTTAGGTGTTCTAAGGTCTTGCATATAGTTGAAGATCCACTAGACTACTATTAAGGTTTTTAAATTTACACTTAACAATGAAACTAATCTTAGTTGACCAGCACCACGGTCATTCAAAAACAATTATCCTCAAAGGCTGGCTGAAAGGCCTCCTTTCCCTGTGCCTGCTCGGTACGCCTGTAGCACTTGGCTACTTTGGCTATCAGTTGGCGCTTTCCCAAGAGTCTCGGGTCTTCTCCGAAGAAACAGCAGAAAACTGGGAACTCGAGCTTAAATTACAATCAGAACAGCTCGCAGATATAAAACAAAATGCCGAAGAGCAGTTGGAAGCGCTGACTCTTCGCTTAGCACTAATGCAAGCTCGGTTGGTTCGATTAGACGCGGTTGGTGAACGGGTCACCGAGATAGCAAACTTGGATGAAGGTGAGTTTGATTTCAGTCAGCCGGTGTCCATCGGAGGGCCTGCAATCGGCGGTGGTGAGCCATACAGTTCCGCCGGGTTCATGAATGCAGTAGACCAGTTAGAAGACCAATTAGATGATAGGCAGCAGCAACTCGAAATTTTAGAGGGGATGATGTCTGATCGGAAAATACAGTCCGATGTTTTTATTGCTGGCCGGCCGATCGAAAAGGGCTGGATTGCATCGCGTTTTGGGAAACGACCAGACCCCTTTACAGGCCGGCTTACTTTTCATGGTGGTATGGACTTTACCACTGGCAAGGCAGGTGCAGAGATTAATACCGTTGCCGCCGGCGTTATCACTTGGTCTGGGCCTCGCTCGGGCTACGGGCTGATGGTAGAAGTAAACCACGGCAATGGATTCACGACTCGCTATGCCCATGCAGAAAAGCTGTTTGTAGAAGTGGGTGACGTAGTTAACAAAGGTGAAAATATCGCCTTAGTTGGCTCCACTGGCCGCTCCACTGGTCCACATGTCCATTTTGAAGTTTACAAAAATGGAAGAGTCGTTGACCCAGCGGCTTACATACACCGTACCGCCAGATAATCCTCAGCACCAAAATCCCCTTACGAAACACAGTTGGCAATGCTTGTCGAAGCCGCCGACGATCAGATTAATATCCTAACTTAGAAGTCTAGACGTATGAAAATTCTTAATTCCATATTTGGTACGAGCAATTCTCGCAAATTGAAGAAGCTACAGCGAACGGTTGTAGCCATTAGCAAACTCGAAGAAGAGTTTAAAGCGCTAACAGACCCAGAATTGCAGGATAAGACCAACGAATTTAAGCGAAGAATCAAAGACGGGGAGAGCTTAGATCAGCTCTTGCCTGAGGCGTTTGCCACAGTGAGAGAGGCTGGGGTTCGCGTGATGGGCATGCGCCACTTCGATGTGCAGATGATTGGTGGAATGGTGCTGCATGAAGGTTCGATATCAGAAATGCGCACCGGAGAGGGTAAAACCCTCATGGCGACTCTACCAGCCTATCTGAACGGTTTAAGCGGTGACGGTGTGCACGTGGTTACGGTAAACGAATACTTAGCGGAACGAGATGCTAATTGGATGAAACCGTTGTATGAGTTTCTTGGATTGTCAGTCGGAGTCATTCAATCTGGTCAGTCTCCTATAGATAAGAGGGCAGCCTACCAGTCGGATATCACTTATGGCACGAACAATGAGTTTGGCTTTGACTACTTGCGCGACAACATGGCGTTTCGCCTTGACGACAAAATGCAAGACAAGCTCAATTTCGCCATTGTGGATGAAGTTGATTCAATTTTAATCGATGAAGCTCGGACGCCACTTATTATCTCCGGTGCTGCTGAAAATAGTTCAGAACTCTATATCGCGATTAACAACCTTATTCCAAAATTGGAGAAAGGAGAGAAGCAAGAAAAGTCTAAGATGGAGATGATGGACAAAAATTTTGTCCCTGAAGAAAATGGACACTTCACGGTTGATGAAAAAAGCCGCCAAGTGGAGCTCACGGAACTCGGTCACGAATACGTTGAATCACTTCTTATAGAAAGAAAGTTGCTTGATGAGGGGGAATCTCTCTATTCGGCGACTAATCTTTCGTTGCTGCATCACGTTCATGCCGCTCTCAAAGCCCATCATTTGTTCAATAAAGATATTGAATACATAGTTCAAGATAAAAAGATTGTACTCATTGATGAGCATACTGGAAGAACCATGGAAGGTCGTCGTCTTTCTGAAGGACTTCACCAAGCACTTGAAGCAAAGGAGCGAGTTGAAATCCAAAGTGAGAGCCAGACTTTAGCTTCCACTACTTTCCAGAACTTCTTCAGACTCTATAAAACACTTTCTGGTATGACT
Source organism: Pseudohongiellaceae bacterium (assembly GCA_045106275.1). GTDB lineage: Bacteria > Pseudomonadota > Gammaproteobacteria > Pseudomonadales > Pseudohongiellaceae > UBA9145. The sequence goes on along the minus strand of JBGCEK010000067.1, from coordinate 29,283 downwards.
GGAACAGCAGATACCGAAGCATTTGAATTCAGCCAAATTTATGGTCTAGACGTTGTTGTTATACCTACCAATAAAGAAATGGTTAGAGACGATGCTAATGACCTGATTTTTCTTACCATGGAAGAAAAATTTGAAGCAATCGTCAAAGATATTAAAGAAGTAAGTGAAAATGGAGCACCGGTGCTAGTGGGTACCGCATCCATTGATACATCTGAAATTCTATCGAAGTACCTTACCAAGCAAAAAATTAAGCATGAAGTATTGAATGCTAAGTTTCACGAGAAAGAAGCAGAAATTATTGCCCAAGCGGGCAGGCCGGGCGTTGTGACTATTGCAACAAACATGGCAGGACGTGGAACAGATATTGTCCTTGGTGGTAAGTGGGAATCGGAAATAGAAAAGCTGAAGAATCCAACGGAAAAGCAAATTCAGGAAATAAAAGAAGACTGGAAAAAGAGACACGAAACGGTCATCAATGCAGGCGGCTTGCATATTATCGGTACCGAGCGACATGAATCCCGCAGGATTGACAACCAGCTTCGTGGTCGAGCAGGTCGACAAGGTGACCCTGGCTATTCCAGATTTTATCTATCGATGGAAGATAACTTACTGCGAATTTTTGCCACTGACGGGGTTAAAAACTTCATGAGAAAACTCGGCATGGAGCGGGGAGAAGCTATCGAGCATTCCATGGTGACGCGATCAATTGAAAAAGCTCAACGGAAGGTGGAAGGGCGAAACTTTGATATTCGCAAGCAATTACTCGAATACGATAATGTAGCCAACGATCAAAGAACGATTATCTATAGGCAGCGGAATGAGCTTATGGCGAGTGAAGATGTTTCTGATTTATTGACAGAGATGCGTTCAGAAGTTGTAAGTCAATTGGTTGATGACTTCGTGCCGCCACAATCCGTTCCAGAGCAGTGGGATATTGCAGGATTACAGGATGCGATTGAAACCCAATTTGCGAATCAGCTGCCAGTGCAACAGTGGCTGGATGAGGATGATCAGCTGTTTGAAGATGAGCTTAAGCTAAAAATAACCGAAACCCTCGATAAGGAATATGAAGCTAAAAGTGCTTCGGTTGGCGACAAAATGCGTCTCTTTGAAAAACAAATTACCTTACAGATACTTGATGGTTTGTGGAAAGACCATCTTGCTACGATGGACCATCTCCGTCAGGGAATATTCTTAAGATCTTACGGAGGGAAGAACCCACGTCAGGAATATAAACGGGAAGCCTTCGCTTTGTTCTCTGAATTAATGATTAATTTGCAGCAAGAAGTAATTAAAGTTCTTAGTCTGGTTAAAATTCGCCAGGAAGATTCTGCGGATGCGATTGAGCAAAAAAGAGAAGAAGAACTTGCTCGTGAAAAGATTAATTTCCAGCATCAAGCTACTTCAGCCCTGTCGCAGGCGGAAGATTCCGGCTCACCCGATGCAGCCCAGTCGGCTCGGAATACCGACCCCTTTGTACGTGATCTGCCAAAAGTTGGAAGAAATGAGCCCTGTCCCTGTGGATCTGGCAAAAAATACAAAGCCTGTTGCGGCAAGATAGGGTAGTAAGCTGGCAATGAAATTGACCGACCCCACGCCTTTTTCTGTTGGCGGTATTCGCCTTGCTGCGGTTGAGAGCGGTATCCGCTACGAGAACCGGCTCGACCTTGTTGTGGTGGAGCTCAAGTCAGGATCTATAGTGTCTGGTGTTACCACTCGCAATGCGTTCTGCGCTGCACCAGTGCAGGTTTTAAAAACACATCTCTCTCAAACTGAACCTAGGTACTTTCTTATAAATACCGGCAACGCTAATGCGGGTATGGGAGATATAGGTCTTGCGGACGCCAAAAAGTGCTGCACCGCTCTAGCTGAGCTAACAGGATTAGATGCATCAAATATTCTCCCTTTTTCAACCGGTGTTATTGGAGAGAAGCTGCCTGCTGCAAAGCTAATTACATGCTTGCCTGATGCCTTGGCAGCATTAGACAAGGATAACTGGCTAGCTGCGGCAACTGGCATTCTTACGACAGACACGAAGCCAAAATTAGCTTCTAGAATCATTTGTCTAGAAGGGGAAGATGTCACCATTAGCGGCTTCGCTAAAGGCGCTGGCATGATAAAGCCAAACATGGCCACCATGCTCGCTTATGTTTTTACGGACGCGCAGGTGGATAAGGCGGCATTGGATATGCTGCTTTCACAGTGTGTTGACCGTTCGTTTAATAGAATTACAGTAGACGGTGATACATCCACCAATGACTGCTGCATGCTAGTTGCAACTGCTGCAGCAACGGTATCAATAGAGCCCGAACACGAAAATTTTGAAGCTTTCCGGCAGGCTTTGATGGAAGTGTTTTTGGAACTGGCAACTGGACTCATTAAGGATGCGGAGGGTGCAAGTAAATTTGTTACTGTTGAAGTCAACGGCGGGGAGAGTGAACAGGAGTGCCTACTCGTGGCTTATGCAGTAGCTGAGTCGCCCTTGGTTAAGACTGCGCTGTTCGCCTCGGATCCAAATTGGGGGCGTATTCTTGCGGCGGTTGGGAGAGCTGGAGTGCCAAACCTCAACATTGATGCTATTGAGATATTTATCGGTGACACCTGTATTGTGGCTGGTGGCGCTGTCCACCCCGCTTATACAGAAGAGGCTGGGCAATTGGTTATGGACAAAGCCGAAGTTTTGATACGGATTCAGTTAAATCGAGGGCTGGTTAATGAAACCGTGTGGACCTCAGATTTATCAAATGAATACGTTAGAATCAATGCTGACTACCGAAGTTGATGCTATCCGCCGAAAAAGTTGTTCACGTTGCAGTAGGAGTTGTTCGAAGTCGAGATGGCAGGGTGCTGGTGTCATTGCGTCATCCGGATGCCCATCAGGGAGGCCTCTGGGAATTTCCCGGGGGTAAAGTTGAGCCGGGAGAAACTGTCAAAGCAGCATTATGCCGAGAATTCAGTGAAGAGCTGGGCATCTTTCCTACAGTGTGTTTTCCCTTAAAAAAAATCGCCCATAGCTATGGGGACAGGAAAGTGCTGCTGGACGTATGGATGATTCAGGCTTACCAAGGTGAACCCCAAGGATTGGAAGGTCAGCAAATTGACTGGCAAAAAGTTGAATCGCTGCAGTTTGATCAGTTTCCTGCTGCGAATAAACCGATCATTGATGCATTGAAACTGCCTCTAGAGTTGCCCATCACACCAGAACTAGCGAGCTTAGATAACTTGAATGAGTTACTCAGTTCATGGGTCACACGCGGTTGGGAAGTGGTTTTCCTGCAACAAAATTCTATGTCTGATTCTAATTATGTCAAATGGCTGGCTCATGCCCATGAGCGATTTGCTGGTCAAGGACTAAAATTTATCGCTGATTTTAGCAAGTGTAAGCAGCCGCAAGCCCAGGCTGCATATGGTTTTCATGTTTCTTCGCAAGAGCTTTTGGCGCTGGAGCAGCGGCCCGTCCCTGCAGACATCCGCTTTTCAGCCTCTTGTCATAACCTTCAAGAACTCAAAAAAGCAGAAAGCTTGGGCGCTGACTTCGTTTTTTTAGCGCCAACCCACCCCCTCACTAAACACTCAAATTCAAAGCCGCTGCCTTGGGCCGGATTTTCTTCTTTAGTGGAACAGGTAAGCCTGCCCGTCTATGCTTTAGAGGAGGTAGGGCCCGAGGATATAGAGTGTGCGATTGCTCACGGAGCAGTCGGGATCTCTGGCGTTTCAGCTTTCAGCAGTTAATCAGTAGACAGCGCTCTTTATACAACGTCTGTTGTAAAAGGGCTCTTTAGAAAACAAATTGATTAATGAGGGCAAGTTACTGATATTATTATGTTTGATCTGCCGGAAAAATAAGATTAAATTGCTGGTTATGATAAAGTATTGCGTGATATCGCAGATAAAACTGATTGGTGAGCCAGATTAAGGAAGGTAGAGGTCGCCCCTAAATGCTTTCTATTCTGTGACGAGCATCACTGTGTTTATTTCTAAGTGGTTGAAAATAGTAAGAATTCCCTAGTTAAATGAAGTTTAAGATAGAGCCAACTCTTATGAAGCCTTTGCGTCGATACAATAGCCTTCTCCAGCTGCTCAATGCGGGTGTGATCCTTTACGCTGCGTTTACAGCGACAACAGCAGTGGCCGACATTGCACCTTTAGTTGATCAAGCGGTTTTGGTTCAACTCACGGCTTCTGCTCAAGACCAAGCCGCTGATCCGGCAGATGATGAGACACCTACATCTACACCAACGGCGATACAGACTCAGAACGCAGACTATCTGAGTAGCGGAGATTGGGCGGTTACCGGTTCAGCTTTTGTTGATGCAGCAACCTTTGTTTTTGGCCTCGGTGATATAGAGTCTGTGACCAGCGCGACTGTGACTTTTCCTATCGAAGAACTTTTTTTGCAAAACGGAGCGGCTCCGTTAGAAATCTTTTTCTTTGCAGACAATGGGGTTGTGGAATTTACGGACTACTCTGTTGGTTTTGCTACTCCAATCGCAGAGATTGATGCAGCTGGCCAGACTGAAATTAGAGTTGATATTACAGGGCCTGTAAATGCGACGCTTGGCACCTCACGTTTTATAGGATTTAGAGTTCGCAGCGCGGTTGAGCCGGGATCTGTTTCCCCTAATTTGTTTCCAACGTGGACCGGTGCAAAATTGCGTGCCAATCCACTATTGGAATTTAACCCAGGTCCTGCGCCCACTATTGGGTCTGACACGTCGAGGTTTGACGGTTTCACACTTGAAGTACCTAGCATCGAAGCCCCTGGTATTGGTGAAGTTAAAGCCCAATTCCGCTTGGTCGATCCTAATAACTTGCTTTTCCGCTTGACTGAATCCCAGGTCACGTCCATTGGTGTGCAGGCACCTCCTCTCTCTGGTACAGAGCTTTTTAATTGCGATGCATTCTCCAGACCGGCGGCAAACGCAGTGACAGCCGGAACCGCGAGCTACTCCTCTAATTCTGGCGTGTTGGACATTCCCAGCGTGGACTTTAGTGGTGAACAGGTGGCGATCCGATTGGAACTCGTAGACGGAAGTAACCCGCCTGTGTTCGAAACTATTTCCTTGGGGTCAGTTCAATCTGGACCCTCTGATGCCACAATATCAGCTTTGGGCGGTGGCATAATCACTGAATCTTCTCAGGACTTTATCCCTCTATGCCATGGCTGGGCTTTGATAGGAGATTCCACCCGCAATCGAGTGGTGGAACGAAATCTGATTACCGGCGACACGGGTGCCACTTATTCATTTGGCCAAAACCCGGATCAATTCACCTTTGATGAACCCAACGGTCTCGTTTATATGACGGTTCATCCGGAGACAGAACGCCTCTACAGATTAGATCTCAATACTGGGACTATTCGGCCGCATCGAGTGACCCAGACTTTTACTAATGAGAACGGATCTGTCACTTATTCTTGGGCCCTGCGTGATATCGCGCTCGGCGAAGATGGCAACGTTTTCGCGTTAATGCGCGACAGCGTGCTAGATAATCCAGAAAATGATCTGCCATTTACCGCTACAGGGTTGTGGTTAGGGTTGATGTCAGGGACTGCTGAGTTTTTAACGGATAGTATTCCCTTATTAGAACCGGTAAGAGTGGATTACGATCCCGTGCGGGACCATGTGTTTCTAGCTACTGAATCGAATTTGGTGACATTTAATTTTGATCCGGCAACAAATAATATTACCTTCGTTCAAGGGACTGATATTCCCGTGGGAAGTAGTTGTACAGACTTTGATATTTCACCAGACGGTAACCGTCTAGCTTACACTTGCCCTAATGGTAATAGACCCCAAGACCCAGATTTTAGTGTGGTTGACATGGCGCCTGATGACTATTTCAATTCGTCAGGAGAATGGTTTCTAGGGCAGGAACCCGTAAGTTCAACTTTCAACAATGATGGGACTTTGCTCATTGCCACAGATAACGACAAACTTTTTTTCTATGACGTTGTGACCCATTTGATTTTAGAAGACTTCGAATTAGGTCTGTTGGAAGACGAAACCATTAGAAAAATTCGTGTTTCAAAGGACGGCGGACTTTTGTATATTTTCCTCAATAACGATATCCACGACCCGAGCAGTAAATTTTACTGGATGCCCATGCCTGCTATTACTGGGACGCCTCTGCCATAGCTTTTATCAGGACAGTTAATTTCTAATTAGCTTGAATTTTTCGTGGTTAAGAAAGTGTAGCAGAAGGGGGGCGAACCCGTTTGGTGTACATTCGCAAGCTCAAAAGAGTAGCTTACTGAAGGTTATCTTCACTCTCTTCAAATTCAGGGAAACTCGGCGGTCCAGGAATGCTGTGCTTCTCGGTCGCCCACTCTCCAAAGTCGATCAGCTTGCAGCGCTCGCAGCAAAAAGGTCTATATGAATTTTCTTCGATCCACTGAACCTCAGTGCCACAGCTTGGGCAGTTTACTGATTGTGTTTTAGCGTTCATGATTGCTGATATGCCTCGCTTAAATTCAAGTATTTTTCATGCAAAGATAGAACTCGTGGAACCAGTGTTTGGGGTTCGGCGGTATTGCTGACAACATCGTCGGCTCTAGCCAATCTGCTATCCCTGTCTATTTGTGACTTTATAATCGATTTGATGGTGTCTTCATTGCTGCCGTCTCTTTGCAGGGTTCGGCTTAGTTGAACCTCCACAGGTACATCAACCACCAGAATACGGTTAGCTAATTTATATTGATCCGTTTCTAGCAGCAACGGCGAGACCAAGATTGTATAAGGGGAGGTCGAACTTTCTAAACGCACAAGCATAAGCGCTTGAATCGCCGGGTGAAGCAATTTTTCCAACCATTGTTTCTGCGAGCTATCTTCGAACACGATCTGCCGCAATTTGGGTCTGTTTAAGTGCCCCTCGGGGTTGAGAATGTCATGCCCAAAATGTTCAGAAATCGCAGACAATGCGGCAGAACCGGGTTCGACAACTTCTCTAGCTAGCAGGTCTGCATCGACCAAGTTTATTCCTAAATCGGCAAAGCAATCAGCTACCGTGGTTTTTCCACTGCCAATACCCCCGGTTAAGCCAACTACGAACATAGCTGTTAACTCACAAATGTTGAAATGTAAAAGTCAGTTATGAGTGGGCCCCATATAAGCACTATATAGCCGGCTCCTGCTAGGTAGGGGCCAAAAGGCATGGGCACAGATTTGTCTCTACCCATAACCAATATCATACCAAGCCCAAACACAGCGCCAACCAATGACGAAAGGATAATGATAGGTAAAAGGCTCTGCCAGCCCAACCAAGCACCTAGTGCGGCTAGCAACTTAAAGTCACCATAGCCCATCCCTTCCTTCCCGGTGAGAATTTTGAACACCCAATAAAAGCCCCACAAGACCAAATATCCGGCCACCGCGCCTAATACTGCGTCTGCAATTGTAACTCCAAACCCTAAATCGATGGCATTGACTAGTAACCCAAGCCACAGTAAGGGAATTGTGATGTCATCGGGAAGAAGTTGATGATCAAAATCGATCATGGTCAGGCACACTAAGCACCAAACAAGAAAAAGTAGAGCCAACGTCAGCCAAGTGGCTCCAAAGGTCGCCGCGACTAGCCCAGACAAGAGTCCAGTGACCGCTTCTATACTTGGATATCTTAGAGAAATACTGGCAGAGCACTTGGAGCACTTACCTTTCAAGAATAAATAGCTAATCACTGGGATATTTTCCCAAGGTCGAATTTTGTGATCGCAAAGCGGGCAGTGGGAGTCGGGTTTTTGGAGGTTAAACACTTTAAATTTGGCGGTAGCTGAATTGGTATCCGGTTCCTTGTTTTTCAATTCGAGAAAATCATGACATTGAGCACGCCAATCTCTCTGTAGCATGATGGGCAAGCGATAAATAACAACATTGAGGAAGCTGCCCACTAGTAGACCGAGAACCGTTGTTAAAATTATAAGTAGGGTGGGGCTAGCTTGTACCAGTGTAACTATTTCCATAGAGGAAGGGCCTTGCCAATAGCTTGGGCTTTCGTAGTGTGTAATTTATTGAAGGCTTGAACGAAGCGTACGATTCTACATCACCGCACCAATTTGGAAGATCGGCATGTACATGGCGATCATTAAACCACCGACTAAAATACCTAAAACAGCCATAATCATCGGTTCCATTAGTGCTGTAAGTCCATCAACAGCATTGTCTACTTCAGCTTCAAAGAAGGTCGCACACTTGTCCAGCATGCCGTCAAGGGCTCCAGATTCTTCACCAATTCCCACCATTTGCGTCACCATTGTGGGAAACAAAGTGGTGTTTTTGATCGCGAAGTTAAGCTGTTGTCCCGTGGTCACATCATCTTTAATACGGCGGGTGGCAGTTGAATAAACGATGTTTCCTGTGGCGCCGGCGACAGAATCTAAGGCATCAACAAGAGGTACCCCAGCACTGAAAGTGGTGGACAAGGTTCGGGTAAACCGGGCATAGCACGATGCGTTAACGATAGGTCCCACTATAGGTAGTTTCAGCGTCACTCGGTCCACCATGTTAGCGAATGGCTTTGAGCGCAGCCTTGCTTCTTTGAAAGTGAAAGCGGCGACCACTATAACAATGACAACTTTCCACCAGTTAGCGATAGCAAAGTCTGACAACCTCATCACGAACTGAGTGAAGGCTGGCAATTCCGCGCCGAAGCTTGAGAACGTTTCGGCAAACTGGGGCACTACTTTTATCAGTAGGATTCCTGTTACAACAAGAGCTACACAAACAACTGCAATGGGGTAGTTCATGGCTTTCTTGATCTTTGCCTTGAGAGCTTCAGACTTCTCCTTGTAAGTAGCAAGTCTTTCTAACATGGTTTCTAATGCACCAGATGCCTCGCCTGCCTCGACTAAGTTACAGAACAAATCGTCAAAATAACGTGGGTGCTTGCGTATACAGTCCGCAAAATTATTGCCTGCAGCAATGTCATCGCGTATTTGCATCACCAGCTCGGTCATTGATGGGTTTTCTAGGCTCTCGGCCACAATTTCGAAGGACTGAACTAATGGGATACCTGCTTTCATCATGGTTGCTAGCTGGCGAGTAAATACCGCTATGTCTCCAGGCTTTATGGCCTGTTTTTTCGGACCAAATAGATCTTTGGCTTTTTTCTTTACTTTGGTAGGGTTGACGCCTTGCTTTCTGAGCTGGGCTTTTACTAGCGCTTGGCTGGTGCCGGGAATTTCCCCTTTGGCTTTATTCCCATTCTTGTCGAACCCTTGCCACGTATAGATGCTTTGTGCAGCTTCGGTTGCCATGGTCTACCTCGTTGTTTTATCGAATAAATGACACAAAAGTAAGCTGAATATACCGAGAATATCATGCCCCTAAGCCTTTGTATTCAATGAATTTAGGTTAGGCGATTGGCTTCATCTAGGCTTGTTAGTCCTTGGCTTACCTTGATAAGTGCTGATTGACGGAGATTGTTGAAACCCTCTGCCTGAGCCTGATCGGCAATCTCAATCGAATTGCCATCATCCATTATAATTCTTGCCATCGGGTCGGTTATAGGAACCACTTCATAAATTCCCACTCTCCCTTTATAGCCTTCGTTGCACTTGTCACATCCGACTGCCTTAAAAAGCTTCAAGTCACTTAACTGATCCTTAGAGAATCCTTCGTCGATTAATACTTTGTCGGGTAGTTCGAGAGTCTCTTTGCAATTATTGCAAAGCCTTCTAGCTAGCCGCTGGGCAATAATAAGGCTGACTGATGTTGCTAGGTTAAATGCGGGTATTCCCATGTTTCGAAGCCGAGTGAGAGTTTCAGGTGCACTATTGGTATGAAGGGTAGAAAGGACCATATGACCGGTTTGGGATGCTTTGATTGCTATTTCTGCAGTTTCTAAATCTCGAATCTCTCCTACCATGACCACATCAGGGTCCTGTCTTAAAAACGCCCTTAACGCAGCAGAAAAATCCAAACCAATTTTACTATTCACCGGAACTTGGTTTATCCCTTCTAAGTTTATCTCCACCGGATCCTCTGCAGTAGAGATATTACGCTCCGCCGTATTTAAAATATTTAGCCCGGTATAAAGCGAAACCGTCTTGCCGCTTCCTGTGGGGCCGGTGACTAGAATCAGTCCCTGATGCTGATGGAGGGCTTTCAAAAATTGCTCTTTTTGAACTGCCTCATAGCCAAGGGCATCTATTCCCATTTGGGCACTAGAGGGGTCTAGGATGCGCAGTACAATCTTTTCACCCCATAATGTGGGTAGAGTATTTACTCGAAAATCTATGGCTCGATTCTTAGAGACTTTCATTTTAATTCTGCCATCTTGGGGCATCCGCTTTTCCGAAATATCCATCTGCGACATGATTTTGACTCGGGAAGCTATTCGGCCGGCAATGTTGATCGGGGGGCGGGTGACCTCGTGAAGAATACCGTCAGTTCTAAATCTCACCCGATATGCTTTCTCATAGGGTTCAATATGTATGTCAGAGGCTCCAGTTCTTATGGCATCGAGTAATACTTTGTTTACAAATTTAACAATGGGAGTTTCATCGGCGGCGCTAGCCTCTTCTTCTTCGGGCTTGCTTGGCAGAGTTTCAACATTAAGTTCATCGAGGGCGGCATCATCAAGCTGCGCAATTGAGCCTTCATTCGCCTCCTCGTCGCTTATATACGCAGCAATGGCTGCAGCAAGTTTCTCTTCCTCTACAACTACTACGTCATTATTTATCCCAGTATGAAATTTTATTTCGTCAAACGCGGTTAAATTACTAGGATCAGAAACTGCTAAGTGTAATCGGTTAGCTCTCTTAAAAAGGGGAAGGACGTTGTGTTTAAGAATTAATTTGGCGTCGACGAGCTTTTGAGGAATATAGTCAATATCAAAGGCATCTAAATCTAACAGGGGAACACCGAATTCCTCAGCGGCGGCAACGGCTATAGTCTGTCCGCTCAGTATTTGATTGGTGACTAGCTCACTAACAAAAGGTTGCTCACGCTCTTGTGCATTGGTGATTGCGGCGATTGCTACAGATTCATCAATTAGCTTTTCAGAGACTAGGCGTCGGGCCAAGCCCCCCATTTGAACTGACATCTACGGGGTCCTTCATCAAAGGGCGATTCATTTACCTTAAGTGTAGTGGATGAAGTGAAAAGTGACTAAATATCAGCTGCTTGAGTCTAATTAGCTAATGGTTCTATCAGCCACCTATTTATCAAGTTTGTTGGTTTTCTATCGTCGTGGGGCTGTTGCTTTGATATTGCAGTCTATCTATTTAACGGGAAAGTGCTGGGCAGGGGCGCGTGCTTTGGTGTTGAGTTGTTAGCAAAGACTGGCGGCGACGCAGCTACCGCTCTTGGCCCATGAAAGAGCGCCACCGGCGCCTAAGGTAGGCGTAAGGACGAAAGTGATGCCATCGAGTGGTGTACCGTCATCCATCCAAGTGCTGGTTATTACCCCATCGGTTACGCTTAATCCATGCGCGGTGGGCGATACCGGAATCGCAGCTGGAGCTCCATTACTCCCGCTATCCATATCTGCCAACGAAGTGGTTGTGACGATTTGAACCCTTAACTCAATGATATTTTTTAGCGGTGTTACGCTCAATACAAGTTCTGAAAATCTTGAACGGTTTGTATAAGACTGATAAGCCGGGAGTGCTACAGCAGCAAGGATGCCTATGATAGCCACGACGATCATAAGTTCGATGAGTGTGAAGCCCTTTGCCTTTTTGAAGCTCTTTAGTTTTTTTGTTTTCATAGCGTTAGTCTTCTGATTTTAGGGCCGGTTTATAGAGTGTTTTTTTAGAGCAAACTCGTCGAAGAATGAGAGTTTTAACTGATATATCAGCTATTTATAGGCGTGTTTATAAATCTGTCTCCATCTTTGTTGATGAAGCTGTAATGACTGGTCAAGGTGAATAGTCGAATTAGAAGAATTTTAGAGCTTGAAGGTGGTTTTTTGGTGCCGCTGAAAGCGGCACCAAAAAACCTAATAACGATTGATTAGCAAAGGTTATTAGTAACGCAAGTACCCGTAGTTGCCCAGGTCATTCTTCCAGCGGCCAATGTAGGGGTCAAGATGTAGGTAATGCCATTCAATGCTGATGCAGCATCTACTTCCCATGTCATGGTAATAACGCCGTCAGCAATTGAAGAGCCATGAACGCCTGCTGCTGCTGTTACCGCTGCGGGAAGACCCAAGGCACCACTGTCAACTGTTGTTAGCGCAGCTAAACCAGCAGTTTGCACTTCAACTTCAATAGCTGTCTTGAGCGGAGTGGCTGCTAGCACCAACTCAGAGAAAGTCGCGCGGTTTGTGTAGTTCTGGTAGGCAGGCAGTGCTACTGCAGCCAAAATACCGATGATCGCAACAACGATCATCAATTCAATTAGTGTAAAGCCGTCTTGTTTCTTATGAGTTAACTTTTGCATGTGGTCTCTCCAAAGGTTTGTGTTGAGTTAAAAAACTAGCACGCCAAATTTAGTTTCGTGGCGGATGACTATTTAGTAACAACTATCGTGCCATTATTTTTGTAATCTCTGTAAGTAGCTGATATAAAACAATTAATAGTTTTTTTTGCAATGGGTTGAGTAAAATCTGGCAGCGTCGTTAAGTCATTGATGTTGACAATAATTGTCACTATCGGTCATCCCGTGCCCTAGTGGTTGTAAAACAAGGTCATAGGAATTCTTTCCCTTAAATTTCAGGAGAGGGTGAGGGGCTGTTCGCTCCGTTATGGTTGCTCTACGCCTAAGTTAGACAATCAAAGAGATTCAGCTAGGATTAATCGCCGTCATATAAAATCTCCATTACCTTCAAAAAGCGGTGAAGATAGTGGCTTTATACGCTGGCTCCACTTGCTTTGAGGGTGAGAGGTGGTTTATGTTGTTGCCACTTTTTGTGCACGATTTGAATTGTGAGTGGATTGAAAGCCTAACCATTCAATGTAAGTGACGTTACTCGCAACCTGCCACTTACCCTGTTTTGGCGCCATTCTAGATGAGTTAAACCATAAGTCCCGCGACCGCCGCGGAGGGGAATATGATGAATATTATGAAAACTTCACTTGTTAGCGCTGCAATTATTAGTGCTAGTTTGTCTGCTTGTGCCATTGCCGAAGACAAAACTATCAGCGATGGTGTGTTTACACAGGCTCAAGCTGATGCTGGTAAGCTTGTTTATGATTCCTCATGCAAGAACTGCCACAATATGCGCTTTTACCGCGACTTGTTGAAGTCTTGGAATAACCAGCCTTTACTCTACCTCTGGGAAAACATCATGGGCACCATGCCGGCGGACAATCCTGGTTCATTGATGTTGGATGAATACACAGATGTTATTGCTTATATCTTGTCAGAAAACGATTTCCCAGCAGGGGAGCACGTTCTAGATCCGGATAATGGCATGGAAGAGATAAGCATTTTAGCGCCTTAACCGTCTTAGGAATGGTTCTATCAAAAAAGCCGAGATATCTTCAAAAGATCTCGGCTTTTTTCTGTCCGTTTGCGCGCAGTCTCTCAACGTACAATGAGCTGGGATTCCGGCTAAAAATCCAACAGCAGATTCACCATTTTTAGAGTAACTTAATTTGCTTCTGCTCCGGCGAACTCCGGGCAGCCCTTCCGAATTTTGCCTATCTCGGACTTGTCTCGGCTATTAAGAGTCAGGTCGTATTTTCTGGCTAAAGCATCCCACAAGGCGGCATATTCACACTGAAATTCTTCTCTTGGCAGATAGCGGTCAGGGCCGCGATCACGCTTGCGCCGAATTTCCTTTTTATCAACCAGCATAATGTTTAGAGGGTCGTTAGCAAACTGCAGCTTTTTGTTCTGATCCCATCTGTCGCCGCCATTCACATGGGCATACATGAGAGGTATGACATGGTCGATGTCTACCTGCACTGCTACGTTAAACGTTTTACCAGTATATTCGTCTAGCCATTGACCTGTGCGAACGACGCAGTTCCGAGGATTGGTATATTTTACTTCACTTTGACTGGTGAGAATGAGCATTTCCTGCCGAGTAGATTGGCAGTCTTCGTCAAAGTCTTCCTCGAATGACCAATCGTCAGGGTTAAAGAATATTTCACGATCTCGGTTGTCTCGCAGAATACTATCCCTGCCCATGCGGGTAAAAGTATCTGGCATCCGGCAACCTCGCATATGGCAATGATACGATCGACCAAAGTAGTGGCCGCCATTGATATCCGTGCTGCCAGCATGCCCGAAGACGGTGAGAGGTAGACTCATTAGAAAGATGAGCTTAAGAGACTGTTTTAGCCTTTGCATCAATACTTCCACATTTTGGGTGAACATTTCGAATCCATATCCAAATCCTAGGTGACGAATATGCCATTAAACTGGGTGCTCAAACAAGAGTGAGAGATCGACCGCAAAGCAGTGTTTTGTTAAAGCGCCTATGGAAATGTAGTCTACGCCTGTTTCGGCGATGCTAAGCAAGTCCGTGTGATCAATATTGCCTGAGGCCTCTAACTTACAACGGCCGTTATTAAACCGAACTGCGTCTGCGACTAGCGAGAGGGAGAAATTATCTAACATTATGGTGTCTGCTTCGGCATCAATTGCTTGAGCCAGTTCATCCATATTCTGGACTTCAATTTCTACTGGTTTACCTGGGTGATTATTTTTTGCAGTGGACACGGCCGCTTCAATATTGCCGCAGGCGTAGATATGGTTTTCTTTAATAAGGTAGGCGTCATACAGACCTAGCCTGTGGTTTTTCCCTCCGCCGGCCAAAACAGCGTATTTTTGTGCGGTTCGTAGGCCTGGGATTGTTTTGCGCGTATCAAGAAGCTGAACCCCTGTATGAGCGACCAGATTTTGAAGTTGACTGGTTTTCGTGGCGGTACCAGACAAGGTTTGCAAAAAATTCAGGGCGGCCCTTTCGGCTGTCAAAATTGACCTTGCGTGGCCGCTAATTTCCACTAGACATTGATTTTCTGTCACTTGTTCGCCGTCTTTTACATGCCAGTCGAGCCGTAAAGTAGGGCAGATTTGACGGAACACTTCGGTGGCCCATGGTGCGCCACAGACAACAGCATCCATGCGAGTAATTATCTTAGCCTTTGCTAGTGCCTGGTCAGGGATTAGTTCTGCGGTAATGTCTCCGCTGCCTAGATCTTCTGAGATGGCCTGCGCCACCGTCGCATACAATTCTTTTTTAAATTCGTCTGTAGTTGTCATATCCACAATTATTTGGCCAGCTGCCTTAGAGTTAGAGTGCGTCCCCGTTGTGAAAATTCTACCTGTCTTAGTGCACTCATGCCTAGGAGTATCGTGTCTCCGGGCATATTTGGAGCAATGCTGGCTCGAACGTTGCGCAGTTCGATGTTTCCAATAGTGAGTTGCTCAATATTTGTGGCAAAAACTGAAGCTACTCCATTGGCAGTGGTTGCAAGGCTTTGGCTGCCTGCTATAAGACCTGTGCGTTGGGCAACGCTCGCGGGGATTGCCACATCTGTGGCGCCGGTATCCAGAAGAAAAATCACCGGATTTTGATTAATAGTCCCGCTCGCCACATAGTGCCCTTGTCGATTTTGTTCTAATACAACCTCGCGGGAACCGTTGGCGCCCTCGAAACTAGAAGGGGTTTGGTTAGGATTAAATTGGCGTTCAAGCATGCCGTCAAATAGTAATGCTAAGCCTGCTAAACCGATCACAAAGCAGGTGATTAGCATCCCTTGGCCAAGTTTCTTTCCCGGGGGGTGAATATTCTGCTGACTCATGAGGACAAGTTGCTGCGTTAAGTTGATCAAATAAAAATGTGAGTAATGTCTCACTGCGGGCGATGCGGCGCTGTGTTTAGGTATAACGCCAAAAGCTAAAAATCAGATTGTGAACAGGATCAATGTTCCGCTAGTTGTAAACCGCTATAAAGCTATTATCAATTTTGGCAATGGCGGTACCTAAAACCATGAAAACAGCGTCTGCCTCTAGAAATAGATTGTCTCACACTGTGCCAGACGACGTCGTGGTTGAAAAAATTCGCTGGTCGCTTAGGCAGCGTCTTCGAAAACAGCTTCATAAGCTAAACACTGAGTTCTTTGATGAGGTTGATGATTTCTTCTTCTCTTCGAGTAAACAAGCCCAATCGGATGAAGCGAATTCTTATCTAATGGCGATGCGAGAGCTGCGCTGTAAGCAAAGCTTAGTAGAGGAGAGCTTTCTCGCCGATGTGTTACAGCAACTAAAACAGGCAGAATCTCGCGTAAAAAATACTGGACTACAGAACGGCTCGGTTGCTGGCTTTGAACGGGTCGAAATCGACCTTGCTTTTCGTGCCATGCAAAGGAAAGCGGACAGGGCCTACAGTGAGCAACTGAAAAAAATCGAAAGCCTTAATGAAGAGCTGACAACGGTTTCCAATACGGAAGTTGTCTCCGGTCTCACGTTGATTGAGGCGGTATTGCTGTCATTTATGCACTCTCAGGAGTGTTTGAATTTGCCTTTGGATATTCGCTTAGTCTTTATCAAGCTTTTCGAACAGCATTTTTTGCTACGTATGGAGAAACTGCTTTTGGATATCTCGAGCATTCTCCGCAACGCGGGTAATCCAGAGTTTGTTGAGAAGCTGTATTCCTCTTCATCTGCATTTGGCAATCAAGTAAAAACCAGTCAATTTGATAAGACTCTTTCGAGTCACCCAGATAATAAAAGCGATTTCAATACTGCTATCAAACCGGAAGATGTGGAAACTGAAGTTTCAGAGTTGGTTGCGCAGCTGTGCGATTCCCACCGCATGCCTATTTTCATTGAGCGGATGCTTCGAACCCAGTGGAGGTCCGTGATGTATGTGCTGGGTTTAAATGTCGGATGTTTCAGTGCTGAATGGAACGAAGCAAAATACTGCGCATTATTGCTAGCTGCAGCAGCGTCAGAGGGTTCCGTCATTGGGGGGCATGAAAAGTCGCTTGTTTTAGATCAACTTGCCCAAGGGTTTGATTTGGTCAGAATTGAGCAGGCTGTGCAAGACTCTTTTTTTGAACAACTGAATAAACTGTTCGGCACAGCCGCAGGTGCTTTTGGTGGTACTAGTGTCAACATCGCCGCTATACACGGCCAAGTTGTTCCGGCAGGAGGACAGTCGAATTCAGAAATATCAATTAGTCCAAGCGGCAAGCGAGTATTGAGCCAAGAAGATCTTAGCGAATTGACCAAGCTGATGGGAGGAGGCGAGGAAAAGCCTCTTGAACCCAGCAATGACAACGACCTGGATGCCTATTTCCGCCAGGTAGACAAAATCCCATCGAAGCAAGAAGCGGAGTTTAAAAGTGGTCAAAAGCATCGCCCGTGCCGAGTTTATATTCTGCAAAGCGGCGGATTTGAAATTCGATTTAATGATGGGGGTTCCTCGGTGAAGCTCAGTAGATTGAGCTTGGCCATGTCATTAAAGTTCGGTGATTTATTGCTTGAAGACAACGATAGCGCTTATTCTTTTTCCGAGATATCGGTAACTGTAGACAAACGGCAGCTACACTAGTTTACACCCACCTTCAGCTCAGCTTTATTCTTGCTGGCAGAGTCCTTTCAAGAGTGGTTCATACAGTTCCCATGCTCCTATGCTAGACTTGTAGCCCTGCACTCTACTGCCTAGGCTATTTCTTGGAGCGTTCGATAAACAGAAAAATTGATTCACAGATGGCTGTCGTTGATGGCCGTTTGAAAGGCGCTCGCTTTGTTGAATCACCTAATCAGAGCGAAAGGCCTGCCTCTTGTCATGTGGATTTGTTGGTAATCCATAATATTAGCCTTCCCCCCGGTCGTTACGGAACAGGTTGTATTGACCAGTTGTTTTGCAATGTCCTAGATCCTAATTCTGACCCTTTTTTTGAACAGATTTCCGATCTCAAAGTTTCCGCCCATTTACTCATTAACCGGGAAGGTACGGTGACGCAATATGTTCCTTTCGAGAAGAAAGCATGGCATGCCGGTCAGTCTGTTTTTGGGGGGCGGGATAACTGCAATGATTATTCAATAGGAATAGAATTGGAAGGAACTGACTTTGAAGATTTTACCGACAGTCAGTATGAAGTGTTGGTAAGAGTCGTAAAATCGTTACAGCAAGAATATCCTCAAATCAGTCTGGATAGAATTGTTGGTCACAGCGATATTGCGCCAGGCCGGAAAACTGACCCGGGACCGTTTTTTAGCTGGTCAAAGCTTAGAAATGCGCTTTCGGTCTAAATTGAGTTTACCTATTCTAAATGAGACCTTAGATGAATTTTTTAGTAATTTTGTGTTGTCTTGCTATCAACTATTTATGGTTGAAAGATTTTGACCGTTTTGATGATGGTTGGTTTTTCCGATTCCGTTGTGAAATTGAGTCAGCGTTCAAAGCTAAACAAGAGCAGTCCAGCGCCAGTTGGGTAGTAATTGCGGCTATTATTTACGGAGTTCCGCTGGTCATTTTAGTTGCCGCATTAATGTTGGTCAGTGAAATAGGCTTTGGCATTCCTATTATGGTGCTTCATATTCTCGTTCTTCTTATTGCATTTGACCGGACACAACCGGGCAAGTTGGCATCCCAGTTTTTAGCTTATTGGCGCGAAGCTGATTATGAGGGCGCCAAGCTTTATCTAGGTGAGGAGTTAAAAGGTGGCGAACTTGACGACATCAAAGACCCATCTGAACTTTTGGATTATTTCAGCAAAAAGCTGATTTATCGCTGTTTTGAAAAAATGTTTGTGATGTTTTTCTGGTACATGGTGGCCGGCCCCGCTGCTGTTTTACTTAGCTATATCAGTTATCAAATGCGGGATAGTCATGGAAAAGATCAAGATCCTCGATTGGTTAAAATGGTGGCGGTGTCGATAGGGATTCTTGAGTGGATCCCTATGCGTCTGTTGGCTTTGACATTTTCGTTGGCCGGCAATTTTGTCCAGTGCTTTGAAACTGTCAAAGAAACGTTTTGGAATTTCTCATTGGATCACGATAACGCTGAATTGCTCTATTCATACTCGGGCTGCGCTTTAGCGGGATTCACTGAGTTGAAGGATGAGGCCAAAGTAGGCCTGTCTGAGCAAGAGATGGACACAGTTAACGGTGCCAGCAGAGTGGCCGCTTTGCAAGCGCTGCTAGAACGATCTCAGGCTATCTGGCTGGTGGTATTAGCGCTAATCACTGTGTTTGGGTTGTGAGAATTGCTGACGATTTGTAGGTTTGCTGAATATTTATTCTGTTGTTTAATGTAGTTTTTGAGCAAAATCGAGCCTATGCTTAATCAGTATCTTCGCCATTAATAAAGTAATGAGTTTCCTAAGTATTTGTATTTTAAAATATTTAATGCGAGAGTGGTCGAGACAAAGAGCTTTCCTCTATATGTAGTAATACTACATAATCGGTGGTTTAGAATTGGTATTTTGCAAGGTTATGCAGTAAAATTTGCTAAATTTTGTAAATTAATTACAAAGAAAGTTTGAACCAGAGATCCTGGTACGTATGGGAAGTAATTATGGCTACGCAAAACGACGCTAATCCGGAAGAAACACGAGAATGGCTGGACGCTCTAGATTCCGTTATTCAAGAAGAAGGAGTGGATAGAGCCCACTACATCATTAGCCAGCTTAACGACACGGCGATCAGGACTGGACGTTACTCTCCAATCACTGCTGTTAATACCCCTTACAGCAACACTATTTCCCCGCTCAATGAAGAAAGAATGCCCGGCGACATGTTCATGGAGCGCCAAATCAGAGGCATCATTCGCTGGAATGCGCTTGCGATGGTGATGCGAGCCAATAAAAAGAATCCAAGCTTAGGCGGTCACATCTCCACGTTCGCATCTTCCGCGACCCTGTACGACATCGGATTTAACTACTTTTTTCGTGGGCCAACTGAGAAAAACGAAGGCGATTTGATTTACTACCAGGGACACTCGTCTCCTGGTATTTACGCGCGTTCCTTTTTAGAGGGTCGGTTTACCGAGGAGCAGCTCGACAATTTCCGTCAAGAAGTTAACGGTGATGGCTTGTCATCCTATCCGCACCCTTGGCTAATGCCGGATTATTGGCAGTTCCCGACGGTATCAATGGGTCTGGGGCCCATTCAAGCCATCTACCAAGCTCATGTAATGAAATATTTGAGCAGCCGAGGCTCACTCGATAACAGCGACAGAAAAGTTTGGGCGTTCTTGGGTGACGGTGAAACTGACGAGCCAGAATCCTTAGGTGCTATTTCGAAGGCTGGCAGAGAAGGTCTCGACAACTTAATCTTCGTTGTTAACTGTAACCTTCAAAGACTGGATGGCCCTGTTCGCGGCAACGGTAAAATCATTCAGGAACTAGAGGGCGTATTCAGAGGTGCTGGTTGGAATGTAATTAAAGTGGTTTGGGGCAGGCACTGGGATCCGCTTTTTCAAGCAGACACAGAGGGCTTGCTGCAAGATCGTATGGATGAGGTTGTGGATGGCGAATTTCAGAACTATGCCAGCCGTGGCGGAGCCTATACTCGTGAGCACTTTTTCGGTAAAAGTCCTGAACTGTTAAAAATGGTTGAACATTTGTCTGACGCCGACATTATGGCTCTTAATCGCGGCGGGCATGACCCTTATAAGGTCTATGCAGCGTATGCAGAGGCGGTTAAAGCGAATGGCAAGCCAACCGTTATTTTGGCAAAAACCATTAAAGGTTATGCTTTTGGCGGAGGAGCGGAAGCACAAAATTCGACTCACTCGGTGAAAAAACTTGAACTGGAAGGTTTGAAGAAGTTCAGAGACCGGTTTGGTATTCCAATTGAAGACGACGATCTTGCCGAGGTGCCTTATTACAAGCCATCGAAGCAAAGCTTGGAATACAAATACATGACCAAAATTCGTGCTGAACTGGGCGGTTCCTTGCCTCAACGTAGGGCAGTGAGCTATGCACTTAAGGCACCTGCAATGTCGGCCTACGAAAGTCAGCTCAAAAGTAGTGGTGACCGTGAAGTTTCAACTACGATGTCCTTCGTACGCGTTTTGTCTGCGCTTTGTAAAGATAAGGCAGTTGGCGATCGAGTTGTACCCATCGTACCTGATGAGGCGAGAACCTTCGGAATGGAAGGCATGTTCCGTCAGCTCGGAATTTATTCCTCTAGCGGCCAGCTTTATGATCCTGCCGATTCCAATCAGGTTATGTATTACAAAGAAGACAAGAAAGGGCAGATGCTGGAAGAAGGTATCACGGAGGCTGGAGCATTTTCTGCGTGGATCGCTGCAGCTACCTCTTACAGCGTAAATAACTATCCGCTCATTCCATTTTATATCTACTATTCAATGTTTGGTTTTCAGCGCATTGGAGATCTCGCTTGGGCCGCTGGTGATTCTCAAGCTCGTGGTTTTTTAATCGGTGCCACTGCTGGTCGTACCACGTTAAACGGAGAAGGTCTTCAGCACCAAGATGGGCATAGCCATATTCTGGCATCTACCATTCCCAATTGTGTTAGTTATGACCCTACCTATGCCTATGAGCTGGCAGTTATTGTGCAAGACGGTTTGAAAAGAATGTACGAAGACATGGAGTCGGTCTTCTATTACATAACAACGATGAATGAAAATTATCAACAACCGGAAATGCCAAAGGATTGTGAAGAAGGAATCATAAAGGGAATCTATCTCCTTGAAGATAGTAAGGCTAAGCCCTACAAAGTATCCAAACCCCTATCTAAAGATACGACTCTGAGATTGCTTGGCAGCGGTACTATTCTTCGTGAAGTGCGAAAAGCCGCGGAGATACTGCGTAAAGATTTTGCGGTAAATGTGGACGTTTGGAGTGTCACTAGTTTCAATGAACTTAGAAAAGAAGCGTTGGATGTTGAGCGTCAAAACATGATGAGCCCTGCAAAAAAACCGGCACAACCTTATGTGACAAAGATGCTGGGAGCTCGTTCAGGTCCTGTAGTTGCTACTACGGATTACATGAAAGCTCACTCAGATCAAATTAGAGAGTTCGTTCCGGACTCTTACAGGGTGATGGGTACAGATGGTTTTGGCCGCAGCGATACGCGGGAAAACTTGCGCCATTTCTTTGAAGTGGATGCGAAATTTGTTGTCTTGGCGGCTCTTACCGAACTTAGAAATATGGATCTGGTGGCAGCTAAGGAAATAAGCGCATATATGAAAGAAGCTGGCATTGAGGCTGGAAAACCGAATCCGCTTGCTCAATAACTTATAATGACTCACTCAAATGTAGGAGCATGCTCCATTGGCTATTGAAAAATTAACAGTCCCTGATCTTGGTGATGCCAGCGAAGTTGAGGTAATAGAACTTCTTGTTTCCGTTGGGCAATCGGTCGAAGAAAACGACTCACTGCTCGTGTTGGAAAGCGACAAAGCGGCGATGGAAATCCCAGCGCCAATGGCGGGGGTGGTTACGTCGATTGCGGTGAACCTTGGTGATCAAGTAGGCTCTGGCTCAGAAATGCTTTCTCTAGAAGTTGCGGAAAATGGTGCAACGCCAACTGCCGAGTCAGATGCTTCAACGCAGCCCCAAGAGCCCGAGGCGGCTAAAGAAGAATCGAAAGAAGCAGCTAAACCAGAAGACGCTAAGCCAAAAGAAACGGCTTCTACAGAACCAGCAGAAACAAGTACCCAGACCATAGAAGTGCCTGATCTGGGTACTGATGATGAAGTGGAAGTGATTGAGTTAAATGTCTCTGCCGGAGACTCAATTAATATTGATGACCCGTTGCTAACACTGGAATCTGATAAGGCGGCTATGGACGTACCATCGCCAGTTTCAGGCTTGATTGAAGAGTTATTAGTTAAAGTCGGTGATAAGCTAAAAACCGGCTCTCAAATAGCAAAAATCAGTACAACCGATTCTGCTGAGAGTTCGTCGGCTGCAGCGGAGCCTCAAGCAGATCCTGAGCCTTCAGCGCCCCAGCAGGCTTCTGCCCAAAATGAGCCAGCTTCGAAACCAGTCTCTGAAGCCACGCTACCATCAACTGCAAGCCCTGCACCGAAGTCAGGGAAGGCCAAGAAAGTTTACGCTGGACCTGCAGTGCGCAAGCTCGCGCGAGAGTTGGGTGTGGATCTTACTATGGTGCCAGGCACTGGTGCTAAATCGAGAATTCTAAAAGAAGATATCCATCAGTTTGTAAAGTCGAAAATAAGTTCTCCTGCTGCAACCAGCTCAGGGGCTGGTATTCCTGCTATTCCTGATGTGGACTTCAGTCAATTCGGTGAAGTTGAAGAAGTTCAGCGCAGCAAGTTGCATAAACTTACGGCAACAAATATGCATCGCAATTGGCTTAACGTACCAGCTGTTGCCCAGTTTAATGAGGCCGATGTTACCGACTTAGAATCATTCAGAGCAGAATTAAAATCTGAAGCAGAAAAGAAAGGTATAAAAATGACCTTTCTGCCTTTCTTGTTAAAGGCCTGTGCGAAAGCGCTTGCGGAGTATCCTCAGTTTAACGTTTCGCTCCATTCGTCAGGCGAATATGTCATCCAAAAGAAATATATCAATATCGGCGTTGCCGTGGCGACAGATGCTGGGTTATTGGTGCCCGTCATCAAAGATGTGGATAAGAAATCTCTGTGGGAACTTGCCCAGGAGGTAATCGAATTATCAGACAAGGCCAAGCAGCGCAAACTGTCCCTAGATGAAATGCAGGGCGGCTGTTTCTCAATTTCTAGCTTGGGCGCGATTGGTGGAACCGGATTTATTCCTATCGTGAGTCCGCCAGAAGTTGCTATTTTGGGAGTTTCGAAAACAGCTATAAAACCGGTTTACATAGACGGAGAGTTTAAACCGCGAAAAATGCTTCCGTTTACACTTTCTTACGACCATAAAGCAGTAAATGGAGTTGACGGAGGGCTTTTTGCTACCTACCTAGCAAAGCTCTTGGGCGACATTAGGCATTTGGTTCTCTAACTGTTTCCCTCAGGCTAGGTACTTCCTAGTTTGAGGGATATAACAAACTGTGTTCCCACGTCCACCGCGCTTCTTACTTCAACTTCTCCTTTTAACAGGGTTTTGACTATTCTATAAACAGTTGATAATCCTAATCCGTGACCGCCGGATTTTTGTCTCGTGCTGAAATAAGGGTCGAAAATTTTTCGCAACACTTTGTCGCTCATACCGCAGCCATTGTCGTTGAGAACAATTTTAAGCAAACCATCTTCCATTTTCGTTTCTATACTTATTTTTCCTGTGAAATGTTCTTCATTAGAAGTCGATTTTCTTGAACTTATTGCCTGCTCGGCGTTACGGAGTAAATTGACCAGAACTTGTTGCAGTTCCATGGGTAATATTTGAATGGTAGGTAGTGCACTATCTAGTTTTAGTTCAACGTCAATTTCTTGAAAGCTGCTGAGGTTATTTAGGGCATAGTCTTTGTTAACAAACTTGACTGTTTGTTTGAGCAGGAGATTAATGTCGCAAGGTTCTGAAGAATGGGCTTCTGAAATGCTAAATTTCAGCATGTTGCTTACAATGTTACTTGCTCTTAGAGCGCTTTCTTCAATAGATTCTAGGAAAAAAGTGATCTCCCGCTGTTCTAAGTAATCATTGATCAGCTCTAGATCTACGCCTATCGTCTTTGCAGTCTCTTGATTAGCCGGTCGCTCAGGGCTTAGACGTCGGTTGATATTCTGGGCTCCGTTGATTATTGCGCTCAGTGGGTTGTTCACTTCATGGGCAATACCTGCTGCTAAACCATCCATCGAATGCATTTTTTCTGTTTGTAAGACTCTTTGCTCAAGTAGCTCCCGCTGAGTCACATCTTCTATTTGGATAACTGCGACGCCGGGAATTGCTTCCAGCGGATAGCAATTGACTTTGTAGTAGCTATTCAAATCCTCTTCGAGGTAGGAGACTTTTTCGAGAGTTATAGTGCTGGATGTTTTCAAAGCCGCAGCGATTTGATCTGCATAGTTCGCCAGCATAGGAAACGATTCTAAAACATTGTCATTGAGGACAGATTTGTCTTTAACAGTGCTCAAAGCAAGCGCGTTAGTGTTTATTTGTTTGATTCTTAAGTCCGCATCAATAGTGATCAATGCCGCGGGCATTGATTCGATGATGCTACTAAAAAATTGTTGGATATCCATGAGTGATTCGCTGTGTAGGGTGACTTGCTTAGCGTTTTATGGTGACACGGCCTAGGCTACTCATGCAACCGTATCACAAGGATGCCCGAGTGAGCTTTCATTATTGATACTCTACTTAAGTTCGACATGTGGTGGTGATAGACTGCTCAAATCCTTTGCCAATTGGGGTAAAGTAGAAAACTGCAATCAGGAGAAATGGGTTAATGCCGTCTTTCGATATAGTGTCCGAAGTGGACATGCACGAAATAAACAATGCCATAGACCAATCCAACCGCGAAGTCGGCACTCGGTTTGACTTCAAAGGTGTTGCTGCCAAATTTTCCGTAGTTAACGATACTGAAATTCAAGTGGCTGCTGAATCGGATTTTCAAGTACATCAGATGGTGACTATTTTACGGGGAAAATTATCCAAACGAGGTGTCGATGCTAAAAGCCTTTCCGCGAGCGATGTTGTAGTCACCGGCCGGCAGGCTATGATGCCAATGAAAGTGGAGCAGGGTATCGAGTCCGACATAGCTCGCAAAATCGTTAAGATGATCAAAGAGGAGAAATTGAAGGTTCAAACTGCTATTCAAGGTGAGAAGCTTCGGGTGACTGGTAAGAAGCGAGATGATTTGCAGCAAGTCATCGCTTTTTTGAAAGAGGCAGACTTGGATGTCCCTTTGCAGTTTAATAATTTTAGAGACTAACCTTATCAAATACTATCGTTTCAATAATCCTGTTGGCTCCTCCTTTTGAGTTCGGTCAATCGCCCACAGCTATCTCTGACTGAAACACTTTTTCAGCTTCGCGATAGCCGGTTTTTGGCCATCTTTTTATTTGGTTTTTGTAGCGGATTTCCATGGGTTCTGCATGGGTCTGTGTTAACTCTGTGGATGCAGGAATCGGGCCTTTCCAGGTCAATGATTGGTTATGTCGGGGCAATAGCAACCGTCTATGCGGTCAACTGGACTTGGGCTCCGTTAGTCGACAATCTCAAAATTCCTTTGTTGACACGAAAGTTGGGCCAGCGGCGCTCTTGGATTTTGCTGGGTCAAGGTTTAATAGCAATTATTGTGTTGGCTTTAAGCTTTACTGATCCGAGGTCCAGTCTCGGTCTTGTGAGTTTGCTGGCGTTTTCTATCGCTCTGGTGTCTGCCACGCTCGACATTGCTGTTGATGCCTATCGAATAACTATTTTTCGTGCCGAGGAAATGGACTCTAAAATGCCCTATGCGGCTGCGATGAGTACGGTTGGGTGGTTTGCAGGCTACGGATTTATCGGCGGGGCGGTAGCGCTAGCCCTCGGTGGTGAGACCATCGGTATGTCTTGGTCTGATGTGTATAAAATCGTTGCCGTCGTTTACTGCTTTATTATGCTGTTGGTATTGCTAACCCCTGTGCCAGAAGATGAGTTAAGGGAGACAACAGGAACGCCTTTTGACATGGAGGGCAATGAAGCAGAGGCTAAACCTGATTTGGGCGGGAGGTTTTATAATTTTGTTTTGGAGCCGTTCCTTGAGTTCTTCCGTCGCTGCGGCTTTAAACTGGCATTCTCAATCCTTCTTTTCTTGGTGATTTTCCGGCTGGGAGAAGCGATGTTGGGTCGTATGTCCTTGGTCTTTTATGTCGAGCTTGGGTTCAGTACTGATCAGATAAGTTTCTATAACAAGTTTTTCGGAGGTTTAGTCACGGCAGGCTTTTCACTGCTGGGAGCGGTGATTAATACTCGATATGGAGTGGTGCGTGGCTTACTAATTGCGGGTACGGCAATGGCTGCTGCAAATTTGTTATTTGCACTATTGGCTGTAGTCGGTCCAAATATCGGGTTGTTTGTGATCACTTTGATCGTTGATAACTTTTTTCAAGCGTTTGCGACGGTTGCCGCGATTTCATTTATTTCTTACTTTACCAGTCGAACCCATACTGGCACTCAGTATGCGATGATGTCTTCTATTTCGAATTTTGGCAGAACTACCCTGGCTGCGGGAAGTGGCGCAGTGGTGGATTTCCTAGGTGGGCAATGGGCTATTTTCTTTATATTGACAACCCTAATGGTAATTCCCGGGCTGTGTTTGCTGATGTGGGTGGGAAGGCTTTTAAAAGGCTACGAGGGGAGCGATGCCACTTATTCCAAACTGTAAAGCCAGCCGAACTGACGCAAATTAAACTTACCACGTATAAACACCACACCCTCTGATTCGAGGCGAGACTTCTGCGTTTGATACATCTTACTGTCTTGAGGAAAGGAAAGTTTACCCGCGGCGTTCGCGACCCTGTGCCAAGGCAGCTTGCTACCCTCTGGTAATTTCTTCATGGTGGTTCCTACAAACCGAGCATAGCCGGGCAAGCCTGCTAGTCGTGCCACTTGGCCGTAACTGGCGACTTTCCCCTTAGGTATTTGATGGACTACTTGCCAGATTTTTTCGCTGTTTGTCACTTTTAGTTTCCTCCTTAGCCCCAATAGTACACTTTATATACCCACTGTCGTGCTAAGGTAGGCCATCTCAGACAAGGAGACCCTGTGAAATTCCTTTTTATTATTTTTATCGCGATTCCATTGGTGGAGATGTTTCTGCTGTTTGAAGTGAGCGATCAAATAGGGGGGTTAGCAACAATTTCTCTTGTGGTGCTGACCGCTGTTATCGGTGTGCAAGTGTTAAAACGACAGGGCTTATCCACATTACTGAGGGCCAATCAGCGAGTAGAGGCTGGAGAACTACCTGCTCAAGAAATAGTAGAGGGAATGATGCTGGCCGCCGCTGGTGCGCTGCTTTTAACTCCTGGCTTTATTACAGATACTATCGGGTTCACTCTGCTTACCGCGCCGTTTAGAAAATTAATTGCGGCAAAGCTAATCCAGGCTGGGGCCCTCAAGGCTATGCAATCAGGAAGTGCGGGTGGTGGTTTTACTGTGTGGGGTCAAAATGGCGGTTCTAGAGCGCAGGGTTTTTATGACTCTGGCACTGGGGACACTGTCGAAGGTGAATTTTCCGAAGAAGGCAAAATAATTAGCCGCGATGAGACCTCTCCGAAGGAATAATTCTGTTGGAGAATGGTTTCGAAATAGTCTTAAAAATCAGTAACATAGTTTTCCTGTCTTTGTTTTGTTAAAAAAACTGCAATTGATGCAGTTCTCACCATTGAAATCCTATCGAATATCCCCATTTAGCAAGCAACAATTAACTTAGCCACGCAGTGGTTTGGCTACAGATTGCTTACTTAAATGCAGGTCATTCGCCGTTTTGGCGGGAAAGCTGCATTTTCTCGGTACTGTTAATTAAATCGTGTGATTTAGGAGTGATAAAAGAATGAATATCCGGCCTTTGCAAGACCGTGTCGTAGTTCGACGCATGGAAGAAGAAACAACATCTGCTGGAGGCATTGTGCTACCAGGTTCTGCCACGGAAAAACCAGCTCAAGGTGAAGTGGTTGCAGTTGGACCCGGCAAACGCCAAGATAATGGGGACACTCAGCCAGTTGATGTGAAAGTTGGAGACACTGTTGTCTTCGGCAAGTATTCCAGCAACACAGTTAAAATCGACGATGAAGAGTTGTTGATCTTAAATGAGAGCGAAATCTTCGGTGTAATTGAATCTTAAAAGCGCTCGATTTTTCACACTGTAGTTTCCACTTTATTTTTTAGATACGAAAGGAATTATTCAACATGGCTAAAGAAGTAAAATTCGGTGATTCGTCTCGCCAAAAACTGCTCGCAGGTGTCAACGTCCTTGCTGACGCAGTAAAAGTAACTCTAGGCCCTAAAGGCCGAAATGTAGTTTTAGACAAGTCTTTTGGTGCACCTACTGTCACCAAAGACGGTGTTTCAGTTGCCAAAGAAATCGAGCTTGAAGATAAGTTTGAAAACATGGGCGCACAGATGGTGAAGGAAGTTGCATCACAGACTTCTGATGTCGCGGGTGACGGCACAACCACTGCAACAGTGCTTGCACAGTCCATTTTAAATGAAGGTTTGAAGTCGGTTGCGGCGGGCATGAATCCTATGGATCTTAAGCGCGGTGTAGATAAAGCGGTAGCTGCTTTAGTTGAGCAGGTGAGCAGCCTGTCAACACCTTGCACAGACTCAAAAGCGATTGCTCAAGTAGGCACAATTTCTGCTAACTCTGACGAGCAAGTGGGCGCGATCATTGCTGAAGCAATGGACAAGGTCGGTAAAGAAGGTGTTATCACTGTAGAAGACGGTTCGGGTCTTGAAAACGAGCTAGACGTAGTGGAGGGCATGCAGTTTGATCGAGGGTACTTGTCACCTTACTTTATCAACAACCAAGACAGCATGAGTGTAGATCT
>JBGCEK010000066.1:0-4776 GCA_045106275.1 Pseudohongiellaceae bacterium | reverse complement strand
GTGAGTGACATATCTGGTCGAGGTGTAGGTATGGATGTGGTGAGACGGAATATCAATGGATTGGGCGGTCAAATTGAAATCGAATCAAGGTTAGGTGAAGGAACCACTTTTAGAATATACCTACCTCTCACCCTCGCAATACTTGATGGCCAACTGGTGCGGGTCGGCTCCGAGACCTATGTGGTTCCATTGATTTCAATTGTGGAATCGTTGCAAATCAAACAAGAGAACATTAACAAGGTGGCGGGGAACATGGTGGTGTATCGCCTCAGAGATGACAATGTGCCGATTGTCCCTTTATATGCTGCTTTTGATATTGCAGCCGAGAACAAAACCCTCGATGACGGCTTGCTGGTAGTCGTTGAAAGCGGCGGGCAGAAAATTGGCATCCTAGTGGATGACTTGTTGGCACAACAACAGGTAGTGGTCAAAAGCCTTGAACACAATTACCAAAGGGTTAAAGGAGTCTCAGGAGCAACAATACTGGGAGATGGTTCGGTGTCGCTAATTTTGGACATTCCAGGGCTGATCAACTTTGCAGGCTGCCCGGCTACCGGTTCACCTAAACATCACGAAGCTGCTTGAGGGAAAGGCGATGGATATACAAACACTTGCTGAAGTCATCCCTATTGAAGGCGAGGTCCAACTTGATGGGATCGATTTCATCACCAACGGTGACCAGTATCTAACGTTTTGTGTAGGTGACGAAAACTATGGTGTAGATATATTGTCAGTCAAAGAGATTCGCGGTTGGGAGTCCCCAACTCTTATTCCGAATGCGCCAGACAGAGTCAAAGGCGTGATCAATATTAGAGGTGTCATCGTGCCGATTGTTGATTTGCGAATCGCATTCGACATTGGCGAGGCGCTCTATTCTCCTACTACAGTGGTCATTGTGCTAACGGTAGAGCTGCATGACACGAGTAGGGTCATGGGATTTGTGGTCGATGCGGTTTCTGACGTCCTCGATGCTGAGCGAAACGAGATTTCGCCTGTACCGAACTTAGGCGGAACCCTTAATACAACGCTTCTCGAGGGGATGGTCAACGTTGATGACAGCGTTGTCACTATCATCAACATTAAACAGCTTCTCACACTCGATAAGGAGTCTGATGATGTCTGAACTTGCGCTAAGCACGGAGCATGAGTACTTAAGCTTTATTGTCGGAAGAGAAGAGTTCGGTGTAGATATTTTGTCCGTTCAGGAGATACGAGTCTGGAGCACGGTCACCGAGATTCCAAACACACCGCCTTATCTAAAAGGTGTTATCAATCTACGCGGCGTTATTGTTCCGATCATCGATTTACGGCAGAGGTTCTCAACAGGCCAATATGAATACGATGAAACGACGGTGGTGATTGTCTTGCAGACTGCTATGAGTCAAGCCAAGAGCCTAATTGGCATTGTAGTGGATGCGGTTGCCGATGTTCATAAGGTGGAGGTCTCATCAATAAAACCCGCACCTTACCTTGGTAACCATATCGACAGTGAGTTCATTAAAGGCATGTCGACGATAGACGAGAAAATCATTGTCTTACTTGATGTCCAAAAGCTGCTCGACGTTGAAGCTCTCTTTGATGCTGCAGAAACCCCATCTATTCAAGCGGTTTAGATCGCCGCGAAGAGGAACGCATGATGAATTCTGAACAAATAGAACTGGTTCAAGAAAGCTGGGCAAAAATAACAGACGCAGGTGAAGCGGCAGAGGTATTTTACGAGACGCTTTTTAAGATGGACCCAACGCTTGAGGTGCTTTTTTCAGATGACATGAGTGCGCAGGGTAAAA
Source organism: Pseudohongiellaceae bacterium (assembly GCA_045106275.1). Classification (GTDB taxonomy): domain Bacteria; phylum Pseudomonadota; class Gammaproteobacteria; order Pseudomonadales; family Pseudohongiellaceae; genus UBA9145. The sequence goes on along the minus strand of JBGCEK010000066.1, from coordinate 2,989 downwards.
AGCTGATGGAAATGATCGGTATTGCCGTTGGTATGCTGGATCAACTCGACAAGCTTGTGCCAATTGCGAAGAAACTAGGTGAACGCCATCAGCATTACGGCGTTACGGATGAGCACTACGACACGGTTGGTGCAGCGTTGATACAAACACTTGAAGTCGCTCTTGAGAGCGAGTTCACAGGAACAGTAGAAGAAGCTTGGCTCTCGGTATACCAAGTATTGGCTAACACCATGAGAGGCGCAGCGAAAGAAAACAATATGGATAGCTCTATGAGCGTAAACGAGGAAAGTGATATGAGTACAGACGACGCTATGGATGGTCAACGGTTTGAGAGAATGGTCGATTCGGTCCGGACAGCCATCATGCTGATCGATAAAGATCTGATTGTGACCTATGTCAACGAAGGTACTAAGCGTTTGATCAGTGAAAACCTAGAACACTTCAAAGAGGTTTTTCCAGGATTCGATGGGGATAATATTGTCGGAGCTTGTATCGATGCATTTCATAAGAACCCTGCACATCAGCGTCAAATTTTAGCTAACCCAGCGAACCTGCCACATGAGGCGGAAATCCGTGTGGGGCCTTTGGCCTTTAGTTTGTACATATCCGCATCTTATGACGCGCATGGCGCTCACGATGGCAGCATTTTGGAATGGGCAAATGTGACAAAAGAAAAAGATCGATATGCGGACTTCTCAAGCCAGATAGAGGCTATTAGCAAATCTCAAGCGGTTATAGAATTCAATATGGATGGTACGGTTGTCACAGCGAACGAGAACTTTCTGAACACTTTTGGTTATCAACTTTCAGAGGTTGTCGGTCAACACCACTCTATGTTCGTTAGTGCTGAGTACAAATCAAGCGCAGACTACCGAATTTTTTGGGAAAAGCTCAATCGAGGTGAGTTCGACACTGGAGAATACGAGCGCTTTGGCAAGAACCAAAAACAGGTTTGGATTCAAGCTTCCTACAACCCCATTTTTGATTTAAACGGTAAGCCTTGTAAATTAGTGAAGTATGCGACGGACATTTCGGGACGCAAACAAGCCATTGCTAACATCAAAGACTCTCTGATTGCTGTGGCAGACGGAGATCTTACCCAAAAAATCGAAGGCAAGCTCGAAGGTGAATTCAATGTGCTTGGCGATTCCATGAACGCCTTGATTAAGAACCTTAACAATATGGTTGCTGAAATCAGGAATGGTTCGAATAACGTGTTTAGCGCTGCGCGTGAAATCGCTCAAGGAAATGATGACCTAAGTAAGCGTACTGAATCGCAAGCTTCAAGTCTGGAGGAGACTGCTTCCGCCATGGAGGAGCTTACGACCACCGTTCAGCAAAATGCACAAAACGCCACAGAGGCAACCAAGCTCGCTCAAAGCGTCATGACGAAAGCCTGTTCTGGTGGAGAAGTTGTCACTAGTGCTGTGACTGCGATGGAAGAGATTAACAGTTCCAGCAAAAAAATAGCGGACATTATTGGTGTCATAGATGAGATCGCGTTTCAAACAAACCTTCTCGCATTAAACGCGGCCGTTGAGGCTGCTCGAGCTGGTGAACAAGGGCGCGGTTTTGCGGTGGTAGCAGCCGAAGTAAGAAATTTAGCTGGTCGCAGTGCTGCAGCGGCAAAGGAAATCAAAGGGCTTATCAGCGATAGCGTCGATGCCGTTGGTAAAGGTACCAAGTTGGTTGACGAATCTGGGCAGACGTTTACTGAGCTAACCGATGCGGTGGGTGAAGTTGAAAAGATGATCGCCGATATTGATAACGCGAGTAACGAACAAGCTTCTGGTATTAATGAAGTCAGCCAAGCTGTTGCGCAAATGGATGAAATGACTCAGCAAAATGCTGCCCTAGTTGAACAGAGTGCTGCTTCTAGTAAATCGATGGAAGATCAGGCTCAAAGTCTCATAGAACAGGTCGACTTTTTCAAAACCGATGAGAGCCAAGGGAGGATTCCAACTAATGTCACAAGTTTAGGTGGGCGGGAGTCTAGCCCTGTACCCCGTAGAGCAGCTTTGGGTGGTACATCGAGTTCTGACGATGAGTGGCAGGAGTTTTAGCAATTGCTGAAAGCTTGCTATGGCTAATTATCTGTCGTGTAGCGGTAGATCCGCTGGGGGAATTGATCTTGAACCAACAAAAACACACTAGCGCTGAACTGGATTGGTACACCTTAGACGAACAGGAGTTTCAATTCATTTGTCACCTCGTCCATGACGCCACTGGCATTGTCTTGGATGAGCGCAAACGTGAAATGCTCTATAGGCGGCTTCGAAAGCGTATTAAAGAGGTCGGTGTACAAAGCTTCAGTGAGTATTGTCTGCTCCTAAAAGATTCAAAAGGCGACGAGCTCCCAAACTTTATTAATTCGATTACGACGAATCTCACTAGTTTTTTCCGTGAACCTCATCATTTCGAGTATCTAAAAGAGCAACTGATCCCCAGCCTGCTTGAAAAAAGCAGACGCGAGCAAGACACGAAGAAACTTAGAATTTGGTCCTCTGCTTGTTCGACTGGAGAAGAAGCTTACAGCGTAGCGATCAGCGTACATCAAGCATTCAAACATGAGATTGAGGGTTGGGACGTGAAAATATTGGCCACGGACCTTGATTCGGATGTGGTCGAGACCGCCAAACGAGGCATTTACAATAGCGACAGGCTTAAGGATCTTGATCAAAAACTTATTTCGAATTGGTTTCAACATAAAGACGACGGCAGTAAAAGTCTTGTAAAGGCGAAATCTATGGTGCGCGAATTGATCACATTTAAACAACTCAATTTGCTTGAACGTTGGCCAATTAAGGGACCCTTTGATGCGATTTTTTGTCGCAATGTATTGATCTATTTCGACAAAGCAACCCAAGCCCAACTGATCCCTCGATACTTCGACTTGTTAAAGCCGGGGGGCATTTTGTTTCTCTGCCACAGCGAGAGTATCGCCAAAGGCGTTTCTGATTTTGTGTTCTGCGGTAAGACAAGTTTCAAA
>JBGCEK010000065.1:0-2775 GCA_045106275.1 Pseudohongiellaceae bacterium | reverse complement strand
GTTAGAACTATTAAGGTCACGATTACCGCGAATGCTGATGTGATCTCTGCGACAGTTCCCCATTCTGCTAGTTTCATTCGATGCCCTGTTTGATCACTATCTTGCATTATCTATTTAAGCCCGTATTTGCCAGTTAATACTGACCTTGTGCAAGAAACATAACGCCCTTAATAATAGGATCAGCCGCGAAGCGCTGATTCCTTTTTGATTTGATTGTTATGCAGCTGACTCATGTTCGATATTCCAGCCTGGAAACACTAGAACAGCAGGGTGGCAGCGAAGAGCCCTAGCCAGAACCTTTGCCCGCTCTACACCAAGTTGGACTCTGTCATTCTCAATTGCTGAAATAGTAGATTGAGGGATGTTCGAGACTTTGGCCAATTCGTTCTGGCTCAGCTCTTGGAGCTCCCGAAGGATCTTAACGGATTCACCCACGGAAACGTCAATTGAGCGCTTTGCTAGTCTGTAATCATTCATGTTACTTCCTCCGATAGTCATGGGGCGTAACGTTCTCTACTTGAACTAAAACTTTATCTTTCTCGACTTTGTAAATGACTCTGTACTGAAGATTTAATCTAGAAGAGCGATGTCCCTTCCACTTTCCAGAAAGTGACTCATCTCGGAATCCCGCAATGCTGCGCAACCCCATTGGTCCAGAAATCGCTACGATATCTTTCCATTTCTCATACCTTTTCAGCACATCTATCGGTGCCGAGGAGAGACTTTTGGATACTCGCTTATGTTCGTAGATAGCCCACATATCAAAAATAGTATATATACTAAATATGATATGTCAACAATCACTCCAGCAGGCACGGTGTTGCCTGCATAACGCCCTTGTTAATAGGAAATGGCATCGCCATTTTCCTTTTTGAACTGATTGTTATCTGCCTTCTAAATCTCGATCCTGCAGCAGGAATTTACGTAGTTCTCTGTCAACTCTCATTACATGTAGAACATATATCGTTCCTTCCGTGTAACGATAGAATACTCTGCACGGACCGACGATCACTTCTTTATACTTTGATGGGGAGAGTTCAAGAACCTTTCTCCCCGAGTTAGGTGAATGGCTGAGTAGATCAATTCGTTTAAAGACCTCTCGAACGAGGCTTTGGGCGGCGTTGAGCTTGTCCAATGCTATATACTCCGCTATCCCGTCTAAGTCATCTAGAGCTGGCTCAGTCCAAACTATTTCAGCCATTTGCCTAATTTTTCTTCGGCTTCAGAGTGGCTAAAAATACGGCCCTCTTGAATTGCGGTTTCGCCCTTAGCGATCCCCTCAAGAATTCGTATTCGGTTCTGCATCATCTCATAGTCATCAACGTCTAGGAGATATGCTGATGGCTGGCCATGCTCAGTTATAAGAACGGGTTCTTTAGAAACGCGTAAATCCGCTAGTATTCTTGTGGCCTGTCGCTTTAGGGTCGTTACAAGTTCGGTTTTCATAAAGTGATACTATTCTATCACTTTGAATTTGGCAAGATGTTGGTGCAGATAACGCCTTTGTTAATAGGCTCGAGTAGCGAGTCCTTTTTGAACTTATTGTTAGCTGTCATAGACTTGTCGCATCTCATTAGCTATAACAGATTTGCCGTTGTACGATGTCTCAAACTCTGAGGTAACGTTGAATCCGTATTGTTCATAAAATGCTTTGGCGCCGAAATTCGATTTAGTTACGTATAGTAGAGCCTTATCATCGATCTTTTCCAATAAGTATTCGAGCATGGTGCGCCCTATACCATTGCCTCGTGAGTTTGGATGCACAAAGAGGCCTCTAACTTCATTTTCATAATATGCACCGAACCCTCTGACTCCAGATTTTTCGAATACAACTATTTTAGATTCCCGCAGTAGCTCTAAGCGGTTTTTGTCCTCAAGCAAGGGCAATAGGTCAAATTTTTCATTCTCATTATTGAGTTCGTCCAACTTCGAAGAATTGTAAATATCCAGTATCACTGGAAAATCTTCATCTCTGAATTCTCTTAACATATAGTACAGCTAACGCCCGTAGTAATGGGCACAGTCTGTGGAGAGCGGTTTGCGATAGAATGGCGTAGCCATTCGCAAACTGTGCGGAGCAGGCTGTGTCCTTTATTGACTTGTTTGTTATGTTCCGTTTGCACAATTCTAAGCATGATCTTTCTTCACCCAATATGGATGATCAGATTCGAAATCAGCAGATTTTGTAGCAGCTTCATTTAGCTTGAAGGTCATGTCATTGTAAAAATCTTTAGAAAGAATGACAGCATTCTCGTCCCACCACTTTCTCCTTCCTGGAGCTTGATAAAGCTTTAGGTAATAATCTTCTTTTGAATCATAAACCGTTTGGTCTAAAGCACCTTGTTTATGTAATCGATAAGTCATTTCCCAGAAGCCAGCTTCCTTCAAGTTCCACAAAGATGCATTCGCCTGCTCTTCCTCTGTAAGAGTATCCCAGTCCAAGTTACTTTTTTTCACCGTGTTCCAAAGATCTGGATTTGCACAGAGTTCTTCAGACATGGATTTCTGATACTCATGAACCGCCACAGTGGATGAGCCTTCCAATTGGGTGCTGTTGTGCCTGATTTGTTTGGACAGATAGAGTAATGTGACTATTACACCTATAGCCCCTAAGAGCTCAGCAATAGCGCCTAGTGCTTCCCAATTCATAGTTTCCTCAGTTTCCTTCGTTCGGCAAAATAGTCGATCAGGAACATAACGCTCTTATTAATAGGCAAGCGTAGCTTGTCCTTTTTGAATTTTTTGTTATGTGACGCACTATATGCAATCACCGTT
>JBGCEK010000064.1:0-3447 GCA_045106275.1 Pseudohongiellaceae bacterium | reverse complement strand
CGAACAGAGGTTTTTGTGGATGCGGCATTCGCCTTTGCTGTTACTATGCTGGTGATTTCCATCGATCAAATTCCGACGAATGTGTCTGAGCTGATTGAGGTGAGTAAATCCATTCCCGCTTTTGCAGCAAGTGTCGCAGTGCTTATGTGGATTTGGTACACCCATAGCGTTTGGAGTCGGCGGTTCGGTTTAGAAGACACAACCACCGTGGTTATTTCAGTAATACTGATTATCCTAATTCTAGTATTTATCTATCCTCTTAAAATTTTAGCAACGGGTTTCTTTTCTTGGTTGACTGACGGTTACTTGCCCGCTCAGTTTTACATGACGTCGTTCAATGATTTGCGGATTATGTTCCTTTACTTCGCCGTAGGTTTTTCTTCTATTTTCTTGCTGTTTATTTGGATGACAAAGCACGCATTAAACAATAGAGAGCCTCTAAGGCTCACGCCATTCGAAATTTACGAACAACAGACTTATGTTTATATACGTTGGGGGTTAGTTGCTATTGGTGCAGTGGCCTCTTTTGTGCCTTTTCTGTTGCCAGAATCCCGTGTGCCTCTGGCCGGATTCGTTTACTCACTGATTGGAATTATGTATTTCTTGGTTGATAGGGCTCGGCTTAAGAATAGGCCGGAAGAGTAAGCTGACATGTGTCTGGCCGCTGGCTGTCTCTCTTGTCCTTTCAAAGCCTTCGTCAGAGGTAGCTATCAAAGATATTTTATTGAGTAGGCTGATAAAGGGTATTCAACGCATCATCCACAGCGGAGCCCAGAGCTAACTGAGTATAAGGTTTTCTGACGAAGCCTCGTACTCCTTCTTGGAGGGCTGTGTTCACTCGGTCCGTTTCTGAATAACCGCTAGACAACAAGCAGGGGAGTTGCGGCTGTTGCTTTTGAATCATACGGAATGTGTCTAGGCCGTCTGCTCCGCTCCCCATCTGCATGTCAATGACTACCAAATCTATCTTTGTTTCAGAACCGGCTACTATTTTCAGTCCTTCCTCAGCATTGGTAGCAGTAACAACACGATGACCCACACTGCTCAGCATGCGCAGCGCGAGCTGACGTTGGCTTGGCAGGTCATCGATGACCAAGAGATTTGCGTTGCCTCTGAAATTTGATTTCTGCTGTGGAACCGAAACTGAATTAGTTTCAGACACAGGAAAGCACACTGTAAATGTAGAACCATTGCCGGGTTTGCTTTCGACATCGATGAAGGCACCCATATCTTTTGTCACGCCATACACCATCGCTAAGCCCAATCCTGTGCCAAGCCCTGAACTTTTCTTGCTAGAAAAGAAGGGTTCAAAGATGCGCTCTTGGTCGGCGTCTTTGATTCCTTCACCGTCATCACGGATGCGTACAACCAAGTAGCGTCCAGAAGGAATGTCGTTGAATTTATTTGGGCAATGATCCAGTTGCTTGACCGTTGTTTCAATAGACACCGTGCCGTTAGCCTTTACCGCTTCAAAGGCATTTTTAACGAGATTGAGTAAAAGTTGATGAAAGTGAGAGTCAGAGCCAAGAATGCTTGGCATGGCTTCTGTTTTTTTAAGCTCCAGCTTAACAGAGGGGTGGTCGTCAACAATTTTTTCCAACGCAGCAGATTGTAGGAAGCTAGTGAGGCTTTGCTCAGAAGAAATGGGTTTAGGCTTGAAGTTTCCTCGACGTGCTAGCGTCAGCAAGTCTTCGATTACGGCTGTGGCGCGCTCGGCTGATTTTTGAATTTCATCAACGAGGCGCAAGACCTTCGGCTCAGAAATTTGTAGTCGAATTAGATCAGGGTAGCCTACCAAGGGGCCCAATATATTGTTGAGATCGTGAGCGATTCCGCCTGCCATTACCCCTAAAGAATCCAGTCGTTCATATCGAGCGAGGCGCTCGTTTAGACGACGTTCTCTCTCTTCAGCTTCTATGCGCTGTGTGATGTCAACACTAACTCCAACTAAGTGGTTGCAAATCCCGTTTTCGTCAACCAAAGGTCTTTTAATTGTTTGCAACCAAACATTCTGTCCATCTGGGCCTGACACTTTTTCTTGCGCAATGAACAGCTCTTCTTGCGTGTCCATCACTTTCAGGTCGTTTACTAAAAAATGTTCTATCTCATCAATATCCGGATTGAAATCCGCATCAGTTTTTCCTAGTAGCTCATCAACGCTAGTCCCGTATACATCTGCCAGCGATTTGTTGGCGAAAACGAAATGACCTTGCCTATCTTTAACAAAAACTAGAGTAGGGTTTATATCAAACAGCATTCGCAATAGCTCCGGGTCGTCGCGCAGGCTTGCGAAACGATACGGAGTCTCTATCGAGCTTTTGTGGGGCAAGTTATGAATTTTTCTCTGTTCCTGAGTAGCGTCTGACGGAGTAGGCTCAGGAGCGCTCTCCAATTTAGCCGAAAGGCACAAGTACATTTCAACTATAGACCGAAAACGGCGGACTTTCCCAAAGAATCAGCCGATCAAGGCTATTTGCATAATGATAACGAGTGCTGCTGGGGATGACGCGCTGACACTGTGGATAGAGTGCTCAAAAGAAAGAGCGATGGAACAACGAGTATGCGGTGTATAAGACGGTAAAACCTAGTAAGCCGCACACTACCAATAAGCTTGCCGCTGACTTTCTTTCAGTTCGTGCCACAGCAAACCAAAGCATAAGTGAGTACATTAGGATTTCACCCGCGCTCTTGGTAAACAAGTATTGGGTTGATGTCCCATCGACCCAAAACTGAGAAGGCATGTTTTTGAAGAACAAGGACCACAGCAGCTGATACAGAACAGCAGTTGGAATCATTCCCCAAAAAACCGACTTCCAAAAACTGAATACCCGCATGCTAATTCTACAAGACCCCTTTAGAAAACCAAAAACACCACCTTCGCAAGCCTTTGAGCTAAATCTGGTTGATTAACTCGATGCCGCTGTCTCTCGATAGACCTCGAAGTCAACGTTGTCTATTTTAAACGAAGACAGGCTCAGCAGCGCTATAAGCTGCAGATAAAAACACAGGCTAATTCCTTCGGCACTTTCAACCTTTAAGATGTCGAGAACTAAAGTGAAACCAGCAAAGGCGGTGGCAGCAATGCTGATAAGAATGAGGCTTTTCGCTACAGTTCTAATTTGCGAAAGACGAGTTTCGTCGCTTCTATAAGGGTCTTGGTTTCTTCCGTAGAGATTCCAGTAGACTATTCCAATGAAAAATACGTTTCCTAGTGTAACGATTAAAAGGCTGAAAAACCCTCTATCAGTTTCGGGGTCGGAGAATTGGATACCAAGCGTTAAAAGAGCAAAGCCCGCGTAAACCAATCCACCAACAATGCCTATTCCTGTAGGTATAACATCCAACAGTCGCCGTGGTTGCAGCGTGGCGTGTCTTGTTCGGTGGCTTAAATCACTACGCATCAGTTTTAGCTGTTTGCTACCGCTAATTTCCACCAAGACTATTGGG
>JBGCEK010000063.1:0-6019 GCA_045106275.1 Pseudohongiellaceae bacterium | reverse complement strand
CCAGATGGGTTTTGCGCTGGAGCTGCGAGACGTGAGGCGAGTGGCAATGCGGACAATCCATGAGGTAGAGATGGAGCTGATCGCACCTAGCCTATCAGCTGGACGTATCCTTTATTTTGGCTACTCAGGGCTGACAGTATCATCGCAAGGGAAGATGACGACCCAGTTTTAGACGGGCTGATCCCACCAAAGTGTCACCTGGAAATGAACCTTCCCCTGAAAGGTTCTTGTAACGAAGCAACATAAACTCAAAACTGTTATTGTACAAGGGTCTCAGAGTAGGCTTTCTGTACTTTTTTTAGCAAAGATTCAAATCTGGGTTCCAACTCTAACGAGTTCTCGTTGTTTCAGGCGACGAAGTAATCCTTGTGAAACTTCGTCGCAGCTAACCTTTAGTTAGGCTTTCTAACAGACCCACGATGGGCTTACAGGCATCGGTGTTGCCAGGAGTGAGGAAACATCAAGCAATTCACCACTCTCTGAGACTACCAGATGGAGCTTGTGACCGTAGAGTCAGCCTTCTGATGTTTTTGGCTTCCTGTGGAAGTATCTTACAGCATAAGGTTTGTTCCAATACTGCCGCAAGAGGCAAAACTTGAGACTCGTCGAGTCGATGAAACATTCGCCCTCTCCGCTAATCCTCATCCTTGACTACTGCCATTCTCCTTGAAGCACAAATGCGGCCCAGAAATAAGGAGTTTGCCATTGCGGGTCTTCCCACATTGAAATTTGAGCTGCTCTCAAAGCTTCTGCTGCGGGCATGTCTCTCTCTGGTAGGAGCATATTCTCATAAAATCGACTCATAAGTTCCTTGGTTGCATCGTCACGAACACTCCAAAGACTAGTCACAACTCGGTCTGTCCCAGCCGCAAGCAATCCGCCTGTCAGTCCTGTCAATCCCTGGCGAAGTGCTACATCTTGGCTTAACCCTGTCCTACAGCCGCTGAGCACCACCAACTCAGTCCCGGCTAAGTTCAAATCATTGAAGGCAACCTCTGGTGATAGCAACGAAGGTTGAATCGAGCCATCTTCATTGATGCCAGACAGAACAATACCTGAGCGCTCTGGCGACTTACTGTTGAAAATGCCGTGGGTCGCAAAATGAACCATTCGGTAGTCCCCTAAGCTCTCTGTTAGGGCATTGTCTAAGCTGGCATCAAAGTCAGCAAACACCTTCTTTTGGCCCGTTGGCACAAGAGTATCTATTCGGGAAAGCTCTTCGCGTGTATTGGGCAGCTCACCATAGAAAACGTCTATTTCTTCCAGACGTCGAGTATCAAACTCTGGAGAACTCGCATCTACTCTGATACCGTCTACTCGGCTGTCCTTGTGATTAAAAACTGGATCGGCAAAGATAGCCAGCTCTTTTGTAGGGCTTGAACGATTTTCTCTATCTTCTCTGAGTGACACTAGCGCAGACGCTGAAGGCAAAGAAATGATTTCATGGCTAAGAAGTAGTGGTTCAAGATGTGGTGCAAATTCGCCTTCTAGAACTGGGCTAGACATCGCTGTCAAAGAAGAGTTTGGGTTAGGCAATGCACTGAAGGGCAAGTACTGCAAGACACCATCACCAACGATCACTAGCCGGGTCCCTGGCAATTGATTAGTAATAGGGCCTAGGAGCATGTCACTGAGTTCTTTACCGACTTTGGCCGTTGTACGAGGACGTGTCCAACCGCCAGGCTCAGTTAGCAGGCTCAGATACTCACGAGCTTTTGCCTCAATCTCATCTCTGGGCGGCAGCTCAAAAATCTGGAGCGGTGCTCCTTGCTGCACGAGCCAGAGATAGCTGCGATTTTCACCTAAGCTATATTCAAGCAACACAGTGTCTGGGTCTAATGCTTCCTGCTGAATCCTTTCGTAGGGTGCTGGCTGGTTGAGACGTTCTTTCCGCTGTCGTAAACGCTGCTGTTCTGGAGGCAGTTCCTCTGAAACATCTGTAAATTGAAGTCGTTGAGGGGTGTGGACCTTTGCACGTTCTATGGCTTCAAAGGCCTGGACATCAAATCCTCCTTCGGGTGAGTTTTGATGAGCCTGTAGGAGGATATCAATATACAATTCAAAGTACTTACTCTTACATGTAAAATATTGTTCTAAACTTCCACAGCTCTTTGCGTTAGGCCTTCCAATGACATCTTCAGGTTGGCTTTTCCCATTTACAAACGTGGGAGAAAGTAAACCATTAGTATTTTGGCTTGCTGCTTGTGGAATAAGCCAGTCATTACCAGGGGTGAAATTAAAATCAAATCCTACTTCTCCATTTCTTGGGATGCCATGGCTATACTTAAAATCTGTATTGAGCAACCCTTTACCACCAGAAATATTCTCTTGAAAAAAATCCTCTTCATGTAAATCAACAGCGATTTCAAGGTTAGCTAAAGCCTCATCTAAGTTCCCCTTTTTGTAGTCTGTCAGTGCAATGTAATAGTAAACCTCACTCACAGGAATGATCAGATTCAGCTCGTCTACTGTTGGTAAAAAATCACTTTGTTCGAACCTGTTAAAAAAACCCTCAAGTCCAATCCGCTCAATTTCTAGCCTGTCGTATGAATTTTTAAATAATTGAGTAACTTCTTTTTCTTGGGCCGGACTGAGACCAATCCGTTCAAGATGACTTCGGATAGTTTCTAGAAGAACCTCATAGCGATAGTGAACAAACGGCCCTAAACTATTCGAGTCAGAGCTAAATGGAGGAAGTAAGTTCTCTGGATTTCCTTTTTCTTCGTAAATCGATAAAAATTTTCGATATGAAGAATTTGCTTCTTGATAATTCTCAGCTCTAAGATAGAGGCTGGCAATGCTTAAATTTAAATTATCCTGAAACGCCTTTTCTAGATTAAAAGTAGAGAGTAATCTTCCCCAGAAGGATAGCTCCCCTTCCCGAGAGATTTCATCAAAGACACTCTTAAAACTAATAGCTGATATCTCAAAGGCTTCTGCAGCTTGTTGATAGCTGGTCTGAGCTTTTCCATGTTCGTTCTTATCAGAATAGACATTGCCCTGAGCTTCTAAGAGATAGCCTCTCAACCATTCGAAAAAATAAAAATTTTGGTCAGAAGGCAATAACGCTAATACTGATTGAACTGCTGCCAGCTCTGCATCATAATCGGAAAAGGTATGCTTTTGAGTAGTGAATTCGAAGAAACCTATCAAGAAAGCCTTGATGTCTCTGTTCAGCTCTAGTGCATTGAGTAATCTCAGAAAAGACTGGACTTCTTGAACTTGAATAATTCTCTGAAGCTCTAGTATCCCAAGATATGATTCGATATCTTTAGCGAGTCCGACACTTACAAAGCCATCTTGGTCCGCAGCCCCTTGGTTTATAGCAGGAATTAATGCTGCAGCGGAATCATCAAGTATATTGCCAATTTCCCCTAATTCTAAATTATTCCATTCAGAAGAATTCTCTAGCGTTCTTAAAAGATCTTGAGTCACTTCTAAAAACGACTCACCTACTGTTCCTTCACGGTCATCTATTCTCCCAGAAGTCGTAAGGATTGCCTTTGCATAACGAACGATAGAGGCCTTTAATTCATCAGACAGAGAGAAAATTAACTCGCTTTCTATTTTTTCATAAAAGCGTAGAAGTGCCGGGTCAACATTATTTAGGAGGCCAAGTTCTTCTCGCATAGATTGCCGCTTAGAGAAAGCTCTGCTCTCGTAAAAATCAGAAATTTCTATCTCTTCTAAATCAAGATAAATAGAGCTTAGAGACCAATCCCTTAAGACATTAGGGAATCTATTGAAAGCAATATTTACGATTCTACTCATAGAATTTCCAAGAGAAACCCCAAAAGGTTCTGGTTGTTCAGTAGTTCCTGTAAGCAGATAGACGAATGTTTGCAAGTCAAAGTTCTCTTGTGGCGCTTCGGAGTCATCATCCAAGAGCGCATCGAAAAAGAAAGATTCTAAGTCATTACTAGCTATGAAGGGTTTAATATCATCAGACGTTGTGGCCAATAGCTGTGGGGAATTTAGAACATAGGTAGCCTGTTGATAGTTTCCCGCAGCACTGTAAGTAGCAGCAATATCTAGTGCAACAAGATTTTTAACTAAGGGAAGTACGAGATTCAGCCTTTTTTCGAACTGTTCAAGTGCTACACCCCACTCTCTCTGAACAATAGGAAGCATCTGATCTCCAAACAGAGACTTCAGATCATCAGAAGCGTCAAAATCAACGTTATTGATAGCCTCTAGAGACTCATGATACGCTTCGACTGCATTGTTAGGTAAACCAATAGATCTATAGGTTTGTGCAATCTCCATTTGAGTTAGAAAAACTAATCCAGGACTATCTAGACGCTGGAAAAGATCACTGGCTTCATAAAAACTTTCTAAAGCAAGGACATGGTAGCCTTGTCGCGCATACAAAATGGCTAGATTACTCAGCGTAAGGGAATATTGAGCCGGAGTCATCGTCTCCTTTTCTAAGCTAAATTGCGTTTCGTACAATAATATTTGTACTTCATTCTCTATTTTTGCAGTTTGCTTAGGGTCAGTTTCGATTTCGGTAGTCCATATTTTTTCTTCATCATCGGATGGTGCATCCTCCGTTGACGCATATGGCCTTCTAAAGGAACGAATTAAGGAACGCATTAGAGGCGCGAGCGCAGACTCCGAAATAATTTCTTCTGTTCCAAAAGCATTCTCTTGCACTGCATTTGTTGAGCTTAAATTGAACCCAACTCCTGATCTCTGAAATCTAGTAGATGTCGAGACAGACTGCCCTAGACCACCAAGGTTGTTTTCTTGAAAGCTCAGCTGGCCAAACACATCACCGCGTAAGTTAAAGCCAACAGAACTACCGACAGTGCGTGTCTCACGCTCAGCCACATTAACGATCAGCTTAACCTTACGGGGATCCACCTCCCCTGGATCAAGAGAAGGGCGAATATCCTCAAACAACCCCAAGGTAAACGCTCGATTAAAATCTTCTCGAATTTGTTCTGATTGAAATATATCTCCTGGCTCAGTGATAAATTCACTCGTCACAACAAAGTCACGTGTCTTCCCTATAATGGGCTCCCCCTCTTTATCGGTAAAGCGTACCTCAATCGATTCAATCTCTCCTTCGGCCACAGTTAGAGAGACAGTGCCATCGTCTGATATCTGCGGGGCCTCTATAACTTGAGCAAGGACGTAACCGTTCTTCTGATACCAATCGTTAAGCTCGAGGATGGCGTCTTGAAAGCCTCGAATATTGAGGATTTGACCGTACTGGTCGCTGAATAGGTCATCGACAATTTCGTCAGGCAGAACCTGACGGTTGCGCACATCCACATTGGTTAGAACAGGGTTTGGCTCTACAAAGAACGTGACTTTGATGCCTGATTCAGTATCTTCAGGTTCAGCTCTGACGTTGAGGAAAAAACCTGTGCCAAAGATGCTATTAATATCTTCTCGCAGCTGAGAGCGGGTGGTAGTGTTTCCAGGAGCTGTTCCGGCTGCGTCATACACCACATCGATCAGCTCTGGGGTAAGAGGGCGCTGCGGATCGCTAGAAACGACATCGATTTCGTCTACCAGAATTTCTGTCTCTCCTGAAGTTTGCGCCTCATGCTCAGTCTCGCTGACCAGAATCTGATTAAGATCTGTTGATCCAACAACGCCTGTCGAAATATTATTTCGATTTTCAACAACCGCTGCTAATAGCGTCTTATGTGGATACAGAAGCGCAACCAGAGATGCTATGGATAGGCAACGACCTATGAGCAGCATATACTGAGTGGTAATATTCCAATCTTTCATAATCACACGCAGTCTGTTTGGTGGCTTGAATCAAGTATAGCAATCCTTCATAAGCTGACGGCATAGACTCAAAAGCTTCGTCCACGACTTCTCTGAAAGGTCTGCCAGACTGTATCTGTTTGCGCATCCGGTTCTTGAGAACAAACCACTGATGCTCTATCGGGTTCAAGTCAGGTGAGTACGGCGGTAGGTACAGCAGATGACACCCTGCTGCTTCTATCAGTTCTCTAATTCGTCCACCTTTGTGGAAGCTGGCGTTGTCGCAAATGAT
>JBGCEK010000062.1:0-4253 GCA_045106275.1 Pseudohongiellaceae bacterium | reverse complement strand
ACACAGATATGGAACCCAACAGAACCCTATGAAACATTCAGATTTGATACTGCTAGCAAGAGCCGTTGCGAATGAATCCGAAGAAAAAGGTTTTATACATACAGCAGCTGCAATGCGGCTCGTCACCAATCAATTGCTGATGTCAGAAAACAATAACTTAACTATAGTCATGGAAGAAACAATCGATAGCATCAGAACCCGCTCATAATTGATATTTTTTTAACCATTTTTCTGTTCATTAGCCTCCAAACCATGGAGAAGCTGTGTAGGTCTGGTTATGAAAAACAAGCATTGGTTATTATCTGCAATCGAAGAACTAGAAGATTTTGGTAAACAAAATAATCTGACCGGTTTTGTTGAAGGGCTTGCAGGTGTGCTTGAAATCTATGCGGCTGAAGCAACGACGAATGAAAAAGACTGCACAGAAGTTATTTCACGTATTCCAAAATAGCATTATCTGGATCCCTAGTCCGAACTAAGCCCCCCTCCCCTTGAGAGCGATTGTACGCAGGCACGCTGAGCGCCTTAAGGGGGCAACGCCTAAATGAAACAGGGCTACACTTTGTGTTCAAACCATAGAGCTTGAAGCTTTGCCAAGCCCATGCCCTTTGTGACGGGAAATAAGCATACACATCGAAGCGCTCTTTGAGCTGCCAAGTATGCCGGTATCAAATATGCAGCCTAAGCGCCAACCACCCACCTGATGTCCTTGCTAGGCACAATTCTGCCTTATATGGCCCTGATTCACCTCAATTCGGGCAAGATTCTGCCCAGAACATTAACCATAGGTGAACACAACGATTAGGACCTTGTCGTTCTACGCATGATTGCATCTATGGCTAACACAGGAGCAGAGCTGATGAACACTCCCGCTAATATGAGGCGTTTCTCATCTTTTGGTAAGTTTATTTACACAAAGAGTAAGTAGGGTCTGCCGTGGGATATCACTTCATCCGCGCACTGTACCAAAGAGCAGTCACTGGGGCACATATGCAGAATGACTACGAAGCAATCGGCCAAGCTGAGCTGAAAGACGTTCGCGCACGTAGCCGAAAGATGTATTGGGCCGTTGCGGTATTCAGTTTTTTTGCAAACTTACTGATGCTTACTGGCCCTCTGTACATGCTGCAAGTCTATGACCGTGTTTTGTCGTCTGGGTCAGTTGAGACGCTCTTGGCTCTCTCGAGCATTATGCTCTTTATGTACTGCGTGATGGGTGTTCTCGAATATGTGCGCGGACGCATCATGGCTGGCGTAGGCGCACAATTTCAAGCTGACCTGGATCACCGCGTATTCGATGCAGTCATGAGAAAATCTGCTGTGGCGCCAGACCTAAAAACGGAAACTGGCCTTGCCGATCTTGAGGCCATAAGGCGCTTGATGACATCTCCAGTCTTAATGGCTGCTTTTGATATGCCTTGGACACCAGTTTTCTTCTTTGGAATCTTCTTGTTTCACCCTGTGCTGGGATATTTGGCGGTAGGCGGCGCAGCTGTACTGATCATTGTGACTCTAGCCAACCAACTTATGTCGCGTGACCCTCAAGCTGAGGCCGCACAGTCTGATCACAAAGCGACAATGATGTCGAACCAGATCCGCAATGAGGCTGAAATGGTTCAGTCCATGGGTATGCGTGATGCTGCATTTTCTCGCTGGCTCAAAGCGCGCAATCAAGCCCTCGATAAGCAAATTGAAGTAACCGGTGTTATTGGTTGTTTTACCTCTATAAGCAAAACACTACGGCTCTTTTTACAATCAGCCATGTTAGGCATGGGTGCATGGCTTGTCCTGCTCAATGAAATGACCCCTGGCGCGATGATTGCTGGCACCATTCTTTTAGGGCGCGCTTTAGCACCAATCGACCTCGCATTAAATCAGTGGAGTACTGTGCAAAGAGGGGTAAAAGGATGGTACAGTCTCAGTGAATTGCTTGGAGCAGTCCCAAAGGAAGCAGGTCTCACCCCCCTCCCCACCCCAAAAGCAACACTTTGCGCGCAAGCTATCACTGTCTTTCCTCCAGACGAAAAAAAAGCGGCCTTAAGATCGTTGAGCTTTGAGCTCAAACCTGGGCAGGCTTTGGGTGTCATCGGGCCTTCTGGATCTGGCAAATCAACACTCGCACGTGTGCTGACAGGTGTTTGGAAACCCATGAGTGGTGCTTTGCGGTTGGATGGTGCGACCCTTGATCAATACGCGTCCCATACTTTAGGCAAGCATATTGGATATCTGCCTCAACGGGTGCAGCTCTTTGATGGTACAATCGCTGAGAACATTGCGCGTCTTGACCCTGAAATTAACGGCCCCAAAGTCGTTGCTGCTGCTAAAAAAGCAGACGCGCATGAAATGATACTGGAACTTCCAAATGGGTATGACACGGTTATTTCAACCGGCCAGTCTCGCCTTTCTGGAGGTCAAATGCAGCGGATTGGATTAGCGCGCGCCCTCTACGGCAAACCCGTTGTCGTTGTCCTCGACGAACCAGACTCTAATTTGGATAGCATCGGGAGTGACGCCCTCAACAAAGCCATCAAACAACTCAAAAGCCAAAACTGTGCGGTGCTAATCATGGCACATCGTCCTGCCGCAATTCGTGAATGTGACATGCTTTTAGTCCTCGACAATGGAACATGCGCCGCCTTCGGCCCAAAAGAAAAAATCATGCAACAAGAACCAGTTCAGGCTGGGAAGCTTCGTGTGAGTACAAAAATAAACGAAAAAGGTGCCGCGTGACTAAAATAAAGAATTGGAACTCATATAGGCCTATTCTGATTGGCCTGACCGCCCTTTTCATTCTTGTTGGAGGCTTTGGCATGTGGTCTGTCACTAGCCAGATCTCTGGTGCTATCGTATCTTCAGCACGCTTTGAAGTTGATCGAAATCGTCAAATTGTCCAACACCAAGGTGGAGGAACTGTTGCTGAAATCTTGGTAGACGAAGGCGATTTTGTCCATTCTGGAGACTTACTCTTACAACTCGATGGCACTCAACTGAGATCACGACTGTCGATTGTTGAGGCACAGCTCTATGAACTTCAGGCACGACGAGGCCGCTTTGAAGCTGAACAAAAAGAAAGCAATACCATTACATTTGATCCACAGCTGCTTAAAGCCGCTGAACAAGACCCAGAAATCCAAGAAATGATTTCTGGGCAAACCAGCTTATTCCAAACTCGAAGCGTCGCAATGCGACAAGAAATAAGCCAAATGACAAAGCGCATCGAGCAAATCAAAAGTGAGATTACAGGTATTGAAGCGCAGCAGGTTTCTCTTGGCGAACAAATTACTTTCATCGATGAAGAGCTAACCAACCAGCAAGCGCTTTTGGACAAGAAGCTGGCACAGGCTGGCACGGTTCTGAGCTTGAAGCGGGAAGCTTCACGGTTAAGCGGCCAACTTGGTGAACTTATCGCATCAAAATCTCGTGCAGAGGGCCGCATTACAGAAATTGAACTGGAAAAGCTCAAGCTCGCAACACAGAACCGGGAAGAGGCAATTAGCAATTTGCGCGATTTACGGTCACAAGAGCTAGAATTGGCTGAGCGGCGCCAAGCGTTGAGTCAGGAAATCGCTGAACTCAGCATCCGCGCACCTGTCTCCGGGATCATCTATGGTATGCAAGTCCGAACGCCCAGAAGTGTCGTGCGGCCCGCAGAACCTGTTTTATATCTTGTCCCACAGGACCGGCCGCTTGTGATCGCCGCAAAAGTTGACTTGATCCATGTAGATCAACTGGTCACAGGCCAAGACGTTTCACTGAGATTATCTGCGCTTGATCAAAGGACCACACCTGAGCTTTATGGCCATATTGTCCAAATTTCCGCAGACGCATTCGAAGATGAAACGACCGGTCAAAGCTATTATCGCACAGAGATTTTTCTCAACGAAGGTGAAATCGACAGGCTGTCAGAAGGCACTATCCTAATTCCTGGAATGCCTGTTGAAGCATATATCAAAACTGGCGATCGAACCCCAATGGCATATCTCGTTAAGCCACTGACAGACTACTTTGTACGCGCGTTTCGCGAGACTTGAAGGGTAGAATATTCGACGGCTTGTTTATGGAGTGCATCGGTAGCGCTGAAACACTAGAAATAGTAGGCTTCGCCCTCGCTTCACAACAATCTGCGATAGATGGTGCATTATGCTCTGCAATAAAATGCCCAAACCACTTCTTACACTGGGGACTCATAATAAAACTCCTATAAACTAATCTAAATATGTCTAAACACCGGTCGCAAATCAATAAAATTCAAA
>JBGCEK010000061.1:0-16772 GCA_045106275.1 Pseudohongiellaceae bacterium | reverse complement strand
TCAAATTCATCTTCCCAATTGGCCACTGCTGTGGAAACAGACAGGTCTCCACCAATGTTAACCGCTGTTCTCAGCATGTCTAAGGGTCGATCAAAAGGAAAGATAAAACCAATCACCACAGCTATTTGCTCTGGCGTCATTCCCACAGTCCCCATCACGGCAGCCATTAGAAATAGCGAAGCTCCTGGCACTGCGGCTGTGCCGACTGATACCAATGTGGTTGAGCCTGCCACCAACACGTAATCACCAAGACTCAAGTCTATGCCAAAGGCCTGAGCGGCAAAGACTGAGACAATGCCCACATAAAGTGCAGTGCCGTCCATATTAATAGTCGCGCCCAATGGCAAGACTGTTGAGGCAACAACAGGTTTGATACCAAGGTTTTCTTCAGCAACTGACATGGATACCGGCAACGTTGCCGAACTTGAGGAGGTGGAAAAAGCCACCAGCATGGCATCTCTAGCGCCGCGGAAAAACATCACTGGAGATAGTTTAAGCATGAGCTTCATTATTAGTGCGCCATGCACAATAACCATATGAGCAACACAGGAGATAAGTACGCAAAGTGCTAGGGTAATCACATCCAGTAAGGCCGCCACCCCCTGCGTTCCTGCCACCACAGCAATCAGAGCAAACACCCCAAAAGGTGCGACTTCCATTATCCAATGGGTAATTTTTATCATCATTTCTGATGATGCATCCATCACATCAGCCACCGGCTTCCCTTTTTCACCAATCGTCAGCAGGCTAATACCCACTAGCAAAGCAAAAAAGATGATCGCCAAGATATTGCCTTCGGCCAAGGCTGCGATTGGGTTCACAGGAACGATATTCAGAAGACGTTCAGACAAAGGAATCGCTTCTTGAATCTGCCCAGGTACGGCGCTGGACAGATCCACACCCACACCGGGCTGCAACAACGCAGCTGTTACTAAGCCGATGGTAATTGCGGCCAATGTTGTCGCCATGTAGATACCTAAGGTTTTGACTCCCAAGGATCCCAGCTTGCTTGGATCACCCATAGAGACTACGCCTGATACCAAGGTCACGAATACCAGAGGCACCACCACCATTCGTATCAAACGCATAAACACATCACCGATCCATGCTAAGCTTTCCGAGCCAGGGCCCCACACCATACCCACTACCACGCCCACTA
The DNA here is from genome assembly GCA_045106275.1 of Pseudohongiellaceae bacterium. GTDB lineage: Bacteria > Pseudomonadota > Gammaproteobacteria > Pseudomonadales > Pseudohongiellaceae > UBA9145. The sequence continues at coordinate 15,613 of JBGCEK010000061.1, read as the reverse complement.
ACAGCGCACCCAAAATCCGCTTCCACAGTGCTATTTCAAACCAAGTGCTTAACATTCACCAACCTCTTCATGCGTTGTTGACGCCGCTACTTACTGCTGACGCCTTATTATTCTTTATTTTGCTTGCTTGGAGACTATAGAAATTCATACCATTGTTCCAGTGCAAGCCAATCTAGATAGTAAAGGAAACTCATGGCACAGTGGAATGAAGGTGAAGTCGTTGAATACACCCGCTGGACAGATATTTTATTCAGTTTGAAAATTGATGTTGAAATCAATGATTTTGTCGCCGGGCAATTTACTTCGCTGGCGCTGGAAATCGACGGCGAACGCGTGGCAAGGCCCTATTCATTCATAAGTGCTCCGCAGGTACACCCGAAAGAATTCTTTTTTTACACCGCGACCAATGGAAGCCTTTCCAACGCTCTTGTCAAATTGAAGGTGGGAGATAGCGTATGGGTAAAGCAACAGCCCAACGGTTTTTTTGTCCTCAACGAAGTTCCAGCGGCAGATGATCTCTGGATGTTCGCGACCGGAACCGGTATTGCTCCGTTTATGTCTATTTTAGAAACCGACCAAGCGTGGCAAAAATTTAAGCGGTTGATTCTGGTCCAAGCTGTTCGTCACAAAAGCGACCTGCTTTATCAAGATCAGGTTAGAGCGATCAAAGCGAGGCACGGTGAGCAGTTTCACCATCAACCGTTTGTGAGCCGCGAATCCGTTCCGGGCGCTCTCAGCGGCAGAATTCCTGCCGCCATAGAAAGCGGTGAACTCGAAAACCGGTTAGGCATAAAGCTCAAGCTAGAACACTCTCAAATGATGTTATGTGGAAACCCAGACATGATCAAAGATGCCAGTAACGCGCTCAAAGAAAGAGGATTTACCAAAAACCGTCGCCGAACCCCCGGCCAAATAACCACTGAGAATTACTGGTAGAATGACTGGCAGATTTACTCGTAACCCGCAGGCGACTTACGAGCAAGACTTAGCTTTTCATACTGAAGGCCCACATCGATTAACATTTGTTCTTGATATGAAGGCGCAAAAAACGTCAACCCTAGCGGCCTTCCATTGTCTTGGTAGCCCATTGGTATAGTGAGAGCAGGATAGTTGGCTAAGGCAGCAAGGCCAGCATTTCGATTGTTCACCGATGCCAACACATCAAGATCAAACTCCGCAAATAGCCCTTCCAAATAGCCAGAAGCGGAATCCTGCAAGCGAATTCTAAGGGCTTCTAATTCCTCGCCGGTCATTTCCAACCCTGCCATCATGTCTATCAATGCCTGCCCATAGGGCGCCCGAATATCAAGCTCCTGTTCATTAAATGACTGCACCTCTGCCACTGAGCCAACCTGCACGCTCTCGTTGCCATAGGCTTCAAGATACAGGCTAAGATCACGCACCATTTCGCCGCCTAGAAACTTATCAAATCCGGAAAAACTAGGCGATTCAAAAACAATCGGCACAGCAATCGCACCCGCATCAGCAAGACGTTTAATAGCTGCTTGATAGTGCACATTGTCCTCGAAAGAATCCAATACGCCGATTCTTTGGCCTCGCAGACTCTTATCGGTGAACACCAGCCTGTTGTCTTGGCTCAGCATCGGCATGGCGGTATCTAAGGGATCAAAACCGGACATAGCATTAAAAAGAAGCACCGCATCAGCCACTGACTTAGTGATTGGCCCAGCGGTATCTAAGGTCGCGGATATCGGGACAATCCCTGACCGGCTTAGACTGCCAGTGGTGGGCTTCAATCCCACCAATGAATTAGCACTAGCAGGAGACAGTATTGACCCAGAAGTTTCCGACCCGACGGTTACAGCCGCTAAATTAGCCGCGGCGGCTGCACCACTACCTGAGCTGGAACCTCCAGTGCCAAATTCTAGTCTTCCATAGGGATTGAGAGTTTGTCCCCCAAGCGCGCTATACCCTGACGGGCAGCTATCACAGAAAAAATAAGCCCATTCACTCAAGTTTGCCTTGCCGAGAATGACCGCCCCGCTATCTTCAAGTCGCTGAGCAATAAAGGCATTGGCAGTGACATTGTCAGTCAGCGCTACAGCACCGGCTGTGGTTGGTAAACCGGCATAGCCAATATTGTCCTTGAGCAATACAGGAATCCCAAACAGTGACTCTTGGGATACGGTCCTGCCTGCTTGGCGTTGCTCATCCCGATTTTTCGCGTCCTGCAACGCATTTGGGTTGGTCGCTATTATCGCGTTGAGGAAACGATCCCCATCTTGTTCAATTTCTCGAATACGATAAAGGTAAAAAGTGACAAGGTCTTGATAGCTTAATTTTTCGGCTAGGACGCTGTCCTGCAGTTCGGTTATCGGTTTATCCAGAACCAACGGTTTCAAGCGTTGGTAACCCGCTTCCCCAAAGTCTGCCAATTCTTTCTCAAAATTTATCCATAAGTCAGGTTTTTCCGATACTCTGGAATGAAGCAATTCAAACTGCATAGATTCGCTTTCATGGGATGCAACGATAGCCAAATCTGCGCCTTGGTCATATCCAGAAATGCCATTGTCAGCGGCCTGAACAGGAAGACTAATGGCGCTGAGAATAGCGACAGTTCGAATGAGAGAGACAAGGGCAATGCGATTAGGCAAAATCATAGGGCGAGACCGTGGGGTGGTGGGAAATCGGACCCCATCTTATAATGGGCCGAAGGTGGAGCTCAAGTTTGGAACGGGCGCCCAATGAGGCACTTAAATTGGAATCTCCCTGCCCTAAGCACAAGAACGCCGGTCGTTAGTCAGACAACTGCCGATTTCCCCAGAAACCAGTGCTAATTTTGCTAGTGTGCAGGTCAAAAATCGCATCTGGATAGAATCTGGAAGCTTTCAGGCAATCTAAACCGGTGGATGCGGTATACTCTCCCGCATAGTTCACGTTAGTGAGTAGGCTAGGAAATTAAGCTCGATCAAGGCAACCAATCTGCGCAAATTCGCGTAAGCCTTAGGGTCAAGAGTGTAAAGGTCAGGATAACACCCACTTTGGCCACCAAGCGCGAACGCTGGCAATACTGACTAGCAATACCAATCGATAAGTCATTTCTCCAAATGGAGCAACATCATGTTCAATCTGTTTCATTCATTTACAACATCTCGCTTAATCGCCTTAGCCCTTGCCTTTGGCATGCTTGTGGCCTGCAGTGAGCAGACCCCGCCGGATACTGAAAGCTCTGTGGCCGCTGCCCCAGAGCCTGTCAATCTCGGCTATCGGCGAGTGAACTCTGACAATGAAAATGACCCTCTTAATGCAGCCATCTTCGAGCTAGACAATGGCCTGCAAGTTTATCTCACAGAGAATCATGAAGAACCTCGATTCTATACAGAAATTGCAGTACGAGCGGGCTCGCTCCACGACCCTGCCGATGCCACAGGGCTAGCACACTATCTTGAGCACCTAATGTTCAAAGGCAGCCAGAAAATGGGGTCGCTGGACTATGCTGCAGAAAAGCCACACTTAGATCGAATCGTTGAACTTTATGAACAGCATTTCAATGAAACCGATGAAGCGGTTAGAGCAGAAATCTATGAGCAAATAAATGCCGAGGCACAAGCAGCCTCTCAATACGCTGCCACCAACGAACTGACAAAACTTTACACCAACATGGGTGGTACAAGTCTAAACGCCCATACGTCTTTTGAAGAAACTGTCTACAAGATTGGATTGCCGGCAAACAGATTAGAACAATGGGCAGAAATAGAAGCGGATCGCTACGTCAATCCAGTATTCAGACTATTCCATACTGAGCTCGAAACTGTGTACGAAGAAAAGAATCGTTCTTTGGATAGTGCTGGTCGTATTATAAATACCGCGGTTAACGATTTAGTGTTTAAAGTTCACCCTTATGGCCAGCAACCGACTATAGGAACCGCTGAGCATCTAAAAAATCCTTCGCTGGTTTATATCCAGAATTACTTTGAAACCTACTACGTGCCCAACAATATGGCCATTTTTATCAGTGGCGATATTGATACTCAGGAGACAATCGAACTTATCACCGAAAAATTTGGGCAATGGGAATCGAAGCCCCTGCCAAATATCGGACCCTGGGAAGAAGCCCCGCTCGCCGGTGCCGAACGTGCCACTGTGAGTTACCCCGGCGAAGAAGAAGTGCAAATTGCATTTCGCACAGCTCCCAACGGTAGCCCTGACAAAGAAGCGTTGACCCTCGTAGATATGATTCTGGACAATCGGACTGCCGGCCTAATCAATCTCAATTTGAACCAACAGCAGCGGGTTTCCAGTGCAGGTTCCTCGCCCATGTTTCTCAACCAAGCGGGTGTGCAATATCTATATGGGACGCCTAAGCAAGAGCAGACGCTAGCAGAAGTCGAGCAACTTCTTCTAGATCAACTAGAGGAAGTTAAAGCCGGTAATTTTGAAGATTGGATAATTACTGCAATTGTGAATGACTTCAAAAAGAATGAGAAAGCCAGTCAGGAATTCAATACCGCGCGAGTCGCCAAAATGCGCCAGTCTTTTATTGAGGGGGCTGATTGGGATTACACTGTTGCGGAACTGAACCGCATGGAGAAACTCACTAAGCAGGATGTTGTAGACGTTGCGAATAAGTATTTTGGAGATGACTACGTAGCGGTCTATCGGCTTGATGAACAGCATGAGATACCGCCGGTAGTCAAACCACAAATCGACCCGATTACTATCGACCCGTCTCTGCAATCTGAATTCGCCACCCACATTCTAGCCATGCCCTTTGAAGAAATAGAACCCGTCTTTGTTGAGGCTGATAAGGACTATCGTGTCATTGAATTTTCAGATGGCGTGAATTTGTACTATGCACCAAATCCCCTTAACGACTTGTTCACTTTTTCAGTGAACATTGATGTGGGCACTGAAGAAAATGAAAAATTAAACCTAGCTGCATCATTAATGGATGTTGCAGGAACCTCAAACCTCAGCAACGAAGAGCTGCAAAAGGAATGGTACCGCATGGGGACTGAGTTCCGCTTCGGTGCAGGCGAAAATTCGTCTGGTTTTTCCCTGACAGGTTTGGATGAGCAATTCGAAGACAGCGTCGCCCTGATGCTAGAGCTGGTGAATAATCCGGTCGCCGATGAAGAGACTCTCGAACAGCTCAAAGGAATAATGTTGAAAGCTCGCCAAGACCGAAAAAGTTCCCCCCCGGCCATCGCTCAAGCGTTGTACATGTACAATCGCTACGGGGAAGAATCACCAATGTTGGAAGCACTCACCACAGATGAAATCAATGCCACAACAGTTGAGGAGCTCGTTTCTCTGCCGGCCAGTCTCTTGGAATACGAGCACACTCTTGCCTATACCGGTTCGATGCCTATCGAAGATGTTGTCTCCGCCTTGAGACGCCAGTATGTGTTAGAAGGAGAGCTCAAAGAGACACCTGCCTACCGATTTAGAACTACTCGGGATTTTAACGAAAGTGAAGTGTTAGTGGTGGATCAAAAAGCAGCACAGGCTCAGGTTCGCATTGAGTTTCCAGAAGGCGAGTACGACCGAGCTAAATCGACAATGGCATCGGTATACAACAACTATTTTGGCGGCGGTATGTCTAGCGTGGTATTTCAGGAGCTTCGGGAAGCACGGGCGTTGGCCTACACGGCAGGGGCCAGCTATTCCCAAGGAAGAAGAACCAACGCGGAAAACCTGATGCTGGGCGTCATAGGCACTCAAACTGACAAAACTGTCGATGCGCTCAATGCCTTCATCGATCTGATTGATAACATGCCCGAGTCGGAGCAAAGTTTCCAAGAAGCAGTTAACTCTCTTACCAACAGATATCGAACATCAAAGCTGAACTTTCGCGAAGTCATTGGTGCTGTTCGCGGCTGGGAACGGTTGGGTCTTGAAGGGGATCCTCGCCAACAAACTTACGCCCAGTTGCAATCGGCTCAGTTCGAAGACTTGGTTAGATTCCAGCAAACAAATGTCAAAAATCGGGAAAAGCTTATTTCAATTGTCGGTGATCTTTCCATTATCGATGTTGAGGAACTCGAACAGTTTGGCACGGTCAAACAAGTGCAAGTCGAGGATCTTTTCGTCGAATAAATCTATTGGTTTTACTAGGATCAGGGCTGTTTCGACGCCCTGATCCTTGAAAAAAAAACGCACCATGGACAACTCTAAGAAACGTTTAAAGGGTAGTCGAAAAGCGCTCTATTGTAATCCACAACCGAGTTAATGCATGTCCAGCGGGAAAAATCACTTAGCTCTCCGGTTAAGCAACTTACGAAAAACCTATGGTGAGCACCTTGTACTAGACGGCATCGAGCTAGAAGTTGAACATGGAGCCATTCACGGTTTGGTTGGCCTTAACGGATCTGGCAAAACATCGACCCTTGACTGCATTCTTGGCTTACAACGTTTTGATTCCGGTGAAGTTGATGTTCTTGGTTTCTCCCCAGACCGACTTAACAGAGCCTGCGGGCGAGTCGTTTCAGTTTTTGACTCTCCCTGCCTAAACCCCAACTTAACCGTACGCCAGACACTCACTATCGGGGCTATGCTGTGCGGGGCAAAAACGGATTCAATAAAAAAGTTTGAAGCTTTGTTGGGTATCGAACAATTTTCGACTTATAAAATTAGACACTTGTCGCTTGGTAACAAGCGGAGAACATCAATTGCCCAAGCCTTATTGGGCCAACCCGACCTCGTCCTTTTAGACGAGCCTTTCAACGGTCTTGATGCCGGCGGAGTAGATGATGTTTTGGAACTTGTTAAAAGTCTCAACGAGAATCAAGGAACAACATTCCTTCTCTCGTCTCATCAACTCCCCTATCTTGAGCAAATTTGTACTCATTTATCTGTGCTTCATCAAGGAAAAATAGCCGCTAGCAACTCCGTTGAAGAACTGCTTAAAAATCGCCGAGCCACTGCGATGATTCATAGTACCAACACTCAAGCTGCGTTTGAATTTTTAACTCAGACTTCTGGAATTGGTGAAGTTCGCAACGAGCGTACGGGAGTTATAAGTGCTGAATTAGAATCCCTAAGCTCGGCTGAACTTAATAGACTGCTCGTTGAACGCCATATCCCAGTGGATCAACTCACCCTCGAAAAAGCCACCCTAGCGGGACTGTTCAAGCAAGTCACTTCGGGAGACGCCCAATGAAGCGTTTTCTTCTGGCTCTTAAAATTGAAATTTTCATAGGTTTAAGAAACTCCAGTAGCAAACTACTTCTGCTCGCACCCACGTTATTTAGTCTGCTGCAGTTGTTGATCGTTAAATTGTCTCAGACAGGACAAGAATCAAGAGACAGCCTTTTGGGAAGAGACAGCTTTGCAGGTGCGACCACAGAAAATGCCTATGGCTACTTCGTCGATGGAATGCTGACTGGACTTGTAGTTTTAAGCCTTCTCCTCACAGCCATCGCAGCCTATAGTTTCAGCAATGACAAAGAAGTTGGGTCAGTGCGTCACTTGGTTATCAGAGGACTTAGCAGGCGCACCATTGTCTTAGCCAAATTAGTCTATCTGCATGCGTTGTCCATCGCAGCCTTGGCAACACTGTTTGCGAGCTGCTATTTACTCAGCGCCAGTTTGTGGGAATTTGGCCCAATCATAGAGGACGGATTTGAGCTTATCAGCGAAGCGGAAATTTGGTCAGAAATAGAACTAGGACTTGGTTTGGCCCTTCTACCAATGCCAGCGGCAATTGGTTTTGCGCTGCTAGTGTCGGTTATTGCTCAATCAGCTACCCAGGCGGTAAGTGTTGCGCTTGGATTAACACTTCTTATTGATGTTTTTAAATCCAGCCTAGGAAAATTCGCCTACCTTCACTACGCCAATTTTCAGCCGTCTATTTTAGATCAATCTTATCTCCAAGATGTTAGTCGCTTAGTTCGTGGCTATTCGGATGTCTTAGTTGACCAGCAATTTTTTGACTACAACCTTTGGACTCCCCTTCCGAGCTTGGCGGTATTCTTACTTCTAACTCTGATTGTGGTTCAACGGATTAAACTATGAAAAACACAGCTGTCTTATTGTTGTTCTCCGCTACTCTCACTGGCTGTATAAGTTATGAAGCGCAGCTGCTTGCACCGAACATCACGTTTTCACCAGAGGACATGGTGTTTAATCAGGAAACTGTTGAGGCAGGAGCCGTAGATTTCGGCTTTCAGGCCAACATCAATGAATCGGATTCCCTATTTAATGTTGAAGTGTTGCCCGGTGTAAAAGTTCGCAGCATGGAAGCAGATGGGCCTGCCGCTAGAGCCGGTTTGCAAGTAGGCGACACTGTCCTGAGCATTGCTAATGTTGAGACAAATCACCCGGACACAATCGCGGCGATACAACGACAACCTCGAGATAGTCTCAACTACACTCTAAGAGGGAGGCGTGGCACAGTTGTGTTTGAAGCAAATTTGCAAGCAAGAGAATTGCCCAGCTCTTCTGCTCCGATTGAACTATTTCGCATAGACCCTATCGCAACACGAGCTGGCTTCGAAACTCAACTGATTCAGATAAATAACAGAAATGACTTAGTGGCCGCTAGAATTACCGAATTCTTTCCCCAAAGCCCGTTACCGGCTTCAGGATTTAAGATTGGAGATTTAGTCATAGCATTAGACGGAATCGAGTTGAATTCCGCCCAGGACCTTGTCAATCGGTTGAATCAGGAGCACGCCTTGGGAGACGAAGTTATTGTGCGCGTTTTCAGTAATAATGAAATTAAAGACATCCCGGTAAACCTGTGGAAGCCCAGCAGACGAATTAGTCGAATTAGTCTGGGGCCGCTGTTCAACTATGAAGCTAAGCTATCTCCCCAATCGAACGAACTTTCAGTATTAGATCTTTGGCTGTTCTCATTATATTCCTACTCACAGATTCAAGGTGAAAAAAGCCACAGTGTACTTGGCTTGATTAAATTCTCTTCCGATCTCGGCGAACTGGTAGAAGAATGAAATCAGTATTATTTCCCGTGAATTTCTTTTCTAACCTAAGCTGCATAGCTGTTGCAGTTTGCACCATTCTCATCTATCCGAGCCAAAGTTTTGGCCAAAGCAATTATGCTGCATTCGAACTTAAACGTGAGAACAACTGGGACAGCCTTGCAACCGAAGATATGGATGGCGATGGACTCAAAGATTTAATTTATTCCCACTACGACATCACCAGGGGTCGAGAGCTTCACATACTCAAGCAACGAATCGACGGTACTTTTTCTTCTCAGCCTCAAATAATCGACATCAAAACAGAGATCATCGGCATTGGTTTTGCGGATCTGCGAACCGATCCGGGCATGGAACTTCTATTGTTTGCAAATTCTGGAGTCTTTAGCCTCTCGGCCAACACTGAGGGTTATAGTAATAACCTCAAACCTTTGCTGCAGTGGGAATTGGCCGCAACAATCCCAAATTCAGAGCAGGTAGTTTTTTTTAACCCTAGTCAGGATATTAATAAAGATGGCCATGTGGACTTACTTCTGCCGGGTCGCGACAGCTACGGTTTTTTTACCGGAGGCCCCAACGAGACCTTTACTTTACAATCCCAATTCAGCCCTATCTCCCTAGATCAAAGCAGTAATACCCTGCGCAGATCTGGGGTAGATGCCAATATTGGTATCAATGCAGAACAGGGAGTCAGTCTAGAGTTTGCTGTGGAATCAAATTCATTCTTTAGCGATTTTATAGAGAACTTTGACGATGCGAACGGCAAACCTGAAGCGTTACTAATGACTGAGAACTGGCTACCCAATGCATTACTGCTGACAATGAACGACGACGAGTTACTTGATATAGTCTATTTGAATCAAGGTGTCGACGGTCTCGGCCAACTCAATGTTCACTACCAAACACTGGGCAGTGGATTTAAGAATGAACCAGATTGGACAGGGTCTTTAGATGTCAGAGGGGAACTTCAACTAGCAGACGTTAACGGAGATCAACGCATTGACTTGGTTCGAATCAAGGGTGACGGAAACAGCTGGAACGCTAATTTTTATGTAAACGAAAACGGGGAGTTTAATTTCAGCTCCCCCTCACAGATCATGCGATTTACCGGTTACGACCTACGCCTCAATTTTCTGCGCTTGACGCCAAACGCTAAACCTATCCTCAGCGCCAACTACTACACAATTCCAGTGATAGATGCCATTCGAAACGCCAGCTTAACTAGGACTCAGCTTCTGTTCAATTACTCTGATGATGCCTCGACGGAGCTTTTTAGCCGTCGACCCGATGCAAAAATAGATGAGACTTTCTCAGCAGCCAATGTTCGCGGTTTAAGTGAGCAACTTAGTTTGAAATATGATGTTAACGGCGACAATAGGGTTGATGCTCTTTACATCACTGAGAACGGCACGATCGCCGCTAAAGCAGTTGAAGAAAATCTGACTATTGCTGCCGAACCTTTCTGGGAATACATTGCTACAAACACTGTATTTGAGTTCGAGGTTCTAAATTTGAACGAAGATAGCCAGCCGGACCTAATTCTCAAACACGGTAACAGCACCACCGTATTAGTAGCATTGCCATGAAAATTACCTCTCTCGCGACATCTATTCTCGGATTGGTGATTGCCAGTTTTCCGCTAAACGCCCAAGACTTAAATTTTAAAGAGCAAGGGTTCTCTCTACCTGATAATTCCGAAAAAATAATCCTGGCCGACTTTAACGCTGACGGCCTAAACGATTTACTTGTCGTGTTAGATGATCGTTTACGTTTCTATTTTCAGAAAGCCAATGGATTTGATTTCGCTATGGGGTATCAAGAAATCTCATTTTCAAGTCAGGCCGTAGGCTGGGACATTTCCGCTGGGTATAACAATGATGACAGCATCAGTCTGCTCGCCCTAGTAGATGGCGACCAAGTTTTAGCTTGGCACCCATCAAATTACGAGATGCAGGGACCAGAGACGATTGCGACAAATATGAACGGATTTATGAGTAAAGGCTTAAGTCGCCTGCACTTCAGCAATGACATCAATGATGACGGCTTAGAAGATCTTGTAATCCCCGGCCCAGGAACACTCCAAATTTATATTCAAGAAAGCAGCTCAAACTATGAGCCAGCTTTATCAGTGCAGGCTGAATTCAGGATAAGAACCAATTTGGAATCCTCCAATTTAGAAAGAAGGATTGGACAGGCGGTGCGAATACCCTTTTTGGAATTGAGAGACATCAATGCCGATGGCTTAGCAGATCTCATTTCCAAAACGGAAGAAACTCTACATGTGTTTTTGGCAAGCGGTGATAGTCTTTCCTATTTCTCGGCTACACCTAGCTACTCACTCGATATCGCGGAGATTCAACAGCGCTTGGGTGAATTCGATATCGAAAATCTAGATTTTTCTAATTTGACAGGTGTGCTTGCACTCACCCATGAAGAAATCCTCGAAGACATAGACGGAGATGGAATAGCAGACCTTATGCTTCGAGAAGGAGGCAAGGTGACAGTGTATGGGGGCACTAACACTGGAATGGAGTTTAGCCAGCCGAGACAAATACTCAGGTCTGGTGGCAATGTGCTCAGCACATTCCTCTATGATGAAAATGAAGACGGCCTCAAAGATCTGTGGCTTTGGCGGGTTGAACCCATTTCCGTTAGCGATATTTTTGTTTGGCTCGCCCTTTCTGGAAGCATCGCCGTCGAAGCGTTTGTCTACCCCAATCAAGGAGAGCGTTTTGCTAGACGGCCAGCAAGAAAGCTGACCGTCAATTTAAAATTTCCCTCGGTAATGCGGCTAGTGAGCAGCTACGGAGGACTCCAAGACGAATTGGAGAGCGATACTGCAGGTGAATCGTTGCTCAGCGGCAGCGGTGATTTTAAGCCGGACCTACCGCAACAAGACTTAGTGGCGTTGATAGATCAGCAGCTGCTTTTCTTTATGGGCAAGTTAGAGGCCGATGAAGACAGCGAATTTATGAGCGCGTTAGGCTACAGCCGTACGGTAGACAACTACGAAATAGACATTAAGAGTATTTTGGATGAGGCACTTGCCACTCTAAACCCCAGCCCCGCTAGCATAGACCAAAGAAGTGCGGACCAGATCATCAATTTGGCCACTGAGATTAACCCAGAAGAGCTGATTACCGCTCAAGTCAACGGTGACTCAATAGATGAGATCTTTATTTTCAGGGCTCCGGTCGGTGGTCAGATAAGCGGAATACTGCTAACCTCGGATGAATAAAGGGGCTGATTCCGCACTTAATCAGTAAGCTCTCATCATTCGGTTAGTTGTAGGTACATAGATGAAGAAAACCATCTGGATTTCATTTGCCGTAGCCATTGTCCTAGTGAACATAATCGCCGAAGTAGGATTCTATTACACGGGCATTCGCATAGAGATCATGCTCAGAGTCGCACTTATTTTCGGTCTCACCATGGGCGCAATCATTTTTACAACTTCCATTAATCTGATAGAGAACATTGAGAAAGAAAAGCCCCTGTCAGGTAATGTGCGTGACACTTTAGGCGCTGACCGCCGAAAAGACTGACCCTTTACCCAAAGCCTTAGATTTTTTCAGACTGTGATTATCCCTATGAAACACCTTATTTTCTGTATCGCTCTGGGCATGATTTTCAATAGCTGCAGTGACGAGCTTAACCGCTCAAGACCTTATATTCTAACTACAGCAACCACAGGTGGTACCTACTATCCTGTTGGAGTAGCACTCGCCACCATTGCCCATGCTCAGTTAAGTGAAAGTGAAGGTATTTCCCTCACCGCCATTAGCTCAGCAGGCTCTCTAGAAAACGTTAAACTACTTCGAGACAACCAAGCCCAATTCGCATTATTGCAAGGCCCTTTCGGCGCGTGGTCTTGGAACGGTGAAGGGCCTGTAAGCAAACCTCAGACCCACATTCGCAGCGTGAGCGCTATGTGGCAAAATGTTGAACACTTCGTGCTACTTTCAGAACTAGCCCCAACCGGTGAAATCATGGACTTGGCGGGGGTAAAGAACGAGCGCTATGTGCTCGGTGCTAGGAACTCAGGCGCAGAACAAACTGGCCGCTTTATTCTTGATACCTTGGGTATCGATTATCAAAATAATTTCAATTTAGCTTATATGGGCTATGGACCCACAACCAGCGCTATTCAAGACGGCAACATTGTTGGCATGAATATTCCTGCCGGTGCACCGGTGAGTTCTATTACTCAGGCTTATGCCCTGCTGGGTGAGCGAATGACTATTCTTAATTGGACTCAAGAAACCTTAGATAAACTCAATGCTAAATACCCGCTTTGGGGCTGGTATGATTTTCCACCTGGAACTTACCCCAATCAAACTGAATTAATCCGCACGATTGGTTCTCCCAATGTGTTGGTCACTCGTAGCGATATCCCAGAAGAGGTGGTGTACAACGTCACCAAGGTTATTTGGGAAAACTTGGCAACCTTGCAAGAGATACATGGCGCTACAAAAGACATGAGCTTGGACATAGCCGTAGACGGACTCGGGGCCCCTCTTCATCCAGGAGCGGTGCGTTTCTATCGTGAAGTGGGTCTAGACATTCCTGCGCGGCTACTTTTAGAGTCAGACTTTACCCAACCCGTCGGCGACGATGGTTAAATTATAAAAATAAAAGAAGGTTAAAATGAAATCCCCTACGTTACGCTGGGCAGCTTTTTTCTTTGCCTTATTTCATATCTACTGCAACGTCTTTGCGAGCATATCTGAACTGTGGCTATCGGCAATCCACTTTGGCGGGTTCTGTGCGATTTGTGCACTCATGGCCAACGAATCCGATGACATCCGTTCTTTATCTTTCAGCTACTGGCTGAATATCGCATTGGCGGTGTTAGCTATCGCAACGACCAGCTATCTCATCTTATTCGAGAACGCGCTGTATGCCAGAGAAACCGAATACATTATTAGCGACTACGTTTTTTCACTCATCGCCGTAGGGCTAGCGATTGAATTTACCCGCCGCACTACTGGTTGGTTTATGCCGATTCTGATTCTCGTCAGCTTATCCTATATCCTGTTCCTAGGTCGTTACATTGGCGGAGTCTTCTCCTTCCCAGGACTTAGCCTCGAAACTGTGCTGTATCGCAGCTTTTTTACGAGCGAAGGGATGTTTGGCCTAACCGCAAACATCTCCTCCACCTTCGTTTTCATGTTCATTATTTTTGGTTCTTTTTTACTACGCTCCGGTGCCGGAGACTTTATTGTCCGCCTTGCTCAGTGCTTAGCAGGACGCTACACCGGGGGCGCTGGTTTAGTCGCGGTTGTAGGTTCTGGCTTAATGGGATCAGTGTCTGGTTCAGCCGTCGCAAACACCGTATCCACTGGCGTCATCACCATACCAATGATGAAAAAATCTGGCTTTGAGGGTCGCTTCTCTGCAGGTGTGGTAGCAGCCGCCTCTACAGGTGGAGCCCTAATGCCACCTGTTATGGGCGCTGGTGCATTTGTGCTGGCGAGCTACACCCAAATCTCTTATCTGACAATCATTGCCGCCTCCGCGCTTCCAGCGATACTTTATTTCCTAACGGTTTCCTATTTTGTGCGAATCGAAGCTAAACGACTTGGCCTAAATCCAACCCATGCCAGCGGTACGGAGAAAGTGTCTACGGTCCTAAAGGAAGGATGGCATTTTATTATCCCCATGGCGGTATTGGTCACCTTGTTAGTGATGGGGCGAACACCCACCAGTTCTGCCGCATTTGCCATTATTAGTGTGATTGGCGCTTCATGGCTCTCATCGAAACCCATGCGGCTGCCAGATGTTTTTGACGCAGTTGTTTCGGGTGTTCAAACGATGGTCTCCACTGCGCTGCTATTGGTCGCGGTCGGAATCATAATTAATGTGGTAACCACTACCGGTGTGGGAAATGCGTTTTCTTTAATGATTGTAGAATGGGCCCAAGGAAGTTTGCTGATCACGTTGATATTAGTAGCATTGGCTTCTCTAGTGCTGGGAATGGGGTTACCGGTAACGGCTTCATACATCGTACTCGCGACACTGTCTGCACCGCTCATTTTTGATCTCATAAGCCAGTCGCAGCTTCTCGCTGCCCTGCAAGCTGGAGACTTGCCCAGCAACGTGGCCGCGACCATTGGGCTTTTTGGAGGTGACCCTTTAGTTGCCTTACAAGAAATGCCCTTGGAAATGAAACAGCTGATCCGACAGGAATTACTAGAGCCAGAACTACTCACCGGCATGCTGCTCAGTGCCCACCTTATTATTTTTTGGTTATCTCAAGACAGCAATGTGACGCCGCCCGTGTGTTTAGCGTCTTTTGCGGCAGCTGGTATTGCTGGAACAAATCCCATGGCGACAGGACTAACAAGTTGGAAAGTTGCCAAAGGGCTTTATTTAGTGCCAGTTCTCTTTGCTTATTCTCCATTGATCGCAGGCACCTGGCCCGAGCGAATTGAGGTGTTTGTATGGTCTTGCATGGGGCTTTATGCGATGGCAGGTGTTCTTCAATGGCACCTTGAAGCGCGCTTAAACCTTGCAAGCGCTGGCGCCCTGTTGTTAAGCGCCGCACTGCTCATGTGGACACCGTTTCCGATTTACCTGCACCTTGTCGGGGCTGCGATTCTAATCGGGATTGTAATAATGCAAAACAAAGCATCAGCCCAAAACCCCATTAATCAAACGTAGAGAGCAAACTGCTATGAGTACTATCCAAGCACGACAAATCCACCTTC
>JBGCEK010000060.1:0-12810 GCA_045106275.1 Pseudohongiellaceae bacterium | reverse complement strand
ACTGGTAGGGAATTAGACTCATGGATAAAACTGTTTTTAAGTTCTGGTTAGCACTCTTTGTGCTGTGTGGGGTTTCTGCCAACGCGTTTGGTGCTGATGAGAACGGTGTGGCAAGGCTGCTAGTTGGGCAATGGCTTATTAATGAAGAGCTAAGCGACAATACTGATGACCAAGTTGAAATAGCCATTAAAGCGGCCGGAGGTAAGGTTCGAAGGCGCTGGTTTTCGAAGCGTGAAGAGGACTTTTATCGAGGTGGGCCAGCGGAGCAGGAGCTGTACGATAGAATCTCCTATGACGATGCTTTGGAAATTTCTATTAACGGAGTTGAATGCACCTTTGAATATGAGGACGACTATATCCGAGTGTTTCACAGTGACGGGCGCAGCAGAAGATCGTCTGCAAACAGTTTTTACCGGGAAGGCAGTGAGGATTTTTCCCTCGCCCATTGGGAGGGAGATAAGCTAATCGTGGAAGCTAGACCCCGCGATGGAGGTTTTACATTGGAGACTTACTCACTTTCGGCCGATGGCAACCAGCTCACTGTAGAGTTACAAATCGAACCGGATAGTTTCGGCGCAGCTATTAGCCTAGTAAGGGTATTTAATCGGCGCGCTGATTGAGAATTTCTTCTTCCACTTCCAGTAATTTGTCTTTCCCGAAAAATATTTCTCTGCCCACAAAGAATGTTGGCGAACCAAAACTACCTCTTTCAACCGATTTCATTGTGTTGTCGATGAGTTCTTGTTTGATACTTGGTTGCCCCGCCCCTGTGATTATTTCAGAGGCTGGGAGTCCTGCCTGACTCAGTGCGGTGCTAATGATGTCGGGGTTAGACATATCGAGCCCTTGTTCCCACATGCATTGATACATTGCCTCAATGTAAGCTTGGCCCATATCGTGGTTGAGTGCGTACACGGCGCCGCGCATGATATGGAGTGTATTAACGGGAAAATGAGGATTAAATCTAAAGTCATTTAGCTGGTGCTTTTCGATAAATCGTTTGGTTTCTAGGGCGTTATACTCGGACTTGTTTTTAATTCCTGCAAAAGCCTCCATTGGGGATTTGTTATTAGTTGCTTTGAAAATGCCCCCTAGCAAAATGGGTATATAGTGAAAGGTCGCTCCCGTTCTGAGTTCTATTTGAGGAATGACTCGGTGGCAATAGTAAGTATTGGGACTTCCGAAATCAAAATGAAATTCAACGTTCATGAAGGCGCTCTTATATGTGTATAAAGTGACGTCGCTTGCAAGTCTATTGGGAGCTGAGATTAACCCAGCTGAACTATGTTGAGTTTGGCATGAAAGCTATCAGGACTCTAGTGCCGAATGAAACGGCTAGTCCAGTGGGAATGGAGTTAAAAAGACGGGGCCTGAGGCACGATGTTTAGAATAGTAAGAAATAAGTCACTAGATGAACAATTCAGTAGACGGCATGAGCTCTGCTTGCGTATTAATAAGCGGCGCTCAATAGTGGCGTGTTAATTTATTTGGATAGATGACACGTAAGAGCCTTTCGAGTACCCGCAAAAATGGTCTCTTAAGTCAGGGTGATTGATTTTATCCGGGTGAGGTTCCGCTTTTAGGTTTTCTTCAGCTTCATAGGTTTCGTAAGCGGTATTATGTACCAGTATGCGAAACCAAGGCTTATCGCGAGGCGGCTTACTTTTCGCAACCTGCATATACCAGTCGTCGGTGAGTTTGAAATCCGGGTCAACATCCACAATGACGCCCCGGTACCCATATAGCTTGTGCTGAACCACTTGGCCTAAGTGGAAATTTCCATGAACGGTCATAACATCCCTTGTTAGATTCCTGTTCCTAATTCAAGTATAGGATGAAGTTGGCAGATCGCCAGCTATTCCTTGATTAGGATTTGCGCTAGTCTGCAGGGATCCAACTTAAAGAGAAGACGTATGAGCAAAGTTCAGTTCACAGGGGAAATGAAGGTCAGAGACTATGAATGTGATATTCAAGGTATCGTCAATAATGCGGTCTACCAGAATTATTTAGAAACCGTTAGGCACGATTTTCTCTTAAGCAGAGGCGTAGATTTCGCCGATTTAACCGCCCGTGGGATTATAGTTGTAGTTGTGCGGGCAGAGCTGGATTTTAAAAAACCGCTACGCCCTGGAGATGCTTTTGAAGTGACAGTTTCAACCACTCAAGAGTCCAGACTAAAGTTAGCGTTCCACCAGTGCATCCGTCTTAAAGGCAGTGGCGAGCTTATGCTAGAGGCGGTCATTTACTGCGCTGCGTTAAAAGAGTTTAAGAAACCTTTTATGCCCGAGGAATTGAGGAAACTCTTGGACTGAATTGTGCAACAACGTTTAAAAATGCCCCTGCGGGGAGCAGGGGCTAAAGGGACTGTCAAGCCGCCGAAACTCGGCGCCTCGTATAATAAGAACGGCTAAACTGAAGAGTTATTTCACTGGGCGAAAATTCTCAAGAATATGCATTGCCCTAGAACGCCGCTGACACCTTAAATAACTCGTCGAATTTGCAGGACTGTAGGAGCTTATAAATGTCGTTCGAGGTGTTAACTATGGTGACGTCTGCGTCGTCACCACCTGCATGAGTCCGCAGAAGTAAGAGCATGCCGAGAGCGGAGCTGTCTATAGAGGGCACGGCTGCTAAATCGATGACATATTTCTTAGCTTGCGGGGGAGAAGCCTCATAGGCTTCTTGGAAAACCTGATGGCAGGTATAGTCAAATTTCCCCGCTAATACCAGCGTGAGTGTGTGTTGATCAGGCGATAATTGTGAGTCGATTTGCATAGTGTTTGGAAAGCCTCTTGGAAAATATGCTCGTCTAGAATGCAGCAAAAGTGTAGCACAGTCTCATAGAATGATTGCTTAAACCAATTTGACGAGAGGCCAGTAATTTTTAAGAGTTCGCATTCTTGATTTTATTTTGAAGAGACAACGTTTGCCTCTTCGAAGTCCATTGCTAGAGAGCGTCTTAGAGTTTGAGCAGCGTTTTGTCTGCGCTGATTATCTTGTGAGAACGTCGATTCAAAGAAGCTCATCACCGCCACGGTAGTAATCATATGCTGACGACCCGGATGGGAGGCATCTCGAAGTGGCATTAGCGCGCAAACACCTGGGGTTTCAGGAGGCAAGTACACTCCTTCCTCAACACTGCCTAAGCGAGAAAATACCGCATTTGGATCTTCTTCCAGCACTGAGAGCACCGCGCTGCAACCTAGGCTGTCTGGGTTTTGCATAAAGCGAAAGGAAGGTTCTGCGGCGCCTACGAAGCCTAGGTGGGTGCCACCGTCAATGGTCACTAAGTCTGAGCCCTGATTGCGCTCAGGGATTATGGCGGCATTGTATTGGGTATCAATCAACGCGTCAGCGGTGCCCGAAATCATCAAAAACGGAACCTTGGAGGTTTGGTAAAATGCGTCTGTGAAGGCGACGGCAGGGCCAGCAATGGCAACCGCAGCGGCAATGCGTGGGTCACGCCAGCGAGGATGATAAGTAGTGAGCAGGGTGGTGAGTCCTCCTAAGGAGAATCCAGTTATGCCTATTCGTTCTTCATCTATCACGCCAGCAAATGGCTTTTGTTCAAGGCCAAGGATCGAATCTATTAGAAACGAAACATCAGCTGGCTGATTCACAACATCATTAGCATTGGCACCGCCCGGCGTAGATCCAGAGGTTAGTGGATAGTCTGCAGCAGCTACCACATAGCCATAGCTCGCCAATTGTTCCATTAAATACGCCAGCTCATTGCGGGCAGAAACAATGCCGTGGCTATGGATTATTAAGGGTAAGTCGCCGGATGCGCCCTCTGGGTACCATACTGTGGTGGGCAATGTGCGTTCTGATTTACCCGGGTTGCCGCGATTCGCATCGGTGCTTCTAGAGTCATCGACAAAGATAAATTCAACCGAGGTCACGGAATAAGGGCCTGACTCCAGCCACTTGGCGCTCTCTGAATTAGCTGCAGGTTGTTTTGGGCCGGTCGCAATATAAATGACTACGGCGGCCAAGGCGAGCGTGAACAAGAGTCCTGCAACCCCTTTTAAGATCTTCTTCAACATATCTTGGACTTCCTTTCGTCGTGCAATAGTTTGATTCGGCTAGCTATGGTGTATTTGGTGGACGCATGAAGAGTAGTCTATTTATCGGTTTGATCAAAGGGAAGTTCCCCATGGCCATCCTAAATTTGGCATCTTGAACTTAGTATCTCTCTCCAGCAATAGAAAAGTTCAAGTTTGTACAATTGGTAAACGGTAATATTGGTAAATGGAGTCAGAATCTAGGGTCGATTCAGCATTCGATGTCGAATCGGTAATTTCCACGATAAAGGTAATTGGAGTGCTTATCTAAAGGCGGCGTTGTAAAGATGGATGAGGTGCCAGGTTAGGCGGGGTGCTTGCAGCATCGCCCGGTGACCTATCATTAAAGCAGTTGCTTGTTTTAACCCTGAGCGCTTGGGGGGTTAAATACTAAAAGATCAAAGACTAAAAGGACAAACAATAAAGGGTTAAAGAATAGAAGGTGAGTGTGCTTGAATTCCTTTGCACTGTGAAACTCAAGGAGGAGTTGCTATTCCTTCTTCGAGCCCGATTCTCAAAAGCCCAGCTGACGTTTTTGTACGGAGTTTCTTTTTTACAGCACTGATGTAATTCGCGACAGTTTTCTCTGCTAAAAAGAGTTCCTCAGCCACTTTTTTGGCGGTTTTGTCTTGAATCACTTTTGCAAAAACGTCAAATTCTCGGGGTGAAAGGGAGTCTAAAAGATGTTCGCGTCCGTTTATTTTTTTCAGGGCAAGGTTATTTGATACGCAGGGTTCGATGTAAGTCGAATCGTGATGCACGGTTTTGACTGCTGTTACAAAATCAGGAACGCTTATCTCCGACGTGATGTAGCCGCTTGCTCCATTGAGAATTGATTTTTCTGCAATAAAGCCGGATTTTTCTGATGCCGAAACAATGACTTTGATATGAGGCGAGTGGGCTTTCAGCCGTTCTGTCAATTGAATAGCTCCCATGCTGGGAATGGAAAAACTAATAATCGCCAGTGAAGGTTTTAATTTCTTACAGTCGGAAAGCGCACTTTCAGCGTTATTGCATTCGGCACTGTGAAACCCGCCAATTTGACTTATTTGAAAGTTGAACCCCGATCGCATGATAGGGTTTTCATGAACTATTATTGCTAGATTCGGCATAGGGTCATTCGTGGGACAGTGTTAGTCACGCTCCAGCGGGGAAGGTTTCCTGTAGCTATTTAATGCGATGATAGTCGCATTAGTCAGTTGCGAGGTGTGTGCTCTTACTGATGGCCAAGGGTCTGACGTTTTCTGTTCTTGGAAGCTTTTCTTTCCTAGCAATGAGACTACGTTGCCAGAGTCGCACGATTTTCCGTTGACTAACTTTTCCATGTTACTCAATCACTCCAGTCCATGACCACTGCCCAAAGCAGCTTATCTTCTGATCTACTTCAGTGTAGTCCAGCTATGGGAAAATTCTGGAATAACTAGGAGAGGTAGAAATTAAGTCTGCCACTTGGTGGGGGATAGGCATCAAGAGCGGCAAAAGACATGGAGGTTCCGGGCCATGATTGGAGGTGCTGGCTTGTAGGTTCTGGCTTATAGACCCAAGGCCTCGTCCATGCCTAATTCAACAGTTTTCTCAAATATGGCAATTGAAGGATTGTCCCAAGATATCTTGGTGCCTCGAGATGTCATATGTTCATAAAAGGCCGCTAAGGTTTGGGTGCCAGCAAAATCGATCTCTTCATTAAGCGCAGAATCGAATACCAGCTTGGTGACTTCTCGGTCTTTGACTTCAGCCAACTCTTCGTAAAACGCGGCGACATTTTTAAGAGTGAGAGATGGGCCTATTTTAACGGTAAGTAAGTCGTCTTGTTCGGACATGGATGTTTCTCCTACCTCAATAAAGGTTCGAATTATTTTACTAGCTGCTGCCTGGGGTGCTCACGCGGCCTACTTTTTGTTTACATAACTAGGTATAGCACAACTTAATTTCCCTAGTAACTGGTTAGGGAGAGTTTCTAGGGAATTATAGTTGTGCGGGCGTTAGCGCAGGGCCTGGTACCAGGGAAAAAGAAGACTTGGGAGTTTTTCCTAACTTGATATGCCGAAATTCCCACCACGACGTGAGTGTTCAGGCACTAGATTAAATATAGCGAACCAATAAAAGACTCAACCTGAGCCTGATTGGGAATAGAACAACAACCTTTGAGTTTTAGCTATGCTAGATGATGACAGCCTTGCAGAAATAAAACAGATATTCATTGAGGAAGCAGACGAAGGGCTGGATATCATGGAATCCGGTCTATTGGAGCTTCAAGAAAATGAAGCTGCCAATGAATTGATAAATGACATTTTTAGGGCTGCCCACTCAATCAAGGGCGGCAGTGCCACATTCGGTTTTACTCTAGTTTCAGAATTTACTCATTTGATGGAAACGCTGTTGGATCAAATGCGTGATGGCAGTCGGGAGGTTATGCCGAGTGATGTGCAGCTGCTTCTTGCCTCAGTAGATTGCTTGCGATCCATGATGGTTGCAATTAAAGATGAGTCGGAGGCCGACCAGGCCATTATTGACGACGTCACGGCGCAGCTCGAGAAAAGCCTTGCAGAGGGTCCTGGAGTTGCCTCTGAGCCAACTCCTGAATGTGATTCAACGGATGCCAAGGAAAGCAATTCAGAAGGGGTAGCAAAAGGTTTTACTATTCGATTTGAGCCCTCTCCGAATATGTTGCGCACTGGCAACGACCCTAGCAGGATTTTTAGAGAGCTTGCTTCAATGGGGGAGCTGAGCGTCAACAGCGACTTAAGTGCACTCCCCACCTTTGACGATTTGGATCCAGAAACCTGTATGGTGTACTGGAATCTTGAGCTTATTACGGACGTTGAAGTTAAAGACATCGAGGAAATTTTCGACTGGGTGAGCGAAGAGGCAGAAATACTTATTACGCCATTGGGCGAATCTTCTGAACAAGGCGATGTCCCTGATAGTGCAACTGATGCTGCCTCGGTTACTGATGATTCGCCAAAGCAAGCCTCCAGCCCTGCAGAAAAATCTAAACAAGTTCAACAGCCCAAAAATTCAAAGTCCAAGCCGAAAGACGGAGGTTCGATCCGAGTAGGCATCGATAAAATTGATAGTCTGTTAAATTTAGTCGGAGAACTCGTCATAACCCAGTCAATGCTAAATACCTATAGCAATGATGTTCTTGAAGAAATCGGCGACTCTCATGGTAAAGACCTTCAGGATGGGTTGTCACAGTTGGCAATGAACGCCAGAGAGCTTCAAGAAGTTGCCATGAAAATGCGAATGCTTCCGATCAAAACAACGTTCTCTCGATTTCCACGGTTAGTTCACGATCTATGTTTGCAGCTGGGTAAAAAAATAGACCTCAATATTGTCGGAGAACATACGGAGCTTGATAAGACCGTACTCGAGAAAATAGGCGATCCTCTAGTGCATTTAGTGCGCAATGGACTTGATCACGGAGTGGAAACACCGGAAGAACGAATTGCGGCAGGAAAACCTGAAACAGGCACGTTGACCCTTAAAGCGAGCCATGAGGCGGGCAATATCGTTATTGAAATCTCCGATGATGGAAAAGGAATAGACTCAGATAAAATTTTGTCGAAAGCGCGGTCCAGCGGATTAGTCGCTGAAGACGAAATATTGCCTGTAGAGAAAATCAACTATCTGATTTTTCATCCGGGTTTGTCCACAGCTAAAGAAGTCAGCGATGTGTCCGGCCGCGGTGTCGGGATGGATGTAGTTAAGCGAAATATACAAGATCTTGGAGGCAGGGTAGATGTTCAATCGGAGAAGGGGAAAGGTAGCACATTTACTATCCGCCTACCTTTGACACTTGCCATACTTGATGGGCAACTGGTTCAAGTGGGCTCTGAAACTTATGTTATCCCTTTGCTTTCGATTATAGAGACTCTCGTCGTCGACGAAAAACGGTTGAATGCAATGGTGGGTGGAAACAATGTGTATCGAACTCGAGATGAATATATACCAATTATCGGCCTTTCCGATGTTTTTCAACAGGCTGCAGTTAGCGAATGTAATAGTCGAGAAAATATAGTTGGCAAGCTATTAGTGATTGTCGAATCGAATGGTAAATTGAATGGACTTGTCGTTGATGAGCTTCTTGATCAGCAACAGGTAGTGCTGAAAAGCTTGGAGTCCAACTTTGCGCAATTGGATGGCTTGTCCGGTGCAACTATTCTAGGAGACGGTACCGTTTCTTTGATCGTTGATATTCCTGGATTAATCGAGTCTCAATTTTCAAACAAAGACGATGCGGTTTTGCTCACTGAAACAGCCGCATAACTATAACGAGGTAACCCCATGCAATTAGCGCAACAGCAATCTGATTCCGAACTCATTAGTGACGAGCATCTCAATAACCGTGAGCAATATCTAACCTTCATGCTCAACAATGAAGAGTACGGAGTGGATATATTGAAGGTTCAAGGAATACAAGGATTCGGCAAAGTGACACCACTTCCGCAAACTCCTGATTTTATTCTAGGCGTCATAAATCTTCGCGGTGCTATTGTGCCGATTATTAATCTTCGCAAATGCTTCGGAATGGATGATATTCCGAACGGACCAACAACGGTAGTCATCGTAGTTAAAGTGAACTCGGAAGACAAAGAAAGAACTATTGGGCTAGTGGTTGATGCGGTGTCTGAAGTTCATGATATCCCCCGAGACGACTTGAAACCAGCCCCAGATTTCGGCACAGATGTGAATTCAAAATTCATCAACTCTCTTGCAACAGTAAACGAAGAGATGTTGATTCTTTTGGATATTGATCAGCTTTTTAATGCGGGTGTAATGGCCTCAATGGATATTTTGGATGAGGAATCTCTTCAGTAATTCAAATTAGGGTTTCCCCCTTCCAAAACTCAGAAACGAAATAGTAGAACTATGAAAAGCCGCGCAGGGTTGCTCGGTGTAATTTCATCACAGCAAGGAGCAAGCTAATGCAAAATCCAAAAAACGCTAAGTCTAACTCGATAACAACACTATTAGGGCTTACTCTATCCTTCGGTGCTGCTATCGCAGCTTTGGTCGGGATGTTTACGGTTGAGAATATGACTATCCCGCTTGGAGGCGTCTTCTTGGTAGGCGCACTGTCTTCGGGTTTTTTGGGGAAAGCCTTGTTTGGAGTGCTCGTTGACTCAGCTAGAACTTCTGAAAATAATAACTCTGATCTTCGCTTTGCCTCTATCGAAAACTTGAACAATTGTGTGCTGCTTACTGATGGTGAAACGAGAATTAGTTACATCAACACTGCCATGCACTCTTTCTTGCGGGGAAAAGAAACAGTAATTAGGGAGCAAAACCCTAGCTTTGATGCAGGCTCTTTAGTTGGAAAACCGCTTTCAACTATACATGAGGGTCTCAGTTGCAATTTTGTAAAATCCCAAGACATTGTGCTGGAAATGGGCGATAGCTCGATTAAAGTACATTCCAAAAAACTGTTTGACAGCGAAAGCGGTCTACTTGGCATTAGTGTAGAGCTAGCCGAAGTCGATGAAAAGGCAGAAAATAGCAGTGAGAAGATGCAACGTTTGCAAATCAAAACTGCGCTGGATGTGTGTCAGGCTAATGTTATGTTGGCAGACAATGACTTGAATATTGTCTATGCCAATGATTCTGTGGTTTCTATGTTAAGGGCTCGAAAAGAGCCGCTTTCTGAAAAACTCCCTAAACTCGACGTAGAGAATTTGGTTGGCGTCTGCGTGGATGACTTTCACGAAAAACCAAGTCACCAACGCAGCATGATCGCTCGACTCACAGAAGTGTACAAAACCAGTCTGAAAATAGGAGACTTAACTTTTCAGTTGATTGCAACGCCAATGTTTGATGAGCTTGGAGAAAGAATCGGTACAGTGGTTGAGTGGCAGGACAAAACTGATCAGCTATTGGCAGAGCGAGAAGCAAAGATCGTATCTGACGCGAAT
This sequence comes from Pseudohongiellaceae bacterium, assembly GCA_045106275.1. Classification (GTDB taxonomy): domain Bacteria; phylum Pseudomonadota; class Gammaproteobacteria; order Pseudomonadales; family Pseudohongiellaceae; genus UBA9145. Next base: position 2,834 of record JBGCEK010000060.1, on the reverse strand, counting down.
GCCAGAGTAAAACAGGCCTTGGATAACTGCCAGGCTAACGTGATGCTTGCGGATAATGATCTGAATATTATTTATTCTAACGACTCCGCTAATGCAATGATGAGCAATCGAGAGTCGGTGATTAAGCAACATATATCGGGGTTTGATGCTTCCAGCTTGGTTGGAACTTGTGTCGATGACTTCCACAAGCATCCGTCCCATCAGCGTGAAATGATCGCAAATATGCGAGAGGTCTACAAAACCCGCTTGCCAATAGGTGAATTAAATTTTGATCTGATTGCTACGCCCCTTTTTGATGATGAGGGAGCAAGATTAGGAACGATTGTTGAATGGACAGATATGACAGATGCCTTGTTGCAAGAAGCCCGTCTGAATGTTATCGCAGATGAGAACGCTCGCATACGTCAGGCATTAGATTCTGCAAGTTCTAATGTCATGCTGGCAGACGAAGACAATGTGATTACGTACATGAATCAGACTGTGTCAGAGATGTTTGTTGAAGCAGAATCTGACATAAAGAAAGACTTGCCTGCTTTCGAAGCACGTTCCCTAGTTGGGAAGAGTATGGATGTCTTTCATAAGCACCCCGGGCACCAGCAGCATGTTATTTCAAATCTAACTTCAACTATAGAATCAGAAGCTAAAGTGGGTGGGCGCACTTACGTAATAACCACCACACCTTTGATCGCAGAAGGCGGTAAACGTCTAGGTACAGTGGTGGAATGGTTGGACAGAACTCTCGCTCTCAGTATCGAAGAAGGAGTGTTAGGAGAGGTTAAAGAAACAGTCGATGCAGCAATTCATGGCGTGCTGAGTAAGCGAATCGATCTAGCAGGAAAAGAAGGCTTCTATGCAACGTTAAGCACGAGCATCAATCAACTAGTAGAACTCTTTGATCATGTTGTAGAAGAAGTGCTTTTAGTTAGCAGCAATTTGGCAGAGGGTGACCTGACCAGAAAAGTAGAGGGTGACTACGAAGGTACTTTCGGCGAGTTGAAAAACCAGCTAAATGCTACGATTGACGGACTAACTGAGGCTATGGATAGCATCAAGTCTGCCGCAGAAACGGTTTCCTCTGGCGCAGAAGAAATCTCACAAGGAAACACGAACCTTAGCAATCGAACTGAAAATCAAGCTTCTAGTCTAGAAGAAACCGCGTCAAGCATGGAAGAGATGACCAGCACCGTGCAACAAAATGCTGAAAACGCAAGAGACGCAGATCGGCTAGCACTTGAAGCGCGAGAGAAAGCTGAGCATGGCGGTAAAATCGTTGGCAATGCGGTGACTGCCATGTCGGAGATCAATAGCGCCAGCAAGCGTATCGCAGATATTATAAGTGTAATTGACGAAATAGCTTTCCAAACGAACCTACTCGCATTGAACGCTTCAGTAGAGGCAGCTCGTGCCGGCGAGCAGGGCAGAGGTTTTGCGGTAGTGGCAAGCGAAGTTAGAAATTTGGCTGGGAGAAGCGCAACCGCAGCAAAAGAAATTAAAGAGCTCATCGAAGACAGCGTCTCTAAAGTTACTGAAGGTTCAAAATTGGTCGACGAATCTGGTAAAACGCTGGAAGAGATTATAGCGGAAGTTCAGAAGGTCACTAATGTCGTTGGCGAGATTTCGGCAGCAAGTGCCGAGCAAGCGACTGGTATTGAAGAAGTGAATAGAGCAATTACTCAAATGGATGAGATGACTCAACAAAATGCTGCATTGGTGGAAGAAGCCGCGGCTGCGAGCGAGTTGGTCGGTCAGCAATCCGCAGACCTTAAGCATCAAGTGGCTTACTTTAAAACGGGTAGTTCATCAACCAATGAGTCGGTCCCTCGCTCTCCTGCGAAATTGAAAGCTGTAGCTGGTAGCCGCCCGCCAGAGCGCGCTAGCGTGAGAAAGCAAGCGGTAAACGAAGTACCACACATCAGCTCTGCATCTTCCAGTGGGATCGGCGGCACTGATTGGGAAGAATTTTAGCGCAGATCTGACGGCTTCTTGATCAACGGCATAAAACGATCAAGGAAACTCTAGGTGGCAGGACGCTACCTAACATTGTAAAGAAAACGAGGAAAGGAATCGCTTGTGCTAACGTCAACTAATTCTCAATCAACTTACAGTCTTGATGATCGTCATTTTTCTCAACTCTGTGAGCTTGTCTATACTCACACAGGAATTCAATTGACTGACGCCAAGCGGGAGCTGGTTCATCGGCGCTTCTCTCCTCGTCTCAAAAAACTTCAACTGAATGATTTTGGAGAATACCTAGCTTTAGTTAAATCAGGGGATAAAGACGAAATAGTGGAGTTCTCGAACGCGATCACCACTAACCTCACCTCGTTTTTTCGGGAAAACCATCACTTTGACTTTCTTAGGGATGAATTTTTCCCCATGTTGCGGGAAAAAAATGCGCTCTCAAAGAAAATTCGAATTTGGTCGGCTGGATGCTCAACGGGCCCAGAGCCCTATAGTTTGGCTATAGTGTTGCGGGAAGCCATCCCGGACATCGATAGATGGGATGCCAAAATCCTAGCTACAGATTTGGATACGAATTGCGTGGCTACTTCTGCCCAAGGTAATTACACCCAAAAAGTGGTAGAAACGGTCTCTGAGGCAAGGCTTAATCGTTGGTTTTCTCAATCGGATAATGGCAGAGAGAAAATATACACAGCCAAAGATGAATTAAAGTCGCTAATTACTTTTAATCCTCTGAACTTGCTGAAGCCTTTTCCATTCAAGGGTAAGTTCGATGTTATTATCTGCCGAAACGTATTTATCTATTTCGATAAGCCCACTCAAAAAACGATCATTTCAAAATTTGCAGCACACCAGGAGGCGAACGATTGCCT
>JBGCEK010000059.1:0-6315 GCA_045106275.1 Pseudohongiellaceae bacterium | reverse complement strand
CCATTGGCTATGCTGGGCACCTTGCCATCTTTGCCGATGTCAGGATTACAATGAGTGACCAGTTGATGACCAAATAGGTTGAAGTCTATCCATTGCTCAGAGCTTCTGCCTTCAGCAAGTCCTAATTTGTCGCCGTAGAAGTTGCGAGCTTCATCTATATCTCTTACCTGAATGGCTAGGTGAAAGGGGGCTAACTTTATCGCTGACTTCATAGTTGTGTCCTACTCATTTTTTAGGTGAAGAGTGCTCAATTACTGCATTGTCCGACTCGAGTCTGCATCACTGAGAGGCTTCGCTGGTGTGGCTATGCCGATGGAAAATCATCCTGCTACTAAACACTAGTCGAATCACCTTCAATCCAAGCCAAAGGAATAAAAGTGGAAAGACCAAGGTTTGTAAAACGAACACTACGATCAGATCGATGATTTGCTCACTTGCATTGGCAAGTCTCTGTTCATATTCCTCTAGCCGAGCATCCACATTGATGCGCTGGGCGGTCCTGTCATAAAGGCGGCCTATCTGATCCAATATTCCACCTTCTACTGCTTCTGGCAGAGGGTCCGACTCGGCCTCCTGTAAGGCTTCTACTTCTTGTCTTGCTTGTTCTAACTGAGAATATGATTCAGTGTATTGTTGGTCGAGGTAGTGTTGATAAACTACATCGTTGATCAACACTGCGGAAGGAATCAGAAAGCGTAGCATTAAAAGCAATAAAGTAACCCGCCGCAGCACAGTGCCCCATTGGCTTTCAAGCCAGGCCGGCTTCCAAATTCCTGCCAGTTGGATAAACGCTGCTATCGCGACGGCCACCTGGACTAATAGAGTCGAGCCAATTCCCACTAGAATTTTCTGGGCCCCAAGCGAAGTACTCGCAATGAGAACAACCAATGAAAAGCGCTCGATTAAATCATTCACCGGATCAAACATTTCACCCGGACTGAGAATAACCCCCACTCCAGCCGGTTCAATGGCAACCTCAGTCCCTTGAATAACCGACACTACAGCATTGATGCCTCGCACCACTCCGTAAGTAATGAGTGCGCGTTCGAAGGCATCCCCGATGGGTGCCTCCGCTTGCTTATCTAAAACAGCGCTAAAGTTGATAGCAGTAACCGCCAACAATAAGACTGTGATGCAGATCTGTTGGAGTCGCTTCTTTTGGCTAAGCTGCATGAATCACTCCCTCCGGATTGGCCTGATTAGACCTATGTTGTTGCAGCTAGGAAAACTCTCTTTAGCTGTGTGGTCTGCCTGCAGTAAAAATTAGCATCACTGACTGGCACGACCGGACTTGTATAAGAGTGAGCGCTTCACGGTTGGCCATTCGTGCTCAATAATCGAAAACACAACAGTATCACGGTGCGCGCCGGTAGGGTCGATTTGGTGATTACGCAGGACACCGTCTTGTTTTGCGCCAAGCCGAGCGATGGCATTGCGTGACGGCAAGTTATGCCAATGGGTTCTGAATTCAACACAGGCTGCGTTAAGAGACTCAAAAGCATGGGTTAATAGAAGCAGTTTGCACTCGGTATTAATGCCGCTTCTTTGGACGCTTTTTCGATACCAAGTGTTGCCTATTTCTAAGCGCCGATGCTTGCTTTCCGCATTCAGATAGCGCGATGAGCCAATGAGTTTACCGGTAGCATTTTCAATAACGACAAAAGGTAAAGACTTATCCTTAGAGTGGTCATCCAATGCTGTTTTTATGTAGGTATCAATAGACTGTTCGGAAGGCACCGCGGTGTACCAAAGCTCCCACAGCTTGCCATCAGCGGCGGCGTCAACCATGGAATCTCTGTGTTCCAGAGTCATGGGTCTCAACGTGACTAATTCACCTTTCAGTTCAGTTTTTGATAGCCAATTGTTCATTACAATACCTACAGTTTGTGAGACTCTTAAAACGCTAACATAGCATTCGTTTTATTCGCTAGATCAGTTGTATGCCACGAAGCAATCGGTCGTTATCAAATCGCTGGCAATACCGGCAGGCTCGCTGCAAAATCCAAATTCTGTTTTGTTGATAATATAATCGTCCATCGATTGAGTAACAAGACGCAGTTCAGATTCACTGACTTCTTCAATGTCAAAAAGACTGTCTTGTTGCAGGTCAATAGAATGGTCAGTTGAATAAAGTCTGTTTCCTTGTATAGACCAAATGAGCTTGCCTGCCGATGGACTTTGAAACCGACCTTGTTCTGTGTTCGCCACCTGGGTAAGGGCCAGACTAGAAATCCACTCGCCTTGCAACCAACCGTAATCGATGGGATCAGGAATGACAGCTTCTTCTTTTGAGCAAGCACTAAGCAGAAGAACTAGGACGGTGAGAACAGGCCAACCTTTTAGCTGAGGTCTAATTTTAATCATTCCTTTTGGGCACCGTCTGCGCTGTTAGCCGGCCCGGCACCAAAACGGTGTTTGGCTCGCAGTAAAGCGATGGCTAAAGCAATGAACGGTAACGCAACTAGTGCACCAGATATTAGCCCCGAACCGCGTTCGTCAAATGCGCTCCACACAAACATACCCAATGCTATTTGAAAAACGTAAAGCGCCGCCCAAGGGTGCAGCCATGGTTTCATTTTCAGCAAGCCATAAAAACCCGCTCCGTAAACAAACCAATGTGCAATTGCCCCAACTTTTGCTGCCCAGCCCGTAAAGAGTACACCAAACCAAACTTCCTGGTCTTCGGCTAAAGGTTTAACAAACACGTCCCACGGCAGGTAAACAAAACTCATAAACGCGCAGAAGAGAAATATTCCGTTCATCCACCATGGTCTAAGGCCAAGGTTTTTCCTAACTGACGCTAACATTTAAAACGGCCTCCTTGAATGTGGGCAACGTTAAATACCCCATTTATCTGCTCTAAAGTAACCGCTGAGCCAAGAAATAAACAGACAGTTGAGGCCGCCAAAGAGGCCAACCACCCCAAACCAAAATCCAGCTTCAGAAGCAAGCAGGTCTCCTTGGACATACCCATAACCGATGCCTGTATAGGCACCCAATATTCCCAAGGTATTGCCCATTAACCCGAAAGTTCGCCCTCGGTGATGGTGTTTGTTTTCTTCCGGTTGGGGTCTCAGTTGAGCTGCTTCAACGCCAAAAACCGCGGCCAAGGCTTGGGTAGTTTCAAGAGAACAGCTGCCATCTTTCTCTGCCCTCTGAATCGTTCTAAGGCTGACACCGGTCGCAATCGCGAGCTGCTCTTGTGTCCACGCTTTTTCTAGTCTCAACTCTTTTACGAAATTCGAATTAATCATCAGGTCCATCATGCTGTCCTCTCTAAAAATTCAGACAGTCATTGTGCGTGTATACAGTTTGGCAGCTGGCGCCAGTAGGGTGCCACTCATCGGACAATCGCCCGCCAGCCACTCTAAATTCGGTTTCCAGTCTAGGCAAGGATAAATGATCAATCCTAAGATACGCCGGTCTTTCATAATAGTTGCTTAGGCGAAAAGATCGGCTTGATAGGGCCGGAGTATATCTTATAAGCTGGGGTTTTCCTCTGTCGCTGATAGTTTTCAAGGATCTATGAATGGCCGGACTCAGAAAAAGTACACTTCCTCTAGTAATATTATTGGCAGCTCTCGTTAATACCAACATCGTATTAGCACAGGATACGCACCCAGAACATGGTGCCGTGGTGGAGGTGGTCGACCAATTTTTCGAAGGGCTTAACACAGACAATCAAGCGCTTCTTGCTAGCATAAGCATTGATGGCGCGAATATATACAGCCTGCGAGAACGAGCGGACAGTAAGTTTGAGCTGCGAACCCGGCGACAGGATAACTCGACGCTCACTCCTAATAATGGGGAGTATACAGAGCGCTACTGGGACGAAACAGTGTTAGTGAGCGACATGATGGCTGTCTTTTGGGCACCCTATGATTTCTATGTGAACGGTGAATTTTCCCACTGCGGAATCGACGTATTCGACCTGATTAAGCTGGACGGTGAGTGGAAGATCTCAAATACCATGTATACGGTGATAAGGGACAATTGCCCCGATTCTCCTTTGGGCGCGCTATAAGCTAGGTGTTGACTGTTAGACCATTATGCTTTGTCTAAATCACTTATCATGGTGAGTACTTCATTGAAACTGAGGGCATGAATCTTGGCGGAACAGCAATAATTTTCCTCAGCCGCATAAGCTTGTACGTAGCCAACGGCAGATGCTATGGAGCATCGAGTGCCGGTTTTAATAAGTGCATTTTGCCCTTGGGAATTCTGACTTAGAGAAAATATTTCTCCAGTAGAATCAATCAATCTATCTCGGGCTTCATAGCGCGCAGAATGCAGGTCTGAATCGTTGAGCCATTGCTGCTGGTCTTCAATGTACAAAAGCCCGTTGTCGCCATCGAATTTTATAAACGCAGGCCACATGATCTTGCCCGTATCGACTCTGTCTTCTTCGTCATTTTTCATAGGTAGGTTTTCGTTTAACGATTACGCTTGGGCTCTTAATCAGAAGGACAAGGGCAGCTTGCTATACCATTCTAAGCATAACTAACTTATCTGTTAACTCATCTCCAACTCAAACGAGAAAGGCAGCAGCGCTAAGATAAGTACAATACAGGCAATTCGAATCAGGGTAGGTCTATCCAGCTCAAATTTAAATTTCATGTAACTCTCCGTAATCCAGTTCCCTGACAAAAATCTATTCTTTGGTCATATAGCGTGGGCCAATGTAACAAGGCGCCACCTGCTAGCTGCCCTACAACTCGCAAACGTTTGAATTCAGCTATGTTCATATTCGGACTTTCCCGATTAAGCGTTCAAAAAGTGGAGTTTCATATTTCACGTTAGCCAGCGGTTATGTTTTCTTGTTCAACCGAGAGCCCTTCATCCCAGTTACCAAATAATTCCCAGTCGCTATTTTCTGGATTTTCTTCGAGCATGGTATCGACTAGCTCGCCGAACTTAGGATTGACAATATCTCGCCCAACCTTATACCACCAAGTACGACCTCTCTCGGTGGCATGATTCATCAGAATGAGATCTTTGTAGGACTGCCATGTGGCTTCATCTAGTGACCCGCTCTTGTACTGGAAGTATTCAAATTCTCTATTACGCAGATCAAGGGCGAAAATAAAACTAAGCCTATTTTGGTCCGCAGGGGAGAGAGTTTCCGTCGCACCCAATTTGGTGAATAGGTCTTGATTGTCTAAAGCGACTAATAGAGATGCTTGGTCGTTAGTGTGTATCGCTTTTCTTGAGTCAGATTTATGAGAGGCGGTGTTCTGTCTGATTTCCACGATGAGGAATATGATGCCCACCAAAACACCAAAGTTGGCACCCAGGCTGAGCCATTCATTGACTGATGAGTACTCCAAAGGTCATTCTCCGCTGCTAGCGCGTAAATTTTTGGCCCGCTGATGATTTAGTCAGGGCTTGCCCAAACACTCTACAGGATTTTCAAGCAGTCGCAAACTCCTAGACTTTGTGCAGTGAGGGAACCACAGAGAGGGAAACGGCGTACTACAGCACATGAAAACTATTTATTGGCTAACCCACGATCTTCGCCTAGATGACAATCCTGCGCTCGTTAGTGCAAGCGCCTCAGACGGTTTATTGATCGCCTATTGTGTAAACCCGCTGTGGTTCTCTCCTTATCGCTACCACTTAGCTTCCATGGGCAATCATCGCTGGAATTTTCTGCAAGAAAGTTTGACTGATTTAAATCGATCATTGATGGAATTGAAGCAGTCCTTGGTGGTGCTTTTCCAGAAGCCAGAATTAGCGTTGGTAGAGCTAATCAGGAAACACAAGGTCGATAGACTCGTTTGCTCAAGGCAGTTTGGATTTGATGAGATTCAATCCTTGAAAAAAATTCAATTAGACTGCCCTGAACTGCTGGTCGAAGAAGTCGATAGTTACACACTTTTCGACTCAGGCGATCTGCCATTTACGATAGCGGAGATTCCAGAAACCTATTCTAAATTTAGAAAGAAAGCGGAAAAGATAGCGACGCAGGAACCGGTTAACAGGCCTGTTTCATTACCCCGTTCTTTTTTCGAGGAGAATAGGCCGCTGACAAGACCAGATTGGGTTCCAGCCCCAATGGCTACCGGCTGCAACTTTCGAGGCGGTGAGGAGGCTGGGGTGAAACAGTTGGAGAGCTATTTTTCTTCCGCTTTGCCGCTAAGCTACAAACTTGTCAGAAACGCCATTGATGGCTGGGACAATTCATCAAAAATGTCACCGTGGCTAAATCAAGGCAGCTTATCCGTTAGAAGGCTGGTTCAAACCCTGTCCACCTATGAAAGAGAGAATGAAGCGAATGACTCAACCTATTGGCTATTCATTGAACTGCTGTGGCGA
>JBGCEK010000058.1:0-26518 GCA_045106275.1 Pseudohongiellaceae bacterium | reverse complement strand
TATCTATTTGAAATTCAGAAATCAGGGATCACCGAGCCAATTAGTGTAAGAAATATTAGACCGGACTGGAAAACTAAGACTATTTCAACATTAGTTTGGATGGAAGAGTTTGCACTTTTCTTATTTGCGAAGTGCTCTATTTTTGGATAGTTTGAATGTTAGATATACGTATACTTACAGGCTAAAACTTAAGTGTTAGGAAAAAGTATCAAAAAACCTGCCAAAACTGGCCACCTACGAGTCAGAGTGCGTGAAAAAACGCGCTGCTTATTGGTAACAGGATGAAATGACTTTAGCGCGTTGATATAAATAGAGTATTAGAAGCTGTTAAAGACGAAACAAACAATGTGCAAGCACAGGTTGAGCTAGCACACTGTTCTAGTCTTAAAGCTTAAGGATTGACGGTTACTGGGAAGTAAGCGTTTGACCAGCAACAAACGTTGTCGAACTTGCTGTCCGTTGCCTGAAAATTGTCGGCTCTCAAGCGAATCACGTATTCACCAGGCTGCGGGAAAGTTACCTGTGTTGCAACTTCATACCAGCTATTTACCATGTTGCTGTTTGGGTCTTCGCTCGCTCGCTCTTTGCCAGAAACCTCAGGTGTTTCAATTTCCGGTATAGCCGGACCTTGATGTAAGACCCAACCACTGCCAGGGGCATAGTAGGGTTCAACGCCTTCATAGTCATAACGCTCACCACGATCCTGAATTAGCGCTGAAAGCGTCACTGGCTCGCCCACGGAGACACGCTGCGGTTCAGCATAAATACCCACTGAATCGGTTGATTCCTCTCCGTCCTCGCTCAACCTAATAGCGGGCCGAAGGGAGCCTGCTGCCGCCTTGGCGTTACTCATTTCGTAGGCTGGCGATGTAGCACGACCAGGAATCGAGTAAGTCTTGCCACCCGATGCTAAGGTCCAAATCACCTCGGTGCCCGCCATATCCGCAGGGACGTTCACTGCAAAAGCGCCTCGTTCTTGAATGCCTACAAACCCGCCTCTGTTGTAGACGGGAAAATGCGTAGGCTGAGCGCCCTGAAACTGTTCCGGCTCCAACTTATTATTCGGACCCAGCGGAACATCCACGATGGCCTCTCTGTTTTGATTGGCGAACCCAAAAACCATGGTAGTCGAGCCGTCTTCGTTCTTAACCCAACCGTTGAACATAGGCGCTACTGCTTCACCAGCGGCTCCGGGTGTTCCTAACGGATAATCACGCAGTCGTTCGGGCAATTGAGCTTGCACAGGAGCTGCTAAAAGCAGCCCCAGCAGCAGTGGCGATAACTGCCTCAAAGAATTGAAGCAACGCATCATTCAGAGCCACCGTCCAAGCTTGCAACGCTCTTGTTATCTCTCTCTTCGCGTTCAGCAAGAAGTTTCTCGTAAACCTCTTCATCAAGGTGAGAGATTGCTATCCAAGCATGGGACATTTCGTCTGTCGTGCGCTGACCTGCTCCTACCCACTGATCCGGATCTGGATTCATTGGATTCTCGTCTGTGTTGTCATACCACGCTTTCAAAATAATTGTGGCGCCCGCTGGTATCAGAGGCTGGTAGCCTTCTTCAAAAGTGTGGCTGTGATTCCAAGCGGCAGTCCAATTAGACACCTGACCTAACACTGTCTTTCGTGAAGTTTTAGGATCAAGAACTTCCAAAGACATTGCTACACCTCGAAGGTGCATATGAGGCTGAAAGCTGTCGATGCGAACCGGGTGATCAAAAGACCTGTAACCCTCAGTCATGAGCTTGCCATTAGGGGGAATTAGGTAGTCGCGCTGAGAAGAAGCTAAACGATAGGCTCGTAAGTCCTGAGGGTAGCTTTCTTCTTCAACAAAATCGTCTTCTTCATCGTAGTACCAGATACCGATAGTGACCTGATCATTAGGCACGGCATTGCCATCAGGAAAGTAGTGGATTTCCCACTCGACCTTCGAGTTAGCAGGTACGCGGCGGCATGCACCTTCGGGAACTTTCTCGCCCAACTTACCAATAGCAAATTCGGACAAGCGATCGCCATTTACCCACTCGCCGTTTTCATCAAGCACTTTAAAGTGTGAGTTAGCATGGTGAGTTGAGCCAATAGCTGCAGCGGAGGGACGAGTCTCAACCGCTTTAATGCATCGGCTTTCAGTGATACCTGAATCTACAACCGGCTCCCACCACAGATCTTGCCCGGCAGCTGGCACATCCCACGCTTCAGACTTGATCGTGTGGTCTGGTTGACCAAGTTCCGCAGCCAGACGCCAGTCGTCTACACCGATAAACTCTTTTGGTGCTGGTAAGTCTTCTTGATTTCCGAAAGGTGAGCCTGCGTTAACCCATGCTACCACAGTGTCGATGTCTTCTTGAGACAGACGCCAGTCGTTTTGCAGATGCTGAATACCGATATCGTTATCGTATTGGTAAGGAGGCATTTCGCGGTTGGCAACCTTGAGTTGGATTAATGGAGCCCAAGGTCTAACTTCTTCGTAGCTAGTGAAGGACATTGGCCCAATTGACCCAGGCTGATGACATTCCTGGCAATTATCCTGAATGATTCGGGATACTTCCTTGGCATAGGTGGGGTGTGGAGCATTTTCCTGAGCACTGCTAAGTGCTGGGAACGCTGCTGATACTAGAAGCGCTAGTAGGGCTCTCTTATACGTCATTTTCCATATCCTCTTTATTAGGCAGGGCATTTTGAACACCCTAAATCGAGTTTTTTCAAGCCAAGCTTAAACAGTATTATTGACAACCTCCGATTTTGCTCAATTGAGCCTCGGTCTTCAAGTAATTAAATGTTACGAGATGTAGTCTAGATGTGGCAGTTTGTTAGGGTATTGTGCGAATTTAACCAGTCAAACATGACGTCCTAGGGGCAGTAGGCGCGCCATTTGGCTATGAACGCGCCGAAACATGGGGCTTAGGGCTTGCTCATCTGCCTGCCTACCTTGCCCCCCTTGTCTCCCTACTTTGTCTCCCTATCTTGTCTTTTCTAGCTGATCTAGCTGCCTTATATAGGCGCAGGCTGCTTTCCGATACTGATGTGAGGATTCTCAGACCGCTCTCGAGACCAGTTACGGTCGGGGCGATTCAATCCGCCTCTAGCGGGCCCTCCAGCATTGTAAATCCCACCGCGCAGCGTGTAGTAAAGATAATCAGTTTCGTCGCTGAAGTTATTGGTCTTGTCAGTGTAGTTCTGCACCGCCAGCTCAATTTGCTCTGCGCGATTTTCCACTTGTGGATGAGCGAGGATGTCTCCGATGACTACTTTTAGCAACTCCAGATTGTCGACGATATACGCAGCATCTGGATGCAACTGAAGGAAAGTGGGGGCAATCACCGGACTAGTAGGAATGTCACTGGGCAGAGAAACCAAACTTCCATGCAGGCGCACTACTTTTTCCTGGTAAAGCTCTAAAAGATAGGCGATATCTTCATCAAGGAATTCAGCATTAGGCTCTGTCACCACCAGTTCCAACATACCAATCTTTAACCACTGGGATGCCCAGGTCAGGCCAGTGAGTTGCGGAAAACCGGCCTTGAAGGAGTAAGCCCAAGGGTGATCAGATAACAATTCATCAGATTTCGGCCTCGGAGCGATGGAATGCTGGTCATCTTGTAAGTAGTTTTCTACAGCAAGTGCCACTGCTGCCTTTTTATCTTCATAGACCGGGTTGATATAAATCTCGATGAGCAGCTCCACGAATTGCCGCCCCTTTTGCAGGGTCTCCACAGCAAGGGGGGGAAGATTGCCAACATCTGCAAGGGCCGTCTTTACCTGATCGGCATTATGATTTTTCCTAATGACTCCCATCAGGCCAGGAATCGCCCGACTTTCAAACACTCGATGTGGCCCGAGCATGGCAGAATGGTCACCGGCAGAGTGATAGTGGGAGCTCTGCGATTCTTTGAGTTCTGCAAGAGTCTCCAGTAGGACTCTCTGACCAATGGCTGCAGTATTTGATGCATTGGTAATGCTTAGTTCTTCATAGGCGCGTGCTTGGACAATATCGTGGGCCAGCAACAATTGTTGCAGCTCAGGATATTTTCGCGCCAGCAACGTATCTTGATCCGCTATTGCAGAAAGCGAATGCAATAGGGCCAGCAATAGCATAGACAGCTTAAAACTTTTCATTACTAAGTACCCTGGCTCAACTAGCTGAGAAGAATTCATGAATTTACCCTATAAAAATTGTTGCTACGAGGAATGCCTCCTATTGTCACAGAAAACTCCGGCTTCTGGCTTGTTCTAGCGCAAGTTTTGAAGTAGCGACAAATAGCGTAAAAATACATTATAGGTTCAACGTTAATACTTTCAATACTGTAACTACAAGGTGTTGGATGTCCATATCAAATGGGACAAGTGGCTGATCTGCCGAGATATTGGCTAAAGGAACCTCTAGAATTAGTAGTGCGAAGCTAAACTTGCAGATGCCCTACCTTAACCCAAATAAGCGTATCAACTTCCACTCGAGGATGGTGCTTACTTAAATGAGGGCTCCGAATCCAAGTGCCTGCGGGGTATCTGCCATGGTCATCAATAAACTCTCCACTAATAACAAAAATTTCCTCACCGCCGAAGTGAGTGTGCTCTCGAAACACCTCCCCAGCAGGCCATCTAACCAGCGCTGTCGACTCCCCTCCATGGCTATGAAGAGGTAACACCGTTAAATTTCCAATGCCCGGCCGCCAGTGCGCATTTTCTGTGTCAATGCATACTCGCTCAGTGTCATCCATTTGAAACTGATGAAGCTTTACAAATAACACACAGCCTTCTTTACTAAAGGGCGCATGGCGGGAACCGCGAGGATTCCGAAAATAAGTGCCCGCCGAGTAATCCCCAGATTCATCTGAAAACACGCCTTCTAAAACTAGAATTTCCTCTCCTTTAGGATGCTCGTGTGACGAGAACACCGCACCCGGCTCATACCTAACAATACTAGTGGCATGGCCTTGTTCAGCTTCTTCGCGAGCGAGGGGTTTGCGCAATACCCCAGCCATAGGGCTCGCCACCCAATCTAGATGAGCAGTTTCGATGACCTGCTGCTTTGAAAAATCCATATTAAGCATTGCATTTTTTCCTTCAAAATTTGCCAATCCCTCCAAGCCCAAACCCGGAGGCAGGCCTCAGCGAATAACAGCTTATCATGAGACCCCCGTACTACTGGATTTATGACAGAAGAAATGGATTTCACGCATTTTGTAACCTTCAATAAATTAGGTCGTCTAAGCCCTTAAAGGGGAGTGTATAAACAACCGATAGCGCGCTGTTGTTGCCCCAGAAAAATGAGGGAACTACAGCATGGCCAAAATTTCGGATACGTCCGCGCAAGATATTGTTCTTGCCCCCAAATCAAACTCCGCCAAATATTTATATTCAGGGGCCGGACTGGTGGCAATAGCGTTAGCTGCCGTCTTTTTGGCACCCGTCATTGAGCGATGGTCGCTAGCCCAAGAATCAGTCTCAGGTGAGCGTATTCGAATCGCCACAGTGATTCGTGGCGATTTTGTCAGAGATATTTCTGTGCAAGGTAGAGTAGTGGCCGCCGTAAGCCCGACACTTTATGCAACGCAAGCTGGCACAATCACTTTTTCCGTGGACTCTGGCGATCAAGTCAGCACTGGAGATGATCTAGCGACCATCGATAGTCCCGAGATTCAAAATCAACTGCTTCAAGAAAAGTCGAGACTGTCTTCCTTAGAAGTTGATCTCAATCGACAAAAAATTACGAGTCGTCAGCAAGAACTCCAGAATCAAAAAGCTGAGGACTCTGCCTCTATTGCACTCAAAGCTGCTCAGCGTGAAATGTCCCGCGCCCAAGCTGCATTTGAAAAAGGAGCGATGACTGAGGTGGATTTCGAAAAAGCCCAAGATGATCTTCTTACCGCAGAACTACTTCACAAGCATTCTTTGCTCGACACAGAGCTGGATAGCGAACGTTTAGACTTTGAACTTCAAACTAGCGAGTTAAATCTTGAACAACAACGTCTGACTGTAGATGAACTAATTCGCCAAGTGGATGAGCTGAAAATTATTTCACCTGTCAGCGGTATCGTAGGGAATCTGAGTGTTGACCAAAAGACTAATGTTGCAAAAAACCAAGCCGTCTTGAGTGTGGTCGATCTTTCGGCATTTGAAGTTGAAGTGCAAATTTCAGAAAGCTATGCGGATGACCTTGCCATTGGAATGCAAGCCGAAATTCGCGCGGGCAACGAAAACTATGATTCGACCTTAGTCGCCGTATCACCAGAAATTATAAACAATCAGGTGACTGGAAGAATTCGGTTTAATCAGCAAGTGCCCGCAGGGCTTCGCCAAAATCAACGCTTAACAACTCGCATTTTACTGGAAGAAAAACAGGACGTTTTGAAAGTTCAGCGCGGTCAGTTTTTCGACAGCGGCAACGGCAGAGTTGCTTACGTGATCGAAGACGGTGTCGCCTTTAGACGTTCTATCAACACCGGGGCCACCAGTTTAAATAGCATAGAAATCGTGAGCGGCTTAAGCGAAGGGGACGAAATTATAGTCTCCAGTACCGATACTTTTAACAGTGCAGAGTCTGTACTGATCAACAATTAAAGAGGTTAACGCATGTTAGAGATGAACAAGGTATCAAAAATATTTCGCACCGAAGTTGTAGAGACTCGCGCGCTAAATAACTTTTCCCTCACTGTCGATGCTGGGGAATTTGTCACTGTCACCGGTCCTTCTGGCTGCGGTAAGACTACATTTCTAAACTTGGCAGGGCTATTGGAAACCCTGAGTTCTGGTGAATATCTACTGGATGGAAATGATGTGTCAGAACTTAGTGACTATCACCGAGCAAAACTCCGGAATCAGAAAATCGGGTTTATTTTTCAGAGTTTTAATCTAATGCCCGACCTCAATTTGTTTGACAATATTGATGTCCCGCTTAGGTATCGCGGAGTAAAAACCCCAGAGCGCAAAGATCGAATAGAGCGCGCTTTGGATTCCGTTGGGCTCTTATCACGAAAAAAGCATCTGCCTTCGCAATTGTCAGGTGGTCAGCAACAACGAGTAGCCATTGCCAGAGCCTTAGTCGGTGATCCACTATTTTTGTTGGCTGATGAGCCCACCGGAAATCTAGACTCAAACACTGCACTGGGAGTCATGGAGTTGCTGCATGAGATTAACGATAACGGCACTACAATCATCATGGTAACTCACGACCAAGAACTCGCCACAAGGTCTCAGCGCAATGTGCACATTCTCGACGGCCAAATTAGTAACGAAGAAGTTAACGGCGTCCCCAAAGACAAAACAGCCGCATAGGTTCGTGAGTCTAGCCGCAACGAGGAACAACAATGTTTTTTTACTATCTTAGATTAAGCGCACTTAGTTACAAACGTAATCCTTTGCTCAGTTCGTTAATGGTATTTGCTGTCGCCATCGGTATTGGTGCCTATATGGTTATCTTCACCTTGAACTATGTGATGGGCGGCGACCCTATCCCACTAAAAAGCGATCGCCTCTTCCACGTTCAAATGGATATCGGTAGCCCATCCCGAGATCAAAATCCTCCAGATCAGCTCACCTACCTTGATGCAACTGCGCTGTTTGATGCTCAAAGAGCAAACCGCCAGACCATGACCTCAAAGTTTGCTGGAATTCTCGAGCCAGCCAGCGAAGAGATAAGACCCTTTGCAATCAATGGGCGCGGCGCAACAACCGATTTCTTCACCATGTTTGATGTGCCTTTCGTCTATGGAAGCCCATGGAGCGCATCGGCAGACAGCAATTTAGAGCAGGTAGTCGTGCTTTCTCGAGAAATGAACGAGCGCCTGTTTGGCGGCAGCGACTCGGTGGGTGAGTCAATCGTTTTAGAAGGCAATCAATTTCAAGTCAGCGGAGTTATTGATAACTGGAATCCCACTCCAAAGTTCTATGATGTTAACAACGGGCCTTTCGATGCGGGCGAAGAAATATTCATGCCCTGGGGACTCATCCTCTCACTGGACATGCCTCGATCAGGCAACACCAACTGTTACAAGGCTGTTGCCGAGGGGCTTGAAGGCTTTCTCAATTCAGAGTGCGTATGGATTCAATACTGGGTAGAGCTGAATGATCAAAACGAGGAAGCTGACTACCTTAGCTTCATCAATAGCTATGCTGCAGAACAGAAATCCTTAGGTAGATTTGAAAAAGAGCTTAACAACAATCTATTCGATGTTAATGAGTGGATGGTAGAGCAAGAAGTCATGCCTGATGAAACTCGTATCCTGTCAGTGCTGGCCGCCATGCTTTTGGCAGTTTGTCTTCTGAACACTATAGGCCTTCTGCTTTCAAAATTTTTAGGAAAGTCAGGCGAACTTGGCGTGAGGCAAGCTTTGGGGGCACACAAAGGTTCGCTTTTTGTCCAGCACGTTATTGAAGCGGGTTTCATTGGCCTTATTGGTGGATTGCTTGGGCTAGGAGTCGCCGGCGTTGGTTTAGAAGGCGTTAAAGTGTTGCTTGGCGACCAATTGATGATGAGCGATTGGATCAAGCTAGATTTTACAGTGGCCGGCATCACCATCATCTTGGCTATTGTAAGCACGGTTGTCGCGGGTCTCTATCCTATTTGGCGAGCCTGCAATATCAATCCAGCAATACATTTGAAGACTCAATAGTTAGTCACAGACTTAAAAAAGGAATTGCTCATGGAATTCGGTCCTATATTACGCGCGATGACGCGTAACAAACTTGGCGTTATTCTCATCTCGTTACAAATCGCATTCACTATGACGGTTATCATCAACGCGATTTTCATCATTAATGAACGATCTCGAATGATGGCCAGACCCAGCGGTATGGACGAAGAGAATCAATTTTATCTTCGAAGCATTGGCTATGGCGACAGCTATGATGAAGCAACCTCATTAAGCGATGATCTTGAAATGCTGCGTAACTTGCCAGGCATTGTTAATGCCTCCGTGGTAAACGCCATACCCTTGACCAACAGCGGCTCTGGAACTGGCTTAACGTTGGAAGACGACGAGTCATTACCCGCTTTCTTTGCAGCAATATACCGAGCCGATGATCAGGTGCTCGACACTATGGGGCTTGAATTAATCGCTGGGGAAAATTTTGACCCCACTCAAATGCGAGTCAGAGAACAGCGCAACGACGACTCTTACGCAACCGTCACCATTATTTCTGAAACTCTCGCCAATGATCTGTTTCCAGATCTAGAGACAAACGAAGTGGTGGGAAAAACTGTTTACCAGCCGGGTGAAGAAAGTCATCAGATAGTTGGTGTTGTGAGGCGCTTGCAAGCCCCTTGGCAGCAAAATAGCAATGTTGAACGCTCGATGATCGTACCTGAAAATCTCATTGATGGGTCGTCCCTTTATCTAATTAGAACGGAACCGGGTCAGCGAGACCGGTTAATGATCGAAGTGGAAGAACGACTTGCCGCTCTGCCCTCTACTCGGATACTTAGAGGCATTGATTCACTCGAGCAAACCAGAGCCGAAAGCTATCGTTTGGATAGCGCCATGAGCACCATTCTTTGGGTGGTAGTCGGAACTTTGGTTTTTATCACCTGCATGGGCATTGTGGGTTTGGCGGTGTTCGGCATTAATCGTCGGCGCAAACAAATCGGCACTCGACGAGCGCTTGGTGCCACCAAGTTAGAAATTCTTCGCTATTTTATGGTCGAAAATCTCTTTATCACCGGCATAGGTGTAACCATTGGTGCGGTGCTGACCATTGGGTTTAGTATTTTACTTACAACTAACTTCAATATGCCCACCATGGCTTGGTACTACACCCCGATAGGCATGATTGCTCTGCTCGTAGTTGGTCAACTTTCAGTGCTTGGACCTTCTTCTGGCGCTGCCCGTATTGAACCTGCCACCGCAACAAGATCGGTCTAACTAGAGGCGATTCTTGGCTTAGAAAATAAGCGTGAGCTCCCAGAGGCGTTAGCACTGGGAGCTTCGCTACTCTCCCCCCCACCCCTCTTTGTTACCTTATATTCTTTTGTTTTGCACAGTGAGATTCCTCCCGATTTTAAGCTCTACTGCTCGCTGGCCTTTTCCACTAGCTGCCTGAATCGTCACGTGTTCCCTCAGCTCTGCTCTCCAAATTGACCCACCTAGACAGAATTCTCCCTCACAACACAAAATTCTGCGAGCTAGTACCTGACCTTGACGGCAAGACTCGTTATTATTGGGGCATAGAGATAAGCCATCTACTCATGAGTAGAAAGTTCAAATTAGCCAATACGAAGGACCCAAAACGATGCGGCATCGCCAATTCTCATTTCTCAGCGCAGTTTTCTTTTTAACCGTGGGATTCGCCTTGCAGGTTAATGCCGCCGATAACGGTTGGCTGCGGGGTTTTTGTGATAGTGGGACCGGCGTTTACCGTTGGACCGATGGCAATCGCTACGAGGGTCAGTGCCAGAATAATTTCTTTCAGGGTCAAGGCACACTCATCCTAACCAACGGCGACCGCTATGTTGGCCAATTTAGCAACGATGCGAAAAATGGTCGTGGGACATACTACTTTGCTAACGGTGACCAATACGTTGGCGCTTTCAGGAATGGCATGCGTAACGGTTCTGGAACACTTACGCGGGCCAACGGTGAGCGCTATGTGGGGAATTACGAAAACGACAAAAAATCCGGCCGTGGCAGCTTCTTCTTTTTGACAGGCGATACCTATGAAGGCAGTTGGGTGGCGGATGAATTCAGCGGCCAAGGTACTTACAGCTTCAGCAACGGAGACCGCTACTCAGGGCAGTGGAAAAACGGCACCCAAAATGGCCGCGGTAAATTTAGCTGGGCAAATGGCAATAGCTATGACGGCATGTTTCAAAATAATATGCGCACCGGTATGGGAACCTTTGAGTGGACTAACGGCAACCGCTACACAGGGCAGTGGAGAGACGGAGAGCAATATGGTCAAGGGACTAAGTACTGGGCAAATGGTGACCGCTACGAAGGTCAATGGCAAAACAATAAAATGAACGGCCAAGGAAAGTTTTTCTACAACAATGGAAATCGCTTTGAGGGTTCCTTTCGTGACGACGAAATTCACGGCAATGGCACGTATTTTTTCTCGAATGGAGACCGTTATGTGGGACCATGGCTAAGAGGAGAAAGAGATGGCCCCGGTAGGTACTACGACAGCAAAGGCAATTCTCAAGCCATGGAATTTCGCGGTGGTCGTAAGGTTTCTTAAGCGGTTAAAAATTCTAAGCGCGAAGCTTGTAGCCGGTTTTAAAAATCAGGTAAACCACTGCAAAACAGAGCACCGTGAAGGTGCTAATGCTTACCAGGCTTACCACCACGCTCACCTCTGAAATTTCATAAAAACTCCAGCGTAGCCCGCTGACTAAATACAGCACGGGGTTAGCCAGCGACACTGCCTGCCAAACAGGAGGCAGCATATCGGTGGAATAAAAACTACCACCCAAAAACACTAAGGGTGTTATCACCAGAGTCGGCACCACGGACAGCTTTTCAAAATTGTCAGCCCAAATGCCGATAATAAATCCCATCAGGCTAAATGAAACTGCCGTCAGAAAAATAAAAATCAACATGATAAAAGGGTGTGCTATTTCTAATTCGATAAAGAAGGAAGCTGTAATCAAAATGATAAAACCAAGCAGTATTGATTTAGTCGCAGCAGCGCCTACATAGCCAAGAACTACTTCGAAGGTAGATACTGGCGCGGAAAGCATTTCATAGACGGTGCCGACAAATTTAGGAAAATAAATACCAAATGAGCCATTAGAAACACTGGTGGTCAAAAGATTCAGCATGATAAGCCCAGGCACAATAAAAGCCCCGTAATTCACACCGCCAACCTGGTCTATTCGCGAGCCTATGGCTGCGCCGAAAACAATAAAATACAAGGACGTGGTGATCACTGGAGCCACAATACTTTGTAGCAATGTTCGCTTCATCCGGGCCATTTCGAATTTGTAGATGGCCAGCACCGCGTAGATATTAAAAAATCCCATAACCTATACTGCCTTGTGTGCTAGTCGTTTAAGAGGACTCATGCACCAGTGAAACAAAAATATCTTCAAGAGAGCTCTGAGTCGTATTCAAGTCTCTTATCTCGATTCCAGCGGCTTTCACATTTTCCAACAGCTCAGTGATTCCCGTGTGCTCGCTTTGCGCATCGAAAGTGTAAATAAGCTGTTTACCTGCAAGGCCTATTTCAATTCCTTTGTTCAACAATGATGCAGGCAGCTCCGAAAGTATAAGGCTCAAATCCAACAGCAACTGCTTCTTGCCCAACTTACTCATAAGGCTGGCTTTTTCTTCGATCAAAATGAGTTCACCGTTGTTAATCACACCTACCCTGTCCGCGATTTCCTCAGCTTCTTCAATATAGTGCGTGGTAAGAATAATGGTCACGCCAGTAGATTTGAGCTCACTCACAATTTCCCACATGTCTTTGCGCAGTTCTACATCCACGCCCGCGGTGGGTTCATCAAGAAACAGAATTTCAGGTTCGTGAGACAACGCCTTTGCAATCAACACGCGTCTTTTCATGCCACCGGAAAGCGTCATTATCATGTTGTCTTTTTTGTCCCACAGAGAAAGTGCTCTCAGCACTTTCTCCAAATGGGCAGGATCTGGTGCTTTCCCAAAAAGCCCGCGACTAAAAGCGACTGTGTTAAAGACGGTTTCGAAGGAGTCTGTAGTGAGTTCCTGGGGGACTAAACCAATCATTGATCTAGTCTTGCGAAAGTCCTTTACAATATCGAAGCCCGCAACAGTTATTGAGCCGGTCGAGGGACGAACAATGCCGCAGATGGTGGAAATTAACGTTGTTTTTCCCGCACCGTTTGGGCCCAATAGCGCCAAAATTTCTCCCTTGAAGATATCCAGATTGATATTCTTGAGGGCATTGAATCCACCAGCATAAGTTTTGCTGACGTCTTTTACGGATAAAATAATATTTGAAGGCTTATTCATGGGCTGAGAATTATGCGACCTGTCACCGACAATATCAATCACCATCTCAAATCGTTCCAAGTAAGCCCCATGATTATTAGCCCCAGTCCCGTGCTAGACTTAGAAAAATCACTACTTGCAATGGAAGACTCAACCTCGCCATGATTAATCTATATCCTACTTGCTCAAAGCTATTTGCTCGACACAACTTCACCCGTTTTAAAACGGCTACCTATTGTGGGTTTGTATCGGCCTTTCTTTGGTGGAGCCCTCTGCAAGCAGCGGAATCCATCGAAGCTGCTATTACTCCCGATGAGCAAGCAATGATCGGCTGGTTGGACAATGAAGAAGAACCCATGATTTCTTTGTTGGAGACTCTTACCAACGTCAACTCCGGCACATTAAATAAAGCCGGTGTGGATGAAACGGGCAGATTACTAAGCCAAGAGCTGGCCGCGCTAGGATTTGGAGTCAGCACACTTCCCGGTGACCTCATCGATATGCCAAGCTGCCCCGGCAGCGATTACTCGATTGATGTAACCGACCATGTTCTTGCTCAGAAAAGCGGCAGCGGCAAACGCCTTTTGCTTATCGGCCACATGGACACAGTTTTTCCTCCCAACAGCCCTTTTCAACGTTTTAGTCGCAGTGGCGATACCATGTATGGTCCGGGTGTAGCCGATATGAAAGGCGGAATGGTCGTTATGATTTATGCGCTGAAAGCGCTGCAAGAAGCGGGGGAATTGGATGACCTTGCAATCACTATTTTATTAAACAGCGACGAAGAAATCGGCTCGCTCTCATCGCGTAAATATATCGAAGAGCAAGCAGCCAAGCATGACTACGGGCTAGTGTATGAATCCTCAGGAGCCAATAACATGGTGCGCTCACGGAAAGGGCTCGGCCAATCTCGATTCGTTGTCAACGGAAGGGCATCCCATGCAGGTGGTGCCCACCAGCTAGGCCGCTCTGCAATTAAGGAACTGGCCTACAAAATAGTAGAAATTGAACAAATCACTGACTACGAGTCGGGAGTCACAGTTAATGTGGGGGTTATCAACGGCGGTGAAGCTCGCAATACGGTGGCACCCTGCGCAGAAGCTCTTATTGACCTTCGTTATCCCACTCCCGAACAAGGAATTGCTGCGGCTGAGCAGTTTGAACGTATCTTCGATTCAGTCCTCAGCTATCCTGTAGACTCGGGCGAAATAACCACTAGTAGCATGACTAACCTGCACCGTCCTCCCAAAATTCCCACAGCCGAATCAGATGAGTTATTAGATAGAACAATCGCGATTGGTCGGCTGCTGGGGCAGACCCTAGGTGTGACCGATTCAGGTGGAGGCACAGATGGCTCCCTCACCCAAGCAATTGGGCTTCCTACCTTAGACTCTTTAGGGGTTTCCGGCACCGGCGCTCACTCTGACCGTGAAGAAGCTCGGGTCAGCTCATTAATAGAACGAGCCAAACTCAGCGCGGTTTTAATTCATAGACTGGCCAACGAATAAATGTTTTCATCGGTCTCTAGCCCATCCAATAAATAGAACAGGGCTGGAGGCTGCTAATGACCGAATCCACTTCCCAAGTCGCATCTGCAAACGAAGCGAACACAACAGACCAACCTTTGAGCGATGCTGCAAAAGCCTATCAACGTCCCGCTTATCGTTATTTGGTTTTAGGAATTCTAACCACCGTTTATATTTCCAACTTTGTTGATCGCCAAGTCATCAACATTCTCGCCAGCTATATTATTGAAGATCTGCAGCTAACAGACGGCCAGTTCGGAATGCTTTCAGGCTTGGCCTTCGCCCTCATTTATACCAGTTTAGGAATACCAATCGCCCGTTTAGCTGACATCAGTAACCGGCGTAACATCATTGCAATTTCCGTAGGCATTTGGAGCGTTATGACGGCCCTGTGTGGCGCCGCGAATAACTTTACCCAACTCTTCATGGCTCGGTTTGGCGTGGGTATTGGGGAAGCCGGTGGCAGTCCCCCAGCACACTCCATAGTCTCAGACATTTTTCCTGCCAATCAACGGGCAACCGCATTATCTATCTATTCCTTTGGTGTCTACGGAGGCATTCTAGTTGGCACTGTGGGCGGCGCGTACTTGGTGCAATACTTTGACTGGCGCACAGCATTTGTTGTTGTGGGCCTGCCGGGTATCTTGCTTGCTTTAGTCGTCAGGTTTGTCATAAAGGAGCCACCTCGCGGCTTGGCTGAAAAACGAAACGATGCCGCGCCTCCGGGCTTTTTTAAAGTGATGGGATTCCTCTGGGATCGAAAATCATTTCGCCATCTCTCGTTTGCTTGTGCCCTGCACGCTTTTGTCACCTACGGAATGGGCAACTTTATGCCTCTTTTCCTTGGCCGAGTTCACGGCATGCCAATACTTGATGTGGGTCTATATTATGGTTTGATCGCTGGTATCGGCGGACTAGCCGGCACCTTCTTTGGTGGCTGGATGTCCGACCGCATGAGCAACAAAACTGGCGATAAAACCTGGTATGTGTGGATACCGTTTATATCCACCGTATTAGCGATTCCGCTGGCGCTTATAACTTTCTTAGTAATGCCTTCAGGCTACAGTGCGGCATTTTTCTATTTGCTACCTGTTTTCTGCGGTGGTTGGTATCTCGCGCCTTGTTTGGCGTCAACTCACTTTTTAGTGGGCATACGCATGCGCGCAATGGGATCTGCAGTGCTACTCTTTATGCTTAACCTTATTGGGCTTGGCTTAGGACCCTGGTTCACCGGTCTATTTAGCGACTGGTTAACACCGGCTTACGGTGACGATGCACTGCGATATGCGATGTCAATTACCGTGTTAGTGAACATATGGTGCGCTGCTCATTACTACTGGTCAGCCAAAACTATTCGGGCAGATTTTGAGCGCGCCCCTGAGTAAGTTCTGCGACTTTGCAGCGTAAATTCATCAGCGGCCGAATTGCCGGAGTTTGCCTATGAAGTGGCGAGCTACTAAAAAATGGACTTTGTTTACACTGGACTAAAAACAACCAAGACGTGTTTACTCATCGGCCTACTGCTGACCAATGCCTGTCTCAGTAGCGAAGCAACCACTCGCCTGCGCACCGCCGGTAGAGTAGTCGACGTAACAGGTGATGCCACTGCTAAAGATACGTTCAGTGAGTCACGCCCTCTTTATCGCAGAGATACCATCCTGCCTGGAGACACGGTGAGCACCGCATCAACATCAAACGTTCAGTTGAGAATGAATGACTCAGCTTTAATAGTATTAGGCTGTGACTCCTCGCTAAAATTGGAAAAATATCAATTTGAAAAAGACCACAACGACATCGTTGAATTAGAACTCTTGCAAGGTTCAATTCGGACCCTAACTGGTTATGTAGGTTCACAGAATCGGGACGGCTATAAATTCACAGTCGAGGGCATAGAAATAGAAGTTCAGGGAACTGACTTTGAAGTCCATCGCCAAGCGGATGGCAACGTTTATTTTGGCAACTACGGCGGAAGCATTGCCATCAAAAACTCTTTGGGTAGCCTCGATTTAGGCATTGGGCACAACTTCGACTTTGCGATTGCTGAACCGGAACAGGCACCTAGAGGATTAAAAAATCCACCTCAGGTTTTTCTCGACAACGCACTTTCTTTCCTAACCCCATTAACTCAACCAACTTTTTGCAACCAGCGGTGACGGAGCTATCTAGTCTTTAGAGCCAGTTGAACTACCCTATTAAATTGCATCTAGCGCCTGATCAATTTTTGACACAGGAATTATCGTTAGCCCATTGATTTTAGTTTTAGGCATATTTGCTTTGGGCACAATCGCTCTGGTGAAGCCGTGCTTCGCCGCTTCTTGCAAACGTTCTTGGCCACCGGGCACTGGTCTAATTTCACCGGCTAAACCAACTTCGCCGAACACAACTAAATCTTTTGGCAGAGACTGATCTTTGAAACTTGAAACAATCGCCAGCAATAGGGCCAGATCAGCGCTGGTTTCAGTGACCTTAACACCACCGACTACGTTGACGAAAACGTCTTGGTCGGCCATATACATGCCGCCATGACGGTGCAAAACTGCCAACAGCATAGCCAATCGATTCTGTTCTAAGCCAACCGCGACTCGGCGTGGATTGCCTAACTGGGAGCCGTCCACCAAGGCTTGAATCTCAACTAATAAAGGTCGAGTTCCCTCCCACAACACCATCACGAGGGAGCCAGGTGTATCTTCTTCTGTGCGAGCTAAAAATATTGCCGATGGGTTTTTCACTTCCATCAACCCTTGCTCGGTCATGGCGAAGACACCGAGTTCATTAACTGCACCAAAACGGTTTTTTTGCCCCCGTAAAATTCGATACTTACTGTCGTTGCCGCCCTCAAGCATGATAAAACAGTCAATCATATGCTCTAGCACTTTCGGGCCAGCCAAGTTTCCTTCCTTGGTTACATGCCCCACTAAAAACAGCACTGTGTTGGTCTGCTTAGCATATTGAATAAGATAGGCAGCACATTCTCGCACTTGGGATACACTGCCCGGCGCCGAGGCAACATCGCTGCTGTGCATCACTTGAATAGAGTCTACAACCAATAAATCCGGTTTATTCTCCTGAGCCGCTTTACAAATTTGTTCGACATTTGTTTCAGCCAACATTTTTAGATTGTCTTGGGGTAGATTCAAACGCTTGGCTCGCATACCCACCTGCTGCAATGATTCTTCACCGGTTACATAAAGCGCGGCTTTATCACTGGCGGCCATCATGCACATTATTTGCAGCAGCAAAGTGCTTTTCCCTGCACCCGGATTACCACCGATTAGCACCACTGATCCCGGCACCAACCCGCCGCCCAATACCCTGTCCAGTTCACCGATGGTACTGGTAAATCTAGGCAAGCTTTGTAGATCGATATCTGAGAGGTTCTGCACGTTGCTCTGCTCACCCGCATAGCCCTGCTTGCGGAAGTCCGCTTTAGTGGCCGGTGAGTTGCTGCTACCTAGATTGATTTGCGATAGCGTATTCCACGCCTTGCAAGAAGCACATTGACCCTGCCATTGACCATGTTCAGAGCCGCAGTCTGTGCAGACGAATGCTACTTTTGCTTTTGCCATTCCCTACCTGCTGATTCGTTTATCTTTAATAAAGTGAGGTTAAACGTACTGATTAATATCTATTAGGGAGTTCAGTCTTGGTAGACACACTCAACCCGATTAGTGACTTTGCAAAATAATTCGTAGGCAATGGTTCCAACAGTTTTGGCAACCTCATCTGCGCAAAGCCCCTCCCCCCACAGAACCACTTCATCATTGATTTCGCTTTCGCTGTTTCCTAAATCAATAGTAATCATATCCATCGATACTCGACCCACCACATGAGTACGAAAACTGCCGGTTTTAGTTTTCACCAACACCGGTGTGTCACTGGTGGCCGATCGAGGATAGCCGTCGCCATAGCCGACAGAGACCACCCCGATTCGCGTGTCTTTTGGGCAAACGTAAGTGGCGCCATAACCGATCGCGTCTCCGGCTTTCACTTCGTTGATTGCCATAAGCCGAGATTTCAAGGTCATTACTGGTTGCAGCCCAACCTCTACACCGTTTTCTCGGCTCAATGGAGAACTGCCATAAAGCATGACTCCTGGACGAACGGTATTGTGGTGAGTATTAGGCAGGCTCAATATGCCCGCCGATGCGGCAAAGCTACATTCAAGTTGTCCGAACTCTCCGATCCCCCCAAGCACTCCAAGACTCTCAAGCTCACTTTCTAACTGAGACTTGGCCGCGTCAAATGCCGACACTTGAAAATTGGTGAAGTCACGGGATGCAGGCAAAGTCATATCGTCAGCAAATGCGAGATGCGACATAAACACCAGCTCAGTTTTAGGATAGCCCGCTATGTTTTTGAAGGCGAGAATACTATCGTCTGCCCGTTGTCCAAGCCTATTCATACCTGAATTAAATTCGATCCAGAACTTCTTATCTATGTCTTTATATTCAGTTTCTAACAAATCTAAAACGAGCTGCACTTGATAAGCGGAATGAATGACTGGCTGTATTTTTTTCTCAAGACAAAGTCGCAGCTCAGCTTGATCGATAAAACCCGCCAGCAGAACTATAGATTTCCCTAAGTTTGCATCGTGCAGTTCTAGGGCCTCTTTTAAAGTAGCAACGATGAAAGAATCAAACTCAACAGAACTGGCAGCCAATGACTTAGCTACTTCAATCATGCCGTGTCCATAACCATTAGACTTAATTACGGGAACGATAGATGCGTGGGGGCAAAGCTGACGCACTCGACCTAGATTATATTGTAGGGCTTTAAGGTCAACAATCGCCCAAGTTCTAGGAGTAATTTGCGCACCTGATTGATTATTGGCTTCGCTCATCGATTATGCTCGTGCTTTTAAAGCCATTACTGACCGTGGGTATAGCTATCATCGTAGCGTGGCTGAACATGGTTTTCGAAGCGGGTGTATTGGCCAAGGAAACTCAACCGCACAACGCCAATGGGGCCATTACGCTGCTTACCGATAATTATCTCGGCAGTACCTTTGTCAGGGGAATCCTCGTTGTACACTTCGTCTCGATAAATAAAAGAGATAATGTCTGCGTCCTGCTCAATTGCGCCTGATTCTCGAAGGTCTGACATAACTGGACGCTTGTTGGGGCGTTGTTCCAATCCTCGATTTAACTGAGAAAGCGCAATGACCGGGCATTCAAATTCTCGGGCAAGCATTTTGAGTGACCGTGAAATCTCAGAGATCTCACCGACGCGATTATCACCATAGCCCTTGATTTGCATAAGCTGGAGATAATCGATCATCACCATTCCAAGCGACCCGTGTTCCCTTGCCACGCGACGAGCACGAGAGCGCATTTCCATAGGGCTTAACCCCGCACTGTCGTCGATAAACAGCGGCCGGTCTTTTAGTTTAGAAACTGCCCCATTTAATTGCTGCCATTCATCGTCTAGCAGATCTCCAGTTCGCAAGCGCGTTTGATCTATTCGACCAATAGACGAAAGCATTCTGAAAATAAGACTTTCTGCCGGCATCTCTAGACTAAAAACGAGAATCGGCTTTTCTGATTTAAGCACCGCGTTCTCGACAAGATTCATGGCGAAGGCTGTTTTACCCATGGAAGGCCTGCCGGCTACAATAATCAAATCAGATTTCTGCCAACCTGACGTCATTTCATCTAAATCTGTATAGCCGGTGGAGAGACCAGTTAAACTGCCGTCGAGACCGGCCAATTCATCAATTCGGTCTACCGCTTGAGAGAGCAGCGGATTAACAAAAACGGGGCCAGAGTCTTGAGGTCGCTCATCTGCAATATTGAAAACCTGTTGCTCCGCTTCATCTAATATTTCCGCAGATTTTTTGCCACCGGTATTGTAACCAGCATCAGCTATGCCATTGGCAACGCTGATTAGCCTTCGCAGGATTGCCCGTTCTCGAATGATTTCTGCATAGGCCACAATATTGGCTGTGCCACGGGCATTGCCGGCAAGATCACTCAAATAATCAAGACCACCGGCTGCTTCTAATTCATTTAGACTTGTGAGTGACTCAACCAAAACAACAACGTCAATGGGGCTGTTTGTTTCGCTTTGCTGAATCATCACTTGGAATATCAGTTGATGCTCGCCCCGATAAAAGTCCTCAGGCTGCAGTACGTCAGAAATGTTATCCCATTGGGCATTATCAGACATCAGGCCACCAAGAACGGCTTGCTCGGCTTCAACCGAGTGCGGTGGGACTTTGAGAGCAGACAGGCTATCGGACTGGCCACCATTTGGAGTATCTATAGACATAAGCAAAGACTACCGTACTTAAGGTAAATTTCACATGACAATAGCGCTGAAATCGAATTCAAAAAAAAACGCCACCTGCGCAAGCAGATTGACGTTTTTTCACTGCGAATAGAGCACTATCAATCGGAGGCCAGTAAGCTCTCCAATCAATTGAGCTTACTCAGCGTCAGTTGTTTCTTCTGACTCTGCAGCTTCAGCCGCTTCCGCAGCTTCAATTTCTTCAAGCACACTGCCGTCATCGCTGATGTCAGCACCTGACTGCAAGCCAGCAATAACGAGCTTCACTGTTTCGCCAACGTCGTAGCCAAAATCGATCGCAACTTCGTATTCGCCCAGGGCGCGGATAACACCGTGAGGAAGCATAACTTCGCTTTTGTTTAGATCGCTGCCAACTTTCTCGTTAATCGCATCAGCAATATCTTTCGTGCCTACAGAGCCGAATAAACGACCTTCGTCACTGGCGTTTACTTCAATGCGAAGTTCAAGACCTTTAACTTTCGCAGCGCGTTTTTGCATTTCTGCAACTTTCACATTATGGGCCGCCAATAGTTCAGACTTTCGCTCTTCGAACTGTTCGAGATTCCCCTTCGTTGCTGGCAATGCCTTACCCTGTGGAAACAGGAAGTTACGAGCATAGCCGGCTTTAACCGAAGTTGTATCGCCGATTTCACCGAGCTTGCCAATCTTTTCAAGCAAGATAACGTTCATTCTACTTTCCTCTTTTTCAATTCGTTCAGGTCGACTTCGAACTACGGGTTCGAAAATCGTACCAACTATCAACCAGTGCCAACATTACTATCAGCTGTGACGTCCATGGCAACAATCCGTAAAACGCGACGAGCCACATGCTTGATGCATTTCGTTGTCCTACCAGACCGTGGACCAATGCCACACCAGAAAAAATTAGGGGCATCATCAAGTAAAACACCCAACCATCTGGAACAAACTCAACGAAAGTCAAAATAAACATTGCAGCTAGCAAGCCAACAGCGACTTTCTGTTCAATTCTTAACCCGTGAAATTCTTTCTGAAAACCTCCGGGGTTGTACAATGCCGCTTGCATCCAGCGAGCCAGCATTAGCAGCAGTATCGATAAGAACATGTAAACCGCGCCAAAGAAGCTCGGAATCGTCGCTCTAAACTGCTCCAGGCTTACCATCTGCAAATCTTGCGCCGATAGATAAGCTTCAAACTGTGCATAAACTAAGTTGAGAATTTCCGGCTGCGAGCGCATTAGCACTTCAACACTTATCCCAACTAAGATTGAGGCCAGCAGCGTGAATTCCCAAGACTCAGTTTCTCTTAAGAGCCACGCTAAACCTGTAATCCCCAACAACATGATAAGCGGGATCATATCTCCCGCGCTGGCCCATGCGGCTAAAGGCAATATCGCCCAAACCAACACTATTCCAGCTTCACGCAATCCTTTTCGCAGTGCTACTAAGCCCACCATCACAGGGCTTAGCAGATTCAACATGGGAATTAACCCAAGTAACACCGCCACCATGATGGCTTGCTTGCGTCCGGTCATTACGAATTCAGCAAGGCCACGCATGAGAATCTTTATACCTGATGACTGTCCGTGTAAGGAATCAATGCCAAGTAGCGGGCGCGCTTAACAGCGGTTGCTAGCTGACGCTGATATCGCGCCTTAGTACCAGTGATTCGGCTTGGAACAATCTTGCCAGTCTCTGAAACATAAGCCTTCAGGGTTTCTAAATCTTTGTAATCAATTTCTACAGTGCCTTCTGCGGTGAACTTGCAGAATTTACGACGACGAAAATAACGAGCCATAATAATGTCCTATTTCAAATAAGTTCGATGCGAATGCTAGTCTTTAGACTCTTCAGAGTCGTCCGCTGGCGCTTCTTCGGCAGCCGGGGCTTCCTCTGCTACAGGTGCTTCTTCAGCAGCCGGCGCTTCCGCCGCTTCTGCTGCAGCTTTAGCAGCTGAAGCTGCTGCCGCATCGTCTTCTATCTTCCGCTTTGCTTCAGCTCGAGCTTTACGCTCTTTGCCTTCACGCTCGCCTTTAGAGATCAAAGACTCCTCTGTTACAGGCGCTTTAGTCTTTATAACCAAGTTGCGCAGAACAGCATCGTTGTAGCGGAATAAAGTAGTCAATTCTTCCAAAGCTTCGCCGCCACACTCGATGTTCATGAGTACGTAGTGCGCTTTGTGAATCTTATTAATAGGATAAGCAAGCTGGCGTCTACCCCAGTCTTCCATACGGTGAATCTGACCACCGCTTTCGCTCATTAGCTGGGTATAGCGTTCAATCATCCCTGGGACCTGCTCGGACTGGTCGGGATGCACCAGAAATACAACTTCATAGTGTCTCATAGAGACTCCTCTTGGATTATGCCTTCCATCAACACTGGCGTGCGCGGTAAGACAAGGAGTTATGTAGGGCGAAACGAGTCCCGCCAACAAAAGAGCCGGAATTCTACAGAAACGGTATGTTCAAAGCAAACAATGATTTGGGCTGCCAATCAAATCCGCACGCAACCCACAAAAATGGAGCAGTATGGAAAATATGAAGCGCTCTAACTATCTGATTTAATTATCTTTAATTATTTCTACTTGCTAATCCCCAGCCCTAAAATACCAGGAGAAATTAGACAAAGAAGCATTAGGGTATTCGAAATACGTCAGATTGGGTGTTAATCTCAGCTCAAACTCTCCTTGTAATAGACTTCTATTCAATCAACCGCTGGAAAAATCGCCCTATGTCGCTACTTCCAAAACACCTCTCAACTCCCTTTGCTGTTGGTTTTATTGTCCTCAGTTTTATTTACCAAGCAGCAAATGCGCAGCAGCTTAGCAATACTAATAGTCCACTTCTGGCAGGAACGAACCAGACTGAAGCCCTCAAGATAAATGACATCATTTTTCAAGCCACTGGGTTTGGCAATACCTTCATGGTGGTCACTTCAGAGGGCAACGTGATTATCGACACGTCTTTAGCACCAAATGCGCCCCGTCATAAAAAACTACTCCAAGACGTGGATGATGGCCCAATAAAGTACATCATCCTGACTCATGCACATGGAGACCATACCGGCGGGGTAGATTTGTGGCGCGAAGAAGGCACCGAAATAATTGCCCAAGAAGAGCACTATGAATTCGTAAACTACCAGAATCGTTTAAGCGGCTTGTTCGGAGAGCGAAATGCCGCACAGTTTCCAGCCTTAGCACGAGGCCGGCCAAATCAGCAGCTGGGAGAAATAGTTGAGGAAGCGGATAACTTTGGCGCAGCCATCAAACCCACGGTGATGTTTGACAATGAATATCGTTTTGAATTGGGTGGTGTTGAGTTTGTTGTCATGCACACTCCGGGTGAAACCTACGATCATCTGAGTGTTTGGTTACCTCAACATGATGCGGTTTTTGTCGGAGATAATTACTACTCGTCATTTCCGAACATGTACACCCTCCGAGGAACCAAACCTCGCTGGGCGCTTGACTATGTGGAGTCTATAAACCGTATTCTTGAACTAAAGCCAGAAATAATGATTCCTAGCCATGGCGAACCAGTGAAGGGTTACGATGCTATTGAAGTTGCCGCGAGTCGCTATCGTGATGCCATTCTTTATGTGCACGACCAAACTGTTATAGGAATGAACCAAGGCAAGGACGTCTACACACTAATGGAAGAGATCAAACTTCCTTCGGATCTCGATATCGGCGAAGGCTACGGAACCATTGCCTGGTCAGTACGAGGAATCTATGAGAATTATATTGGTTGGTTTGATGGTAATCCGTCAACCATGCTTTCCACTCCAGCATCGGATGTGTATCCCGCCATCGTAGAAATGGCCGGTGGCGCCGATGCAGTAGGTACCCTTGCTCGCGGGTATCTAGAAAACGGCTCTTTTGAGTTGGCTCTTCATGCGGCGGATGTTGCCTTAGTTTCGGAACCTGAAAATCGAGTTGCTTTGCAGGCTAGGTTAGAAGCGTTACAAGGATTACTCGAGCGCTCGACGAACACTAACGAGATGGGTTGGCTGCAGTTTGGGATTCGGCAGGCTCAATCTCTTTTGAGCGAAAGATAAGGTTTTTAACTATTGAATCTAAAACCCAGCGAGTGGTAGCGCCAAGTCAAAGTCCAAAGGATTCTGAATTGGCCGTGTAGTACCACTCTTTGAGCGTAGGCAATAGCTCACACAGACGCTCTAGCTTCGCAACAATCTCATTTGGAAAGTCAGCACTATGTCTTTCAAAATCGAAGCGCCCTCCCCCCAGCACTCCAGTTCCTTCTAAGGCTGCCATTTTGTCGACGAAATATGCTTGTCCTTTCTCCGACAGCAGATCAAAAGCTGCCTCATAATGCAGCCGCGTATCGTCAAGCTCATACCTACCGGCTGAGTTGTATGCTTGATTCATGTAGACAATATCCAATTCAGAGCGATTTTCTAGCTTGCTTGAATACCAATAACATAAGTTTTTTCTCGCCTCAAAAGAACGATCAATATTAGGCTGAGTTTCTGCTACTAAATGGATTAACTGAAGATCGCTCTGGGTAAGCCTCGGATGCATTTCATAATAGCCATGTTCCAAAAATACGTAGCGCAATTTTTCATAAAGCGGCACGTCTTTGAAATTAAATAGTGTCGAATAGGCAATGAGATAGCCGGCACTTACAGGCTGCTCTTTTGTCTGTTTTGAAGATTGGGCTTGGCTGATTGGATGCAATGAAATAGCGATCAATATTGCAACTGATAATCGAATCATAGAGGCGACATCGGAAGCTTTGATCATTATTAGATACCCATACTTTTCAAATTTGGAAGTACACTATTCGCAGTTTGGTTTTTTACGGCTCTTCTATTCAAAATACAATCAACGTTCTATTCGGCGTCCAGGCTGAGGCTTGCCACTGCGCTCCAATGTAGCTTCATTCACCTCTCCGTTTTCATCAACGGTGAAAACAATCCGCGCGCCGAAGCCAGGCACATAGAAACTGTTGTCCGATTCAGCAAGCAGCAACACTTGTCTGTCCTGTCCAGCTCTTTGAACAGCCAGCCGCCCATCAACGACGTCCATAGCCAATGACAAACTTGTAAAGGCATAAGTACCGGCATACTGTTCCAAAAGGCTTGTCTCTACTTCAACACCAGTACCTTGAGGTCTGACTAAATAACCTCGAGGAGTCGGTGCTGCTATAGAATCCCACTCATAGGCCAACTCAATCCGGCGGGCTATCTCTTGCATCAGAGCACCACCTCGATCACTGTTAGTCATTAGAGCAAATCCATAGCCCTTTGCACGGTGAGCTCGCAGATTCGCCTGAAAGCCCCAATCAGAACCGCTGTGCCCAAAATACCACCCTTGCCCTTGCTGGGAAATTCCGAAACCCACGGCATAGGGCCCCACACCCACAGGCGTGAGCATCTCCATAACCATTTCACGCGTAAGAACCTTATTCGATTTATTCACTGCTGATTTTTGAACTTCTACAGCAAAGCGAGCGAGATCTGAGGCGGTCGTCCATAATCCCGCGGCAGCCATCGCTGGGTAAATATGCCATTTTGAGCCCATGGATTGTCCTTGGGCATTGTGCGCTCTAGCCGCATTCTCATCTTGAGTGGGTGTTAATGGTTGAGCAAAGGTGCTGTTATTCATTCCAATCGGTGCGAGTACGGTCTCTTTCATCAATTCTGGAAATGGGCGACGTCTGGCATCGGTTAACGCTTGCTGCATAACGGAAACGCCTCCGCCGGAATACTCCATCGATGTCATAGGAGGTCTTTCCATGAATACGGGGCCAACATTTGAGAGTTCGTGCCCATCTAGAGTTTGGACTAAGGTAGGTATCGGATCGCTA
>JBGCEK010000057.1:0-151946 GCA_045106275.1 Pseudohongiellaceae bacterium | reverse complement strand
ATGAGCATGCCTAGGCCTAACAGCAAGCCAAAAATGACCATAAAGTTGTAAGTAAAACCGAGCAAGCTAATGATGATAAAGGCAAAGAAAAACGAGAAGGGCACAGCCAAGGTCACAATCAAACCCGAACGAACTCCAACTGATGCAATGACCACGATTAGCACTAATACCATCGCTGTTGCCATGTTGCCTTGCAGGCCTAGATTTTGTTCGATGACCAATGGCGCAGTGTTATTGATGTAAGACAGTGATACCGCCGGGGGGAGGCTCGGGCGAATTTCTTGCACAACAGCATCGATCTGCTCCATAGTTTGAACAAGATTTGCCCCTTTACGCTTTTGCACGTTTAAAGAAATTGACGCTGAGCCATTGGCATAAGAATAGCGGGTGGCGTCTTTAAACGTACGTCGTACATCTGCTACATCAGCCACGGTAAGCACGCCTAAACTGGATGAGGCCAGGGGTAGCTCAAACAGGTCGTTTGCATTTTCAATGAGACCCGGCACCTTTACCGAAAAGCTGCCTTGCCCTGTGTCTACTTGTCCTGCAGGAATTAGTCTATTGTTACTGGTCACGGCTTGGACAATAGCGCTGTTAGGAATGCCATATGTTTCTAGTTTCGCAGGGTCGATTACGGCTTCTAATAGCTCTTCTCGATTCCCGACCATATTGGCTTCCAGTACTGCCGGTAGAATCTCAATTTCTCGTTGTAGGTTTTCAGCAATGCGAAGAAGTGTGCGCTCTGATACTCCTTCACCGCCGATAGCAATGGTGACCACAGGAACACTGGCCGCTGAGACTTCTTGAAACAAGGGTTCTTCGGTTTCTTGAGGGAACCGAGCTTTGGCTCGATTTACAGCCTCTCTTACTTCCGCCAAGGCGAATTGAGAGTCAAAATCGATATCAAATTCCGTAATTATTGTGGCTGCATTTTCACTAGAAAACGAGCTAATAGAGGTGATTCCATCCAAAGTCTTTAGTTCGAGTTCAGCTGGCTTTGCTAGGAGTCGCTCTGCGTCCTCAGGAGAAATACCGTCGTGGATAATAGTCGATACAATAATCGGTACCTCAACGTCTGGGTTGAGTTCCACTGGAATGGCGAGGTAGGAAACAAAGCCGGTTAGCATTACTGCGACAAAAATGCTGAGAGTAGTTCTAGACCGAGAGACGGCCGCATCAATATAACTTGTCATAGTGCCTTGAACTCCTAATTCATTTACTGGGTGTGACGTAGCTGGGTTTAAATCCTACTTAGTCAGACCACTCAAAATTACTGTCTACTTGTTGCCCCGGGAAAACTATTTCTTGGCCAATGGTCACCAAGTTGATGTTTCCGTTAAGGCCGGTTACCCAAATGCCAGGGTTCAACTGATTAGTATCATCACCAACAATGTTGACGTTGCTAAAGCTAACATTGCCCTGATCGTCGATGAGTTTAACTCCAATCGCGCCGTTATCGTCGAGCGTTAGTGCAGATGATGGAATCAAGTGGGCAGATAGGTTCTCTGCTTGCACCAAAATTTCAGCGGTAACACCTGCTCTGATATCTAAGTTGTTTGAATCAACTTCCGCTTCAATACGGTAGCTGCGAGAAATAGCATCGGCATTTCGAGCGATGTAGGTGACTTTGCCACTGATAATTTCTCCGGTTAGCAGCTGGGCCTGAACCTGAGAATCCAATGAGATAGCAGCTATTTCTTGTTCTGGCACTAAACCCACTAACAGCATGGGGCTATCGTCTAGCACTGATGCGCAGACGTCTCCAATGTTGAGGAGGTCGCCTCTCTCAACATTTCGCATTTCCACAACACCATCGAAAGGTGCCCGAATCTTTGTGTTGGTCAGGGCAAGTTTTGCCCGAGAAACTCCGGCTTTAGCGGATTCTAAAGCGGCCTTGAATTGTGCCACAGCCACTTCCGACTGGAGGTTGCGAGCTTGTAAATCAACAGAAGCATCGTATTCAAACTGCGACTGTTCCAAACGGCTTTCCGCTTCCATTAAATCGGCACTGCGGTTGTCTACAGCAATTTCGCAAAGGGTATCGCCTTGGTTAACCCTAGCACCTCTTGTCACGGGTTCGCTTACGATACGACCGGCGGCTTCTGCCCTAACGTCAACCATCCGGATCGCCTGAGTCCGACCTCTTACTCGAATTTGTTCATTGTAGCTTTGCGGGGAAACTCGGATCGCCCTGACCGTAATAATTTCAGGGTTTTCGCTCGCTGTCTGACCTTCAGAGATAGCTTGAATGGAGCGATTGGATCCCGTCAATTCATCGTTGGTTTGCTCGTTGCTTCTAGGGACGATCATCCATGCTACCACCAGCACGAAAAGAGCTATGGCTACCAATTGCTGCTTTTTCACTTGAATCTCCTCGTAAGCTCCAACTGGAATAGCGCAATGTCGAAAATCGCGATCATCTGTTGAATGCTAGTCAATACGCCCGCTGCAACTAATCAGATGCTTGGGTAATATTGCATTGTTTATTCTATTTATTAAGTTGCCCCATAAGGCAGGGCTGAAAAGGATTGTAGAGCTGTTGCGGAGTTTCTACTCCATCAAAAGTGTTACGTATTGTAACCATCTCGCGGCTTAATGCAATGGTAATTAGTTGCTTTTATAAAGTTAGAAGCCGGCAAAGTCCCGCTTATGTGCTTATCGGGTTTTAGGGCAGTTTTGTGTTAGTTTTAATCCCAGTCTATTAAGAGTAGTTCAACAATATCAAATCAGTATACGGAGCATAGAGTGAGAGAGATACAGGATAAAGTCGCCATAGTGACGGGTTCAAGCAGCGGTGTCGGTGCGGCAACTGCTGAGTTGTTAGCAACTCATGGTTTTCGTGTGGTTGTTAACTATAACTCGAATGATGAAGGGGCGAATAAAACCGCTACTGCCTGTGAGGCCGCAGGCAGCGAAGCTATTATTGTAAAGGGTAATGTGGCTGAAGATGCGGATTGTAAGGCGATGGCTCAAGCCGCTTTAGACAAATGGGGCCGCATTGATGTGCTTGTTAACAATGCGGGCACTACCAAGTTTGTGGAACACAGTGATTTAGGTGGTCTTGAAGCTGCAGATTTTCAGCGCATTTACGGGGTGAATGTGATCGGTGCCTACCAAATGATTCGTGCCGTGCAGCCAGCCATGGCCCAATCGGAAGAGGGGGGTGCCGTCGTGAATGTTGCATCTACAGCAGGAGTTACTGGGATTGGCAGTTCGGTTGCCTATGCGGCATCGAAGGGTGCGATGATCACGATGACACTGTCGTTGGCTAGAGCCCTTGGACCCAGTATGCGAATCAATGCTATTTGTCCTGGGTTCATCGCAGGAGATTGGCTACGTGAAGGTCTCGGGGATGAGCAATATCAGAAGGTGATGGATTTTAATATTAAGAACGCGCCGCTTGGGGCGACCGCAACCCCCGCCAGTGTTGCTGATGGAATCCTCATGTTTATTAGCGGTACGCAAATTGTTACCGGAGAAACGCTAATTCTCGACGGCGGCCGACATTTATCGATGGCTCCTTTAGGACGGCGCTAAAAAAGCGGCGCTAAATAGGTCGCGATTCGCTTATCTCGCCACAGGGCGCTTCTGCAATTTACGTTGCAAGGTGCGCCTGTGCATCTTTAATTGGCGCGCCGTTTCGGAGATATTACCTTCGTTTTCCATAAGCACTTTCTGAATGTGCTCCCATTCCAAGCGCCTCACTGACATTGGCTCCATAGATGTGTCAGACTCGTTGGCAGGCAGCTCAGTAGCGCCCTTTTCAAGTAAAGCCGCTATAATTTCGTCCGCATCAGCGGGTTTAGCTAGATAGTTATCGGCCCCTAATTTGATGGCCTCCACGGCGGTGGCGATGCTTGCGTAGCCAGTGAGGATAAGAATGCGAGACAGCGGGTTTGCTCGTTTTATTGTTTGAATAAGTGGAAGCGACGTGTGCCCGTCGAGGTTCAAATCCAAAATAGCATGGTCAAACCGCTTCTCTAGGATAAGTGCTTGAGCCGGCTCAACCGCTAAAGCATGGTGAACCAAATACCCCCTATGGTTCAAGGCGCGAGAAATTACTCGAGCAAAAACCTCATCATCTTCGACTAAAAGAATAGTGCCGTTGGCTTCGCTCATAGAGCTGCTACCTGCTGATCTAAAGGCAATTTGATCAGGGTTTTCGCCCCGCCTTGCCTGAGGTTAAAAAGCTCGATGGTGCCGTTAAGTTTTTGAATCGTCGCGTTGGCAAGGAAAATCCCAATACCCATGCTTTCTTTTCGTCCCGATATAAAAGGCTCACCCACTTTCTCTAACACCTCCGGTGGTATGCCCGGCCCATCATCACTAATGGCGATCTCTAGCTGCTGATTTTCACTATCAACACCATGGATTTTCACTAGCACCTTGTGGTTTGCAGCCTTAATGCTGTTTTCGATGATGTTGATCAGTGCATGTTTGAGACTTAAATCGGAATTCACTTTTTGCTCGGCGTTCCGGTCATACTGAAAATCTACATTAGAGGTTGGGTGAATGTTAATGATGTAGTCTTGTATCTCGCCGACAAAACAGGGCAGAGTGACTAATTTGGTCGGCTCACTTTCTTCTTTATTGTAGTAGCGGGTTAGCTCACTCAGGGAATTTTTGCAGCGAGTGACCTGGGCTTTTAAAAGGGAAATGTCCTCTTTGACAGCACCGCTATCCAGCTCTTCTTTACTACATTTGTCTAACTCAGTCAGCAACACAGCCATCGTCGATAGCGGGGTGCCAAGGGCATGAGCCGTACCTGCGGCTAGTGTTCCAATAGCAACAAGTTGTTCATTACGAATTTCTTTTTCTCTTGCCTGCGCGAGGGTGGCTTCCCTTACTTTAATGGTGCTTGCCATGCGTGTAATAAAAACGCTTATGAGAATAGCGCTAACAACAAAAATTACCCACATCCCCACTAAGTGAAGCTGAAAGGACATTTCTTGCCCCATGGATTCCATGCCGGATTGGTGGTCGTTCTGGAGGTCGGCCAAGATGAAAAACGTATAGATGGCTATGCTACCAATCGCGAAGGTATTGACATAGTTTTTGGGGAGTAAGGTTGCGGTTACAGCCAAAAGTACCAATAGATAGGATATTAGGGGGTTACTGGCACCGCCTGTGTTGATCAAAAGCAAAATCAACATCAGTACATCGAAAGCCAGATGGCCGAATACCTCCAGATTGCTGATGACATTGGCATTTTTAAGGCGCCAATAACCGAAGGCCACCGATGCCAAGATCACTGCTACGGTGCTAAGGATAAAGAGAAGTGGGCCTTGTATATTCGACACCGCTTGGAGAATCATATATCCAAGCAGACCGATAGCGGCAACAAAGGTTCTTAAAAGCAACAGACGCTGCAATCCCTGGCGAATAGAGCTGCGCTCATCTAAATGATGAAGCAAAAGTTTTCTGAAGGAAGATAGTGGGCTTAGGTTTTCTAACATGGGATTATTCTAACCTAATCTGTGAAACAAGCGCGCGAGCAATAGGGTGGCTGAGTCAATATGCCGCAGCACAGGAAAACAGTCCATACGCAGAGGCAAACCTTTCAACGCTATGGTCATTGCCAGATTAGGACAGCTGCCAATACAATAGCTCAAGGCCTACCATAATCAAGTAGAGCGATAGAACACTAATCAGGATGCGCAGAAGCTATGAGTAAAACCAATATTTACCAACAGGGGCTGGATAAAAACAACGCTAACTTCGCGGCGCTTACGCCGCTGAGTTTTTTAGAGCGTGCGGCTGCAGTATACCCAAACAAACTGTCGTTGATTCATGGCGAGACCCAATACACTTGGCGCGAAACCTATGAGCGTTGCTGTTTGCTGGCTTCTGCGTTGATGAAAGTGGGTATAGGAGAGGGGGATACCGTTTCGTTCATGGGGGCAAACACACCCGAAACGTTTGAAGCTCACTTTGGCGTACCCATGACCGGCGCCGTTCTCAATGCGCTCAATGTTCGCTTAGATGCTAAAGCCATTGCTTTTATTCTGGAGCATGCTGAGACGAAAATTCTGTTTACGGATAAAGAATACAGCGAGACTATCAAAGGGGCACTTCAGCTAGTTGGTCACGACATTCTCGTGATCGATATAGACGACCCTTACTATAATCAGGGCGAACTCTTAGCAAATACGAACTATGAACAATTTATAGCAAGCGGTGATAAAGAATACTCCTGCTTTCAGATTCAAGATGAGTGGCAGGCAATTTCCCTCAATTACACTTCCGGTACAACGGGTGACCCTAAAGGTGTGGTGTTCCATCATCGGGGCGCCTATCTCAATGCTATTTCAAATGTGATGTGTTGGAATATGACCGCTCATCCAACGTACCTGTGGACACTGCCCATGTTTCATTGCAATGGTTGGTGCTTTCCTTGGAGCTTGGCCGCGATGGTTGGAACCAGTGTCTGTTTAAGGCATGTGCGAGACGATGCCATTTTTGCAGCGATTAAAAAATATAAAGTAAGCCATTTCTGTGGCGCACCCGTTGTCCTCAATACCCTGATCAATGCCGCAGACGATCTTAAAGCGGGAGTTGAACATCAAGTGTCTGCTATGACAGCGGGAGCTGCGCCCCCTGCCGCAGTGATAGCGGGAATGGAAACCTTAGGTTTTAGCGTTTCGCATGTTTACGGACTGACAGAAACTTACGGTCCCTGTGTGGTTTGTGCGCCTCAAGATAGTTGGTCAGAGCTCAGTATTGATGACCGCTCAGAGTTGTTAGCTCGACAAGGAGTGAGAGCACCGCTACAAGATGAACTTATGGTGGCAGATCCAGAAACTCTCAAGCCGGTGCCGAAAGACGGCACTACGATGGGAGAGATTTTTATGCGGGGTAACCTGGTTATGAAGGGGTATTTGAAAAACCCTAAAACAACAGAGGCCTCATTTGCTGGAGGGTGGTTTCATTCAGGGGATTTGGCGGTTTGGCACTCAGATGGCTATGTACAAATAAAGGATCGTTCCAAAGATATTATAATTTCAGGCGGAGAGAACATATCTTCGTTAGAGGTGGAGTCGGTCCTATTTAAACACCCTAAAATATTAGAAGCTGCAGTTGTCGCTAGCTCAGATGAAAAGTGGGGTGAGGTGCCTTGTGCCTTCGTTAGTGTGAAAGCAGGTGAAGAACTGCCTACAACAGAGTTAATTGCCTATTGCCGCGAAGAGCTGGCTGGGTTCAAGATTCCGAAGAAAATTGTTTTTGGGCCTATCGCTAAAACATCTACTGGCAAGGTACAGAAATTTTTACTGAGAGAACGGGCGGAAAAAGCGGACTATGTTGTTAAGCCCGCTAAATAGCACTATTCAATTGAACCAACTGTGAGAGATAATTTTATGAAGACTGACGTAATGCAACGTAGCCTGGCCACAATAGGCCTGCTAATGATGACGCTAAATTTAACAGCTGGGCAAGCGGCTGAAATGGAAGATACGATTACCATCACCAGTACTGCTTTTGAGCATCACGGCACTGTGCCAGAACACTATAGTGCGTACGGAGAGAATCATTCTATCGATATGACTTGGAGTGATTTGCCAGAAGGGACGGTGGAGTTGGCGCTGGTAATGGACGATCCTGTTGTGCCAATGCCTGAGCCATTCGTGCACTGGGTGGCATACAACATACCCGCTGACGCAGGTGGTTTGCCAGGCAACCTGAGCAAAGAGGCTTTGGTGACAGATGCAGAAGGCTTAGAAGGAATGGTTAATGGATTAAATGGTTTAAGGCGAACCGGTTACTTTGGGCCCCGTCCACCTGTGGATGGTAAATTGCATGCTTACCATTTTCGTCTTTACGCGTTAGATACAAAGCTTGCGTTGGCAGAAGGCTTAAATAAAGCAGAGCTTCTTGAAGCGATTGATGGCCATGTTTTGGCCACAGGCATGCTAATGGGACACTATGAGAGGAAAGAAGAGTAAAGGAATAGAAACCATGTGATCGAGAATGTTCTCTTTGTCAGAGTTAAATAGCCTCTGACAAAGAGAATCTGATTCGCCAGTGTTTAGCGTCTTGTGAAGTTTAGCTACTAATAATGTTCAACGATATTGCCTACTTGAGCTCCATTGTCGATTCTTAGATTCACTTCTTTGTACAGATGAATATCCCCTTTGACAATTGAGTCGGCATCTATGACAAGATCACTGGGGCGGTTATTAAAGCTGAAAAACTTACCAAACCAAGATTTCTTCGCCTTTACTACAATATCACCCTCAATCACGCTACCGGATCGAATTTCAATGTCGCCGTTAGTTGTTTCAACGTCAGCACCCACTTGAGTATCTCTAAGTCTTATTTTGCCATTTACGGTGCTAACATCGTCTCTTATTTCAGTCCCGGGATTGGTCTTTATGCCGCCGTTGACAGTTCGAAGCGAGCCCTGAATGACTACATTTTCGCCTACATCGATTCCTCCATTGACAGTTTCGGCATCATCGACTCGTGCATTGTCTTCGATATCGATGCCGCCATTCACGGTACCAACTTCGGCGGCAATAGCCCCCTGACGGATTCGAATGCCTCCGTTAACTGATGAAACGTCTCCTACTCTTTCATTCTCATCAATGCGAATTCCGCTGTTTATCTTTGAGATATCTCTAGTCTCTGACGCTTCAGCATTAGCTGCCATTAAATAGCTGCTTAACAATACTGCTAATAGCGAAGCAAAACCTAAACGAACATTGTGATTGATTGACTGCATAATTCCCCCTTCCTTCTTAATAATTGGCAAAGCCGATTGTTTTAACTTATTTGATTATAAGCAATTACCTTGCCAACAGCGATATATCTATATAATTCAATAAGATAACGAAACCATGGGCTGGCGTAATTAGCGCGATGAATATTTTCGCTATAAATTTTGGTGAAAAATACTAATAATTGAGTAAGAAA
Source organism: Pseudohongiellaceae bacterium (assembly GCA_045106275.1). Classification (GTDB taxonomy): domain Bacteria; phylum Pseudomonadota; class Gammaproteobacteria; order Pseudomonadales; family Pseudohongiellaceae; genus UBA9145. The sequence continues at coordinate 143,036 of JBGCEK010000057.1, read as the reverse complement.
GCCTATCGGTTTGAATTGGCGGATACAGGCTCCGTCTATTTAGGAGGAAAGTGTCCGCCCAAAGTCCTTGGGCTGGCCGAGCAACGGGTGATTTAAGAGAGGGACGAATTCTACAAACTCCTGTAGTTTGAAATGGTCTGGCTTTTTACACTAAATAAGGATTAACGATGTCGTATGCAGGTAGTAAAGAAGAAGCACCTATTTTCATGAAGCCCGGTCACAACGCCGGTGATCTGGTGGAGTCTTCAAAGTGGAAAATTCTCAGAGAAGAGCCTGGATTAGTTGAACTGGACGTTCACTTGCCCAATCATCTTCTTAATCCGAGAGACCAGCTGTTTGGAGGCTTTACCGGCACTTATGTGGATATGGTGTCTATCTATACAGTAAGAACCTTGTTTACGGAATCCACAGAATTCAAATGGTCGTCTACGGTCAACATGCGCATAGATTACTTTGCCCCAGTATTGGGTCCTCGATTCTTGCTTAAAGGGGAGTTGCTTAAAGATGGCCGCAGCACTTGCTTAGTTGCGACTCATTTTTCGGATATGGAGGGTAATAAGCTCGTTTATGCCATCACTACCTTAAAAAAATCGGCTTAAATTTCCGACGATAACAGTTGTATTCCGGTGGATCTGATCTAAAGGCTATGGACGAAAAATTGGGCATAAAAAAGCCGGGGTTTACCCCGGCTTTTTGAAAGGCTTAACGCTTACATCGAGTAGCCTTTCTCATCATGGTCTGAAATATCTAAACCAATTTGCTCCTCGTCTTTGGTTACTCGGATACCGCCGGTCATAATGCCGACAAGTTTGATAAGCCAATAGGTTAGAACGCCGGTATATATAGCAGTAATGACGATTCCCAGTACTTGCACACCGAGTTGGGATGCCATGTTCATGCCATCAGCATAGCCGTTACCACTAAAAACGCCCAAGCTGTCTGATACTAAAATGGCGGCTAGAAATGTTCCGACGATTCCGCCAACACCGTGGACGGGGAACACATCTAAAGAGTCATCAACCTTTAGTTTTTGCTTCAAGTAAGTGGTGCAATAGTAGCAAATTATTCCGCCGCTTAGTCCCAAAATGAGGGCTCCTGCGGGCCCCACCGAGCCAGAAGCTGGAGTGATGGTTGCGAGGCCGGCGACCATGCCCGTGATAGCACCAAGCCCACTGGGCTTGCCGTATTTCCGCCATTCGATAATCATCCAAGTAAGCGCGCCAGTCGCGGCTGAAAGATGGGTAACCAACATTGCCATGCCAGCGCTGCCATCTGCAGCGAGAGCGCTGCCGGCGTTGAATCCAAACCAGCCAACCCATAACATTCCAGCGCCAGTGAAGCTCATAGTCAGATTGTGGGGCATCATGGGGGAGGTTGGGAAACCTTCCCGAGGCCCTAATACAATTGCGAAAACAAGTGCAGCAACGCCTGCTGTAATATGAACCACTGTGCCGCCGGCAAAGTCGATTAAGCCCAGTTGGCCTAACCAGCCGCCGCCCCAAACCCAATTCGCTACCGGAAAGTAAACAATCAGAGTCCAGATGACGCTGAATATGAGCATGGACGAAAATTTAATTCGTTCCACAAAAGCACCTACCACAAGCGCGGGGGTGATTATGGCGAATGTCATTTGAAAGGAAGCAAAAACGGTCTCCGGGATATCTCCTGACATTGAATCAACGACGACGCCATTGAAGAACATTTTACTCAAGCCACCCCAGTAAGCAGATTCAGCGGGCCCGAATGCTATGCTGTAACCCACTACAAGCCAGAGGATGGATATCACCACGGCAACTGAAAAGCATTGCATCAACACTGACAAAACGTTTTTAGTGCGAACTAGCCCGGCATAGAACAAGGACAAGCCTGGCAAGGTCATGAACAATACGAGGGCAGTAGAAGTAAGGATCCACGCAGTGTTAGCACCAGATAACTCATCCTGAGCTGAGGCAATTGCTGGAAATAAGGTAAGTAGGGTCGCAATGAATGCGAAAATTTTTGTTTTGTTACTCATCAATCATCTTCCTGTCTACGGGGCAAGGGATACTGAACTAGAGAGCATCGTCGCCGGTTTCACCAGTGCGGATACGGATGGTTTGCTCTAAGTTAGTGACAAATATTTTGCCATCACCAATTTGGCCACTGTTGGCTGCAGCGCAAATGGCTTCAATGGCTTGATCTGCAATACTGTCTGGAACAGCGACTTCGAGTTTAACTTTAGGAAGAAAGTCGATGACGTATTCGGCGCCGCGATAGAGTTCGGTATGCCCCTTCTGGCGACCGAAACCCTTAACTTCAGTTAGGGTTACTCCATTAACTCCTACTTCTGACAGTGCTTGACGAACATCGTCAGACTTAAATGGCTTGATAATAGCGCTTATCAATTTCATTGTTAGTTCTCCTGCTGTGGGTTGGCGAGCGGGATGAGTTTTTGGCTCGCATTTACGCTTTGTGTGCTAGCTTTTTATTATTTTTGGTGTTTTGGGTGTGGTTCTAGTCGCACTTTTCCGCTGCTTGTTAGTGCCTCAGAGCCGGCAAAACTTTACCACGTCAGCATGTAAATCGCTATGATTCAGGGTTGAGGTGAAGCTGATGAATAGACAATTGGAATAAAAAAAAGGGTAACCACTCAGGGAGGTAGGATGAGTAGTTACCCCTAACGGGGAGGGGTGTTAGTGGCTAAGTTGTCGCTGTGTTCGTTTCACCGCATTGGCCAGTGGCATCATCACAAAAATAAATACAGCGATTGATGCGCCACCAAGAATCAGCATCGCCGATTCAAGTCCACTGCTCTGGGCAATCATGCCGATAAGCGGGCCGGTGACAATGAAGCTAAGGCGAAACAAGAAACTCGTTAGTGAATTAGCGGTTGCACGAAAGCTGCTAGGTACTCTTCGGTTAAGAGCGTTAACCAAAATCACTTGGTTGAGGCCCCGACAAACAAAAAGCAGCAAGCCTATGCCAATCCCATACCAGCCCTGCAGCCAAGCAAGGCCGAAGTAGCTAACGATGGGAAGGACTCCAATGAGACACAAAGCAAAAACAGCGCCGTGTTTTCGCTCCACTCTAAAGCCCAGTTTATTGGCAATAGCGGTGGTGATGCTTTGCATGCACCACAAGCCGCCGAATAGTGCCAGCGGCATGCCCTGCGACTCCCAAAATGGTTGAATTAGCCAAGCCACGTGAAAGGTCATCAGGTTATACAATGGAATCGCCAGCACCAATTTCCTCAACAAAGGGTCACCTACCAGCATATGACGAAGGATGCCTCCCAGCTTCAAATTTCTGCTATGGGCATCATTTTGATCTACTGGCGGCTCGACCAACACTAAGGCCAGCAGTAAACACATCCATGCGCTCAACGACTGAATTAAAACCATCAGGTCAAACGAGATCATGGCTAGAGACCCCCCTAGTAGTGCGCCGAATCCTTCGGCGGTGCTTCGAATGAATCCCAAGTTTGCAATTCCGTTGCTGTGTTCTTTATTTTCTTCATCTGCTAGCGCTTTCTGCGTGTCGTATAGCAATGCCAAGTCGGCACCGGACAATAGACTGGTCGCTGCGCCTAACGTGACTTCGAATACCACAAGCGTGGTCAAGGAGTCACTGAAGTTGAGAATGAAATAGCCTAGTCCATGAATCATGCTTCCAATGAGAAGTGCAGCACGACGCCCAAAAAAGTCAGCGAAAAAACCCGAAGGTGCTTCAAGGACCACGATCGTCGTCGCATAAATGGCTTGTAGATAAAATATTTCAGCGAGACTAAGTCCCTTCGATGCAAAAAATGGGACGAGTACGGGCACGATCACCAAAAAACTGTGAAAAAAAGCGAGCCCGTAAATAGCGATGATGTTTCTGTGCAGTTTTCTAGGCACAATAGTTCCCCTGTACCCATTATTAGCTAACGAGTAGATAAAATTTGATGCAAAAAAAAAGACCTCTAGGTTGGGAAACTTAGAGGTCTTTTCTTTTAAACGACTGTGGGTCGTTTGTGTGTCAGAAGTTTACTCCAAGCCTTGCTCCCAAATTTCGAGCACACGCGAACATGTCACGGGGGTTTGAGACCCCATCGTGAAGTACGCCGTGTTAAATTTGCTTGGATTATTCATTTTCTTGTTAAACTCATTAGCTGGTAATCTTTCGAGACGCGCATTCTAGTCTTTTCGTTCTTTAAGTCAAGCCAAAAACTAAAAATAGTTCTGCTCTCTGTTAATTTTTTACCGTTCGGTTACTGTGAGTTCAGCGTCTTTAAGAGCATACTCTAAGGAACTGCGTTTTTGACTCCAGTGGGATGCCAAAATAGAGCCGCTAACATTATGCCAAACACTAAATAGGGCGCCAGGGAGAGCGGCGGTTGCTGAGAAATACTGTAGCGCAAGTGCGACGCCGAGTCCTGAATTTTGCATGCCCACTTCAATGGCGATAGTTTGGCTTCGCCGCACATCGAATCCGAATAATCGGCTGACAAAATAACCACCGGAAAGCCCGCCGATATTATGAAGAACTACTGCGGCCAAGGTAAGTAAACCCACATCCCCTAGCCGTGGGGCGTTTAGAGCAACCACAATGGCAATAATAGTCAGTATTAGGAGGATCGCAGCTGAAGGAAGAAAAGAATTGATGGCTTCCATCCGGGATTGTGCGAAATGATTTACTCCGCTTCCCACGATAACAGGTGCCAACACCACTGTTAGCATAGTTTCCAGCATGCCCAGTGTATCGACTGCCACAGATTCGGATAAATAGAAGGCACTTAAAAAAGGGGTTAGTACGACTCCAAATATCGTGGAGGCTAGGGTCATACTGACAGACAGTGCCAGTTCTCCTTTTGCCAAGTAACAAATCACATTGGACGCGGTTCCTCCCGCGCAGCATCCCACCAGCACCATCCCCACGGTGAGTTGATTGGACAGTTGCAACATCATCGAAAGAGTAATGGCTAGAATTGGCATCAGAGCAAACTGTAGAGCAACTCCCACCAATACCGGCTTAGGGTCTTTGAGTAACTCAATAAAGTCTGTGCTCTTTAGATTCAATCCCATGATAAACATCACGCCTGCCAGCAACGGAACAATGGCGTTTTGCATTTCAATAAACCAGTCAGCTTGGAGATAGGCTAATACTGACAAGAGGGCGGCCCACAGAGGGAAAAGGCGGTTAAATGTTGAAAGCATTAGAAAAGACCTATTCAAGGTAGATAGCTGTGGCGAAGTTTACCATGCCATCGGCTCATGTCTGCTGGAAGTCGGCTCCCAGTTTTGGCCCCTATTCAGGTTTGATTAATGAGGCCTTGTGCATAGTCTGATCCTAAGCTGTAACTTTTCTAAGGAAGCAGCGTCATAGGTTGAGAACGCGGTAACTGGATGCGCTTGCTTTGGCAGGTAGGCAGCAATACTTAATGGCAATTTAACAATACAGGTTAGGGTTAATGAGGGATTCAAAAATGATCAAAGGTATAGCGGGATTGGCGATGGGCGTTTTGCTCACTGGTTGCTTGGTGACGGTTGATTCCGACTCTAGGCCTATTCACACCGTTTGGGATGATGGGGATGTGACTCGTTTGGAATTAGGCCAAAGTGATCAAACATGGGTTCGAAACTCATTTGGAGAGCCTGTGTCAAAACTGAACTATGCTGATGGCACTGAGATTTGGAAATACCGTAATCGTTCAGAGAAGGATACTGAGGTAGGTCTATTCTTGGTTTTTTCCGTGGACGTAGAGTCAGAGCGTGTTGAAACGCTTTCCATCGAGTTTTTAGATGGTGTTGTAAGTAATTATTGGGTTGAAGAAGACCGCTACTAGAATAGAGTTTTACGGTGCAGCCCTCGGTAATAGCGAGGGCTGCTACAATTTATTTAGCCAGCTATCGAAACTATCCCAGTCCAGCTCAAAAATATGTTTCGCAGCTGGCATTAATGCCCCATCAACGTTAGCTCCCGCCCCATTTAGGATTTTTAGCATTTCTGGAAGCTGCTTATGCCAGCGGAAAGGGTCTTTCTCGCCAATTCTTAAATAAATAGGGAGACCTTCTAATTGATTGAAGCGGGCGGGCTCCAAAATACGCCCAGGTGTTGCTATGACACCACTGTACAGAGCTGGGTTTTGAGCAGCGATTGCCAGCGCAGCGCTCCCGCCTCCAGATACTCCCACTAAAATTGGCTTGCTTTCATCTAAGGTGTAGGTTTTTTTAACAAAATCGAGCAAATTGGGGATAGCACTCGTTTCTTCAATAAAGTAGTTTCTTCCTTTTGGAGAAATGGGTACCGCTATAGCCCAACCCCGGTCTACCATTTCTTTGCCTATCCAGTACTGAGCCTGAGCCATGTATTCGTCATTGGAACCGCCAGAGAGCAATACGGCAAGGCGAGGCGCCACAAACTCTTGCGTAGGTGCAAAATAGTAAATTTTGATAGGGACATCATTGTTGAGAAAAACGGTTTCTTCAACAGCATGGGAAGTCAATGAGCCTGCCAATAGGAGCAGGCAAAGAGCCAGGTTGTGAATTTGCATGAGCGATCGTGACTACTTTGTGATTTTGTTTTACATGACTATAGCAAACTCCCTAAAACGGGCGTTGGGGAATGAGATAAAGTACCTCTTAAACCCGTTGATTTTCCGTAAATGGACTTTTTAATAGAAGAATTGAGTTTTCCCTGTAACTTTTTAATAGATGCCCCGTCATTAACTTCAAATGCTACCCAAATACCAACAAGTTGTAGATCAGCATAGGCAAAGAGTTTATTCCTTTGCTTATTACAGTCTACGAGCCAAAGAAGATGCCGAGGATGTGACTCAAGAGGTATTCATCAAGCTTTGGAAGCATTGGCAAAAAATAGATCAGGTGAAAGTTGGAGGCTGGTTGATGCGAGTTGCTCACAACTCAGTCGTTGATCACGTTAGGAAGCAGAAGCCCAGCAAAGAGGGTATCGATAGTTACGCCGAAGTTGAGTTGGTTGCAGTAGACGTTGAAGAGGGCAAAGACATTGACCAAGCCCATTATAAAACCAAATTGATGGAAGCAATAAAGGCCCTAGATGATCCCTTTAAAAGCATTATCATTATGAGAGACATCCAAGGGGCAAGTTATTCAGAGATTCAGGCGAGTCTTGATATAAGTGAAAGCCAAGTGAAGGTTTATTTACATCGAGCTCGACGAAAACTGCGAGAGAATCAGACATTGCGGGAATTGTTTACCAGCTCTTCGGCGCCTGAAAAAGCCACCGAGCGAGCGGAAGGATAAAATCAGACTATGACTACGAATACCGAGACTCAATGCTATTTCGTCCAATTGCAAATTGACAGCTTCCTCGATGGAGAGTTGGCGACTGCTCAGCAAGAAGTATTTATGGGGCATGTAAGCAGCTGTGCAGCCTGTGCTAAAGAGCTCCAGTTTGCGCGGAATTTGCACGATGCAGTGATGGATTTACCTATGATGGATTGTAGTGATGCAGCACTGCGGCCAATTCAACAAATTGCCACACAGTTGCCCCACCAACAATCAGCCACGCCAAGTTCATTGAGCAGCGTTTGGGGTGATCTTCGCGACTGGTTTCAATCTATTCCAATGGGTGTCCGCATAGGGGCCCCAGCGTTTGCCCTCGTGTTAGCGTTGGTGTTGCCAACGAGTGGTTTAGTTGGGTCTGGCGCAGGAGCACCTGCTCAGCAAGTAGCCGCGGAAAATTCGCCGCAAGACTATAGCCCAGAGGATATTCAGCAAGCTCTGCAAGATTTGAACTTAGCTATCGATTACTTGAATGACGTCAGTCAGCGCACTGAGGTCATGATAGGAGAACGATTTGTAATGGCGCCGCTGCAAGAATCGCTTAACGCGTCATTTGATCGTTCACGCACGAACCGACGTAACGAGGGTGGTCGGGTAATACAGAGCGATCCAATTTAGATTGGTTCGCACACTATTCGCCGGCAATTACGGCTCCGTCAGAAAACGAGGTACCACTATGAAATTTTTTAATTCAGCTTTACTTACTGTACTTATCAGTGCTGTTGTTCCCTTGGCATCTGCCGCAGATAGCTCCATAGAAAACCATCTCGGTTATGTGGATTTTTCCCAATTGACATCAATTGCTAATGTAGAGCCAACGGTCGAGATAAGCTTAAAAGCACCGCTTCTGAATATGGTAACGAACTTAATTCGAAGTGAAGACGAAGAGGCGGCGGCTTTTATCTCAAAACTATTCAGAGTTACCGTAAATGTGTTTGAAAGTGAATCTATAGATGTGTCCGCCATATCGGCATCTATGAATCAAACAGCCCAGGAGCTGGACAGTGCCGGCTGGGATAGAGTAGTCCGAGTTCGAGAAGACGAAGATCACGTTGATATTTACTTTCGACTCGGCGACGACGCAGACCGAATTCACGGGATAGCTATTATGGTTGCAGAACCTGAAAATATTGTTCTGGTGAATATCGTCGGCGATATTAGCACTGAAGATATCAGTGCATTAGGACGGCGTTTTGATATCGCTGAGCTCAGTGATATAGACATTGATTAGTCTTAATCCTGATAACACCAAAGGACAGTTTATCGTGAAAGCCTTAATGATAATGATGGCGGCAGCTGCCCTAAGCAGCTGCATGTCTTTCTCCGATCGCCCTCTGCGCCCAATGAAAAACGCCATTTTGGCCCAAAACCCAGAGTTAATATTAGAAAAAGAAGTCGCGATTAATGTGGGTAAAGGCCTATTTAGCGTATTAGATGCGTTTGCCGTCGGCGACTCAGATTTCTCAGAATTGGACAATGTTAATGTTGCAATTTATAACGTGAGTGCAGCCGGTGCCGGTGACAAAAAAGGCAGCAGTTTTAGCACTGAAAGCTTTGCCCGTGCCTTACAAAAAACAAACAAATCACTGCATTGGGAACAAATAGTTCGAGTCAGAGACGATGGTGAAAACCTATGGGTGTTTGCAGGAATGGATCTCAGGCGCAGCGAACTTAAAGCCATATCGGTCATCGTTCTAGAACAGGATGAGCTAGTTTTAATCAGTGTTGATGGAGACATTAATGAGATGATGATATATGCCTTGGAGTCCTCTCATGGTCACCGAGTTGACCAACCTGCTGGTTGATACACCTGGCTCCCCGGCTATTGAGTCAACCCCAGAACTTCCATTCGTTCGCTACCGGCTACCGCGACTGACAAGCCATCGATAGTCACAAAAGCTTTGTCTTCAAGCTGGTATTTGTAAACCTGATAGCTCACCGGGTTTACTTGGTTATCTCGATAAAGATTGACAGTTACCACAGTGTGATCTTCCTTCCATTGAAAATAGTACACCGAGCCCCCGATTCCAATGCTGAGTAGCAAAAACAAATAGGCACCGATCTTAAGATCAGTAGAGAGTTCGCTTGGCGGACTCTTCTTTCTGTCACCAGCCGCGCTGGCCTTGCTGCCGTTGGGGGATGATTTTGCCTCATTCCGTGATCGGATCACCGTGAATGCTGTGACAATAACCAATAAAGTAATAATGATTTTACTGAACATAGTTCTATAGCGGCCTGATCGAGGCTTACTTGGGCTGTTCACCAGCGAAGAATTACGCTGGCTGGTCGACAGGTTACAAAACCCAGGGCTCGCGATCTTTGCTTAAAGAAAATATGCTATTCTGCTCAGCCAAAAAATAATAGCCTCAATGCAACAAATTGTTTATGGCGTTGGTCTAGTGGCCATGAACAGGAAACCTTGCCTAGTGAAACCTCAGTCGCCAAATTCTGATTCGTTGAATCCTACAAATAGCAGCAGTCCTTATGTGCCCCCGGGTATGCCACCTCTAGATTTAGCGGGCAAATCCACTTCGTTTTTTGAGTTTTGGCCAACTTGGGTAGTGTATGTCCCTGTTGTGTTGCAGTGGGTGTTGCTTTCTATACGGTATCGAAGCCTGAGCTTACCGTTGATTGCAAATCCAGCAGTGCCGCTTTCAGGTATGGTCGGGGTTGCCAAATCGGCAGTTTTTGATGGCGCAGGAGACTATGCTCGCCAATGGATTTTGCCTTGGACTTTGTATGAAGTGACCGAGGAAGCTCTTGATATTCAAACCGGTAATGTGAATGCCCAGTTTGAGCTGGAGGGTTTCGAATTGCCCATCGTCGGTAAACCCAATATTGGATGTCGTGGAGCCGGCGTTAAACTCCTTAAAACCTCTGACGAGTTACAAGCTTACCTAAGCGAATTTCCAGCAGGTGGAATCATTCAGTTTCAGAAACTAAGCGAGTGGGAAGCTGAAGCCGGAGTGTTTTATGTGAAACACCCGCAACAGGCGTCAGGACGGATTACTTCTTTGACTCTTAAGTACACTCCTTATGTGGTGGGCGACGGGCAAAAAACACTAGGGGACTTGGTGAGTGAAGATCCAAGAGCAGGGGAGCTGCTTCATCTTTATGAGCAGCGCCATCAATTAGATTGGGATAGAGTGCTCAGTGCCCACGAACCGTATCGTTTAGTGTTTTCTGCAAGCCATTGCAGAGGTGCGGTGTTTAGAAATGCCGAGCAGTTAATTTCCACAGAACTGTCACAAAGCTTAGATAGAATTTTCGCTGACATCCCAAACTTTCACTATGGCCGACTGGATGTAAAGTTTAAAGACCCCCAGTCTCTGCAAGAGGGGCGTGATTTTGAAATTATTGAGATAAACGGTGCCAGTTCAGAATCTATTGATATATGGGACCGAAATGCCAAGTTGAGCACGGCCGTAAAAACTCTGTTGCAGCAATATAATACGCTGTTTAAACTTGGCAACGAAAATAGAAAACTAGGTCATAAGCCGCCCGGAATATTGAGGCTTCTTGCTGCATGGCGCTTTGAAACTAACCTTGTAAAACAATACCCAAAAAATGACTAATCCCTGCCGTTTGCCGATAAAACCAAAGTTCCTTGCGCGAATTCTAGAAAAAATACTGGGCCTTGACCGTCTCGCTGAAATCTATGATGGACGCCCTTCCCAGACAACGCCTCAAGAGTTTCTCGCTTATACTCTTGAGGCTCTGGGAGTAACTATTCAGACAGAGAACCATGAAAATCTCTTAGAGATTCCCAAGCAGGGCCCAGTTCTTATTGTCGCCAATCATCCTCTTGGTGGTTTGGAAGGAGTGGCGATCGCTAAAATAATTGCCGAGTTTAGACCTGATTTACAGGTTCTAACCAATCAACTATTACGACGGATTCCGGAACTGGCTGATATGTTCATTGGTGTCGATGTGCTCAGTTCGAATGCTGCATCGGGTAATGTTGGAGGTATTAAACAAGTTCATCAGCACCTCAAAAATGGCGGTGCTGTACTCATTTTTCCCGCCGGCATGGTGTCTGCCTATGAGCCGGATCACCAACGAGTTCAAGACAGGTCTTGGTCCCGTTTAGTTGGCCAACTGATTAAGCGATATGATTGTGCTTGCATACCGGTGTATGTAGGAGGCAGGAATAGTGATTACTTCTATACAGCGGGCCGCATCCATCCGCGCCTTCGAACTGTGCTCCTGCCTCGCCAGTTAGCTAATAAACAAAATTACGATTTGCCAATAGTGGTTGGCCGGCCGATTCCAGCCACGGAACTGAGGCTAGTTAAGAGCCCTAAAGCAGTTACTGAATACCTGCGAGTGAGTACAGATGCGCTTGCTCAAGAGGCTGTTGAACTCAAGTTTATGAGTCAAGATGGAATCCAAGAATATGACAGAGAATCCAGTCTCGATGCAGAGCAAGATACGTTAACGGCACTGGCCGAATTTAGATTGATCGAGCACGAAGAGTTCGACGTTTACTGCGCGCCTTATGACAAACTGGGAACCATGATGGAACAGATCGCCATCGCCAGAGAGTTCTCATTTCGAGCGGTGGGCGAGGGTACGGGGCTGTCGAAAGACTCGGACGAATTTGATCCTCATTATTTACACCTGTTTCTATGGGATAAAGAGCGGCACCGTATTGCTGGGGCTTATCGAGTCGGTTTAGTAGATGAAATCGTCGCCGCTCACGGAGTGAAAGGACTCTATAGCCGATCTTTATATGAATATGATGATAAATTCATAAAACAGCTTGGTTCGGCCATTGAAATGGGGCGTTCTTTCATTCACCCGGACTACCAGCGTAGACCTGTTTCTCTCAACTTACTGTGGCGGGGTATTGGTGCAATATTGGTTCAGCGCCCTCAGTACCATACTCTTTTTGGGTCGGTCAGCATCTCCAGAGATTACAGCGACCTGGCGAGGTCACTTATCGCCGATACCCTCTTGACCAATTTTCGTGCCAACGATTTTGCCTCGTTGGTTAAGCCAATTACGCCTCTGAAAGTTAAGAATAGAGTGTGGACGCGCCATATACTTGCAGAGCTCGCTAACATAAAAATGCTGGGTAAGCTGATCGGTCGCTGTGACCCCGGCAAAGCAGTGCCGGTTTTGCTCCGTCACTATCTATCTCTTAATGGGAAAATGGTTTGTTTTAATATTCACGAAGGATTCGGTGATTCGTTGGAGGGATTGATTATTGTGGATGCGAGGAATACAGAGAAGAAAACGCTTTCGCGATTTTTGGGGACGCAGGGCTATGACCATTTCATGTCTTTTCATGCCTTGCGGGATTCCGCTTGATCCATAATTAAGCCATATAGCGTACAATACACTCATGAAATCCTTAATTCCTTACATTCAGTTCGCAGGTTCTGCACTTTCTGCTGTGGCAGGCTTGGCTACACTCACCAACCTCGTTTTCATCAGTCAACGGCCGGAAACCATCTCGGTGGTCAATACTATTATTGGGCAAGGTGTGCTTATTATTGCTCTTTTTGCCATTTCAAGAATTCTATTTAAAAAGGCTGTGCTTAGAATTAAGACAACAGCCGCCGCACAGCAAGATTGAGCAACACTGATCAATCTTCCTAGTGCGGCGAAATGCCTTATTCAGCTGATTTGAGCTATCCAGCTAAACTCCACAGTTCCTCGATAAAAGAGTATAATCTCGCGCTTTTGTGGCCAGAACACCTAAATTTCATGATCATATTTGAAGACACTAACCGTTTTTCACAATTTCAGCAGAGCTGTGTTGCAACCATCGGCAAGTTTGATGGAGTGCACTTAGGGCACCAGTTGATTCTTGATCAGCTCAAGCAAAAAGCGGATCAGTTTAATCTGCCCTCGCTGGTTATACTGTTAGAGCCCCATCCAGAAGAGTTTTTTGCTGGCCAGGGACGGGCACCCGCTCGTTTGACATCATTAAAAGAGAAGCTGGCACTCTTGGAAAGTTTCGGTATTGATTTTGTGTTTCAACTCAAGTTCGACCAAACTCTTTCTCAGCTTACCCCAGAGTCCTACATTCAAGACATATTAATAGATGGGCTCGGTGTGGTTAGCTTCATCGTTGGCAACGATTGGCGATTTGGCCATAAGCGCAAAGGTGATTTTGCCATGCTGCAGACATGGGGTGATAAATATAATTTTGAGGTTTTGGAAACTGCCGCTTACGAACGAAATGGTCAGCGAATAAGCAGCACGTTTATTCGAGAACAGTTGGCTATAAGCGACTTCCCTTTAGTGGAGCAACTGCTTGGTCGTCCTTATTCTATTACCGGTGAAGTAGTTAAAGGACAGCAATTAGGATCTACTATTGGCTTTCCCACATGCAATGTTAACCCGCAACGAAAAACGCTTCCCCTGCACGGTGTGTATGCCTGCGAAGTGCGTCTAGCTGACGAGTATTTCTCAGCCGCGGTTAATATCGGCTATAGGCCTACTGTTTCAGATAGCCTTGAAGCAGTGCTAGAAGCGCACATCCTAGATTTTGATCAAGATGTCTACGGGCGTACCATCGAAATTATTTTCAAACAGAAAGTGCGCGATGAAATTAAATTTGATGGAGTTGAATCTCTAAAAAAACAAATTGCCACTGATGTTGCTCAAGTGCGGAAAGCACTAGGTGACGAGTCTAGAACCGCAAAAGTATAAATCCTATGACTGATTATAAAGACACATTAAATTTACCCCAGACAGATTTTCCAATGAAGGCGAATTTAGCGCAACGAGAGCCTTTGATTCTTGAGCAATGGAATAAGCTGGATCTGTATAAGAAGATTGGTGAGAAGAATGCGGGAAAACCTAATTTTACTCTCCATGACGGCCCGCCTTATGCTAACGGTGACATCCACTTGGGGCATGCGATTAACAAGACGTTGAAAGACTTCGTTGTGAAATCGCGTCAACTAAGCGGATTTGATGCGCCTTACATACCAGGTTGGGATTGCCATGGCCTGCCTATCGAACACAATGTGGAAAAAAAGAAAGGAAAAGCAGGGCAGAAAATTTCGTTCACCGATTTTCGCAAGGCTTGTAGAGAATATGCGGCCAAACAAGTAGAGATTCAAAAGGCCGGCTTTATTCGGCTCGGTGTTCTTGGGGATTGGGATAATCCTTATTTAACGATGAATTTCGAAACAGAGGCAGATATCGTTCGCTCGATCGGCAAAATTGCTTCCAACGGGCATTTGGTGAAAGGCTATAAGCCAGTTTACTGGAGCGTGGTTGGAGCGTCTGCTTTGGCAGAGGCAGAGGTTGAATACCAAGACAAGCAATCGTTTGCTATTGATGTCAGATTTAATGTGCTTGATAGAGAGCAATTCTTGGCTCCATTTAACTTTGAAGACTCAAATGAGCCGCTTTCTGTAGTTATTTGGACCACTACTCCTTGGACACTGCCTTCGAATCAGGCGGTTAGCTTAAATCGTGAGTTTGACTATGCGATGGTGCACTGTGATCTGGGGCAAGGGCCGGAGATAGTGGTTTTGGCTGCGGAAATGGTCGACGGCATTATGGGCCGTTATAACTGTACTGACTATAAGGTGCTCGCTAAAACTAAAGGTGAGGCGCTTGAGAATATGTTGCTTGAGCATCCCTTTATCGACAGGAAGGTGCCGTTGCTTCTTGGGGATCATGTGACCACTGACGCAGGAACCGGGGCGGTTCATACGGCGCCGGACCATGGTGTTGATGACTTTAACGTAGGTCGTCAGTATGGCCTAGGTACATTGAATTTAGTGGATGAAAACGGCGTTTTTACGTCTGCCGCGGGAAAATTTGCGGGCGAACATGTTTATAAAGTTGACGAGCAGGTTATCGAGACTCTTCTTGAGAACAAAGCGCTGGTGGCTAACCAAACTATAACTCACAGTTATGCTCATTGTTGGCGCACCAAAACACCTCTTATCTACAGAGCAACGCCTCAGTGGTTTATCAGCATGAGCGAAAACAAACTACTGGATAAAGCGTTGGACGCAGTTAAGGGGGTCAATTGGATCCCAGACTGGGGGCAGGCGCGAATAGAATTAATGCTAAAAGGTAGCCCTGATTGGTGTGTGTCTAGGCAGCGAACTTGGGGTGTACCCATTACCTTGTTCGTCAATAAAGAAACTCAAGAACTCCACCCCGACACTGGGCGCTTAGTGGAAGAAGTGGCGCTGATGATTGAAGAGAAAGGTATCGATGCTTGGTTTGATCTTGACGCAGAGCAGTTGCTAGGTGAACAGTCAGCAGAGTATGAGAAAGTTACCGATACCTTGGATGTGTGGTTTGATTCTGGCGTTACACATCAATCGGTAATAAACAAGAGAGCCGAACTTAGCTATCCGGCTGATCTTTATTTGGAAGGGTCAGATCAACACAGAGGCTGGTTCCAGTCCTCTCTCAAAACAGCGGTGGCTATGAATGGAACTGCTCCTTATAAAGAAGTCTTAACTCATGGATTTTTCGTTGATTCCGAAGGCAAGAAAATGTCTAAGTCTGTGGGCAACACGGTAGCGCCGAGCCAGATATACAAACAATACGGTGCAGACATTTTAAGGCTTTGGGTTGCTGCCACAGACTATCGTGGTGAAATGACTGTGTCAGATGAAATTTTCAAGCGTGTTGCTGATTCTTACCGAAGGATACGTAACACCGCAAGATTTATGCTTTCCAATTTGAGCGGATTTAACCCGCAGACTGACCAAGTAGCTCCGCAGGAAATGCTAGCTCTTGACTACTGGATTACCCGAAAGAGTCAACTCCTTCAAAAAGAAGTGACTGAGCATTACCATGCTTACGAGTTTTTGAATGTATACCAAAAAATACACAACTTCTGCGTAATCGAACTCGGCGGCTTCTATCTTGATGTGATTAAAGATCGTCAATACACAACCGCGGCCAATAGCCTGGCGCGTCGTTCTACTCAGACAGCGATGTACCAAATAGTGGAAACCTTGAGCAGATTGATTGCTCCAATTCTCAGTTTTACCGCTGATGAGTTATGGCAGCACATTCCGGGTGAAAGAGTAGAGTCTGTATTTTTGTCAGACTTCAGTGAAACCAATGGATTGTTGCCTGAGCATGAGGAGTTTTCAGATTCGTTTTGGGAACAGATCCTTCACGTTAAGACAGCGGTCAACAAAGCGCTGGAGGCCAAGCGTTCCGATAAAACTATAGGGGCTAGCCTATCTGCTGAGGTGGATCTTTATTGTTCGCCGGAATTGTTGGATTCTTTGACACGCTTAGAAACAGAGTTACGGTTTGTGCTTATAGTTTCCCGAGCCACGGTTGGTGTATTGGCTGATGCTCCGAATGGCAGTTCAGAAACAGAAATGGAAGGCCTGAGGCTCGTGATTTCGCCTTCGGAATATGAAAAGTGCGATCGTTGTTGGCATTTCCGAGACGATGTGGGGGTAAGCCAAGCTCATCCCACCCTCTGTCAGCGTTGTGTGGATAACATCGAAGGTGAAGGTGAAATTCGGCGCTTCGCTTAAACCAGAAGTGCATCACACTGACTTCTTTAAAAGGTTTTGATCTATGCATGCGGAAGTAGAGAACAAGGTAGAAGAGGGGGCGTTAGTAAGTCTGCACTTTTCATTAGCCTTAGTGACAGGTGAGCAAATCGACAGTAATTATGGAGGCCCAGCGGCTAGTTTTCGACTAGGTGACGGGAATATGCTGCCGGGCTTTGAAGAAGTACTTATGGGGTTGCAGCCGGGCTCGGAAATTGCTGAAACCCTCTCGGCTGAACAAGCTTTCGGCGAAATGAATCCGAAAAATAAGCAGACCTTTCCGATCAACAAGTTTCAGCATTTATTCGAAGATGATGTGACTCCTACTGAAGTGGGCACTGTAGTTTCGTTTAAAGACCCGGGTGGGTTTGATATCCCTGGTGTGGTGGCGGCAATCCAGAAAGAAACTATTACGATAGATTTTAATCATCCATTAGCCGGTAAGGATATTGTCTTCAAAGCGAGTATTCTTGCAGTGATGCCCGCAACCGTTGAGACTATAGAGGTTAAACTTTAGAGCCATGACATCCTCTCCAACCACTGCATCGACAATTAAATTAGCAAACCCCCGAGGGTTTTGTGCTGGTGTGGATCGAGCCATTGATATCGTGAATAGGGCATTAGATATCTACGGAGAGCCCGTCTATGTTAGACACGAAGTGGTTCATAATAAATTTGTCGTGGAGACCTTGCGTTCCCGTGGTGCCGTTTTCGTAGAAGAATTGAGTAATATCCCGCTGGTTGATAGTACTGGAAGAAACTCTATCGTTGTTTTCAGTGCCCACGGCGTTTCTCAGGCGGTCAAAGATGATGCTCGAGATCGGGGTTATACAGTTTTTGACGCCACCTGCCCGTTGGTTACCAAAGTTCATTTAGAGGTAGTCAAATTTGGTCGCGGAGGGCGGGAATGTATATTGATAGGTCATCAAAATCACCCTGAAGTTGAAGGAACGATGGGTCAATATGATGATTCTCTCGGAGGAAAAATTTATTTGGTGGAATCGGTTGATGATGTTCTCAGTTTGCAGGTTGTTAATCCTGATAACTTGGCTTACGTGACGCAAACCACTTTATCGATGGATGATACTTCAAAAGTAATCGATGCCTTGAGGCAGAAATTTCCGAATATCGAAGGTCCTCGTAAAAAGGATATTTGCTATGCTACTCAGAACAGGCAAGATGCGGTAAAACAAATGGCATTGGAGTGTGATTTACTACTGGTTGTTGGGTCGCCAAACAGCTCCAACTCTAATCGCTTGCGGGAACTAGCTGAACGTTTAGGGTGTGACTCTTACTTAATTGATAGTGTGAATAACATTGACGAGAGCTGGTTGGTTGGAAAAAAACGCTTTGGAGTTACCGCAGGCGCGTCTGCGCCTGAAATTTTAGTTCAGCAGGTTGTGGCTAAGTTGCAAGATATTGCCGGTATCGACGCCACCGAGCTTGGTGGCGTGAAGGAAGATATTGTATTCAGTATGCCTAAAGAACTACGCTAGAAATCTACGAGTTCTATTTCAGAATATCCAGTTCCTGAAGTTTGGCTTGTAAGGCCGTTATCGTCGCTGTCATTTGCGCCTCTTTCTCCTTTTCTTTTGCCACCACAGCTTCCGGGGCGTTCGCTACGAACTTAGCATTCGACAGTTTGCCGCTAACCGCTTTTAGACCGCCTTCTAGCTTGGTGATCTCTTTGTTCAGACGTGCTTGCTCTGCATCGACATCAATTAGCCCGGCAAGAGGCACAAGAATTTCTAAGCCCCGATAGATCCCTGTAGCGGCGGTAGGTGCTTCTTGGCTGTTGTCTAACCATTCAATGGATTCTAATTTAGCTAGTTTTTGCAAGTAGGGTCGATAGTCGTCTAATCGCTGCTGGTCGTCACTGGATTGGCTACGCAAAAACACGTTGATGTTTTTAGCCGGAGAGATATCCATCTCGCCGCGGATATTGCGAACCGCTTCGATCACTCCCTTTATCCATTCCACATGTTGCTCGGCCTCGTCATCGGTTAACCCAGTTGATTGCGGATAGGCGGCAAGCATAATACTGTCATCGTCTTTGATGTCTTGTCTGGCGATAGGCGCGACTTTTTGCCAAACTTCTTCTGTAATGTAAGGCATAAAGGGATGCAGTAATCTGAGACTTTGTTCAAGTATTGAAACAAGTACTAGTCGAGTAACGGAGGCCGCTTCTGGGTTGGCCTCTTCTTCCCATAAAATGGGTTTAGAGAGCTCCACGTACCAATCACAGTATTCGTTCCAGATGAATTCGTGCAAGGTTTGTGAGGCGAGGTCAAATCGATAGTCGGCCATAGCCGTTTGAACCGCGCTATTGGCTTGTTCGAAGCGGCTTATAATCCAGCGATCGGCGATTGAGAGTTTGGCTGTATCCAAAGATGTCGCTACAGTTTTTTCTTCCGTATTCATTAAAACATAGCGGGCAGCGTTCCAAATCTTATTGCAAAAATTTCTAAAACCTTCAGTTCGCCCTAGGTCAAATTTGATGTCTCTGCCTGTGGTGGCTAATGAATAAAAAGTAAATCGAAGTGCATCAGTGCCGTAGCCAGCAATCCCCTCAGGAAAGGAGTCTTTAGTGGCTTTCTCGATTTTGGCTTTGAGTTGCGGCTGCATCATGTCAGCGGTTCGTTTTTCGAGAAGCGCTTCTAAGCCAATTCCGTCGATGAGATCTATAGGGTCTAGAATATTGCCTTTTGACTTAGACATTTTCTGCCCATTTTCATCTCGCACTAAACCAGTGATGTAAACTTTTTTAAACGGAATTTCGCCAGTAAACTTTAGGGTCATCATAATCATTCGTGCGACCCAAAAGAAAATGATGTCGAAGCCGGTGACTAACACATCGGTAGGGTGAAATTTATCAAAGAACTCCCTCTCATCTGGCCAACCTAAAGTGGAGAAGGTCCAAAGCCCGGAAGAAAACCAAGTGTCTAAAACATCTGTATCTTGCTCTAAGTTTATTTCTGCTGGAATTGAATATTTTTCCCGAGCTTCTTTTTCGGTAGGTGCCACATACACTTTTCCATTTTCATCATACCAAGCAGGGATTCTGTGCCCCCACCAGAGCTGTCGGCTAATACACCAGTCTTGAATATTTCGCATCCAGGCAAAGTAGGTGTTTTCCCAATTTTTGGGTACAAATTCAATATCTCCGTCCTCGACCGCTTTAATAGCAGGATCGGCTAGCGATTGAATGGCGACATACCATTGATGGGTTAGGTAGGGCTCGATTACCACACCACTACGATCACCTCTCGGAACTTTCAATTTGTGCGGCTCGATTTTTTCAACTAAGCCCATCGCGTCGAGATCAGCGACTATTTTCTTACGCGCGTCGAATCGGTCTAATCCTCGATACTCAGCTGGGGCTTCGTCATTGATGCTGGCATCTTTGTTGAATATATTAATGATATCCAAGTCATGACGTTTGCCCACTTCATAGTCATTAAAATCATGGGCGGGAGTTATTTTCACGCAACCTGTGCCGAACGCCGGGTCTACATAGTCGTCGGCGATAATCGGAATTTTTCTATTACAAAGTGGTAGATTGACATTTTTACCGATCAATCCTTTATAGCGTTCATCATCGGGATGCACTGCGATAGCGGAGTCGCCTAATAAAGTTTCTGGACGTGTGGTGGCGATGGTGACGTGCTGTTCCGTACCGTCGATAGGGTAGCGAAAATGCCACATGAAACCATCTTCTTCCTCGGAAACTACCTCCAAATCTGAGATGGCTGTTAATAGTTTGGGATCCCAATTTACTAGCCGATTGCCTCGGTAGATAAGGCCCTCATCGTAGAGTTCAATAAACGCTTTCTCCACGACTTTAGAGAGCTTCGAGTCCATGGTGAAGCGCTCACGGCTCCAGTCGATGGAGGAGCCAAGTTGCCGTGTTTGCTGAGTGATAATACCACCAGATTCTTCCTTCCAATCCCACACTTTTTCCACAAAGGCTTCACGACCAATCTCTTGGCGACTACTACCCATCCCATTGAGTTTGCGCTCTACGACCATTTGAGTTGCGATGCCAGCGTGGTCCGTACCCACTTGCCAAAGTGTCTGGCGTCCAAGCATCCGGTGATAACGAATAAGGGCATCCATGATGGCATTTTGGAAGCCGTGACCCATATGCAGCCTGCCAGTTACATTGGGGGGTGGAATAACGATGCAATAGGGCTCGCCGTCGCCTTGCGGCGCGAAATAGCCTCGTTCTTCCCAAGTCTTGTACCAATGATTTTCTAGCTGCTGCGGTTGGTAGGTCTTTTCCATAGTGTTTGAATTCTGATTCTAAAGTTCGGTAGGAATAAGGGGGAAATTATACATGAACAGGTCGGTTTTTGCCGGACTATCATTTGCTGAGTTAAATTGTTTTAAAGTGGGTTAATCAAGTGAATGGTCACCTTAGAGCCTGGTTTTGCCGCGCTTATATTTTGTTGGTGACGATTTCTACTCCGTGACTGCGATAAGCCCGATAGCGCTCGCGACCCTGTGCAAGACTCATGTCATCACCCCCCACTAGTTCATTGATTCTTTCAAATTGATCGATAGGGTCTAGTGGCTTGTTTGAAAGATTAATAACCATGCCGCGAAAATCATCAGGTGGCAGGCTATGCCCCAACAGGACCGGTACTGATTGTTTTTGGTCTTGGTTGTAAATGCCGTGGGGGATAAATGACGTACTTTTGAATTGCCATAGCAAGTCGTCTAGCTGAATTGATTCAGCTAAGGATTTTGTAAGGATATAGACTGAATGGGAATGATTGACGGCTTTTTCGGTTAGCCGGCAAGCGACCCCTAGTGTGTCTTCGGCACTAGGATATCGCTCCGGGTTGAGAGTATAAAAATGAACACTTGGCATTGGCTTGCAGCTTATGCCTTTTGATTGCTTAGGTATTCAACTAGAAGAGGCACAGGTCTTCCCGTTGCACCTTTATTGGCGCCAGATTGCCATGCACTTCCTGCAATATCCAGATGAGCCCATGTGAATTTTTCGGTGAAGCGAGATAAAAAGCATGCCGCTGTGATTGTTCCTGCTCTTGGACCCCCGATATTTGCAATGTCTGCAAAGTTACTATTTAGTAGGCCTTGATACTCGTCCCAAAGCGGAAGCTGCCAGGCAGGGTCGCCACATTGCTGTCCGTGAGTTAAAAGGGATTGAGCAAAATCATCATTGTTGCTCAGTAGGGCAGATACTGTAGACCCAAAGGTAGCCACTGCAGCTCCAGTCAGAGTGGCAATATCGATCACGCTCCGGGGATTGAATCTTTCAAGGTAGGTTAGTGCGTCACAGAGAACCAAGCGCCCCTCGGCATCTGTGTTTAAAATTTCGATGGTCTTGCCGGACATGCTAGTGACAATATCACCGGGCTTAGTAGCCTTGCTTCCAGGCATGTTCTCTACAGCACCAACGATCGCAACCACATTTATAGGGAGTTTGAGTTCAGCAACACATCCCATGGTGGCGATCACACTGGCTGCACCGCACATGTCATATTTCATCTCATCCATAGCGGCACCTCCCTTTAGGCTTATGCCACCGGTGTCGAAGGTCACACCCTTGCCAACAAGTGCGTAGGGGCGACTGCTAGCTTTGGCCCCTTTGTATTGCATGACGATTAGTTTTGCTTCCTCGGCAGAGCCAGCTGACACCGATAATAATGAGCCCATTCCGAGCCGTTGCATCTGTTTTTCACCCAGTATCTGTGTCGTGATGGTTTTATTTTTAGTGCCAAGTTGTTTTGCTTGATCGGCTAAATAGGAGGGAGTACAAATGTTTCCTGGCAGATTTCCCAGCTCTTTGGCGCGATTAATTCCTTTGCCGAGGGCAGCACCTTTTTTAAGAGCTACATCCAATGCTTTGCGGCGTGCTCCGTTAGGAGGGCAAATGGTAATAGACTTAATGGCAGGTGCTTTGGGAGGCTTACTTTTGGTGGCGGTATAGCGATAAACGCTGCTTTCGCCTTCCTCCGCGATTTTCGCCACTAGCCAGTTTGAATCTCGGTCAGCTAAATTCACGTCGCTTATGGCGAAATGAGCGCTGGTAGCAGGTAAAGTTTGGATTGTCTTAAAAGCTGCTCGAAGCGCCTTCACAGCTGCTTTAGAATCACACTTTGATTTAGGTCCCAGCCCAACCAGCAGCAAACGCTTAGCGCTGACACCAGTGACCTGATGAAGGAGAGAGGTTTGTGCCAATTCGCCAGAAAAATCGCCTGCTTTCAGTAGTTTACTGATCACTTTGCCGGTACTTGTGTCGACTACTTTAGCGTCGTCGGTTAACGCGCCTCTGGCCCAAGTAAAAACCACCTGACATTCAGTATTAATTTTGTTTGCAGCACCTGCTTTGATTGAATATTTCATCGATTGAGATTGCTCCTTTGGTCTGGAAAAAACGTGGCTATGGACTTCGCATATAATAGCAATGGGAGCCAATCCTAAAGTTATTCAAAGGCTTAAGCAATAGGGATAAATCGAGTGTTTGATTCGTTGAATGCAACTATTCAAGCGGCCGATGAGTCAGTAGAATCCCCACCTTGAAAATAGAGCAAAATCACCAAATTTTTGAACCTATCCAGTTGTTGATTGTCTTAGAAAGACTGTCCAGTTTTCGGCCGTGGAGCGATCATGTCCAGAGTAAAAGTAGATACACCTTCCCAGTTTTTATTCAGTATGCAGAGAACCGTCGGAATAAGTGATGTTAACTATGCAAAGCACCTAGATAGCGTCGCGATGGTTAACATTCTTCACGAAGCGCGATTACAGTTTTTAGCGAGCTTAGGGTTTACGGAAGGTAATATTTACGGACTTGGGATGGTTGTTACCGACTTGGCAATTGACTATCGCTCTGAATCCTTTGCCAACGATCGCCTGATTATAGACGTTGGCGTAAGCGACTTTAATCGGTATGGCTTTGATATTGGTATTCAAATTACAAACAGCGCACTAGAGTCTGTTGTATGTGCCGCTAAATTCGGCATCGTACTCTTTGATTTTGATCGCCACCAAATAAGTGAAATTCCAGCTCCTTTCAAGTCCCTGCTCGGACAAAGAGAAAGTAAGGTTGCTTAGTCTTTTGACCTGCTTTTAGTCCATTTACAGCTGAATCTCTTTTATGCTTCTAGTACACTTGAGAATATCCTTACGTTAGTAAGGCTTTTCAAGCTCTCTGTTGCACTGTGTCTGCTGTGCGTTCTAACCTAGGCTAATTGTCATAAGGATACTGTCGTACGCGTGATAATTCTTCGCTACCTTACTAGTCAAGTTTTGCAGGTCATGGCTGCTGTTTCTGGGATCTTATTGATTGTCGCCTTAACGAGCCGCTTCATTCAATACTTGGGCCAAGCAGTTGCAGGCGAGTTGGCCTCTGATGTGTTGCTTTTGCTAATGCTCTACAGGCTGCCAGATTTCCTTTTGGTTATTGTTCCGTTGGCGTTGTTTTTGGGTATTCTTTTGGCATATGGACGCATGTATGCAGACAATGAAATGGTAGTTCTGCTTGGCTCAGGCTTGAGTCAACTAAAATTGCTGTTTCTGACTCAGGGGGCGGCAGGGTTGGTGTTGATAATCATGGCTGGAGTGAGTCTGTCTTTAGCTCCTTGGGGAGTTCGAAATGCGGAGTTGCTAAAGCAAAGCCAAGAGCAACTAACCGAAATAGATCTAATTGCTGCCGGCCAGTTTCAATCGTTTGCTGATGGTGCCCGTGTCACTTATGCAGAGCGTCTAGGTTCTACCGATGAAGGAAGGCGTTTAGAAAGAGTATTCGTCGCGTCGGGAGGGGAGGCTGCGGGTGCAAATGGTGGTGGGCGAGCGCCAAGGATAGTCATAGCGGATTCAGCCATCCCTGAAATTGACTCTACAACCGGTTCTCGGTTTATGAGGTTAGATAATGTCTTGCAATATGAAGGGCGCCCTGGGCAAAGTGATTTCACTGTCGGTCAGTTTGATGTGCAATCGATCTTACTGCCCGATAGCGCTGAGTTCGAAGGGTTCGTTGAGGAGGCTGCACTTAGGACTTCAGACCTTTTTGGCTCCGAGTCGCTGGAGGAGCAAGCAGAGTTACAGTGGCGGCTTTCTATTATTGTGTTAATCCCTGTTATTTCATTCATAGCGGTCCCTCTCTCTAAAGTTGGCCCGCGGGCAGGGAGGTACAGCAAACTGTTACCAGCGGTTTTGCTTTATGCGCTTTATTTTATCTTGCTGCAGTTTTCCAGAGACGGTGTTGCCGATGGCGAATTAAATCCACTGATTGGGCTGTGGTGGGTGCATGGGGTATTTCTCTTAATCGGCATCTTTATGCATCAACCCCAATGGCTAAGCCGAGTATCAAATAGAGCCCAGTTTTGAAAATTTTGGACAGACATATTAGCAGGACGGTTCTGCTTGCGATGGTTGTTGTTATCAGTCTGATGGGTACCCTAGATCTGATTTTCACGCTGCTAGATCAGATTGCCGATACTGATGAAAGCTATAGTTTGTCCAATGCCCTGAGCTACGTGTTGTTAACGACTCCAACCAGCCTTTACGAGATGCTACCTTTTACGGCGCTGGGAGGGGCTCTCATTGGGTTAGGAGTGCTGGCTTCCAACAATGAATTAGTTGTGATGCAGGCAGCCGGTGTCCGCACATTGCGAATTGTATTTGCTGTGCTAAAGCCTACTTTTCTTGTGATGGGCTTGAGTTTGTTTGTGGGTGAATATGTTTCTCCATCACTGGAACAGACTGCAAAAAGCAATCGTGCCATTCAGCAAAGTGCAAATGCATCGGTAGCCTCGGAGCAAGGAAACTGGCAGCGTATCGGCAATGACTTCGTCCATATTAATGCAATTGCGCCTGGTGGTAAGAGCCTGTTTGGCGTTACCCGGTACACGATCAGTGATGACCGACGCCTACTCTCGGCGAGCTTTGCGGAGTCAGCTCGCTACATTGAGACTCCAGAAGAAAATTATTGGCGTTTAGAGAATATTGACGAGTCCCTATTGGAACGTCAGAGCGTTAGAAGTAATCATTATTTGCAAGAAGATTGGCGGGTGGATTTATCGCCAGAGCTCCTGAGCGTATTGTTGGTGGAACCGGATGAGCAATCCATTTCGGGCCTCTATCGATTAGCGAATTATTTTGATTCAGAAGGCTTAGATAGCAGTGCCTACTATTTAGCTTTCTGGAAAAAGCTCACTCAGCCCATAGCTACACTCGCTTTGGTGATATTGGCCGTTTCGTTTGTGTTTGGTCCATTGCGTGAATCAACCACGGGGTTTAGAGTGTTTGTGTCTATCTCTATGGGGCTTTTGTTTACAATTGCTCAGCGCTTAATGGAACCTGCTAGTTTAATTTACGGATTCAGCCCACTGCTCGCGGTTTTACTGCCTATTTTTATCTGTGCTTCTTTAGGCTTTGTGTTTCTCAGGCGGGTTCGATGAGGCGCTTTTTGAGTGTTGACCTTGTATTCTAGCTGCCGGAGCTACTGAAGTGATAAGCTGTTATTTAAAATACACAATCGACCCTCTGAAGATTAAGGAATTTGAGCAATATGCGAAACTTTGGATTCCTTTGGTTGCCAAATTTGGCGGTCAGCACCATGGCTATTTTCTGCCATCAGAAGGAGCAAACGACATTGCTTATGCTTTGTTTAGTTTTCCAAGCTTAGCGGACTATGAAATTTATCGTAAAAAGTCTTTTAAGGATGAGAGTTGTCGAGCAGCGTTTGCCTTTGCTGATGAGACTGGGTGCATAAAAAGATTCGAGCGAAGTTTTTTGAGGCCAGTATTTGAATAATTAGCGCAGCACGTTCATTGCTATTTAGTCGAAAGGACGATGGGATTTAGGGACGACAATGACTTTAGTTTTTGAAAGGCGGTCATGGAGGGCATCACCGTGACTGTCAAGATAGAGCCAAAAATATCCAATGCCAGCAACGAAAAAGGACGGCCACGCCAAGCTATAACGCAGTAGTCCTTGTTGTAAGTTAACGGGTTTGTTTTCCGTGCTGACCAACTTCAACCGCCATGACATCATACCCAAAGTCTGTCCGCTTCTGCGCCAAAACCAGAGATAAAACCCGCTAGCGCTAGCTACCATTAGGCTGAACGTTATAACGTTTAGTGTGGGGTCAGTTTTTACCACGCCATCTACCAGTTCATTAGTGCCAGGTCCCACCACTAGTTGTAGGGCAAATCCTATCAACATCCATATGGCGGCAACCAAAAACCCGTCATAGAGAAGCGCCGCAAGCCTTCGCATTAGCCTCGCTCGTGGCAAGGTATCGTAGTCTAGTGTATCCATTTATAAGAGCGTCTGTGTCTAAGAAATTTTCGAGATTGTAGGGCATCTACGGTTTATTCACCATCCTAAGGACGAATACTTTCAAGGTTTATGTATACCCGACAACACTGGGCGTAAATGCTAACTAAACAAGAGTTAGCCCAGAAGCCTTAAAACTAGGCGCTAATCAGACTTATGCTGGCTTCGGCCTAAGTTCCCCCGTTTGTGGCTACCCGAAAGGGGCGAGATTTTGCTAGACTGTGGGCGAAAGTCTTTACATCGAACAGCGCGTACAAAAAGTTTAAAGGCGCTAGGCAAAATAAGGGATAAATGATGAGCACGGCAAAGCCTCGGCAAATAGCATTACTGGACACTACTCTCAGAGATGGTGAGCAGACGCAGGGTGTATCTTTTTCAGCAAACGAAAAAGTAAATATTGCCCGGGCCTTGCTGCAGTCACTTCAAGTGGATCGTATTGAAGTGGCATCTGCTTGTGTATCTGAAGGCGAGCAAAAAGCAGTTGCGAAAATCACAGAGTGGGCAACCGAAGCAGGCTTTGTTGATCGAGTTGAAGTTCTGGGTTTTGTCGACTACAAACGCAGTGTTGATTGGATCGTAAAGGCCGGTGGCAAAGTTATTAATTTGTTAGCCAAGGGCAGTGAGAAACATTGCCGTCAGCAATTGGGAAAAGACTTGGACAGTCACGCCGAAGACATTGCCCGCACTGTTGATTACGCCCATTCTCAAGGACTCAAAGCCAATATGTATTTGGAAGATTGGTCGAATGGCTATAAAGACAGCAAAGACTATGTTTTTGGGTTGGTAAGTAAGACAAAGGATTTGGGCATTGGTCATTACTTGCTGCCGGATACCTTGGGCTTAATGTCACCCCAGGAAGTGACGGCTTCGTTGACGGATATGATGACGAGCTTTCCAGACCAAGTGTTCGACTTCCATCCCCACAACGATTACGGCTTAGCGACAGCGAATGCTCTGGCGGCTGTAACTGCAGGAATAAATACGATTCATTGCACGATCAATTGCCTAGGAGAGCGAGCCGGTAATGCTTCTTTAGCAGAAGTGGCTATTGCTCTTCGTGATAAGTTAGGTATGACTCTGAATATTGATGAAACTCGAATCACTGTTTTGAGCCGAATGGTTGAGAACTTCTCGGACAAGTGGATCGCAGCCAATACGCCTATTGTTGGTGCTGATGTTTTTACTCAAACGGCAGGTATACATGCGGATGGTGATTTAAAAGGTGATCTTTATGTGACTAATTTGAGTCCAGAGCGGTTTGCCCGCAAACGTACCTATGCACTTGGGAAAATGAGTGGCAAGGCATCTCTTATAAACAATTTGGATGAGTTAGGAATAAGCCTTTCTGACGAAGACCAGGCGAAAGTGTTAGCTAGAGTTGTCCAGTTGGGTGATTCTAAGCAGAACATTACCGCGGAAGACCTGCCGTTTATCATAGCTGATGTCATGCAGAGCAAAGATATTCACTACATTAGTCTGCTGAATTGCTATATCAATAGCGGGCTCAATGTGGATAGTACGGCCAGTATACGGCTTGAACTGGAGGGCGAGCAGCTACAAGGAAGTGGGGCAGGCAACGGTGGATTCGATGCATTTATGGATGCCATCACCTCTTTATTGGCTGAGCGTGATTTTGAAATGCCTGATCTCATCGATTATGAGGTTCATATTCCTCGCGGTGGTAAAACGGATGCGTTAACCGAGTGTGTAATCACGTGGAATGCCGAGGGGCATGAGTTTAAAACTCGAGGGGTGGACGCTAATCAAGTGCTAGGTGCGGTGAAAGCCACCATGAGAATGATTAATATCCTGCTTCATCAGGCTGCCGAAAGAGCCTAGCGAGCTAGGCTTTATCAGAGTTTAGTCAGGGTGAGTTGAACCCAGTTTTAGTCTGGGCAGACTGTTGATTTAAAGCTTAGCTAGTTCTTCCACCACGAGATCACCGAAGCCGTCGGTGCTAATCATTTTTACGTCGGCGCCGGGCTTGGATAGATCCGGAGTAGAAAAACCTTGGCCGAACACGCTTTGCATGGCTTGCCATACGTTTCGTGCTTCTTCTTCCATGCCAAAGCTCATCTCAAGCATCATCGCTACTGAACCAATCATGGAATAAGGGTTGGCGACTCGCTGCCCTGCGATGTCAGGTGCTGAGCCATGAGAGGGCTCATAATAAGCTTTGTCTGGCCCCAAGCAAGCCGATGGCATGAGCCCAAGAGAGCCCAGAATCCCTCCGCCTTGGTCACTTAGAATATCGCCAAACATGTTTTCCATGACCATGACATCAAATTGACCCGGATTAAGGCATAGATAGGTGGCTGCAGCATCAACTAGTATCGGCACAACTTCCACGTCAGGGTAATCAGCACCCACTTCGGCCATTACCTCATTCCAAAGTACACTGGACTTTAAAACGTTGCTTTTGTGGATGTTGTGAAGAACTTTTTTGCGTTTTTGTGCGGTTTCGAACGCGACTTTTGCGATATTAGCGATCTGATCTTCGTCATATTCAAGCATTTCGTTGACGTAACGTTTGCCGGCTTCATTGACGCCGGTTTCTTTTTTACCAAAGTAAAGCCCGCCGACTAGCTCTCGGATGATAATGAAATCAATGCCGTTTCCTATGACTTCACTCTTAAGGGGTGAGAAATGGGCTAATTCTTTAGGCAAGTAAACTGGCCGGATGTTGGCAAAAGTATTGTATCGGCGTCTTAGTGGCAACAATGCGCCTCGCTCTGGCTGCATGTCCACCGGGATTTTTTGAGATTCTTCGTGGCTTAAACCTATAGGACCTTTTAAAATCGCAGCCGCGTCATCACAAAGGGCTTTGGTGGCATCCGGAAAAGAATGGCCATGGTCGAAATAAGCGTTAGCACCAAAGGCGCCGTGTACTAAGTCAAAATCTATGCTGTTTCGCTTAGCGACCAAATTAAGCACCTTTACTGCTTCCGACATTATTTCTGGGCCGATTCCGTCGCCGTCTAGCAAGGCTATTTTGTGTTTAGGCATAGTTATTCGATTCCATTTTTCTGGACTTCACAGAGTAGAAGTTTAGGTTGAGTGAGGGCGCGTAATTTAACATGATGTGGATAAATCGGACAGTTTGAGGTGTTCTAGCTCGTTCTGAGTTCAGTAGCGGCGGTGTATATCGATCCCTAGTTGATAGGCAAAGGGGTGAGCATCTTGCGGGGCAGTCTTCGGTAAAGTCTCTATATTCGGTTGTTTGCCGGCGGAGGGTCAGATGCTGTCGCGACTGGTTGCGACTAAAGGATGCAACTACAGGAGGGCAATCACGCCTGCAGCTTGATAAACAAAAATTATAGTCAGTAAGCCAACAACACCGTAAGTGACCGTGTCACCCACTTCGAAGCCAAAAAATGTTTTCGGCTTTTCATCGTCGCTTTTAGTACTTGTTGGTAATGTATCTTCTTCATCAAAACTCATGAAATGTGAGTCTCCTCTTACACTGTCAAAATACTTGCTAGATTTAGCAGGCAGTAAGTATTCTACTCATCTTTTGCTATATCGGCCGCGCAATCTGGCGCTAAAGACATAAAACCTGACTAAGCGCGAGTCCCGGTTTAGACCGAAATGGTACCAGTGGGCGGACTTGAACCGCCACTCCCGTGAAGGAACCGGATTTTGAATCCGGCGTGTCTACCAATTTCACCACACTGGCATAGCTTTTTCGACCTAGCTCTAACCCGTCGAGGCTTGAGCGGGCCGTATTATACCAATTGCGGCGCTTGTAGCAATGCAAAGCGCACTTTTCCATAGACTGACAGGATTCGCAAGCCTTCCACTAAGAATGATTCTCGTATAACCTTGCCGCCAAATTTCTCCTTGCTATGCACCAACAATCCTATGAAAGTTTCTGATTTCAATTACCACCTCCCTAAACGCCTAATTGCTGATTTTCCTACTGCGGTTAGAAGTGAGAGCAGACTGCTCTGCCTAAATGCCGCCTCGGGTAAAACCTCTCATAAAGTCTTCAATGAGATTACTAATCTACTAAATCCAGGTGATTTACTGGTTTTTAATGACACACGAGTGATTCCGGCCAGACTTTTTGGGCGCAAAGAATCGGGCGGGCAGTTTGAGGCGCTGATAGAGCGCATGCGAGGTGAAAATCAGGCGCTTATGCAGATTAAACTGAGTAAGGCAGCCAAGCCTGGAACGAAACTGATATTTGAAGACAAATCGAGATTGACTATCGACAAGGAGCGGATAACAGCTGAAGTACTGGGTCGGGAAGGGGAATTCTATGTGGTTCAGTTCCCTCAAAATATCGACACGGGAGCTGCCTTGGAACAAATCGGTCATATCCCCTTGCCTCCTTATATTAAGCGTAACGACAGGTTTCTTGATATCGAGCGATACCAAACCGTTTATTCGAAAAATGAAGGGGCGGTAGCTGCGCCGACCGCGGGCCTCCATTTCGATGAGGACCTGCTTGGAGCTCTGGCTGAAAAAGGTGTTGAGAAAGCTTTTATTACTTTGCATGTGGGGGCTGGGACGTTTCAATCCATCCGAGTGGATACTGTTGAAGAACATGATATGCACAAAGAATGGATTGAAGTGGGTCAAGATACAGTGGAGAAAATTCGTCAGTGCAAAGCCCGAGGTGGCAAGGTGGTGGCAGTCGGTACAACGTCGGTGAGAAGCCTTGAAGCATGTGCGTTGGAGGGAGAGTTTTCAGCTTTCAGTGGGGAAACAGATATTTTTATTTATCCAGGTTTCGATTTCAAAGTGGTCGATTCTTTAATCACCAATTTCCATTTGCCCGGCTCGAGTCTGGTCATGTTGGTGAGTGCTTTTTCAAGCAAAGAGATTTTGTTAAACGCCTACAAGGAAGCGATAGCAAACAATTACCGTTTTTACAGCTACGGCGATGCAATGTTCATCAATAAATAATGCCGCTGAGGCTTAGGATTAGCGGTGATCGTTACTGACTGTGACGGAGCCTCTCATCTATTCGCTAAGTCTGCTATACTGATTAGCTAAATTCGAAATCGCTTATTTATCAACTTAATCAAAGGATTACGTATCAATGAAAGCACCTGTGCGAGTCGCTGTCACTGGAGCAGCAGGCCAAATTAGTTACTCACTTCTATTTAGAATCGCCGCAGGCGAGATGTTGGGAGTCGATCAGCCCGTAATTTTGCAGCTATTGGAGATCACACCCGCTCTCGAGGCTCTCAAGGGCACGGTGATGGAAATTGAAGATTGCGCGTTTCCTCTGGTGGCTGGAATCGTTCAAACTGACGATGCTAATGTTGCTTTCAAAGATGCTGATTACTGCTTGCTTGTAGGTGCCAGACCTCGGGGTCCAGGTATGGAGCGCAAGGACTTGTTGGAAGCTAATGCAGCGATCTTTTCAGCCCAAGGCAAGGCCATTAATGACAATGCAAATTCTAGTGTGCGGGTATTAGTGGTAGGGAATCCAGCCAACACTAACGCTTTGATTGCTTACCGAAATGCGCCAGATCTCAAGCCAGGCCAGTTCACAGCAATGACACGTCTTGATCACAATAGAGCGATCGCGCAACTTGCGAATAAGACCAGCACCCATAGCACTGATATAAAAAACATGGTGATTTGGGGCAACCATTCCGCTACCCAATACCCAGATATTCATCAGTGCACAGTTGCAGGGGATGCTGCTACGAGCTTGGTTGATCAAGCTTGGATTGTTGAAGACTTCATTCCCACTGTGCAACAACGTGGAGCGGCTATTATTAAAGCGCGTGGACTTTCCAGTGCTGCATCAGCTGCAAATGCCGCTATTGAACACATGCGTGACTGGGCCCTTGGCACAGACGGAGCTATTGTCAGCATGGGAATTCACAGCGAAGGCGAATATGGCATTGACGCCGGCTTGATTTATTCCTATCCGGTGACCTGTGCAAACGGTGAATTTACGATTGTTGAAGGATTGGAAATCAATGACTTCAGCCAAGATCTTATGACTAAGACTGAGACTGAGCTCAAAGAAGAGCGGGACGCGGTTGCCGCGCTACTGCCTTAGAGTCGATGTTACCTATAGCCTCGATGAGAAGTTCAGGTGTGAATCTTCTTATCGAGGCTCGGTGAGCGTATGGTTCTCGATACTCCCCTCGCTATAAGAAATAAACAATTCTGGCTATTTCAGCTGCTGGGCTGGTCTTTGTGGGTGAGTCTGCTTGTTTTGCGGGATCTGATCGCAGTCCCTCCGGAATACATCTTTCCTCGTGCCATTGTATTTAGCGTTTCGGCCATCGTTGGCGGAGTGCTGACTTTTATTCTTCGTTTTCTTTATCAAATCGTTTGGGAAAGAGGCTTAATCATCCGCTTTTTGGTGGCATGGTTTGGCTCGTTGGCGGCGGCAGGATTATGGCAGCCGTTTAGAAATTTTATTGCATTGTTACCGTACGGTGAAATCTTTGATTTTTCCAATGCCAGCATGCAAGATTTATTCGATGGTGTGCTCAGCATTTCTTTTCCGTTGTTGCTGCTGTGGAGCGCTTTGTACTTTATTTTTAAATACTACATTCTCTTGCAGCAAGAAAAAGAAAAAAGTCTTCGTTCTGAAGCTTTGGCCCATCAGGCGCAGCTACTTATGCTGCGCTATCAGCTAAACCCACACTTTCTTTTCAACACTCTTAACGCGATCTCTACCTTAGTTTTATCGAATGCGACGACTCAGGCGAATGAGATGGTGATGAAGTTAAGTAAGTTTTTACGTTATTCATTGGACCACTCTTCCTTGGACAAGGTGACGCTGGCTCATGAGCTAGAGACCTCTCGATTGTATTTAGATATTGAAAAAGTTCGCTTTGCGGACCGGTTGAGGATCGATATTGATGTTGATGCTCAGGCGGAGGCAGCCTACGTGCCTACTATGATTCTTCAGCCACTGATCGAGAACTCGATTAAATACGCCATTTCAAAAACAATTGATGGGGGCGTCATAAAGATTTCTGCGCATCAGCGCTTCGACAAACTGGTGCTGGTGGTGACTGATGATGGGCCCGGCATAAAAGGCGAAGCAACTAAAGACGCTTTAGTACTTTCAAAAGGTGTGGGTATCAGTAATATACGTAATCGGCTCAATGAAATATACGGAGAAGAATATAAGTTCACTTTCTCCGATGCTGAGCCAACCGGACTAACAGTCACTGTGGTAATTCCTTATGACACAAGACAATAATCAGACCATGAAAGCGATAATAGTAGATGACGAAGAGCTGGCTCGGAAAGGCTTAACCCTAAGGCTAGCTGAGATTCAAGACGTTTCAGTTGTTGCAGAGTGCTCTAATGGCAACGAAGCATTGCTTGCAATAATAGAGCATGAACCAGATATCGTATTTTTGGATATTCAAATGCCCGGTAGGACTGGATTCGAAGTATTAAGCGAGATTCAAGCAGATATTATGCCGATGGTTATTTTTGTGACTGCCTACGATGCTTTCGCTATTGATGCATTTAAAGTGCATGCCATTGACTATCTCTTAAAGCCAGTTGAAGAAGAACGCTTGGTGCTGGCAATTGATAAAGCCAAGCAAGCGAAACTACAACAGCAGGCGTTGGGGGAAAAGCAGCGCTTGATGGAGCTAGTTGTAAGCGTGACTGGAAAGTCCGCTGCTGCTATCGCGGAGTTGTTGGATAGTGATGAGGATTTGGTAGAGCACGCTGATCGTCTTGCAATTAAGGATGGTTCTTCAATAACATTTGTTCCAGTACGTGACATTGATTGGATTGATGCAGCTGGGGACTACATGTGCGTCCACGTGCAAGGACAAACGCATATCATGCGTACTACGATGAAAGAGCTAGAGTCGAAATTGGACCCTTCAATATTTCAACGTGTTCACCGCTCGACTATTGTTAATCTTGAAAGGGTAGAGAAAGTGTCCTCTCATATAAACGGTGAGTTTCATTTAACTCTAAGCTGCGGTTCGTCTTTGAAAATGAGCCGATCCTACAAAGAAAAAGCCAAACATTTTTTCTAGAGCAAACAGTTAAACGGTGGGCTCTGCGTGTGGCAAAATCCACCGTTCTCTAACCTAGAAATTCTTAATTAACGTGAAACACATCATTGTCAATTTCGGCTCCGATGTCGGTATTGCGTCGAATGATATCTGCCAAAGATGTGTTTTCTACTTGATTTACAAGGCGCCGTTCCAGCGCTCTGCTATACCAAAAACGGTCTCCATCTCTGAGTGCTTCAAACTGTTGCTTAATCACGGTGAAAAGCAGTTCGCCGACTAAGGCGTCAGAGAGTTTTTCTTCGGCGAGACCACCTACCCAAAGATCTACTTGTTCAACGTTTTCATAGGAATCTGAAAGTCGTTGTTGAATTTCTAGGTCACTATTTATATCGGCGAAGCTGGTTTTTGGGAGTAAGCCAAGCGCGATACGGGTAGCATTATAGCTTGGTAGCCCATGGTCTCGGCCTCTTTGAATGTTTAGGGAAACCAAATCGAAGCCACCTGAGCCTGGTGGGCCGAATAGAAAATTCCGAACATCGTCGATCACTAGTGGATCGATGGTTTGACAAACTTGCTGGCTTAAACCTCTTAGCAGCGGATCAATGCCT
The DNA here is from genome assembly GCA_045106275.1 of Pseudohongiellaceae bacterium. Taxonomy (GTDB): domain Bacteria; phylum Pseudomonadota; class Gammaproteobacteria; order Pseudomonadales; family Pseudohongiellaceae; genus UBA9145. The sequence goes on along the minus strand of JBGCEK010000057.1, from coordinate 107,364 downwards.
CCTTCTTCTGCAATTTTCATCGGCGCAAAAAACGCATCTCTCAAGGCGATATGACCATCGAGAGTTTCATCTCCATTCTTGTCGAGTCTCAGTAATGTAGGGCTCAAGGCGCTATGACCGTAACGGTAGGCTGCACTCGAAAATAAATTGCTGATCGTAGGGTCTATGCTGTCATCGTAGCCCTTGTAACGAGTTAGTGAGCCGCGACCAAGCAGGGCAGGTAAGTATTCTCGGTAGGTTATTACTTGCATTTGTGCGCCTACAATTTGACGAGCTGCTTGAAAAACATCTTCTCCGCTTAGATTTGGGTTAGAGTTGGCTATTTCATCGGCGAGCCGATTGTGCTCTCTAACAAAAAGAGTATGCATCGCGGTCAATCCTAGCTGCTCATTGGCGCGCACGTCACCTGCGAAATAAAGGCTTGCGCTTTCTCCTCCTGCATTGGGGAATCCGTCGACATTGAATGGCAATAAATTTCCGGCACTTACCTTCATTTTGCCATCACCAGTTAATGTGCGCAGGCTGTTGCTTCGTTCCCGATCTGAGCCATAAACATTAGACGCATCGATCCACGATGTAATTTCGTTGATTTGCTGACGCGGACTCGTTTCCTCTTCATTGGGGTCGTAGACAGATCGGTTCATTGAAATTGTGGCGATTCCAGTGCCGCTTGGATCAAAAAATGAATCTCCAAGTGGTACTTCGATATTTGCCGGCTCAGGAGGGGTGCTGCCATCAGTCAGGTCAATGTCGTGATCTAAGAATTGGCCCCATTGCCACAGCATGTCTGAAGCATTAAGTTCATTGGGCCGGCTATCGGACTGCGCGCTAATCAGGTTGCTGATCAAGCGTGGTGAGGGGCGTTGAGGTCCCGCGAGAGCGGACAGGCCGTCGGCATAGTCAGAGGCTACTAGTCTCTTTAGCTGGCTGCCGGCAGCTCCAATGTTGGAAAAGTCGAGATTGTTGCTGCTGCCATCAATCGACCGTATGGATTCTGCTTGAATAATGTCTTGTCTTTCTCTTTGATCGTTTAGGTTCTTCCTCGGACGATTTAGCCGATTAATTCTTCTAACGGGGGAGCCTTCTCTGATCAGCTGGTTCAAGTCGGCTGCTGCAAGAAACGGGTTGGATTGTGCATTGCCTGTACGAGTCGCATTTAGCTCCTGGGCCGCTAAGCTCAGAAAAATTTCTGTTTCCCCGATCTTCTTTAAGGTAGATCCTTCGGGAGTGATCTGTTCAAACTGTTCTCCAAATACAAACACGCTGCCGTTGTTGATACCTATCCAAGTGTTTGTGTCAGAGTAAAATCGTGCGACAAAATTATCTATAGAAAGTGTCCTGACTCCAGCGGGAGAAAAAAGTTCTGAAAAATTTCGCTCCGCCCAATCGAAAACTCGATTACTGTCAGCGATCTCTCTATCGGTTTGGCTATAGAGAAAGCTACTGTAAAAAAAGCTTAGTCCTATTAGGGTGAGAAAAATTTTGTTCAAAGTAATTGTAGGGTGTGATTGCATCGGCATTCTCCATGCTCGGGTCGAACTGACAAAGGCGTACTAGCGGAAGCTAGTTCGCCAAAAGTAGCGCCTTGATGCTATTCAATTGGTGAGAATATGCAGCGCTTGACTCATTAACGCGCTGTTGGTGATTGGGTTTACAGGGCTAAGTGATTTGGGGTTCAGTCTGCTTCAAACAAGTTTAACCAGAGCTATTTGCTGCGTATGTGATTCAATGGAAGTTCAGTGCTATGACACACTTCTCGTAACATGAAGCTGGAGTGAACGTCGGTGACACCTTCGATTCGGGTGACTTTGTTGAGAAGAAATTCTTGGTAGTATTCCATGTCCGGTACAAGTACTTTTAACTGATAATCTGCGGACTGCCCGGTAATCAAAAGGCATTCAATAACCTCGGGATAGCTGGCGACTTTCTTCTCAAAAATTTCGAATCGGTCTGGGGTGTGCCTGTCCATACTAATTTGAATAAGGGCGGTAAGTTTCAAATCCAACTTAGAAGGATTAAGGAGGGTTACCCGACGGGCAATAATTCCAGCCTCTTCTAGCTGTTTCACTCGTCTCGCGCATGGGGAGGGGGACAGTCCGACGGTATCTGCAAGTTCTAGATTACTCACGGTGCCATTTTGCTGCAATATTTGGAGAATTTTTATGTCTAGCTTGTCTAGTTGCATGGTTTATGAGCTCTGCAATTGATCAATAAAACTCAATATAATTCAATAAGTAGAGTTTTTGCAATCTAATCAATTAAATATTGGTGAATAACACTAAAATTGATCAATATTTAGGGTAATTAGGTGTAGATTCACCCCTAATGTTGCTCTATTCTACGCACTCTCTAGCTATGAGCTGAGAGTTAAACAGATTTGAAGCTCGATAATAGACTCCCACAAGGAAAAGAGATGAACGATAAGCGGTTTGACCACACCAAATACAAACCCTTTCAACCCATAGGGCTTCGTGATCGCACCTGGCCAGATCAGGTGATAAGCGAGGCTCCTACGTGGTGCAGCGTGGATTTAAGAGACGGCAACCAAGCTCTCATTGAACCTATGTCTGTTGTTCAGAAAGCCAAAATGTTTGATTTGTTAGTTGAAGTTGGGTTTAAGCAGATTGAAGTTGGCTTCCCAGCGGCATCTCAGCCCGACTTCGATTTTGTTAGAAGCCTCATTGAGCAAAACAAAATACCGGATGACGTGACGATCCAAGTTCTGACCCAATCTCGGCCGGAGCTGATTCAACGAACTTTCGAGTCTCTTAAAGGAGCCAAGAAGGCAATTCTCCATGTCTATAACTCCACCTCGGTGGTGCAGCGCGAGAAGGTATTCAAAACTGACAAAGCGGGCATAGTCGCGATTGCTGAAGTTGGCGCTAGGGAAGTAAAACGCTGCGCAGAATTAGCGCCAGAGACCGAGTGGACGTTTGAATACTCACCGGAAAGTTTTACGGGAACGGAAGTTGATTTCGCCGTCGAAGTTTGTAACGCGGTGTCTGAAATTTGGCAGCCTTCACCAAACAACCCGGTTATTTTTAATTTGCCGTCGACTGTCGAAATGGCAACCCCAAATATCTATGCCGATCAAATCGAGTGGTTTTGCAGGCATATCAACAACAGAGAATCTGTCATCGTGAGCCTTCATACCCACAACGACAGGGCCTGTGCCGTAGCAGCGGCGGAGCTTGCAGTCATGGCAGGAGCTCAGCGGGTAGAGGGGACGCTATTAGGAAACGGTGAACGTACCGGCAATATGGATATCGTGATTATGGCGATGAACATGTATAGCCAAGGGATAGATCCTCAATTGGATTTCCACGACATGGATAAAATAGTGTCAGTCGTAAGAGAGTGCACTCAGATCGATGTTCATCCACGTCAGGCTTATGCGGGGGACTTAGTTTTTACAGCATTCTCCGGTTCTCACCAAGATGCAATCAAAAAATGCCTCGACATTTATGAAGAGGGTGCTCCTTGGGAGATAGCCTACTTGCCTATTGACCCTCGGGATATTGGGCGGACTTATCAAGATGTAATTCGAGTAAATAGCCAGTCAGGAAAAGGCGGGGTAGCTTATGTTCTGGCAAACAAGTTTGGCTTTGAGTTGCCACGCTGGCTTCAGATTGAGTTTAGTCGGGTGGTTCAGAAATTCACAGAAGACAGTGGCCAAGAAATTCACCCGGATCAGATATGGGATCTGTTTAATCAGCACTATTTGACGAATAAGAAAGCGATTAATCTGGAAAATTTTACTATTGAAAAGAAAGCAGGGCGAGAAACCTTTGCGGCAAGTATGGATTTGTTTGGCGAACCCTCGCAGATCAGTGGCGAGGGAGGCGGAGTGTTAGATGCCTTTGTTGAAGCCATGAAGCAGGCGATGAACAAAGACTTTGAGATTATGGAGTACGGTGAGCACGCGTTGGGTCAGGGAGCGGACGCTGAAGCTGTCACTTACATTCAGATCAAATGCGAAGGTCGACGATACACTGGAGTGGCAATCAGCAAAGACATTATCGCATCTTCTTTGAACGCGTTTATAGGAGCGGTGAGCGAGCTACTCAGCGAGCAGAAAGCAGCTGCTTAAGTTTCAATTTCTTATCAATTAAGAAACCCCAATAGCAGGGCTAGCAGCCATCCCCCAACTTCAACAAGCTGCTCAAAAGGCACTGGCTAATCCGGTTTGGCCTGGGTTTGGTGGGATGGTTGCCTGCTACTTCAGAATAATCCCCTTCACTTGGGTCTAAAGAATGATGTTTCATCTAATTCTGCACGCTTCTTTGTCATCACTTTTTTTCGGTTTGTTCGGCGTGAGCTGGGACGCAGTCGATCGAAAAATTGAAAATGAATTTCCAAAAGTTCAATTCATCTCAACAGAAAGGCTTCATGGCTTGCGAACCGAAGGGCGCGCAGCTGTTCGGCTATTTGATGTGAGAGAAGCGGAAGAGTTCTCTGTTAGTCATTTGGAAGGTGCGCTGAACTATTCACAAAGCGCAGATATCGCGGCTGCAGTCCCTAATAAGCACCAAGAAATTGTGGTGTATTGCTCGGTCGGTTATCGGTCCGCGGCGGTGGCGGCTGAGCTGGTAGACTTGGGTTATTCCAACGTAAAAAATCTTAGGCACTCAATTTTCGAGTGGGCAGAGAAGGGCTTGCCACTGGAAGGCCAAGCTGGTGAAGAAGGTAAGGTGCACCCTTATAACCGTGCCTGGGGAGTCTTGATCGATTCTTCCATGCATCAGTACCCTCAATAAATTCCTAAGACTGCGGCAAACTATTCTTAAAACTCTTGCGACTTAATCTCAAATGCCTCTATTCTGCAACTGAATCCCTAGAGCACTGGTTTCAAGAATGAATAGGGGTTGAGTGAGGTACCTATCCGATGAGCCTTATTGACGAAGACGAAGCGTTGATAGCGTCAGCTGTCAATGGGTCTGCATACGCCTGGGAAAAGTTGGTGAGGCGCTATGAATCTCGGGTTTACAATCAAGGTCTCCGGCTCACCGGGAATCCCAGCGATGCGATGGATCTGGTGCAAGAAGTTTTCCTCGGAGTGTATAGGAATTTACATCGATTTAGAGGGGATGCGAAATTCAGCAGTTGGGTTTTCCGGATTGCCCATAACAAAGCGGTCGATATGACTCGCCGAAAGAAACTGCTGACCGTAAAAAGTAGTAGCGATGACGAGAATTTTGATTTTTTTGATACTTTGCCTGGTGATTCACATGCGGAACCTGAAAATCGATTGAAAGCACAGGAACTCAACTCCCAAGTACTCAAGTTGCTAGGAACGTTGCCTCTTGAACAAAGGTTGTTGGTTGAGTGCAAGGTTTTCCAATCGTTAACTTTTGAAGAAATCGCAGAATTGCAAGATATGTCGGTCAACACAGCAAAAACACGTTTTTATGCAGCACTTAAGAAGCTCAAAGTAGCATCGGAGGAAGCCAATGTCCTGCCCCAAGACTGAACATTTACTGAAAGAATATTTTTCTAATGAGCTTAGCGAGCTTGCAAGACGAGAGACAGAGGCTCATCTTCATAGTTGCGATAGTTGTAATGAAGAGCTGAAGTCGCTGCTACGAGTTCAAGAAGATTTACAGGGTTGGCGTGATCAATCTGTTCCTCACTGGGATAGAGGGGGTGAACTATTTCGCCGTGAACATCGGAGTGTTTCTGAGCCTAAGCTGCGATTGAATCTATGGCAATGGATACCAACGGCGACTTCTTTCGCAATGATGTTACTAGTGGTTCTGAACACAAGCTTGACCTTAGGAGAAGAAGGGCTGTCTATTGCATTCGGTGGGGGGAGCAGCTCAGGGGAATTGGATGACAAGCTTGTTGCTTTACAAGTAGCTCAACAAGCAGAGCTGAATGACTTTATAACCCGAGTAGAAAACCGCCAAGACAGCAATAACATGCAGCTCATGCAGGTTGTTTTCGACCAGACCCAACAGACTACCGCAGAAAACTTAGAGCGCATTTACGCTTTTTTTGAAGAGCAGCGGCTTCGTGATTTGGAAGATATGAGAGTTGGCTATCAAGAATTAATGGACAACGATTACGCGACTGTGCGCTCGATAGAACAGCTCGCGCAGTACGTTAGTTTTGACGGCAATGTAAGATAGGAGATCAATCGTGAGGTTAATTAGCTCTGTACTAACGTTGTCCCTATTGTTCACATCTGCTGAACTTTTGAGCCAAGAGCTGGGTTTGGAGGAAGTTAAGGAAAACGTCTCAATTTTTTCTGGCATTGTCGAAGAAGCGTTGGCGTTAGATCAAGCTACGGGTATTTTCGGCAATCGGGTTGGCGGTGTGGACAGTCTGTATCTGAGTGGTCAGGGTGTAGTGCTGGAAATTCGAACGCCGCTTGCCAACAAACGAAAGCAGATGGGATTTGCATCCTTGGGCAGAGCGATGCGTTCAATCAGTCGATCGAACCCTTTTGCTGCGCTGAACGCGCAATCCAATTCAGTGACGTTTCAGACTGAGACTTCACCGGCGTCAGCTGATGAAAACTCAGCTGAAAGGATGGCGACTGTTGATTACTCTTTGATAGTTAATTCAGCAATTCAGCAAGCGTCTACTGCAGCGAGGTCTTTAAGAACTACGGGTGATGTAGATGATTCTGCTTACGCCGTTTTGCAGCAAGAGCTCGATAGTTTAAGGGAGCAGACCCAGGACAAAATGGCAGAGTTTAGAGAGTTGATAGCATCTTCTTCAGTTGAGCCGGCGACGACTGGAAGCGTGCCCGCAGCGGATTCTGTTCAGTTAAGCAGTTCGAAAGCGCCAAACGAGAATAAGCCAGTTTTGAAAGAGGAATTTGATGCTTTTCTTGCTTCGGTCGAACCTTTGAAGCAGCAGGCATTAGCCAAGGCGGCAGAATTGCAGGCGCGTTCTGAGCAGGCTCATGTAGAATATACTGCGCAATTGAGTGTGGATATTTTGTCTTTTCAGGCCAAACTTTTTGAAACGCTTTGCACCTACGGGGCTACCTTGAGTGCGCTACCCGCTGACGAAAATTTGTCAGTAATACTGAAAGACCTTGGCGCCGAAACTGATCGATCTACTCTTTCCGATAAGGTCCATGTGGTTGCAAAGCGAGAGCTTCAAAAGTGTCAGTCCGGAGAAATTGATTCAGCTCAATTGCTTGCCGGTTCGAGCAGTTACGACTACTAAGTCCCCGCGATCTAAAAGGCCGCTTTTTGAGAGGCCTTTTATCAACTCCTGTTGCAAAATCTAGGAGACGGCAGTCTCCGATTAGAATGGGGCACCTGTAATGTTGATATCAGCAGGTGCAAATAGCTTTGCTGAATCTGAGTTCTGGTATAGGCGAGTGATAAGTAGTAAAACACCCGGCACATCCAGTAAATCGAAATCATCGAAAATCAATTTTCGCCTTATTCTTTCGCGACTGATAAACAAGCTGCCGCTCGAAGTAAAGTTAAGGAATGTAAAACTCTCATCTTCAACCCCCCAGTTGCTTGCGATAACTTCCTGACCAATTCTACCGTCGAGCCTTGGGAATGGATAGAACCAACGCCCACCCGCGTAACCCGCCTCGTAGGTAATCACATTACCGTCTGGATAATACCATTCAACATCAAATGTTCTAAAATAGTTGGTTGCGAGGTTGCCATTGGGCCAGAAAACCGCTTGATCTCCATGCATCCAATGAAACGCCATTACACGTCCGTTGGGATAATATACAGTGGTGTCTTCACCTGGTGCTGCCATGAACAATTGACCGTTAGGAAAATACCAAGCCCTGTGGTAAAGGTCGGTCGATATTCGAGAGCCATTACTGTAGCGGCTATTACCTCGAGTTGATTCAGTTAAGATAACCGGCTGGCAAACTTTATTGTTGAGTTGCTCTAACGCAGATTGCTGTTGAATCAAATCATCCAAATTGTCATAGTCGGCGGGAAGCATAGAATTAATTGCAACCATTTTCGCCATAAATTCCAAGGATGCACAGGCGCTGCTTACATTGGCTGACCCTGACAGAGCGCTGGCAGTTGATCCTAAAAAGCAAAAAATGAAAGCTACAATTGTTGAACTGCCTGCGGATGGATTTTTCATGGTTTCCTCTTTTACGCTGTTGCTAGTTACTTTTTCCTGATTCGCTTTTAATGCTAGTTCGAGCTAGGTGAACGCCGACTTAATGAATGGCAGTTACAGCTGTTTGCTGAGCGCCAAATTGGCTTGGTTAAGTGGGCGAATATCTTATAGAATTGGGTTACTGACGGTCATAGTCTGTGAGTAAAAAAGAGATTGGCGCTTAGTTATAATGCCCTTCGTCAATGCTTTGAGTAAATACGTAACAAAAAGCCGGAATCTAATAAGCCAGGCTCAAGGAGAAAAAAATGGACTGTCCAAAATGCAACTCTGAGATGCAAGAATTAAAGATTGAAACTTTGCATGGCCAGGTAGTCATCGATAAGTGCAATAGTTGTAAGGGGCTTTGGTTTGACAATGGCGAAGCGGAACAGCTCAAAGGTGACTGGATGGCAGATTTTGCAGATAGCGGGGATCCAGTTGTTGGTAAAACTTACAATACTGTTAGGGATATTCAGTGTCCCCGATGCGGTGCTCCAATGAAAAAAATGAACGACCCGAAGCAGAAACACTTAGAGTATGAAGTGTGCGAAGAGCATGGAATGTTTATGGATGCTGGGGAATTTACAGATTATAAACATGAGACGTTGTTAGATATTTTTAGAGATGTTGTCGCCTCAATGCGGCGAAAATAACTGTGGTAAGAGCAGGCTGTTTCAGTCTTTGAAATTTAGATCAAGCGTTATCAGTAAAATGCCATTTAGGGTGATTCCAAATGGCATTTTTTTTACCTTCAGCAAAGCGGTGGAATTTGCCAATGTCAGTCCATCGGTTTTCAGCGCTGTGGAAATCTGAACCTGCGGATGCGTACAGTGATGTTTCCTCACAGAGCAGCTCTAAGTTTTTCTGAGTGATAGGGCTGAGGTTGCTGTAGGCTGTTTCGATAGCAGAGCCTCCACTTTCTTTAAAATTTTCAATTAGGCGAATCAGTTTTTTGCGGGTGTAGGGATATCTGCTGGGGTGTGCCAAAACCGCAATCCCACCCGCATTGTCAATACTGCTGATAGCTTCCTCTAAACTGCACCAAGATGCTGGGCTATAAATTTTTCCAGAGCGGGATAAATATTTCTTAAACGCTTGCTGGTGGTTTTTGCAGATTCCCTCCGCGACTAAAAAGTGAGCAATATGGGTTCGGGTTCTGGAGATGCACGGCAGGGATTCAAAATAGCCGGCTAAGTCAGCTTGAGTGATTTTGGCGAGATTGTGCGCTATTTCGGTGGTGCGCCGAGTGCGTGAAGCCTGTTGAGCAGCCAGTAATGAGTTAAGGCTTTGATCGTTAACATCTATCCCCAAGCCTACAATGTGTATTTCTTGATTATCCCATGCGCAGGAGATTTCCACGCCTGAGACTAGTTTAAGTTCCGTTGGGATCGCCAGTTCTTGCTTATAAACTTCGATGCAATCATGGTCAGTTATAGATAAATGGGTGACTCCATTTTGCACGGCCCGGTGCATTAAAAAGTCAGGTGGATGGCTACCATCAGAATAATAGCTGTGACAGTGGAGATCGAACTTCATATATTCCTTCGAATGTGTGGGGTCGTCGTTCTTCTAGTGCTGTTGGTCGGACAGTGATCGTTTATCACTTGGGTATTAGTTTAACTCAATCTACATAAACTTTTTGCAATAAAGCTATCGGGGTCATGGTCTTGTTCTTTGTATTAGGTAATTTAACGTCCGGCGTGGGAATCATGCTTGCTTCGCTGTGATAACATACATCGCGACTCAGGCTTGGAATTGACTGGACTCTCTGGCGGTTTGTGAGAACGAGTGGCTGATAGTGCCGTAGTCGGCTCAAAAGGTTTTAATTTATGGAAAGTAGCAACAACGAAGTCTGGTCACCATCTAGCTCCAGCTCCAGCCACGAGCTGATTAAAGGCTCGTTATACTGTTTGTCACAGTGTGATGAGTTGATTAAGTGTGTCAGCAGCGCTCATTACTCTTTTCGAGCAGGCACTTCCTCTACGATTGGTGAGCACATGCGGCATATTCTGGATCGCTATCAATGTTTGCTCACTGGTCTGCCAAAGTTGCAGGTTGACTACGATGCGCGCAAGCGTGACCGAGAAATCGAGAATAACGCGGAGGCAGCTTGTTTTGCTATCGCGTCTTTCTCCAAGCGAGTCGCTGAATTAGAGCTGGCAGAGTTCTCTAGCCGCCCATTAAAAGTACGTGAAACGGTTTTTCACTTGGCCGAGTCTGTTGCGGTTTCAAGTACTATTGAGCGAGAGCTTATGAGTCTTGTTAGTCATAGTATTCATCACCTAGCCATCATTAGCATGTTGGCGCAAGATTTGGGTTATGAGCTGGAAAGCCATTTTGGTAAGGCCCCGTCAACTATCGTGTTCGAGCAAGCAAATTGCTAAGCCATTGTTATTGCTAACTATAATTAAGTTTAGCCTAGCGGCTTCCAATCTCCTCTAATACTTGACTATTTTACTTAGGTATTCGATAATTCGCCGCATAACTACCTAGGCGAAGGTTCTCCTATGCGATTGACTACCAAAGGAAGATATGCGGTTACAGCGATGCTGGATTTGGCGCTGCATAAGCAAAAAGGCCCTGTGAGTCTGGCTGACATTTCTCAGAGGCAGGCGATTTCACTTTCCTATTTAGAGCAACTCTTTTCAAAGCTCAGGAAAAGTTCTTTGGTGAACAGTATCAGGGGACCAGGTGGCGGCTACGTGTTGAAAAGAGAGGCGGGCGATATTTTTATCGCAGAAATCATCGATGCTGTGAATGAATCAGTTGATACCACTAAATGCCAAGGTGCTGGAGATTGCCAAGGTGGGGAAACATGCCTAACCCATTATCTTTGGGAAGATCTTAGCGAACAAATTCATAATTTTCTTGAAGGTATTAGCCTCGCGCAGCTGGTTGCTAAGCGTGAAGTTATTGATATTGCAAAGCAGCAAGACCGAAAACAATTGATTAGGACCGAGGGCTTGGCTGAAGTGGGCGATATAGATTCGTTCCGCGTGCCGGCCGCCAGTCTGTAACAAACACGACTATTGGAGTTAAGAAATGCAATTTCCTATTTATTTGGATTATTCTTCGACCACCCCATGCGACCCTAGGGTTGCCGCAAAGATGGCGGAGTGTCTGACATTGGAGGCGAATTTTGGCAACCCTGCTTCTCGCTCTCATATGTTTGGCTGGAAGGCAGAGGAAGCCGTAGAAACTGCTCGTCAGCAGGTGGCTGATCTTTTGAATTGCGATCCTCGAGAAATCGTTTGGACATCGGGAGCCACTGAGGCCGACAACCTGGCGATTAAAGGAGTTGCCCACTTTTATTCTAAAAAGGGCAAGCACATCATCACTTCAAAGATCGAGCACAAGGCAGTATTAGACAGCTGCCGACAGTTAGAGAGAGAAGGCTATGAGGTCACTTATTTGGACCCGTCTGCAGAAGGTCTAATCACCGCAGATGACGTTGCCGCTGCTATCCGCCCTGATACAACCTTGGTTTCTTTGATGCATGTAAATAACGAGATTGGCGTAATAAACGATATTGCTGCTATCGGCGAGGTTACCCGCGAGAAGGGTGTCTTATTTCACGTAGACGCAGCTCAAAGCACCGGCAAAGTTGAGATAGACATGAGTGTGATGAAAGTTGACCTAATGTCACTCACGTCTCACAAAACCTACGGCCCTAAAGGCATAGGAGCATTGTTCGTTCGTCGCAAGCCTCGAGTTCGCATAGAACCACAAATGCATGGTGGCGGGCATGAGCGAGGAATGCGCTCTGGAACATTACCCACTCATCAAATCGTCGGCATGGGCGAAGCTTATAGGCTTGCCAAAGAAGAAATGGCAGAAGAGCATGACAGAGTTCTGGCACTTCGCGGCCGCTTACTCGATGGATTGAAAGATATGGAAGAGGTCTATGTGAATGGCCATCCAGATATTCGCGTGTCCGGTAACATGAATATCAGCTTTAATTTCGTTGAAGGGGAATCTTTAATGATGGCGCTCAGAGATTTGGCGGTTTCGTCCGGCTCTGCTTGTACATCTGCCAGTCTAGAACCTTCTTATGTGCTCCGAGCTCTCGGACTCAATGATGAATTGGCACACAGTTCGTTGCGAATCACGATTGGCCGATTTACTACAGAAGAAGAAATCGATTACGCGATAGAAAAAATTCGCGAGGCTGTTGCTAAGCTAAGAGATTTGTCACCGCTTTGGGATATGTTCAAAGATGGTGTTGATTTGGATTCAGTTCAATGGGCTGCTCACTAAGCAGAAGAGGTAATCATGGCATATACAGATAAAGTACTAGATCACTACGAGAACCCACGTAACGTTGGGAAGTTCGATGACTCCGATAACAGTGTAGGCACTGGAATGGTTGGCGCTCCTGCATGTGGAGATGTGATGCGACTTCAAATTAAGGTGGATGACGCTGGAATCATTGAAGACGCAAAATTTAAAACCTATGGCTGTGGTTCTGCGATTGCATCCAGTTCTTTGTTAACAGAGTGGGTTAAGGGTCGCAGCTTAGAAGAAGCGACACAGATTAAGAATCAGGACATCGCTGATGAGCTGGGCTTGCCACCGGTTAAAATTCATTGTTCGGTGTTGGCGGAAGATGCGATCAAAGCCGCTATCGCTGATGTTAAGCAAAAACGAGAAGGTTAAATAGTTAGCGTCATGTCTATTTCTATAACCGAACAAGCTGCAAAACATGTTGCTAGCCAATTAGCCGCCAGAGGCCACGGCCTAGGTATAAGAGTCGGTGTTACAACCACCGGCTGTTCAGGGATGGCTTATGTTTTGGAGTTTGTGGATAAAGTTGATGTCGGTGATTCGGTTTTCGAGCAGGAAGGTGTCAAGATTATCGTTGACCCTAAAAGCTTGGTTTACATCGATGGCACTGAGATGGATTTTGTTAAACAGGGCGTGAATGAGGGGTTTGAGTTTCGAAACCCAAATTCAAAAGGGGAATGCGGGTGCGGAGAAAGTTTTAATATTTAGAGTGGCTATTATTGCTTGCTTACTCTTTAGACTTCTTCCATCGTCTCAATCTTAATGAATCAGCATGCTTCTCCCCCACCGGCTTTGAGATAAGGAATTCCTAAGACGTGTCAATATTGACGACTAATTATTACGAGTTGTTCGGTCTTCAGCAAAATTTTCAAGTAGAGTTGAAAGAGTTGGAGTCTGTTTATCATGTGCTTCAGCAGGAGCATCATCCGGACAAGTTTGCTGGTGCCGATGAAAGCCAAAAGATGCAGGCGGTTCAAGCCACCAGTTTCATCAACAGCGCTTATGAAACGTTAAAGTCTCCTCTCCTGCGAGCTGGGTATCTATTGACTCTGCGCGATGTGAATGTGGAATCAGTCACTCAGGCGGATCTGGGTATGGATTTATTGATGGAGCAAATGCAGATGCGAGAAGCACTTGCTGACTTGCCCGTCGATGCCTCTTCGTTACAACAGCTAGACTCTCTTCGCTCGGAAGTTCAAGCCAAGATCCGCAGCCGTGAACAGGCTTTCGTTGCTGGTTTGAGTGCCGATGATTTAACTCTTGCCAAAAAAGTTTTTCATGAAATGCAGTTTTTGTTCAAATTACTGGCGGAGATAAACGCTGGAGAAGAGCAAAGATTGGGGTACTGATTTCATGCATCGAGATGTGGAGTTGAATGAAACCAGCAATTTAAGATTTGGATCAATCAAGAGTTAAGTTTAGGAAATGGCATTACTACAAATTGCAGAACCGGGTGGAAAGCCCGCCAAACCTCAGCATCGGCTTGCGGTAGGTATTGATCTCGGAACTACCAATTCGCTTGTGGCAGCAAGCTGTGCAGGAAAAGTCGAGGTTTTACCTGATGAGCACGGCGAATCCCTTTTACCCTCAATTGTTCATTATCAAGAGACTGGCCCCGCTGTTGTCGGCAGTGGCGCTTCCGCTGGCCTGATTGACGACCCTGCGAACACTGTGGCTTCGATAAAAAGGCTTTTTGGCAAAAGTGCCAAAGAGGCGGTGACGCATAAAAGACTTTCTCAATTCTCAATCGGTAACCCAGAATCAGACGCTCCCCCTGTCCTGATGACTGCCGCAGGGCCCAAGGATCCTGGGCAAATTTCGGCGGATATTTTGGCTGCTTTAGTTACAAGAGCGGAAACCATGTTCAGCGGAAAGTTGGAAGGCGCGGTAATAACGGTGCCCGCCTATTTCAATGATGCTCAGAGACAGCAAACTAAAGACGCCGCTAAATCTATCGGTTTGAATGTACTCCGTTTGCTGAATGAACCAACTGCGGCTGCGGTGGCCTATGGATTGGACTCCAAGGATGAAGGCAATGTAGTCGTGTTTGATCTTGGGGGCGGAACCTTTGATGTGTCTCTATTAAGTCTGCGTAAAGGCGTGTTTGAGGTTATTGCGACGGGGGGCGACACAAACCTAGGCGGAGACGATTTCGATCATTTGTTAGTTGATTGGATGAAGCATGGTGCGGCCTTGAATGATTCAGTGACCGCAGAGGAATCGGGCCGCTTGCTAAAACTTGCGAGAGACAGCAAACACGCTCTGGGAGTTGATAGTTCGGTAAAGGTTGAGGTCGGTGATTGGACCGGTGAGCTGAACAATGAAATGTTCGCAGAGCTTGCCAAAGATCTCTTGAACAGAACGATATTGACCTGTCGGAGAGTGCTTCGAGATGGCGAGCTTACGGTAGAGGATATCGATAGCGTCGTTTTAGTCGGCGGGTCTACCCGCATGACAATTGTGCGAGATGCGGTGGCAGATTTTTTTAAAAAGGAACCCTTAGCGAATATTGACCCTGACAAGGTTGTTGCTATGGGGGCTGGGATTCAGGCTGATGTGCTGATAGGCAATAAATCTGCCGACAGCTTCTTGCTTTTAGATGTCAATCCATTGTCCTTGGGCATCGAAACTATGGGCGATTTGGTAGAAAAAATCATACCGCGAAATACCACAATCCCTGTCGCGCGAGCGCAAGAGTTTACCACGTTTAAGGATGGTCAAACGGCCATGTCGCTGCACGTTCTTCAAGGGGAGCGAGAATTAGTTAGCGATTGTCGTTCCTTAGCCAAGTTTGAGCTGAAAGGCATCCCTCCGATGGTTGCTGGTGCAGCTACTATACGAGTCAGTTTTCAAGTTGATGCTGACGGCTTGCTTAGTGTGTCGGCAAAGGAGCTCAGTACGGGTAAAACTTCTGAGATTCAGGTGAAGCCTAGTTTTGGATTGAATGCCGACTCGATAGAGCAGATGTTGCAATCGTCTCATGATAACGCCAAGCAAGACATGCAAACTCGAGCTCTCAAAGAAGCTCAAATTGAAGCTATTCAGCTGATTGACGCGATAACTAACGCCTGCGCAGCTGATGGACAATTGCTTAGTGCAGCTGAGAAAGAAGATATCCAAGCGAAAATAGAGGCTCTGCAAACGGCAATTGAACAAAGCGACAGCACAGTTCTTCACGAGCTAACAGAAGATCTGAATAAATTCAGCAGTGCTTTTGCTGCTAAGCGAATGGATCTCCACATCAGCAAAGCACTGACCGGTGAGTCAATCGACCGTGTCGATCAGGCAAGCTCCGAATCTTCCAACTAATTAAACTTAACAAGATGATCAATCGATGCCTAAATTAACTGTTCTACCCCATGAAGTCATTTGCCCGGAGGGTGCAGAGTTTGATGTGGAGCCCGGAGAAACGATTCTCAATGCCGCTCTGCGTCACAAAATTTCCATTGAGCACGCCTGTGAAAAGTCTTGTGCCTGCACAACCTGTCACTGTGTTGTGCGTAAAGGCTTCGATTCTCTTGAGGAAGCCGAGGAAAATGAAGAGGATTATTTAGATAAGGCATGGGGCCTCGAGCCAGAATCAAGGCTGAGTTGCCAAGCAATCGTCGCAAACGAAGATTTAGTTATCGAGATTCCTAAATACACTATCAACATGGTGTCTGAAGACCATTAAAAAGAGAGGGTTCCTGCGATGAAATGGACTGATGTTTTTGATATAGCCATGGGGCTTGCTGATGAGCACCCAGACATTGATCCTCAATATGTTAATTTCGTGGATTTGCACCGGTGGGTTTGTGAGCTAGATGAATTTGACGATGACCCTGAACGAAGCGGAGAAAAAATCCTAGAAGCCATTCAAGCGACTTGGATTGAGGAAGCCGCCGAATAATACCTCGAAATACGGCATTTTTAGCCAACGCACATACAAAAATCCAGTATTTGCGCGTATAATGCGCGATCTTTTGAAAAACAGAAATACTTGGAGTGAAGATGGCGATCGAACGTACTTTATCAATAATCAAACCTGATGCCGTGGCTAAAAATGTCATTGGTGAAATTTACAGCAGATTCGAGAATGCTGGCCTTAAAATCGTAGCGGCCAAGATGCTTCAATTGGACGAAAAATCTGCTGGAGGCTTTTATGCCGAGCACGAAGGCCGTCCGTTCTACCCAGATCTAATCGAGTTCATGACTTCTGGGCCCGTCATGGTGCAAGCCCTCGAAGGTGAAGGCGCAGTCCTTAAAAATCGGGAACTGATGGGTGCTACTAATCCAGCGGAAGCTGACGCAGGTACAATTCGAGCAGATTTTGCAAAGTCTATCGATGCCAATGCGGTTCATGGTTCAGACTCAACAACCTCAGCAGAGAGAGAAGTCGCTTATTTTTTCAGTGCTGAAGAAATCTGCGCATAGCTGCTAGCCCGCTGAGGTGCCTTAGACATGCCAACTATCAATGCGGTGAGTCCCAAGATATCGAGTGAAACTCGGCCTAACCTCGCAGGGTTAGGCCGAGCGAACCTGCGGGCGTTATTTACAGAGTTAGGGGAAAAGCCGTTCCACGCCGACCAGATCTTAAAATGGATTCACCAGCGCGGCGTTACAGACCTTGACGCAATGACAGACATTAGTAAGTCATTGCGCCAGAAGCTGACTGATAGAACCCAAATTTCTCTGCCAAAAATTGCCGAAGACTATCTTTCTGAAGACGGAACGCGAAAGTGGATTGTGGAAGTTGCGAGCGGCAGCAGAGTTGAAATGGTATTTATTCCTGAATCGACTCGAGGCACACTTTGCATATCTTCCCAAGCAGGATGTTCTTTAGATTGTAGTTTTTGTGCGACTGGCAAACAGGGTTTCAATAGTGATCTTACGGTTGCGGAAATAGTCGGACAACTTTGGTGGGCCGTAAAGGAAATGGGTGGCTTCAGCGGGAATTTAGAACGCCCTATCAGTAATGTTGTAATGATGGGTATGGGAGAGCCATTGCTTAATTTTGAGCCGGTAATGGAAGCTGTAAATTTGATGATGGAAGACTGTGCCTATGGGCTTTCGAAGCGTAAAGTTACGGTGAGCACGTCCGGGGTCGTCCCTGCCATAGATAGAATGAAAGACTACACTGAGGCTTCTTTAGCGATTTCATTGCATGCTCCTAATGACGCGCTGCGCAGTGAAATTATGCCGATTAACAAGAAATACAATATCGCGATGCTGCTTGAATCAGTGCGTGGTTATATGGCGAGCCTACCTGATAAACGTGTGCCGGTGATTGAGTACACAATGATAGCGGGTGTGAATGACCATCGGCAGCATGCCAGAGAATTGGCAGCTTTACTTAAGGAGCTACCTTGCAAAATCAATATCATTCCGTTCAATCCCTTTAGTTTAAGTGACTACCAGCGGCCTAGTGGTTCGTCAGTCACGAATTTTCGTCAGATACTGCAGCGCGAAGGCTATACCGTGACAGTCAGAACGACCCGAGGGGATGATATCGGAGCGGCTTGCGGCCAATTAGTAGGGGATGTCGCTGACCAAACAAAGCGAAGTGAGCGGCATAAAGCTAAGGCTCGTGCTAGCCAGAAAGTGTTTGATCGAACTGATAATCTAGCTGTTCCTGCCGACAGACTATAAGAGAACTTGAGTTAACTCGGGTGCATGTCTATGCCAACTTTTCCAAACAGCACGTTCATTGCTCATCATGTAAAACACTACTTATTTTTGATCTCTCTTATGGGGGCGCTTACTTCCTGTGTGACGACCACAACCGGCGGATTTATTGCTACCGCGTCTGATGAGCAGGCTGTGCGAGATTATGTAAGCCTTGCTATTGGCTACTATGATGCCAACGACATGACGGGCGCCAGGCGTAATATTAGCAACGCATTGGAAATCGATGACAGGCATTCGCCGGCTTACAACGTTCTCGCACTTATATTGCAAAATGAAGGTGATATTGAACAGTCAGAAAGCGCATTTGAAAGGGCTATCAATCTAGATCGAAACAACTCGAGGGCGCGAAACAACTATGCTGCTCTCTTATTCAGTCTTGAGAAATACGAAGAAGCTTATCGACAATTAGATAGAGTTGTCGCTGATTCAATGTACGAAGGGCGGGCTATTGCATTTGAAAATTTGGGTCGAAGTGCTTTGGCGCTCAATGACGGAGAAGCTGCTGAGAACGCATTTCAGCGAGCTTTACAACTTAATGCCAATCTGTATTTGTCAGCTCTTGAGCTTTCAATTGTTCGATTTGAGAGTGGCAACTTGCAAGGGGCGAGAGCTGCTTTTAGTCAGTACTTAACGACGGTGGACTTTTATAAGATACCTTATCCACCCAAAGCGCTTTTGGCAGGAATTAAAATTGAGGGAGAATTCGGCAATCAAGCAAAGGTAGACGAGTTTGCCTTATTACTAGTGAGTCTCTATCCCGAGTCGGCTGAAGCTAAGATTTATCAAGAACAGAGCAATGTCAACTAGCAGTAGTCAGAGCAATCAAAATCCTGCTTCAGAGCAAGCGGATTCAGTGTCTGTCGGTGACATCCTTAGCAACGAACGTGTGCGCCAAGGATTGACCGAAAAAGATGTTGCAGATCGCTTGCACATTACGATGCATTACGTTCGTTCAATCGAAGCGAACAGTTTTGAAAAGTTACCCGGTTCTGTTTTTGCAAAAGGCTATATTAAAAGCTACGCAATGTTGCTCGGACTGGATGTGGACGTTGTTTTAAAAGGTTACAACGAATTTGTAACCGAACAACAGGACGCAGCGAGAGAAAAGACCAGAATTCAAGTCCGACGCCGTAAAGATAAAGGCCGTTTGTGGGGTGTGATTTCGGTGGTAACTTTTGCTGTGCTGT
This sequence comes from Pseudohongiellaceae bacterium, assembly GCA_045106275.1. Lineage (GTDB taxonomy): Bacteria > Pseudomonadota > Gammaproteobacteria > Pseudomonadales > Pseudohongiellaceae > UBA9145. The sequence continues at coordinate 88,126 of JBGCEK010000057.1, read as the reverse complement.
TTTTGCTACTTTGGTTTTTTAGTGGTTCATCAACACAGGTTTTAGAAGTTGCTGAGTCAAAGGATGCTCGAAGCAATGAGGCGATTGAGCCGGCGTTAACTGATAATCCGGTTCAACCAGAGTTGACGAATTCCGCTGAGGTTTCTGAAAGTGCTAGTACTGCAGAGCCAATCCAGCAGGAAGCCGTTAGCAATGACCTCACTGCAGAATTTGAAGAAGACGAAAGCGGTGACGGCGTAATACTGGAAGATTCTTCTCCTATTCTCACCACTGCAGAGCTAGAAACTAATGATGCTACAGATGAAATCGATATAGCTACAGATGATGACACTGTTATCGAAACAAGCAATGACTCATTAGCCGCCCCACTTACTAATGAGTCAGAGTTAGTCACTGGAATTAGTGAGAATGAAGAAACGAGTAGTGCCAGCGAGAGTGGGCGGATCATTGTTGAGGCAGAAGGAAATGATGTTCTTGTCATCACGTTTAGTGGAGAAAGTTGGGTTGAAGTTAGTGATGGTTTTGAGACGCTGATTTACAGAGACCTGCAAGAAGCTGGCAATGAACTTGAAGTGCGCGGAACGGCACCTTTCAATATTCTTTTAGGCGATGCACCCTTCGCTAGCCTTACATTGAATGGAGCCGACGTGGACTTTGCAAACAGAATCCGAATAGATAATTCAGCAAGGCTGGAAGTAGGTCTCTAATTGATGCGTGGGGAAAGTTATATATCTCGCCGTAAAACTCGGCAAATAATGGTGGGCAACGTGCCAGTGGGAGGAGATGCTCCTATCTCCGTGCAAAGTATGACCAACACGGAAACCACCGATGTAGCTGCTACTCTAGAGCAGATCTCACGCTTGGTTGCGGCAGGCGTGGATATTGTTCGGGTTTCAGTCCCGACAATGGATGCAGCTGAGGCCTTCAGAAAAATTCGAGAACAAGTCACCGTTCCTTTGGTTGCAGATATCCATTTTGACTATCGGATTGCACTAAAAGTATTGGATTATGGTGTCGATTGTTTGCGAATAAATCCAGGAAATATCGGCAGCGAAGATAGAACCCGAGCTGTTATTGATAGCGCCAAAGATAAAGGGATACCGCTGCGTATCGGAATTAATGCTGGGTCTTTGGGTAAGGACTTATTACGAAAGTACAAAGAGCCCAATGCTGAAGCGATGGTGGAATCAGCATTTAATCAAATTAAAATACTCGATAAATTGGATTTTCAAGATTTCAAAATTAGTCTGAAGGCGTCAGAAATATTTATGACGTTAAGTGCTTATAGACAGCTGGCTGATCAAATAGACCAGCCTTTTCATTTAGGAATCACCGAAGCAGGAGGATTGCGCTCTGGTACAGTTAAATCAGCAATAGGTTTAGGTGCGCTCTTGATGGATGGCATTGGAGATACGATTCGTATTTCTTTGGCAGCAGACCCTGTGGAAGAGGTGAAGGTCGGGTTTGATATTCTGAAAAGCCTTGGGCTCCGCCACAAGGGTGTAAATTTAGTTGCATGTCCTAGCTGCTCTCGGCAAAATTTTGACGTTATATCAGTTGTAAACGAGCTTGAGTCTCGGCTAGAAGATATTACGACTCCTATAGACGTTGCTGTGATTGGTTGCATAGTCAATGGGCCAGGTGAAGCGAAAGTTGCTGAAATAGGTCTTACCGGTGCAAGTCCTAATAATTTGGCCTATGTTGAAGGTAAGCCCGATCATAAAATTAACAACGATAACCTTGTCGATGAATTAGAGGCAATGGTTAGAGAACGGGTGGCTAAAAAGACAGCCGCGGACAAAGACATTATTGCTACCGGTTAGATTAGTAGCTTATAACGAACTTCAAACACTATGGCAAAACTTCAAGCGATTAGAGGGATGAATGATATCCTCCCTGCTCAATCATTAACTTGGCAGTACTTGGAATCCACGTTCAAAAAAGTAGTGCATCGCTATGCTTACCAAGAAATACGCTTTCCCGTTGTTGAGCAAACTCAACTGTTTAAGCGATCGATTGGTGAGGTTACCGATATTGTTGAAAAAGAAATGTATACTTTTGATGACCGCAATGGGGACAGCTTAAGCCTGCGCCCAGAAGGTACTGCGGTCTGCGTCCGAGCGGCAGATCAACATGGTCTGCTCTATAACCAACAACAGCGGCTTTGGTATCATGGCCCAATGTTTCGTCATGAGCGCCCCCAAAAAGGTAGGTATCGTCAGTTTCACCAATTTGGCGTTGAGGCATTTGGGATGGCAGGTCCTGACATCGATGCGGAGATCATCCAGTTATCTGCGGTGCTTTGGCAAGAGCTTGGGCTCTCTGAGTATTTAACTCTTGAAATAAACAATATCGGTAGTGCGCAGGATAGAAAAGCTTATGCTGCCGCTCTGTCTCAATTTTTGCAAGAGCACGAGGACCAGCTTGACGAGGACGCAGCGAGGCGAATGCATACTAACCCTATGCGGGTGCTAGACTCCAAGAACCCGGCAGTACAAGAATTGCTTCAGCTGGCTCCTGACTTAAGTGACTATTTAAGCGAGGCTAGTGTCGAACATTATCGGCAGCTACGCAATTTGATCTCTGACCTTGGCATTAGCTTCACCGAAAACAAGCGATTGGTGCGGGGCTTAGACTATTATAATTTTTGTGTATTTGAATGGACGACAGATATCTTAGGCGCACAGGGTGCCGTCTGCGGTGGTGGGCGTTACGACGGGCTAGTTCAGCAGCTCGGAGGCAAGCCGACTTTGGCAGCAGGATTTGCCATTGGCGAAGAAAGAATAGTATTAATGCTCGATGAGCTCGGCAAAGTGCCAGCCGAAGCACTGCGCCCAGTTGATATTTATGTAACGGTGGCAGATCAGCAGTTTACTACGCAGGCTTTGAGTCTATCTCAAACTTTAAGAGCTGACTTTCCAGGGTTGGGAGTGCTTTGTCATTGCGGCGGGGGGAAACCTGCTAGCCAACTGAAACGAGCTTTCAGTAGCGGGGCGCAGTTGGCTGTGGTCCTTGAGCACGCTACAAACGATGAGAAAAATGCTTCACCGCAGCTAAAACTGCGCATGTTAGATGATTCCGGTCGTCAAGAAATCGTAACCTTAGAGTCAATTCAGCAGAAAATCGTTGATTTCATCCAATATTCCCAGTGAGTGAACACATTCCCGTGCCTCTGGTCGAACAAACAGGTAAAATCGCGGTCTTATTTGGTATCCCTCAGTCGCTAGCCGTTTGATCCGGTTGGTTTGAATTTAATGACATCTTCTCGAAAAACGAGTGATGTGCAAGTTTATATAGGAGTGAGTCGTGGCGATTAACGCGGCAGAAGAAGAAACAATCGAATCCCTCAAGAAGTGGTGGGACGAAAATGGCAAACAGCTGATTTTAGCCGTAGTGCTAATAGTGGCCGGCTATGGAGGCTGGTCTGCGTGGGAAGGGGCTAAGACAGCCAGTTCTGATGCCGCATCGGATTTGTATGAAGAGATTCTAGGATTGGGCGTTGTTGAACCAGGCCAGGTTCTTAGTGACGAAAATCGGGATACCATAATTTCCTTAGCCGCTGAACTCAGAGATGAGCACAGCGACACCATTTATGCGCGCTACGGCTCGTTGTTTTCAGCCCAGCAATATGCCATGACCGGCAATTTAGACGGAGCTGAAACAGCTCTTCGTTGGATTGTGGACAATCCGCTTGAAGGCCTTTTTGTTGAAAGTGATGAAGGTTTGTTGCTCACTGCTAATTTGCGTTTAGCTCGAGTGTTACTCTCCAAAGGCGATCACGAAGCCGCCTTGGCAACCATTAGCAGCATGGCGCCAAAGGAATTCGAAGCCGGTTATGCGGAACTTCAAGGCGATGTGTATGTTGCTATGGGGCGGATAGTTGAAGCGAGAGAGTCTTACCTTGCGGCTCAGCAAGCGGGTTCGAGCAGTGATGGCCTGCGCATGAAATTAGATAACGTGTCGGAAGACAGCTAGAGCGAATCCTAATCTCATGAATACTCTTAAAGATGCTCACAAGTTACCTCAACTACGTCTAGTGGTTCTTTTACCCCTACTATTTCTTAGCGGTTGCTCTAGTTTTGAATTTGGTTGGAATCCTCTCACCTGGTTCTCGGACGATGAAGTCAATCCCCCCAGAGAATTGGTTACCATTGAGAGAGAGGCAACTCTCAGAAGGGATTGGAGTATCAGCGTCGGCAATGGCCAAGGTAAAAACTACACTGAAATAACGCCGGAAATTGATGGAAATTTGATTTTTGCGGCTAGCGAAGACGGCGACGTGGTTGCGGCGCAGCGTAACTCCGGCGATGTGGTCTGGCGAACCAGTCTACGAATGCCAATAACCGGTGGCGTGGGTGCGTCTGAAGGTGTGGTTATGCTGGGCACAGAGTCCGCGGAAGTGGTTGTGTTGGAACAAAGCAGTGGCGAAATTAAATGGCGTCAACCGGTTTCTAGCGAAGTGCTGTCAGCTCCAGCCAGTAATGGTGACGTCATTGTAGCCCAAACGGTAGATGGTAAATTAGTGGCATTAGATCACGAGACAGGTGAGCAGCGTTGGATCTATGAAACTAATCTCCCCGCTTTGACACTCAGAGGAACGAGTCGTCCCATTTTTACGGGTTCGGATTCGGTAGTGGCCGGGTTTAGCAACGGTACTCTAGTCTCCGTTTCGGCTGATAATGGGGTTTTCAACTGGGAAGAGCGAGTCGCCATTCCAGAAGGCCGTTATGACATCGATCGAGTGATTGATGTTGATGGCGACTTGGTGCTTGATGGCTCTCGAATCTTGGTTTCTAGCTACCAAGGAAATCTGATGGCATTCGATGCGGCAACCGGCAGGATCGTGTGGGGAAGAGAAGCTTCAAGTTACCATGGTCTGACACAAGGGTTTGGGAATCTTTACTACAGTGACGACAAAGGGCACTTAGTCGCCGTCAGAGATAATTCCGAAGACCTAGTATGGGAAAACGAAGATCTGGAATTTCGCGAGACGTCGGCTCCCACTGCTGTTGGCAACTTTGTGGCTGTTGCTGACTTTGAGGGCTATGTACATTTAATTTCGCAAATTGATGGCAGGATCGTTGGTCGTACTCAAATTGACAGCGATGGTGTTCGAGCTAATATGCTGACCCGCGATGGTAAGTTATATGTCTACGGCAACAGCGGTAGACTCGTAGCGATGACTATTCAATAAATTCGACGTAATTATCACTTAGTAAGGTTTAAATCATGCGGCCAGTAATTGCCCTTGTTGGTCGCCCCAATGTTGGGAAATCCACTCTATTTAATCGGCTTACCAAAAGCCGAGATGCCTTGGTCGCAAATCTGCCAGGTCTGACTCGTGACCGAAAATACGGAGAAGGCGTGTCTCAGGGCAAACCATTTATTGCCATCGACACTGGCGGCATTACCGGCTACGAGGAAGGCATAGATTCTGAAATGGCTGCCCAGTCATTGCTCGCCATTGATGAGGCCAATATCTGCCTTTTTATAGTGGATGCGAAAGACGGCCTGACACCTGATGACGACAAGATTCTTAAATATTTAAGAAAGAATGAGAAGAAAAGCTTCCTCGTCGTTAATAAGGTCGATGGAATGGATCCAGATCAGGCTATGGCGGAATTTTATAGCCTAGGAATGGCGACGGTTTTCCCCACTACGGCGACTCAAGGCAAGGGCGTGACCCAGATGCTAAATCGGGTCTTGGAAGATGCTTGGTCAATCGCTGAAGGTGAAACAGAAGAGGTTCCAGCACAAGGAATCAAGATAGCGATCGCTGGAAGACCTAACGTCGGTAAATCCACTTTGGTGAACCGACTTCTAGGAGAAGATCGAGTCGTTGTTTATGATCAGCCGGGCACAACTCGAGATAGCGTCTATATCCCCTACACTAGACGTGATCAAGACTATACATTGATCGATACTGCCGGAATTCGTAAAAGAGGAAAGACCAAAGAAGCAGTAGAAAAATTCTCCGTTGTTAAATCCTTACAGGCTATTCAAGATGCTAACGTCGTTGTTCTAATAGCAGATGCCCGCACTGGATTGGTAGAGCAAGACCTGCATTTACTTGGGTATGTGTTAGAAACTGGGCGTGCCTTGGTGATTGCTATTAACAAATGGGACGGGATGGCGAGTTCCGAAAAAGAACATATTAAGACTGAAATCCGGCGGCGTTTTACGTTTGTTGATTTTGCCAAAATCCATTTTATTTCAGCGCTTCACGGCACAGGTGTAGGTGATATCTACAAATCTATTCATAAGGCATATGAGTCTGCAAATAAGCAGCTCAACACCAATATTCTTACCAAAATTTTACAGGACTTGGTTGCAGATCATGCACCTCCGGTCGTCAACAATCGAAGAATAAAACTGAGATATGCTCACGCAGGTGGCCACAATCCGCCTACCATCGTTATTCATGGTAAGCAGACGGAGAAAGTGCCAGCTCATTACAATCGCTACTTAGAAAAATCCTTTAGAAAAGCTTTAAAGATGGAAGGCACTCCTATTCGGATTGAAATGAAAAGCGATAGTAATCCTTTTACTCAAAAGGATGAGGGACTAAGCGCGAAGAAAATTGCTAGAAATAAGCGAATTGCCAATAGCCGAAAGCAACCGAGAAATTAACCTAATTCATTGATCGAGAGTGGTTTCTATGACTATCTCAATTGCCGATGTAAAAGCAGCAGCACAGCGTATCGAAGGGGTGGTTGTTAATACACCTCTTGTCACATCCCCCGTTCTAAATGATTTGCTACAGGCTGAAATTTTTTTTAAAGCCGAAAATCTTCAGCATATCGGCGCCTTTAAATTCCGGGGTGCTTACAATCGACTAAGCCAACTTTCTGATTCAGAAAGAGAGAAAGGTGTCGTTGCATTTTCGTCTGGTAACCACGCTCAAGGGGTCGCTTATGCAGCCAAACTATTGGCTATGAAAGCTACTATTGTTATGCCTCATGATGCCCCTGAAATTAAGAAAGAAGGTACCGAGCGTCTGGGGGCGAGCATAAAACTGTACGATAGACATACTGAGTCGCGAGAAGAAATAGCGGCCAATATCGCGAAAGAAACAGGTTCAGTATTAGTGCCAGCTTTTGACGATGTAGATATTATTGCTGGACAGGGAACCTGCGGTCTCGAACTCTTAGAAACGCTGCAAGCAAAGAATATACAGGCCGATATTTTGCTGAGCCCCTGTGGAGGTGGCGGATTAATGTCGGGCGTGGCAACTGCCACTAAAGCATTGTCCCCCTCAACTCATGTGGTTGGAGTAGAGCCAGAGAGTTTTAATGATCATTGCCTGTCATGGCAGCAGGGCACTCGCGTCAAAATCGATGGAACTTCCAAAACCTTGTGCGATTCCCTGATGGCAACTACTCCTGGTGAAATAACATGGTCAATCAACAGTCGTTTAGTAGATCAGTTCTTGTCCGTGAGTGAGGGCGAGGTTAAACACGCGGTTAGCTTCGCGTTCAAGTTTCTCAAGCTAGTGGTTGAACCAGGTGGTGCTGTAGCGTTAGCTGCTTTGCTTCAAAAACGGATTCCCGTGGCGGGCAAAAAAGTCGCTGCTATTCTTTCGGGGGGCAATATTGACCCAGCTATCTTTTCGAAATGCCTTAGCGAATATCCCAACCCTTGACTCAAGGTTAAGCGTTGAACATATCTTAATTCTTAAACCTACAAAGGATGCCTATCAGCAACGGTATCTCAATAGTTTCATTCTGACCCGTGACGAAAATACATAGGTTTCCCCAGAGTGACAACTTGGTAATTGAGCTTTTTCACTCTTCAATAAGTTCTATATGGATACCCTTTTGTTAGCCCACAAAATTAAAGTACCGATTTACACAGTGCTGGCACTGTCAGCTTTTGCTGGTAACTCAGTGCTTTGCAGATTGGCGTTGGGCACTGAGGATATTGACCCCGCCAGTTTTACATTTGTTCGATTACTATCAGGTTCATTTACGCTTATCGTACTTTTGCTCATTAGGACCCGAGGAGATCTAGCGAATGGCATATCTCGGGGCAATTGGCCTGCTGCAACAATGCTTTTTATTTATGCCATCTTTTTCGCTGCAGCATACAGTTCTCTCGACACTGGTACGGGAGCGGTAGTCCTATTCGGTGCCGTGCAAATTACTCTAATTATTAAATCACTGAGGGATGGGGAGGCTCTTAGTGGTTTCGAATGGCTTGGGTTGGCCGTGGCCTTTATCGGCTTTGCTCTTCTGTTGCTTCCTGGGACAACTGCTCCTTCTTCCGTTGGGATTGTTCTCATGATTGTCGCGGGCATGGGATGGGGTCTTTATACAGCCGCAGGGCAAGCATCGAAAGATGCTTTAGCCGACACCTCATTTAATTTTTTACGAGCCACACCGTTGGCTACATTAGTATTGATTTTTTGGCCATTGGAAAATACTTGGTCTACCAATGGCATCTTTTTAGCTTGTGCATCCGGTGCCTTGGCATCAGGAATTGGCTATGGAATCTGGTATGCAGTACTACCGTCGCTTAAATCTGTCCAAGCTGCTGTGCTTCAGCTAACAGTTCCCTTTCTCGCGGCGGGGGGCGGCATAATTTTCTCTGATGAAATCATTACAGCGCGGTTGCTTACCACTGGCACAATAGTTTGTGCGGGGATTGGCCTTGTTGTGCTGGGTAAAGCTAAAAAAAGCGGCAGTACCCGAGAGAATGGCGCTGATAGGTAGCGACTAACCAAACCCATCGGTTTTCGCTTTTCGCTTTTCTTGACGTCTCACTGAAAACCAAGTGTCTGCACTGAATTGACCTGGCCCAAAGGAAAAAAGTAACAGAAACGCCAATATATACATTGCTGCTAATTCGCCATTGTTAAAGGTCGGAAACAGGGCAAGATGTGCGGTGAGATACGCGAAAATCATTATTATCATAGCGGTCAGTGCGCTTAGGCGAGTCCAAAGGCCGATGAAAATCAGTCCGCCACCGAACAACTCGACGGCACCTGCTACATATAACGCATTTATTTCCATTGGCATGGGAAAGGTGAGTACGCCTCCGATATCTACTGAAGTCATTCCGGCTCCAGTCATCGGTTGAGGATTAGCGCCAAATAGTTTGCCAAAGCCATGGGTCATAAACATAGAGGATGAGAGTAGCCTAAATAGCAGCCATCCTAGGTCTTGCAGTTTTTCTCCTAGTCGCCCAAACAACGTGTCTATTACACCTAACATGAGTATTATCCTCGCCTAAATGCCAATAATTGTTTTTGTTGATTCCGAGAATAACGTGAGTGTTCGGATGGGGCAATACTCAAGCGGCATTAAGACTATTTCTATGTCCATTTGCTGGCCACTCTAATGGGGTTTGGGGGACAAATCATTCAATCTAACTTATGCCTGAGGACCATCGATGACAAAACCGGTACTGATTTTAAAAACTGGGAACACAATTGCTGAGCTGCAACAACAAGGTGAAGACTTTGAGGATTGGTTTCGCGAAGGTTTGGGGCTAGGTCAAGATGAACTTAACGTGGTTGAAATTCATAAGGGCGAAGCCCTACCTCCAATTGCGTCCATATCCGCCGTTATCATTACAGGATCGCCAGCTTATGTGACGGATTTAGCGCCGTGGAATTTTGTAGCCGCTGAGATGATTAGGTCGGCTTTTGCTGCTCGTCTGCCAATGTTGGGGATTTGCTATGGGCATCAATTGATCGCGTGGGCCTTTGGCGGTAACGTTGATTTTCACCCCAAAGGTCGAGAAATTGGTTCTGTATCCGTCTACAGCAGCAAGGAAGTAAGAGGGGATGAATTACTGTCTGGGCTGCCTGATGAAATTTTGGTAAACGTATCCCACTTGCAGTCGGTGCTCCGGCTGCCAGACGATGCGGTGCCATTGTTTAGTAATGAGTTTGACCCGCATCATGGCTTTCGACTTGGCAAGCGAACTTGGTGCTTTCAATTTCATCCCGAATTTGATCAGACTATAACGCGAGCCTATATCAATGCGAGACAGGCAGAGATCGACGCCGAAGGTCTCGATTCAGGCGGGTTGCTCCGCAATGTTGTGGAAACGCCTGAATCGGCGACTATCCTTCGTCGATTCATGGCCATTGTAAATGCCAACTCAGAGTGATTTGATGAGTTGGCCGTTTTAGCGATGCTAGTCGGCTGATGCCTCGTAGGCTTCTTCGACTGCATTGATGATTCTGTCTCGACTAGGCCGAGTAAGTAGTTTGCCCTCTACGAAAACTGCAGGTGTGGAGGCCACCCCTGAACTATTTCCGCTGCGCTGGTCGCTGCGTACTTTACTGATCAATTCGTCAGTTTCCATGTCCACCTTCATCGTCTCAAGGTCTAGATTCAGCTGCAGTGCATAGGAATCAAATTCTTCCTCAACTGCGGAAGATGGAAGACCCGACCAAATCGCTTGAGTTGCGAAGAGGTAGTCATGCATCTCCCAGAATTTGCCCTGCCTCCCTGCGGCCTCAGCATACAAGGAGGCTGTCCAGGTATGGGGGTGAGCCGTGGATATTGGGAAGTGGCGGAAGATAAGGCGAGCTTTGTCACGGATGCTTGGCCAAAGCTGTGTCATTGTGGTGTTCTCTGTGGCGCATGCTGGGCACTGGAAGTCAGCATAGACCACAATTGTTACCGGGTTCTCTTCATCTCCTCGAACATGATCTGACTCAGCGACTTCCACTGTTGAGTAGACTGGACCTTGGGTAAATAACGTGAAGAGAACGACTATGGCAAGCAAAGGAGCAATGCCAAAAAGAGTCACTTTGGTTAACACCTTTTTATTTTGTTCGCGCTTTGCTGCAGCCTGTTGCTTAGCTTCTTTGTTTTTGCGTTGTTGATCTCTTTTATTCATTACCTAGCCTGCCACCGGATTATCTTGATTGCTTTGATCTTACCGAAAAACCCCTTTCTCAGACACCGGTTTTTTAATTTCAGGGGTTCTTTATAGAAAGAAAGCATAACCCGCCTTGCAGCCGAGGTGTATGCCCTGATCTTGATGCATTCCAATCCAGTTCTCGCATTTAGAATAGTCTGTTATCCAATGAAGGACTGTTTCGAGTAGACCAAAAACCAAGCTATTGGTTAGCAGATAAACAACGCCCCCATGCACTAATGCATGGGCAGTCAACCAATACCACCACACTGGGAAAAAGCTGTGTTCCTTATTATGGATATTGTCGTGGCGATTTTTACCGTAACCCATGACTTCGGGCTGTAACACGAAATCTGCTAAGGCGTGCCCAAAAAACAGCGTGAATAAAGTTTCTAGAAACAGCATGGGATTTCCGGCTAATCGACTAAAGAGACGAGGATGGATTGAACTAGCTCTGAATGACTGCAATCTGGCGTTTTCATAGGGATAGCTGACTATAAGCATTTTGGATACCAACAGAATGCTTGATGGAGGGTTTTGATAGCTCGGTCACAATCTAGAGGCTAAGAGGGGCGTTCTTCGAAAGCCTACCCCCGCGTTAGACGATAAAAGTGAATCAGCCTAAAGCTGAGCAGTTTGGTGTTCAATGCTAATTAGCGTCGCAAAGGGGGCTAAAGTGACAAAATTTAGCATTGCCGGACATTTAGCAAGGGTTATCGCTCGGGCAGGTCTGACTTGCCGGCTGGGGGATGTGGTGGTTCGATAGAGGTTACTGTAGAGCGGATGTATCCACCATTTACTTGTGAATTGAGCTCATCACCTACGGCAACGTCCACCACGCTTTGAACGACCTTGTTAGATTCATCGAAAGTAATGCTGTAGCCGCGAGCGAGCGTGTTGAGTGGGCTAACTCCGTTAAGGCTGCGGCTCAAGGTACCGAGGTGGGCCTGAGACTCTTTTAAAATAGCGCTCATGCGCTGATCTAAGCGCCTTCTTTGAGCCTGAGCAACTTCTCTGATGCGGCCGACCATTCGTTGTAGCGAATTAGCCTTAAGGCGGTGCTGATAATGCTGCAGTAATTGCTTGCGTTCGTTCAGACGTGAATCCATGTTCCTAGAAAGCCGGGCAGTCATTTGCTTGAGTTCTTTTGAGTGCTCTGAAAGTCGACGGTCTGGGCGCTTGAGTTGGCGCGACAGCCAATCAACACCTTGGCCAAGGTTAAGTAGCTTAGCTTCGATGCTTTGCAGTAGTTGCTGCGTATATCCCCGTATCAGCATTAGCATCTCAAGTTGAGAGGGGCTCATGATTTCGGCAGCAGCGGAGGGCGTTGGCGCGCGAAGATCGGCGACAAAGTCGGCTATAGTGAAATCTATTTCGTGCCCCACTGCGCTGGTAACTGGCAGTTCGCTGGCAAAAATTGCTCTAGCCACTGACTCGTCATTAAACGCTTGGAGGTCCTCTAATGAGCCTCCCCCTCGGCTGAGCAGAAGGGCATCGATGCCAAGTTTCTCTTGTAAGCGATTCGCCAGTTCAATGGCTTTGACAAGCTCGCGGGGCGAGTTGCTGCCCTGAACAGCCACTGGGAAAACGGTAAGCCTAATGGCAGGAAAGCGTCGTCTGAATACCGTGATGATATCTCTTACTGCAGCCCCCGTTGGTGATGTCACTAAACCAATATGGCGGAATTTTTCCCCGATGTCCTTCTTGTGAGTAGTCTCAAAAAGTCCTTCGCGCTGAAGCTGTGTTTTGAGTTTCTCAAAGGCACGTTGAAGCGCACCATCTCCAGCAGGTTCCATTGACTCAATAATGAGCTGATAGTCTCCGCGTCCTTCATAGAGGCTGAGTTTGCCTCTAACTACAATCTGTTGACCATTTTCCGGTTGAAACCGAATGAAACGATTTTTGTTAGCAAACATAGCGCAGCGAATCTGCGCAGACGAGTCTTTGAGACTGAGGTACCAGTGGCCAGAAGCAGGTTTAGCGAAATTGGAAATTTCCCCTTCAACCACCACTGTTGGGAAATTGGTTTCTAACAGGGATTTGGCCAGCTTGTTGAGGCTGGAGACGGATAACACGTCTGGCGATGAGCTGTTGGAATTAGTGTGAGAGCGGGGTGTAAAGGAAGTAGCCATGACTGGAGTTTAACCCAGCCAGTAAATTTGCGGAATGGTCTGAATTCAATTGATAAAATTTAAAGAACGCAAAGAGAATCTGACTGGTTAAGAGCGAACACACCAATTCAGGAAGAGGCTAATGAGGAACATTAACCCAATAATACAAAACGTGCTTCTTTAGACAAGAAAGCACGCTTGCATTGACCCTTAGGCAGAAACTAGCGAACTAGCCACCGGTCAATGAGTTTTGCTGTTTAACAAAGGAGTCACTGTTTCGTAGCGAGCCGTCAAGGTCGATAGTTGTCACTTCGATGTGATTGCCCGCGGGTCCAAAAGGAAAGCTAATTTTTACAAAAGCAGGTGCGCCTGAGTTGGTGACTAATCCAGCTGTTATGGCGAAGCTTTTGGATATGCCTAATGCGCTCCATTCGCAAGAGCCATCGCCAGAAGACTCTAACTCAAAAGTCTCATCACCGTACTTATTTTCAGTATTCGTGCTCTTAAGCATGAGGGTGCATTTTCCCTTGCCGCTGTCATCGCCATTGGACTGGTAGATGCCATCCACCAAAGACTCAGCTTGGGCCGCCGAGGAAAGAAGTAAGCCAGCCGATAAGGCAGTACCTATAAGTAAGTTTAATTTTCTCATGTCGCACCTTCCTAATATTCAATGTCAGCGAATCGTTCGTCGGTTAGGCTCTTGCGTATTGCTAGCGACCAAAAGCGAAACCGATAAACACGTTGAGAAAGATAATAGTGATGTTTACAACAAACAAATTGACCTATATCAAGGTATCGAGGGTCTTTGAATAAAGGAAAGTTCGACTAAGTGTTGAGAAACTAGTCTTTGAGACTAGATAAAACTAATGTCGCCGCTGTATTGGCAGTCACGTTCGCGGCGGTGATGAACATATCGACTACAAGATCAATAGCGATAAGAATAGCAATGCCTTCAACGGGCAGGCCGAGTGATTCATAGACAGGGGCCATAATGAGTAAGCCTCCACTGGGAATGCCGGGCGAATAAAAGCTAAATAGACCGATCGCGGCTGCGATAGTTAACAGCTGAAACGTGCCTAAATCTATCCCATAGAGCACAGCGATAAAATAGCTGCCAGAGGTTCGCGCGATAGGCGAGGCGAACTTGAATAAGGTGACTGCAACAGGTAGAACGACACCGGATACGGATTCTTTGACCCCTAAAGAATGGGTTGCTGAAAAAGTTGCAGGCAATGCGGCCAGAGAGGATCTTGCGCTAAAACCAATAATCTGTGCCGGAATAACAGCGCTCAAAAACTGACGAGAGGAAACAGGGGTAACCCAAGCGACCCATGAAACCAGGAAAATAATGCTTAGACTGATCAGGCTGCAGGCGATAAGAATGAATGTGCCTAGTGCCGTAATCGCATCAAGCCCCAAGGTTGCCGCAAGTGGGAAGACAATTCCAAAAATACCAACAGGTGCAAGTTTCATGATCCAACCGATCAAAACGAGCATGGCATCTCTAATGCCGGCGAAAAAACTTCCTACAGACTCTCTGTAGGAAGTGTCGATGTGCAGCAATGCACTGGCAAAAAGTGCGGTGAAAATAAGGAGAGGTAGGATGTCACCGTTCGCAGCGGCGCTTACAGGATTGGAAGGTACTAAACTTACTAGCCAATCGCTAAAAGGAGGTAAGGAGGAGGTTGCTGTATTCGCGACGCTAGTCTTTGCTAAAAGTGCGGCGCTGGCTTGAGGGTCAATGGTCAGCGAAGCGATTAATGGGGGAGCTGCTAGGAATGTGTAAAGGCTAGATGCGCCTATCAAAGCAGTAAAAAGGCCGAGTGTTCGAAGCCCTAATGCTGCCATTTTACGGTTCCCTTGATTTGCGATTGCTGTTAGCAGGAGCGCCATTAAAAGAGGTATGACAGTCATACGTACTGCGTTAATCCAAAGAGCCCCAAGGGGCTCAATCCATGTGCTTAGGGATAGGGCAAAAGCAGGATTTGTGGCATTGAGGCCAGCCCCTAAGACTAAACCGAGGACTAAACTTGCGAGAATTATTGATGATAATGAGGGAGTTTTCATGAAGGGTTCTAAAACAGAGTCACTCTTTTTTATGGATCAACATAGCATCACGGCCCAGGTTCTGCCACGATTATTCCAGCAGGGGCTTAGTTCTAAGAGGCCGAGTGACATTGCAGGGCAATGAACAGTTTGCTAACTTCGTTCAGGAAACTCACGTGCAGTTTTAATAGGGTAACCCGCTAAGCAGTTAATCATTAGAAAACGTAGGGTGGTATATGGCAGAAAAAGAGCCCAAATCTGCGCCGGCAGGGCTTGATACGGCGGCAGCGGTGAAAATGAGCCGTCGCAGCGCTGTGACATTGGGCGCGATAACCACAATGGCTGTGCCGATGGGTATTGCAGCTCAGCCTCCAGCGAGGCAGAAACCGAAAGCCGGTGATTTCCTAGTTTTCGAAGAAGGACCTCATCAAGGCCAAGTAGTCAGACCTGAACTACTTGAAATGAATCAACGGCCTGTTTCAGCGTTAGCAAGAGACCCCGCCACAGGCACTCTGCGAAATGGCTCACGACTGAATCGAGTCATGGTTACTCGAATAGAGACAGAGAAGTTAACTGCGCGCTATCAACGACATGTGGCGCAAGGGGTCATAGCTTATTCAATTGTGTGTACACACACCGGCTGTGATGTCACAAACTGGGACTCAGATGACTTGCTTATGGCCTGTCCGTGTCATGAATCTCAATTTGACATTTATGCAGGTGGGAACGTGGTGGGCGGGCCTGCGCCGCGGCCTCTCGCAATGCTGCCATTGTCCATTGAGCAAGGTGAGATTCTAGTCGCTGGCGGGTTTAGCGGTAAAGTGGGTTTCACTCAGCAATTCTAGAACGTGTTGAAATTAAGTTGTTAAACAATTGCAAAGTATGTTTCGACGACTATCACTGTAAATAAGCGGGAAAAGCATGATGAGACTAATAGGCCTAAACTGGCTGGTGCTAGGTGTTTTAAATTGCGGGTTTAATTTGGCTTCGGCTCAGACTCTGCCTCCCTATAACCCAGTTACTGATGAACGCCTCTTGAACCCAGAACAAAGCAATTGGTTGATGTATAGGGGCAGCTATGACTCTCATGGATTTAGCGAATTAGATGAAATCGATTCAAATAATGTGGCTGATTTGGAAAACGTTTGGAGTTTTTCTACGGGGTTGAGAGAAGGGCATCAGGCTCCGCCCATCGTCAATGATGGTTATATGTATATAAGTACTCCTCAAAATCACGTTCTTGCTTTAGACGCGAGAACCGGAGATTTGATTTGGCGCTATGTTCGCTACCTACCTGATGACCTGTTTCAATTTCACCCAACCAATCGTGGTGTTGCGCTCTATGGTGACAAAGTCTATCTGGCTACTGTGGATGCTTATTTGATTTGCTTGGATGCGCTAACCGGCGAAGTAGAATGGGAGATAGCCGTAGAGGAATATTACAATGGCTATTATATGACACTAGCCCCGCTCGTAGTTGAAGGCAAAGTTATGGTCGGTGTGTCTGGAGGTGAATTAGGTATAAGGGGATTTGTAGCTGCTTACGATGCCGAGACAGGAGAGGAAGCCTGGAAGACTTATACAATTCCAGCACCTGGAGAGCCTGGCTCAGAATCCTGGCCCGGTGACACCTGGAAGACAGGAGGAGTGCCTGTATGGATTACCGGCTCTTACGATCCAGATCTTAAACTCAGTTATTGGGGTACGGGAAATGGTGGTCCATGGATGGGAGATACTAGGCCAGGAGACAATTTGTATTCCACCTCCGTCATTGCTCTTGATGTGGAAAATGGCGAAATCAAAAATCATCATCAATATCACTGGAACGACTCATGGGATTGGGATGAAGTGTCAGCACCACTTTTGATTGATTTTAAGCGTGAGGGCCGAACAGTGAATGGCATGGTTCATGCCGGGCGAAATGGCTACCTTTGGTTTTTAGAAAGAGAAGCCGACCAAATAAATTTTGTTGATGCCAACCCCTATGTTTATCAAGATGTTTTTACCAGCATTGATTCAGAAACTGGTAGGCCTGAATATGATATGAGTAAGAAGCCAGGCACCGGTTACGAAGCTAATTTTTGTCCCTCTTTGTGGGGTGGAAAGGATTGGCCACCTGCGGCTTTTAATCCTTATTCTAGGCTTCTTTTTATTCCGGCAAACGACAACGTTTGTTCAACCATGGTTGGGGAGGAAATTCAGTACAGCCCAGGCCGGGCGTATATGGGTAGAGGTGATTCTGACAACGGTGGTTTTTTCGTAAGGCCAGATGCCGATCATATCGGCGAACTACAGGCTTGGAATGTGGACACCGGTGAGCGAGCCTGGACGACTACATTTGAAAATCAGAATTGGGGACCAGTGTTGGCAACCGCTGGCAATTTGGTGTTCATGGGTGGAACCAACGATAGATATTTTAGGGCTTTCGATGCGACTACTGGAGAAGTGTTGTGGCAGCAACGAACCAGCTCAGGGGTAATAGGTGTCCCTGTTACCTATACGCTTGATGGCAAACAGTACGTGGCAGTTATGTCCGGCTGGGGAGTTGATGCGCAGCGGGAGCAAAATCTGATCAATATGGCTAAAGGAGAGTCACATTATGTGCCGCAGGGCGGTTCCCTGTGGGTTTTCTCGTTGCCATCGGAAGATGATGATTGAACCTAGCGAATATGCTTATAGCGGTCCAAGTGGAATTACTAACAACTGTCACTCCGGAGGCTTCAACCAGTGAGGAGCTGTACTTAATGGCGCTGATAGTGTTCTAAGAAAGGCTTCAAGCTGGCGTTCTTCTACCGGCCGAAGCCCTAGCGGCTTGGCCTCGTTGTGACTGAGCATAGAGGTGGGTGCTTGGTTGTAATGCTTTACCACGTCAATCAAATTTTTGATTTGCCCTCCGTGCATGTAAGGTGCAGTTTCAGTTATATTTCTGAGAGTCGGTGTTTTCTGAGCGCCAACTAATTCATTGTCATCTCGCGCAAACCTAAGTTCTATGCACTCACTCGGCTTTGCATCGCTATACTTACCTAAGCAGTTAAACGGATCTTGGCGTGCTGTTCTGATGCCATCATATCGTGCCATCGGTGGCAGTTCCCCGCTTATTGCCATCACGCCTGTATTGTGAAATTCATGATTCGTAAACAGGGGGCCGTTGTGACAGGTGACGCATTGAGCCTTTCCCATGAACAATCTCAAACCTGCGATCTCTGCTGAACTAAGTGCAGATTCTCCTTCCACATTGCCAGCAGCTGATAAGCTATCCGCATAGTCGTCTAACCGAGTCCGGCCAGGCAATATCTTTCTTTGGTAGGCAGCAAGAGCTTTGCCCACGTTGACAAATATTTGATTTATAGAGTTTTGAACCTCTGGTTCCAGGTCTTCCCAGTTGTTGGCCAATTGCTCATTACCTAAAGGACTCGCTTGTTGGAAGAGCGGAGGATTGAGGGTTGTAGCAAATAAGTTCTCGTACAGAGTCTTGTACTGGAGGTCGCTGCTTATTAGAGCGGCAATTGAGGTCCTGTCGGTGTTATGTTCATGGCTAGCCTCAAGTGGAGCAAGCGCTTGCGACCACTGACTGTCTTTTCTTCCATCCCAGTAAAACCAAGGGCTATGGGATACACCTAATAAGCTTGGGGTATGTCGAGGGCCGAGTGCAGTTCCTACCGCGAGTTCTAAACCGTCTGTGAAACTTAATTCAGGCTTGTGACAACTAGCACACGCTATTGTGTCGTCTCCGCTCAGTCTTCGATCGAAAAAAAGGAAGTGGCCAAATTCGGCAATTTCTTCCATGTCAGCGAATTGATTGCTTGGGTCGACAGGCATTGGACCTAGCTGGCTAAGAGAAAAAGACTTTATCGTTTTGAGTTCTTCTTGGCTCCACGAGCCATTAGCAGGCAAGGGAACATAGTGCCAGATAGCAACGCTGGTGATAGCGAGCGCTACCGTAATGAATAGAAGCTTTTTAATCAAAGTTGGAAATCAATCGTGGCTGTTTCAGTCGTTACTGCGGGAATGGTTCCATAGCTAATTTTGATCTCGAGCTGCCACTTACCCGGCATATGAAATCTCACTCCTTCAAGTAGGTATTTCCCATCTGCGATTTCTGCAGTTACCTGCGGTTGAGTAGGAAGTCCATGATCATGTTCAGGCATGCCACCAATGACTTCAATTACAGCGTTTACTAAAGGAGCACCATTTTCTTCATTGAGGTGAAGCATCCAACTGTGAATCTGATTGATGTCTAAGGGAGCAACTTCGCTAAAAATTTCTATTGATATGCCTTTGCGAGTCTCAAGTGACAACACTGGGTCTTTTGAAAATTGGGCGTAGGCTGCTTGCGTGGCTAGTAAGGCTAAGCCACTGGCAAGGAGAAGGAAGATGTTGCGACTAATAGCTGCCATAGTTGTTAGTGCTCGATTGATTGATCTGAAGTATAACACTTTCAAAGGTGCAAGAACTAAGCAGACTCCCTTAGAAAGTGGGTAGCTACTGTCGTTACTACAATCGCTTGACCTAGTCTTAGTGTCCTTATTGTCTTTAGTTAAGCGCTACGTGGGTTCTAAATCTTCATAATTTTCAATTTGAAAGCGAGGGCTGCAAATTGCCAAAAATACTAGATCACAAAAGCCTGAGTTATGAATTCTTTGGGGTGTTTGGGGCGGGATTATGACCGTATCCCCTTCGGCCACATGAGTTTTAGGGACGTCACCAATCTCAACCTCCCCTGATCCTTGCAATATTACGTATCGCTCGCAGGTTCCTTTTAGTTGATGCCATGCTGTTGTCCGTCCAGGTTCGACTCTTGCTCGAGCTATGGAAAGTTCTTTATCATTCGGAGAATTAGATACTTCAATAATGTGGCAACCTTCTCGAAAGAAGTATTCTTCCCTGGGGTCGAGTTTTTTAATCTCAGAGTCCATCGGTGGATTCCTTATAGGTTTCAAGAGCGGAGCCCAGCCAAAGTCCGGGCTCTAAATTGAAACTCGTCGACAATTTATGGTTGCCAACCGTTGACGATACGGGCCGATCTGAATAAGCCGTCGGCTGATTGCAAAACCTTTAGCCGCAGACGAGGAGATAGCGTTGGAGAGTTTTTCAGAAACTCATTGACTACTTCAGCAGCCTCGGCAGAATTGTGCCCACTTAGGTTTGCATCGAGCCAGCGGCCGGGGAAAAAGATATCGCCAGTGGCTTGAATTTCGCTGAGTAGGCTTAGAGCAAAATCAATATAACGAATGGACTGATTTGCGCGGACGGGATGATGGACGTAATTGAGGGCAGATAATACCCAGGCTTCTCGGTTTCGGTTTTCCACGCTCGCTAAGGATTCAATAAACATGTCTCTGGTCTCGATATCATCAGAGAGTGCAGGCCTAACGAAATCAAAACGGGAAAGTCGATCTGGATTCTTGATTTTGGCTCGTTGCTCATCAAGTATTTGTCCAGAGTTACCGTGCCCCTTGAGTGTTAATTCAAATGCGGCAGCAATCTGCTCGGCTTCTGATAGGGGCAGATCTTTGACTGCCTCTTCGCCTCGCCAAAGCCGTTCAAGCCGTGTCAGAGCGGATTCGCTGGACGCCAGCTGTCGGTATCTGCCATAAAACAAAGAGCGAGCAGAGCGGGGTCTATTGCTATTTATTTCAGACCACAGCATGGATTCAATGGCTGGGGTCATTGCAGAGCGTTCTTGGTGGGAGCTGTATTTCCAATAACTGCTCAAATAGCTAAGCAGTTGGGCGAGAATAAGTTCGTCTTGTTCTGTTGGAATTGCGGCAATCAATTCTTTGAAAAACGTAGAGGGCTGTAGGCGATTTTCTAGAACTTGTTCCCACAAAGTAACCCAAATAGCACCTCTAACCAACGCTTCGGGAAACTCGTTAGCGTGGTTGAGTAAGTATTCTTGACTAGGTGCATCGAGAACGAAATTGCCATACTCAAGGCCGCTGCCATTAGGCAAAACAAATTCTGAAGTGGGGAGGCCTGTGATGACTTGGGTGTCGTCTCCCAGCTCAATGGGGATTGCTTCGAAATCCTGGCTGTTTCCTACGAGTACAGTAAGAGATTGAGGCCAAATTCTTCCCAAACCATTTGGGTCAGCTTGGTCAATTAGAATTTCGTTTTGTCGCCGTGAAACCGTAATGACAGGCCGACCCGCTTCGCTCACCCAGACTTCGCTCCAAGCAGCCAAATTTTCTGGGGTTTTGGTGTCCAATATTTCAATGAGGTCTGGCCAAGTCGCATTGGCATAGGAAAATCTTGCCAAATACTCACGCATCCCATCACGAAAGTTTTCCTCTCCAACTCGGTTCTCTAAATGGCGCATGACTATCGGTGCTTTTTGATAAATAATTGAGCCATAAAGGGTGCCTGCGAATCGCAAATTGTCTAAAGTTTGTCGAATTTCATTGGCTCCGTCAGTCCGATCTACACTGTAGGCCGCGGGATGGTGGGCAGTTAAAAATCGGAGCTCATGATCGATCTCGGGGAAGGCGGGGTTTATGATTTTGGCGGCCATAAAATTAGCGAATACTTCTTTTGTCCACACATCGTCAAACCAATTCATTGTCACTAGATCCCCAAACCACATGTGGGCTGTTTCGTGGGCGATCAGAGAGGCTCGACTGAGTGCTTGACGTTGTGTTGCAGTCTCCTCCAATAACAAAGATGCCTGACGGTAAAGAATCCCTCCGGGGTGTTCCATGCCGCCGTACTGAAAGGAGGGGGTCAGAACAAAATCAAATTTTTGAAACGGATACTCGATCTGTGTGTAGTCTTCCAGCCACGCTAATGTATCAGCATGAAGCTTAAAAATTTCATCTTTATTTCTCGACACTTTCTCATCGTCAGTTTCTCGATGGAACATGTTAAATTCACGGCCATTTAAGGTGGCGGTTTCAACTTCGAACTTGCCTGCTGCGATGGCGAACAGGTAGCTTGGCATCGGTTTTGTTTCAGCAAAAATTGTGCGCGTAGAGTCACCCAATCTGAAACTATCGACTGCTGGGCCATTTGCAACAACTTGCCAATCTTTCGGTGCGGTGACTTCCCATGTCACCGGAGCTTTGAGGTTCGGTTGATCAAACAGTGGCAGAGAGTAATGGGCTCGGTCTGGCACAAAAAGGGCATAAAGGAAATCAGGATTGCGGTTAAAGGCTTCATCGCCAACTTGAAAATCCAATTCTAGAATATTTTGATCTCGTCCAAATGCTAAGGCCGGCATGACAATATGATCATGGCTAGCCGTCCATTGGGTTTCTATGCCATTAACCTTAAGACTGCTGACCCTTTCTTGGGGTGATAGAAAATCGAGTACAACTGGCAGACCAGATGCTTCATCTAGGTTAAAAGTAAGCTTTGCGCGACCTTGTATTGGGTCTGTGTGCACAGAGGGTACGGTAAGCTCGAAGTGGTATCTCAATCCCTGAATAGATTGGCTACGAAACTGCGCGAGATTCCAGCTGACGCCACGGTCAGGGTAGTTAAGATTCTCATTTTTTCTTAGAGAGGAATTGCCGGTGGTAGAGCAAGCTTGCAGAAATATAAAAAACGCTAACCATAGGTAGTGGTAATTACGCTGCATTGAGAACACAACACTAGTAATTGAGGTAAACATTGCTGACATGGGGAACTCAGATTAAGGTTGATTGGGCTTTAAACTAGCGCAGAATCTCAATGGGTGCCAGTTGCAAGATTGCAGACTAGTTTTTAGCGGTAATGATAAACCGAGCTGTCAGAGCTGTGAGTTAAATTTGGGTGTCTCGGGGTGTAAGGTTAACTGGCGTACTTTTTGTAAAAGCGACTTCATGGAGAAAGGCTTGCCAAGGAAGGGGTAGCCACTTGGTGTGTCTGCTGAATAACCTGAAATTAGCAATACTGGCAGCTCCGCGTTTTCTTCTCGGAGCGCGTCTATCAGCTGTTTTCCCGAAAGATCTCCAGGCATGACAAGATCAGTTATTAGCAAATCTAATTTTGGCAGTGCGTGGCGCTTTTGCAGTGCATCTTCTGCGCAAGTGGCGTTAGTCACGTCATACCCGGCTTGCTCTAGAACTAAGGTGGCGATATTGCGTATCTGCTCTTCATCTTCCACTAACAAAATTGTTTGATTTACCTCGCTAGGGAGTGGCGTAGTTTCTTCATTATCAGTACTGGATAATTCCGCAGCGACTTTAAATATCAGGTCAATTTTAGTCCCAACGCCGGGATTACTTTCGATGCGCAGTTCACCACCAGACTGCTTCATGAATCCTTCTACCATGCTCAGACCCAAGCCAGTTCCCTCAGCCATGGTTTTGGTCGAATAAAAAGGTTCGGTCGCAGTTTTTAGCTCATGGGGCTCCATTCCTCGGCCTTGGTCGATTAAACTAATGATGACTTGGTCACCACTGCGCGACGCTTTTAGTATTATTTTACAGTTTGCTTCACTGGCTTCTTTGGCGTTGAGAACTAGGTTGAGAATGGTGCTGGTAAGCTGGCCCGGGTCCGCTTCAATGATCAGCGGGCCAGCACTATTGTCAATCTCAGTATCAAAGGTGATAGACGCATCGATAGAGCGCATAAATATGCTGCGATTGGCATCGATAAACCGTTCGATTTCAATCGTGGTCGGCTGCAGAACTTGCTGTCTAGCATAGGCCAGTAATCCCCGGGTGATCGCTTTGCCAGAATTGACTGCAGTAAGAATATCTTGAGCGAGCTTTTTCTGGCTGGGTTCTAATTTTTGAACCAATAACTCTGAGCATAGTTGAACGACCGTCATAATATTGTTGAAGTCATGGGCGACGCCACCAGTGAGTTGGCCGATTAGCCTTAGCTTATCGTCTTTAGCAACGCGAATTTCAAGTTCAGCTTTTCGTTTGTCAGATGCGTATTTTTGCTCCAATGCCTGTTCTACTTCAAGTGTTCTGGCATCAACTTCAACCTGTAATTTACTTGCGGCCTCACGCTGTGTTTGTGCTTCTTTCTTGCTCGCTTTACGACTCATGGTTGAGTAGACAAATAACATCATCATTAATAAACCGACGATGACAGAAAGCTCGACCAGTTGTGCGAGCCGTTGTGCAGCATTTGCAGAGAGTTCTCGTTCGCGCGCAAGTGCCAATTCTTGATTTTTAAGATCCAGTTCATTAGTGACGCGCAGCGCTGCCAGCCGTCGGTTAAAGTCATCGCTTTGGGACGTTTGGTACGCTTCAATTGCGTTTTGGCTGTGCTTTAACGCTTCTTGGTGATTCCCTAGAGCGCTATAAGCTTCCGTGAGTAACTGGTGAGCTGGTCCTAGCCCTGCGCGCATGTCGTTTTGCTCGACCTGCTCAAAAAGGGCGTTAAGATAATTGGCTGCAGCCTCGGGTTTATTTTGATTGAGCAATAGCTCACCATAAGCCAATGAAAGTTCTCTTAGCCTGGAGGGGTTGTTGCTCTGTGTTGCTATTTGTATTCCTTTAAGCAGAACCTCTTCTGCCATTGGGTAATTATCTAGCCCGAGATACGATTGAGCCAACGCAAGTTGAGCTTGTGCGGTGCTATCGGTCGATGCATTAAAGTCGCTTCGATCTTGCCACGGTAAGAGTTCATCCAAAGCTTCTTGATAACGCCCAAGTCCATTAAGTGAGATGGCAACTTGGGTGTGGGCGATGTACGCGCGCGCTAATTGCCCTGTTTCTTCTATCCACGGAATCGTTGAGGCATAGCTTTTAAGCGCTTCAGCGTGGTTTCCTATCTGAGCCTGTACATATCCTAAGTTGTAGGCAAGTACTGAGGGGAGGGTGTCATCTGCAGGTAAGATGACTCTAGCAAGGTCGGCCGCTTCAAAGGCTTCAATGGCCATTTCCGTTAGGCCAGAAAGCATTAACGCCACGCCGCGATTGTGAAGGAGGGTGACTTTAGTGACTTCATCATCCATCCCTATTTCTTGTAACCCGAATTCAAAATTTCGAAGTGCGGCTGCGGCTCTGCCGGCTCGGACATTGACATAGCCAATGGCGTTATAAGCATAGGCGCGGCTAACGTTGGTGAGTCCAGGTTTCTCAACTTCTGCCTCTACCTGATCACAAATCGGGGCGGCGGTCTGAACTTCCCCTCGGCGGATGTTGAGTTCACATTGCAATGCTAAAACCTGAAGAACTGTGGAGCTGTCTTCTTCAATAAGAGTAATTGTTTCAAGAGTGTCTAGTGCTCGCTGTTGAAACGACTGCCCGAGTTTGCGGGCCAGGGCTAATTTGACTGAAGTATCGTTTGGAGATTTGCGCTGCTCGGCTTCGAGTGCGTCTAAGGACAATAGGTTTAGTTCTGCTAGGTCTGCGGCGTCACTTATAGGGACTACTACGAGTGTTATGATGGGAAAGAGGAGCAGTTGAAGTTTGTTTTTTAAGGGTTGAAATGTTTGAGATAAATCGAAAACCATAAACCAGCCATTTATTCTTCTGTTTTGACTTAATGCGTAGTCTTATATTTTATACCAAAACATAGCTTGTCGCTTGCAATGAGTTGCCTCGTTAGGGATTTTCCCGCAAAACTGACGGGCAACAAGCACGCTGTGAAGTTTTATCTGCAACGAAGACTATAAGCAATTACACGGCAAGTCCATGTGCTGCTGTTTAGTTCTGGTCGACACTGAGCAAAGAGGAAGCACGTAGGGAGTAGGGTTAGAACCCAGTGGTGCTATACGGAAACTGTTTGCTGCTAAGAACGTTTGCAAAAAAGAAGTACAAATGAAGTACAAACAAAAAAGGCACAAACTATTGTGCCTTTTCAATTTTGCCAGAGAACGCTCAGAAAACTACATGGGTCTTCTGAATTTCAACGTAAATCGGTCCGTGTTGCCTCGGACGCCGGGAGTGCCAACTTCTTGGCTTAGATCGTCTTCAGTGTGGTAATGCATGTCGCTGTAGTCCACAAGTTCAAAGCCTACGTCGAGCATCTCTTTGATTATCAACACTGGATCAAGCCTTCGCCCAACAGCACGATTGCTTGGCTGCATATGTCGACGAGTGTGGTCAACAACTCCATAAATGCCGCCAGGTTTAAGCGCGTTAAAAACTGCGGTATTCAAGTTTTCGCGACCTTCAGCAGATGGATTGTGTAGGTTCCAAAAGGTAAGAACCATGTCAAAGTCACCGGTGTCAAAACTGAATACTGGTAGGTTACCTAAAGTGATGTCATCGTTAATTGCTGAAGCGCAATTCATGCCCTCTAAGCTCATTACGCCATCTCTGTAGCTATCGCTTACACCCACGGATAACACAAGCTCGCCACCATTTTCACAAAGCGTGGGGCCGACAAACTTTGACCAATATCCAGATGCCGGCGAGATTTCTAGAACTTTCATGTCGTCTTCTAAACCAAAGAATTCTAGCACCTCGGCTGGTTTACGATTGGCGTCGCGAGCCACTTCTGCGGCTTCTCGGTCACTGCTTTGCAGATTCGCTTCAATTTTCGCTCGAGTTGCCACAGGGTCTGATGCCAAAACTTGGCTGCTTAAGATGATGCCAGCAAGTGCAATGTTTAAATTCTTCATGTTCTCTCCTTTTCGGTTGTTACTATTGTGAATATCTACGCCATCTAAGAGAGGCAAAGACGTGTATTTCTTTCAAAGATCTTTCAGTTTTAGCGCTGTTATAAAGGTAAGCCCTAAAGCGTGACGTACCGCATTCACTAACGAAGAACGTCAGAGACATGGCTTTGGACCAGTTTTCAGGAGAGCTTTGGCTGTAACCTTGCTCTCGCTTTATTTATTGAGTATCTAGGATCGGCGATCTTATCGACGCATAGTTAGCCACCATTTAAGGGTGCTAGTGACTAGAGCAGCTGCATCTTGTTGCACAAAATGATTGGCGGTGGGCGCAGAAACAATTGTGGTGTCACTGTCATTCCAATCCCATGTGTTGTTGAGGCCGTCTGAGTCCAGTGCTGTATCTTCAAGGCCGTGGAAAATAAGCAATGGCACATCTAATTGAGGGGCCGGCGGTGGCGTGGCCGAATTCGTAGTGGTTCTGGGGTAATTCTGCTTATAGTAAGCCAGCATGCCATCAAAGCTGGATTGCGCAAAAGCCTGCTCATAACGTGCTTTGGCCTCTGGGTCGCTTACCCAAAATGCGAGGGATTGCGGGTTCATTGGGCCTCCGAACAGAATATTTGGATCGTCAGGCTCACCGGTGATAAAAGCCCTTGCATAGGCGCTGTTTGCTTGCTGTTCTGGATTGTTGGCCAGTTCGCGCGCTAAGCCATTCGGATGCGGTAGATTCATAATGACCAATTTATCCAACATCTGCGGCATGGCAAAGGCGAATTGCCAAGAGACTATTCCACCCCAATCGTGCCCGACTACTGTCGCTTTTTCTTCGCCGAAATGGTCTATTACCGCGGCAATATCCCCGACCAAATGACGCATATTGTAGTTTTCTTCCCCTTCAGGTTTATCGCTGAGATTGTAACCACGCTGATCCATAGCGACGACCTTGAAGCTGTCTTTTAACCCTTCCATTTGGTGTCGCCAGGTATACCAGAAATCAGGAAAACCATGCACCATAACCACCAAAGGACCTTCGCCAACAGTAGCGTAGTGAATCTTCACTCCGTTATTGTCTGCATAGCCATGTTCAACCTCATCCCAAATATCTGCTGTGGCCTGCTTCAATGGGAACGCCAAAATAACCAGGCTCAACAGGGCGGTCTGAAGGCCGAGGCAATTGAAATTCAGCAGTTTCTTAGTCATGGTTGTACTCTCCAAAAGGCGCAGCTAATCCTATAATTCGGTTGGGCATTGGCCTCAGTGTTGGCAATAAGCGAAGTTCGATTGTACGATTAAAGCAGATTCAGCCGAAATTGTTTATCTAGCAGCTGCCGGCGATTGCAATATAGTAGCTATTCGTTGGATAACCTTCCTTAACAAGGTGGTTAAACTGTAACTTTAGGGAGTTAAAAATGAATTTACGCTTCGGCCGTCAAAACGTGACGGGCTTGTTTTCTGTTTGCAGTGCCTCACTACTAATATGTTTTTGTTTGCCCAGTGCTGCGGCTGAACCGATTTTGTCTATTAAGCAGCTGATGAATGGAATAGTAACGCCAGCAACCAACACGATTTGGGGCGCATATCAGCTAGACACACCAGCTCAGTGGCAGGAGGTGGAGGAGGCCGCTATTGCAGTTATTGCAGCGGGAAATTTGATGCAGTCAGGCGGTGCTGATAAAGGAGAAAAGGCTGTTGCCGAACAGCAACTATGGCAGAACTACACACAACAAATGATCTCTGCCGCAAGCAATGTGCTTACCGCTGTTGAACAGCGAAACGAATCTGTTTTGTCTCAGGTTGGGAACGATGAGCTGTATCCGCCTTGCGAATCTTGCCACCAAGAGTATCAGAATAAATAAAGGGTCGCGCAATTTGCGCCTCTTTGGCTTTAGAAACCATCAGTAGCTGGTCCTAGAGCCAAAAAACAGCCGGTAAGCGTTCGCTAAACCAGAACAATGCCACCCCACCCAAACCATAGGCAATGCCTAGCTCCGCTATTCTCACCCACTCATTTTTCACCCGTTTGAAAAGGTAAGCGAGCAGTAAGGCAGCAACAACGAAGCCAAGTTGACCCGCTTCAACACCTACATTGAAGAACAGTAATGCCAATGGGATGTCTTCGCTGGCTACCCCTAATTCTCCTATCGCGGAGGCAAATCCAAAGCCGTGAACTAAGCCAAAGCCCAGCGCTAGCAACCAGGGTTTTGTGTGGCTAAGTGTTCTTAAGCCCCGCTGACCTAACACTACTTCTCGGGCCAGCAGAACGATTGAAAGCGCAATCAATGCTTCAACCGGTGGCCCAGGTAGCGGAAACAAGCCGAGCACGGAAGAAGCCAAAGTAATGCTGTGGGCCACGGTAAATGCTGTAATTGTCGCAACAAGCATTTTTACGCCACGAATAAGCAGTAACAATCCGATCAGGAATAGAAGATGGTCAATGCCAAAAAGAATATGTTCAGTGCCTAGTTTTAGATAGCGTGACGCTAAACCAACTACAGATTCAGCGCCTGCTTTTAGCTCAGAGAGAGGGACTTTAATTTGGCCAGTTTCGCCAGGAAAATAAGTGGAAAAGGCATTCCCATCTTGCCATTTTGCGAGCACCACCAATCCTTGGAATCCCCAGGGAAAGAGGAGTTCGTCGCTGCTATTCAGAGCCGGCAGGCAGCGAAAGCGATAACTATAACGGCTAGAGGGAAGCCCTATGCAGCGATCGGGAAGTATCCGCGCAACATTAAACAAAGGAGGCACCTGTTGGTCGGCCACCGATAAACGATAGTTTCCTCCAAGTTCCTCATCTAGGAAAACTCTCGCCACCCCCGTTACATTGAGATCATGAGCTTGCACTGAACAACATAGGAGCGTGACAAGCGCAGCAAGACAAATTCGAGCTCTCACCTGAGAAGGCCTTGCCGCTTTAGTGCTATTTTGTGTCATCGACAATGACCACGTCATATTCTTTCACGATCTCATTGATCCGTGCTTCTAAGAGCAGGTCTTCTTCCAAGGCCATCCAATCAAGCCTGAGTAAATCGCTAATTTCACTAAATTCAGGTAACGCGGCTGGATGTCGCTCTAGCACTTGCAGCCAATGTTGCCCTCGATTACTAAGGTAGGGGCCCAGCCATCTGTTGCTTGAGCTTTGAAAAACTTCATCGGCAAGCGTTTGGTTAAAAATGCTGCTCAGGTCTTCCTTGGAAATGTTTGGAAGCGGGGCGGCGCTGCTTGCTTGTAGGGTCATTAATTCTTCGCTGCTCAGGCCTGTTTCGAGAGCGGCAATAGTGGTTTTTTCTAGTTCAACTTGAGCGTCAAATATGAGTTCATCCACAGAGACTGTGGCCATGCTGCGGTAGTTGTTCTTGTTGGTTTCGAAAAACCTCATTAGTTCAGCATTACTGGGCTGAATCAGATCTCCGCTGAGAACGTGCCGAAGTTTTTGGTCTAAAATGTCGTGAATTCTACTGTCATTGTCTAAGCCGCGGAGCGTTGCTTCACGGACTAAAATTTGCTGCTCTATATAGTTTGTCCTAATCGATTCGATGTTCGCGGTACGCAGAGCTTGACCTGCTGCTAATTCTGCGATGTAAACTCGCGCATTGATTTCTCGCTGACTTATTTCGATGGGTGACTTGTTCTTTGTCTCTAACAAGTTGAAGCTTCCAAACAAAACAACAGCGATAATGGCGAAATGGAATAGAGGCTCTGCAAACAGCTTGGCTCGAGTCTGCAGTGGTTCATTTTTAGGGGAATGGTTCATCTATAGTGTCAGCACTTTGGCAAAATAATTCGGTTAATTAAGCCAAAGTGTAACCTATCAAATTGCTTGCAAATAGTTGTTCAGTG
Source organism: Pseudohongiellaceae bacterium (assembly GCA_045106275.1). GTDB lineage: Bacteria > Pseudomonadota > Gammaproteobacteria > Pseudomonadales > Pseudohongiellaceae > UBA9145. The sequence goes on along the minus strand of JBGCEK010000057.1, from coordinate 57,754 downwards.
CTATTCCATAAACGTTAAGAGGAAATGGTATGGATGTATTGAGTCAAAATTACCTAAAAAGCTGCCGCAGAGACGGTGGTTTAACCCTGCGGGGTGAAAACATGACTCGTATAGAAACCTTTGTCGATGCGGCTTTTGCTTTCTCTTTTACCATGTTGGTAATCAGCATAGATCAAATACCCCGCAGTCCGCCGGAGTTGTTGGAGCTTTCTCGGGATATCCCAGCATTTGTAATTAGTGCCGCGATAATAGGTGCTATTTGGCTGGCCCAAACCACATGGAGTAGGATTTTTGGCTTGCAAGACGGGGTGACTGTCTTGCTCAGCCTGAGCTTAGTGGTGCTGGTACTTATCTTTGTTTATCCGATAAAGCTGATGATTCAAGCTAGCGTGGAATACCTCTCCGGAGGCGTCTGGGGTATGAATCTGTTTAATGATATAGGCTGGGCTAACAATAGCGTGGCCAGTCTGTTTGTGTATTTTTCACTTGGGCTTATCGCACTGTCGCTGATTGTAATTTCTCTCTATCTAAATGCGCTCAGGTATCGCCGGCAGCTAGTGCTGTCAGAGTTTGAAATTCATTTCTGTCAACATGCTTGCGTTAGCTGGATTGTGGTCGCGCTGGTAGCTGTAGTGTCCATGTTGATGGCTCTATCGGCTCCCGAGGGAACGGTTGCACGTGCAGGCAATATTTATTCCGTGTTATTTGTGGCAATACCTGTAGCTCAACGTATCCACCTTCGTTTAAGACCTGCGCCAGATTGGGTGTAGTCAGCCGTCGCCGCTAATCTGAATCTATACAAGAAGCTGCTGGCTCTGTATAATCTCCGTTTTGTAGAAGTGGTAATCTTATGTTGCGAATTGCTGAAGAAGCTCTTACATTCGATGATGTTCTGCTCCTGCCTGCCCACTCCGATGTTCTCCCCAAAACAGTCAACCTCGAATCCCGTATTGCCCATGGCATTGCGTTAAATATTCCGCTGGTTTCTTCTGCTATGGATACAGTGACTGAAGCTCGCCTTGCCATTGCGATGGCTCAAGAAGGCGGGCTTGGGGTAATTCACAAGAGCATGAGTGTTGAAAAACAGGCGCGAGAAGTCCGCATTGTTAAAAAATACGAAAGTGGCGTGGTGAAAGATCCTTTCACTATCCCAGTATCGGCCACCATCAGAGATTTGACTGTGTCAATGAAGGAGAACGGCATATCAGGCATGCCTGTTGTCGATGAGTCAGGTTTGGTGGGAATTGTAACCAGCAGAGATGTGAGGTTTGAGGTCAATTTGGATGCCTCTGTTGCATCAATCATGACTCCTCGGGACAAGCTGGTGACGGTGGCTGAGGATTTCGATTTGGCTGAGGTAAAAGAATTACTTCATCGGCACCGAATCGAGAAAATCCTTGTTGTGAATGATGAATTTACATTGAAGGGATTGATCACGTTAAAAGACATTCGAAAATCGGAAGATTTTCCTAATGCTTGCAAAGACTCGCAAGGGCGCTTGAGAGTTGCGGCAGCTGTTGGCACGGGTCCTGACACATCAGATCGTGTGGATGCCTTGGTTGCTGCAGGTGTTGACGTGATTATTGTGGATACAGCCCATGGTCACTCTCAGAAAGTTATTGATCAAGTTAAATCAATTAAAACGAAATACCCAGAAATCGCAGTGGTGGGGGGTAATATTGCCACTGCAGATGCAGCCAGGGATTTAGTTAAAGCGGGTGCTGACGCAGTGAAAGTTGGTATTGGCCCCGGTTCTATTTGCACGACTCGTATTGTGACGGGGGTTGGAGTGCCGCAAATCACAGCGGTGGCAAATGTCGTTGAAGCTGTAAAAGGCAGCGATGTTTGTGTGATCTCTGACGGAGGTATTCGCTATTCTGGCGATGTGGCTAAGGTCATTGCCGCTGGAGCCCATGTTGTAATGGTGGGCAGTTTGTTAGCCGGTTCTGAAGAAGCACCAGGAGAAGTTGAACTGTACCAAGGGCGAAGTTATAAAGCCTATAGAGGTATGGGCTCGTTAGGTGCCATGTCGCATTCTCAAGGTTCTAGCGATCGCTATTTTCAAGATACAGATTCGGGTGCTGAAAAATTGGTGCCTGAAGGAATCGAAGGCCGAGTTCCCTATAAAGGTCCTATGTCTGCGATAGTTCATCAGTTAATGGGTGGCCTGCGGTCGAGCATGGGTTACACGGGAAGTGCTGACATAGAACAGATGCGAACCAAAACTCAATTTGTAAAAATTACAGCGTCTGGCATGAACGAGTCTCATGTGCATGACGTTTCCATTACTAAAGAAGCGCCAAACTACCGAGTAAGTTAGGTCGTTTGGCCCTTCAATTTTTGAAATAATTTCCATGAGTAAACTCAATATACACAGTCAGAATATTCTTATTCTGGACTTCGGCTCCCAATACACACAGCTAATTGCGCGTAGAGTACGTGAACTTGGTGTTTACTGTGAGATTTGGGATTACACCGTAGACGAGAAAGAATTTGAACGCTTTGCCCCCAATGGTGTTATTTTTTCCGGTGGCCCAGAATCTGCAAACACAGAAAACTCCCCGCAACCTCCTAACTTTATATACTCGGCAGGTGTGCCGATCTTAGGAATATGCTACGGCATGCAAACCATGGCGGAGCATTTTGGAGGCAAGGTTGAGGCTTCAGAAAAATCTGAATTTGGCTTCGCTCAAGTAGAAGTGGTTAAGAGCAGTAAACTGTTCGAGGGAATTGAGGATCGCATCCTCGACGACGGTTCTCAAGAGCTCGATGTGTGGATGAGCCATGGGGATAAGGTTACCGCAATTCCCCCTGGGTTCGATCTAATTGCCGCAACTGAAAGCGCGCCGATTGCTGGGATGTCAGATGAAAGTCGATCATTCTATGGTCTGCAGTTTCACCCGGAAGTTACTCACACAGCTCAAGGAGACCGAATTCTTGGTCGCTTTATTAAAGATGTTTGCGGGTGTCAGGCGCTGTGGACATCTGCAAGTATAATAGAAGATGCGATTAGTTCGGTTCGAGAAAAAGTAGGTCAAGACAAGGTCTTGCTTGGCTTATCAGGCGGGGTAGATTCTTCGGTCGTAGCGGCACTTCTTCATCGAGCTATTGGCGATCAACTCACCTGTGTTTTTGTGGACAATGGTTTGTTGAGGCTAAATGAAGGCGACCAGGTGATGGCAACCTTCGCGAGTAATATGGGTGTGAAAGTTATTAGGGTTGATGCTGAGGATCAGTTTCTTTCAGGCTTGACGGGAGTCGATGAGCCGGAGCGAAAACGAAAAATAATCGGCAATACTTTTATCGAAGTGTTCGATGCGGAAGCAACCAAGTTAAAGGACGTTAACTGGCTCGCGCAGGGCACAATTTATCCGGACGTCATTGAATCAGCAGGCTCAAAGACAGGCAAAGCCCATGTTATTAAATCTCACCACAACGTGGGCGGATTGCCTGAAGACATGAAAATGGGCTTGGTGGAACCGCTTCGAGAACTATTTAAGGATGAGGTTAGAAAGATCGGTTTAGAATTGGGTTTGCCCTACGACATGGTATATCGCCATCCTTTTCCAGGCCCTGGACTTGGAGTCAGAATTCTTGGAGAAGTGAAAAAAGAGTACTGCGATGTGTTACGGCTAGCTGACGCAATTTTTATGGAAGAGTTGCATCGGGCCGATTGTTACAACAAGGTAAGTCAAGCATTTGCCGTTTTCCTTCCCGTGAAATCTGTCGGAGTCGTAGGTGACGCGCGGCGTTATTCGTGGGTGGTCACCTTGCGAGCTGTGGAAACTATTGATTTCATGACGGCGCGCTGGGCGAGGTTGGACCCTGAGCTATTGGAAACTGTATCTAATCGCATCATGAATGAAATAGCAGATGTTTCCAGAGTTGCCTACGACATATCTAGTAAGCCGCCGGCGACCATTGAATGGGAATAGAGACCGGCTGCTTGCTGGTCTCCTCATTTCCTGAATAGCTAAATGGCGGACCCTCAAACGCAAAAGCGATTGAGGTTGAGAGACAGGGCTGTGTTGATCTGCTCAAGGTGCTTATTTCACTCAACAGGTTCTCTTATCGAGTTTGTTAGGACTATTCAATGGATCGTATTTTTCCTCTTGCCGTACTAGCGCTTTTCTTAAGCTTTTGCAGTTCACCCCCCTACGTTTATATTGAATCGGCGAATCAAAATAGTCGGATAGACTATATTGTGATCCATGGAACCTCTGAGAATTTCAGCGAGTCTTTGCGACTGCTGACAGAAGAGACTAACTACCCCGTAAGTTCGCACTACCTTATTCCCACTTTAGAGGATGCCAGTTATCCAAAGAAAAGCCTTCGTGTTTACTCGTTGGTGCAAGAGCATCGAAGGGCTTGGCATGCAGGTCGCAGTTTTTGGGCTGGGGAGACTAACCTGAATGATCGATCTATCGGAATCGAATTGGTTAACGAGTTTGAATGCCAAACAGGCGAGGTTCCTAGTTCACCTGATCAGGTTGAAGATCTTTCCTGTGATTTTAAGCCCTACCCAAACACTCAGATAACGGAGCTTGTGGCATTACTGAAAAATATTCTCGCCCGTTACCCTGAAATAGACCCCATCGATATTCTTGGCCATTCTGATATTGCCACCATGCGTAAGTCCGATCCAGGTCCCTTGTTTCCCTGGCGCACTCTATATGACAACGGGATAGGCGCATGGCCTGATGACGGTTCAGTAGCAAAGTACAAAGCGCATTTTACAGAGCAACTGCCTTCGATATTGCATCTTCAAGAAGCATTATTAGGTCTTGGTTATAGCTTAGAGGTCAGCGGCTTTTTCGATTCGGAAACTCAGTTCGCTGTCAGAGCCTTTCAGTTACACTTTCGGTCGTCAAATTTCGGGGGACAAGTGGACAGCGAAACTGCGGCAATACTCTGGGCATTGCTGGAGAAGTATCGGCCGAGAATTTTACAGGTTCTTGAAAATCATAGCTCAATAAATTCGGCAGATGAGTCGTGAAGATATTTTCTGTGAAAGCAGTTCCTCATGTGTCATGGAGCTCAAGTAACCCTCTGAGTTTTAAACCGCAATCCTTGACTCTGTTCATGTTGGTGTTTGGACTGAGTGTATTCGGATTGGGAGAGGCGCTAATGATTGCCGCTAATTTTGGAGTAAGTCCATGGGTGGTATTAGCTGAGGGTGTAGCTAACAGGGTCAACATGAGCATAGGGCTGACTACCTTTTTTATTAGTTTAGCGGTGCTAGTGTTGTGGGTTCCATTGAAGCAGATGCCCGGACTGGGAACGATAGCCAATGCTATCGTTATTGCGTTGGTGATGGATTTGAGTCTGCCTTGGCTTCCTCGCCCTGAATCCATAGGGCTGCAGGCATTGGAATCAGTGACGGGCCTGTTATTGATAGGTTTGGGGAGTGCTATTTACTTGGTGGCGCACTTAGGCCCGGGACCGCGCGATGGACTAATGACGGGAATTCAGCGAGTGACTCAATTGCCCATCGCTAAAGTCAGGACCGCCATAGAAATTACCGTGGTCTTCGCGGGTTGGATCTTAGGGGGAACTGTGGGGCTAGGCACATTAATGTTTGCCTTTGGAATAGGCCCAGCAGTTTCTATGAGCCTGTTTTGGATATCAAAGCTTCACAAATCCAAAAACGCATCCAATGGATAGAGAGATGTCAAAGCCAGAAACTTCACATGAGCATTGGATGGCCTTGGCTTTGGAGCAGGGGAAAAAGGCTGAACTTAGGGGCGAGGTGCCTGTAGGTGCAATTGTCGTGCGCGATGAGACCCTAATCAGCAAAGGGTTCAATTGCCCAATTTCTACTTGCGACCCTACGGCTCATGCGGAGATTCAGGCTTTAAGGCAAGCGGCGTTAAGCGAAAACAATTATAGGCTCAGCGGCAGCACTCTCTATGTGACCATAGAGCCATGCGCCATGTGTATCGGCGCAATTATTCACGCTCGGGTGTCAACGGTAGTGTTTGGTGCCAGAGAGCCAAAGGCAGGTGCTTTGAAAAGCCATTTCGAAATAGCTAAAGCGGCGCAGTTTAACCATCAGGTGGAAGTAATTGAAGGAATTCTGGAGCAAGAGTGCCGAGCTTTGATTCAGTCATTTTTTAAATCCAAAAGAACCAAAGCTTGAACCTAGTCGTTTTCGATTGTATAAACTCCATTCCAATCAGTCTGTTAGGGATAAATTCTCGATGACTTCTGCTCTAAAGCTGGTCACTGTCCTTTGTATTGCAACCTTCATCAATGCCTGTGCGGGTCCTGAAACCTACAGAGCGTATTTTGGTGCACCTAGAGATGCATTAAAAGTTGCCAGTGTTAAGGGCGTCCAGTATGTCCGCAACGACATTATTAATCGCTATGTTGACGGTGTGAGGTTTGCCGCCGTAGATGGGCAGGACATCGATGAGAGTCATAATTTCACAGCCTTAGAGTTGGCGCCGGGCTTTCATGACCTGCATGTTTACTATTTTTGGGATATGGGCATTCAAAAAGGTCTAGCTCCGGCTTTAGTTAGCTATGCAACGGATACCGAGCCTATGAGCCGCGTGCTTCGCTTTAATGCTCGAGCTGGCGTGGCATATTCTGTTAAAGCGGCACCTTCTTTTGGCGGGGAAGGGGAAAACATTACTAATCTAACCCATGTGGATTTTTGGGTGGAAGACCAAAATGGGGTAAGAATCGTTTCTAAAGAGGCTGGCAGCTACAGCCCCTAAGGTGTCCCCACCTTATTGAGAACACTATTTGTTGACGGCTAATATAAGAAATAGGCTGCTAGTTTTTTCTGAATTTGGACGTCAAATCTATTATCATTGGCAGCTCATACTCGTGGGCAACTTCGCCGTTTTAAAAGCTTTCACTCAAAGGATTATCCCTACATGCAAGTGCTGTTTGGAGCTTCCGCTCTATCACCCTTTAATAACTCCAAACTACTAAAAGCCCTGCAGAACCGGCTGCCTAACATCAGGTCATTAGATGCCGAGTTCGTCCATCTACTTGACCATGATGAAATTTTAGAAGCGCAAGAATTAGAGCTTGCGCGTTCACTCCTGCGCTACGGACACAGTGGCACTACGACCGAGAGTGCCAATGACAAAATCGATTATTTTATTGTACCCAGACCCGGAACTATCTCGCCTTGGTCAAGTAAGGCTACTGACATATTTCACAACTGTGGTTTAACCGGAGTAAAAAGAGTAGAGCGTATTATCAAATATTCTCTCGAACTATCTTCTCCTCTGAATTCGGAGCAGCATGAATTAGTAGGTGGATTACTACATGACAAAATGACTCATGCAGTTCTATCCACTGTAGAAGAAGCTGAGATACTTTTTAGAAGTGCCGCGCCAAAACCTGTGCGCGCAGTTGACGTGCTAAATCAGGGGAGAGCGGCTCTGGTTGCTGCAAATAGTGAACTTGGTCTTGCTCTAGCGGAAGATGAAATTGACTATCTATTCGAAAGTTTTAATGCCCTAAACAGAAACCCTAACGATGTTGAATTGATGATGTTTGCGCAAGCGAATTCAGAACATTGTCGGCACAAAATATTCAATGCGAGCTGGGAAATTGACGGAATAGATCAAGCCCATTCATTGTTTTCAATGATCCGAAATACTCACAAAGTGTCACCTCAAAATGTGCTGTCGGCATACTCCGACAATGCCGCGGTAATGGCAGGAAGTGAGAGCAGTCGCTTTTTCCCCGATCCGGACTCAAAGCACTACCATTTTGTCGATGAGCCAGTGCAAATCCTAATGAAAGTGGAGACTCACAATCATCCCACTGCTATTGCTCCCTTTCCCGGAGCGGCCACGGGTTCTGGGGGGGAGATTAGAGATGAAGGGGCAACAGGCAAGGGGGGGAAGCCCAAGGCCGGTTTAACGGGTTTCAGCGTTTCTAACCTTCGCATTCCAGAATTCTCCCAACCTTGGGAAGAAGATTTTGGAAAGCCTGCTCACATAGCTTCAGCATTGGACATTATGCTTGAAGCGCCCATAGGTGGTGCTGCATTCAATAATGAATTTGGTAGACCAAACCTGTGTGGCTATTTTCGAACATTTGAAGAAAAGCAAATAGACAAAGAAGGCAGAGAGGAAGTAAGGGGATACCACAAACCAATAATGATTGCCGGTGGAATCGGCAACATTCGGGATATCCATGTTGATAAAGGGCAGATAAGTCTTGGCGCGCAACTCATAGTACTAGGCGGCCCTGCCATGTTAATCGGTCTTGGAGGAGGCGCAGCATCTTCCATAGCCTCAGGCACGGGTAATGAAGATTTAGATTTCGCATCGGTGCAGCGTGAGAATGCTGAGATGGAGCGGCGCTGTCAGGAAGTCATTGATCAGTGCTGGCAGTTAGGTGATCAAAACCCCATAGGATTTATCCACGATGTGGGCGCTGGTGGCCTATCTAACGCGCTCCCTGAATTAGTGAAAGATGGCGGACGAGGGGGAAGCTTCAGACTAAGAGATATCCCCAACGATGAGGCAGAGATGTCACCTCTTGAAATTTGGTGCAACGAGTCTCAAGAACGTTACGTACTCGCGGTCAGCCCAGAAAACTTGGCTCGGTTTAAAAGTATATGCCAAAGGGAACGATGCCCCTTCGCGGTCGTAGGTGAGGCTATCGAAGAGAAGCAGATAGGTCTAAGTGATAGCCATTTTGAAGACAAGCCAATAGACTTGCCCATGGATATTTTGTTTGGGAAGCCACCCAAAATGCATAGGAAGGCGGTAACAACGACTTCCGACTTAGGCGAGTTCGATGTTTCGACTATCGATCTGGAAGATGCGATTAATCGTGTTCTTGCGTTGCCGAGTGTGGCGAGCAAATCGTTTTTGATTACCATTGGCGATCGCTCGATAACGGGCATGGTACACCGAGATCAAATGGTTGGACCTTGGCAAGTGCCAGTCGCTGACGCTGCGATAACTACCTCCTCTTTTACCGCTTACACTGGTGAGGCGATGGCAATGGGAGAACGTACTCCAATTGCTTTGTTCAATGCCCCCGCATCTGGACGAATGGCTATTGGCGAAGCAATTACTAATATTGTTAGCGCGGATATAGCAACCCTGAATGATATTAAACTTTCGGCGAATTGGATGGTTGCTGCCGGACACGGTAGTGAAGACCAAAAATTGTTTGCAACGGTAGAAGCGGTAGGGATGGAGCTGTGTCCCGCGTTGGGAATTTGTATCCCCGTGGGAAAAGATTCAATGTCGATGCGTACGGTTTGGAATGATGATTTAAGCGGTAGTCAAAAAAGTAACACTGCACCCCTTTCCTTAATCGTCTCTGCGTTTGCCCCAGTGTCCGATGTGCGCACTTCGCTAACTCCACAAATTGTTACTTCAAAGGGGCCAAGTCATCTCTATGAAATCGACTTAGGCAGGGGCAGGAGGCGTTTGGCGGGATCTGCCTTGGCACAGGTTTATCGAAGCTTGAAAGGCGAGGCGCCGGATCTTGATGAAGCGAAAGACCTAGTTGATTTTTTTACACTCATACAACAAGCAAGAAAAACCGATTTACTCCTCGCTTATCACGACCGTTCCGACGGTGGTTTGTTGACAGCGTTGTTGGAAATGTCATTCGCGGGTCGAAGCGGGTTGAAGATCCGATTGCAAAGCGGTGCTGACCCACTCTCATCACTCTTTAATGAAGAGTTGGGTGCAGTGGTTCAGGTGCTAGACTCAAACGCAGAAGCGTTCGAAGCGCTAGCTCGTGAGCTCGATTTTGCCGATTGTGTGGTTAAAGTTGCCGAGGTAACGGGTTCTGACGAGATACAGATTTTTCACGCGGATCAGAGCCTTATTAAGCTGACTAGAACAGAGCTTCATAGGCAATGGGCAGCTACCAGCTATCATATGCAGAGAATTAGGGACAACTCTGAGTGCGCACAAGAGGAATTTGACGGTTTATTGGATAGCTCAGATGGTGGACTAAACGTTCATCTGTCTTTTGACGTCAATGAAGATATCTCAGCTCCTTTCGTTAACTTAGGGTTAGCCCCTAAAGTAGCGGTGTTAAGAGAGCAGGGCGTAAACGGTCATGTAGAAATGGCGGCAGCGTTCGATAGAGCCGGGTTTTGCGCGGTTGATGTGCATATGACCGACTTAATTGAAAAACGTAGTAGTCTGTCAGAGTTCGATGCGCTGGTTGCCTGTGGTGGTTTTTCATATGGCGATGTGCTGGGAGCAGGGGGTGGTTGGGCAAAAACAATTTTGTTTAACAAAGAGTTAAGGGACCAATTTGAGAAACATTTTCATAACCCTAACACTCTTACTCTAGGAGTATGTAATGGCTGTCAAATGGTATCTTTGCTGCATGAATTGATCCCCGGTGCTAACAATTGGCCAACATTTCATAGGAATCGCTCCGAACAGTTTGAAGCACGATTAAGTTTAACGAAAGTGAATGAATCCAGTTCAGCTTTTTTGCAGGGTATGGCGGGTTCTCGAATAGCTATCGCGGTTGCTCATGGCGAGGGTAGAGCGCAGTTTGAAAATGAAAGTGCCAAGTCTAGTTTTCTATCGACTAATTCGACTGCACTCCAGTATGTTGATAATACCGGAGAGCTCGCTACGGTGTACCCAGCTAACCCCAATGGCTCCGTTGGCTCAATCGCAGGCCTTTGCAGCGACGATGGTCGTGTTACGATTATGATGCCACACCCAGAAAGAGTGTTTAGAGCTAGCCAGAACTCCTGGCATCCTGATGAATGGAAAGAAGATGCTCCTACATTGCGAATGTTTAGAAATGCCCGTCAATGGCTGGGATAGTCCTTGGTAGTTAACTACTGCGAAATTTTGCCTTAAGTGGGATTCCTATGGATGGTTCATTGCTTATTAAAATTGAATTTTATGTTCCAGAATCTCATTTAGAAAGCGTGAAAGCTGCCATGTTTGGAGCTGGGGCGGGAAAAGTGGGTGCTTATGAAAGCTGTGCCTGGCAAACACTGGGTCAAGGCCAATTTAGGCCGATTGAGGGCAGTTCACCCTTTATTGGGGAAGTGAATACTCTCGAAAAAGTAATTGAATATAAAGTTGAAATGGTTTGCGAACAAACGTTAGTCGATGCTGTCGTGGCAGCGATGAAAAAACATCACCCTTATGAGGAAGTGGCCTACTTTCTGTTCGACGGATTGGCTGCACTCTGAAACCGCTCGGAATCTAGGCCCTTCCAGTTAGTTTAATTGCAATGCTCTAGCACGACGAGAGATGGTTGCTTCGGACACTCCTAAGGCTTGGGCTGCCATTTTTTGATTGCCTCCATAATAGCCCACCGTATGCTCGACCACATGCCCTTCAAATTCACGCATCATTTGCTTTAGATTCAGCGCCTCGCTAGTAGTGTCTGGGTGACTGCTAATGGCAATGCAGTCAGTCAGTTTGTTAACTACTTGCTGATGTAATTTACGTTCACGGCTATAGGGAACTAAAGTTAGCAATTTGAAAAGCCTTGTTTTCTCTTCTGCGTAGACAATAACAGCGAGCATAATTGTTAGCGCAACCGGCATAAACAACGCTGCTGTGAGAGTGCTTCCAGCTGCCATAGTCAGGATAACTAAAAAGCTCAAACCTATAGGTGGAAGTGTACTCAGCAGTAAAACGAGGCAGCGCTGGCGGCTGAAAGATTCGTTGGCTTTTCTAAAGCCATAGAGAAGCAGCATAACACCAAAAAGCATGCCGACCGTGAGATAGATTTGTAATAGAAAATAGGCCGGTCCCTCAACTCGAGTGAAGGTAATGGCTGTAAATTGTGCATCTGCAATAAGACTGCGATTAAAAACAATGTTTACAACAAGTAATGCAAGAAGGGTGTTTAGCGTTGCTTTGATGAAAGTCAGACGATAATTAAATTTAGAAAATTCTAACGCCAAATTAAGAAATGCATGTACCAGAAAGACGGCTGAGCAATAGTAAGTTAATAATATGGTCAGCATAGTGTTGCCTTGGTATTCTCCCTCAAATCCAAATACCTCAGTGAGATTTAACATCAATGCAGCACCAAAAAATAAGGCAAGATTATTATTGTTGCTAACAAGTGATTCGCCATAGCGAATCAAAATGGCAATTTTCAGGCCGATAGCTATTAAAGCTGGAACAATGAGCATTTCCATAAACCAACACCTTATTCGCAGGTTGAACTTGAGGACGACTAATTTAGATGACTGTGACTTTAAAATCTTTTTCCGAGCCAGTGCGGCAAAGTCTTGAGAACTCGAAAATTGCGAGCTGCTTTGCTAGAACATCCCACCCTTTTTAGGGTAACAGTAACTGTGGGTTTTGTTAAGCGGAAGTGAGGAAAAGATAGTTTTTTTTTGGGCTACGTCTCGGGATTATCGAAGTGTTTGGATTCTGGCTACAACCACATGACTTTCCCAGTAGTATTCTTTGAAACACCGGCTTAGCTGGATCCTGCAGCGCTGTGACTAATCAGATTCGTGCGGATGCCGCTTTCTTTTTCGTGGTGGACATCAAACATTCTGACAGGAAAATTCTGGTTTTTTCGGTCTTCAAAGTAATGTTCAAGTGTGCTCTTGACTACAGTGAACGCGATTTCTTTCCAGGGGATATCCTCTTGTCTAAACAGTTCCACCTCGAGAGATTCGGCTCCAGGTGCGAAGTTTAAGTTAGTGAGTTCCGCCCGAAAAAATAAGTAAACTTGGTTTATAGTTGGAAGGTTGAAAAGGGTGTAGAGAGAATCATTGCTAACTATGATGTTAGCACCGGCTTCTTCACGAGTTTCTCGAACCGCGCCTTCCAAACTTGATTCCCCATTTTCCATATAGCCGGCGGGTAGTGTCCACTTGCCGAGCCTTGGTTCAATTGCCCTTCGGCACAGTAGCACTTTGTCTTCAAAGACCGGTAGTGTGCCAACCACATTTTTAGGGTTTTGGTAAAAAATACTATCGCATTCATTGCAGCAATGACGGAGTTTATCGTCTCCGTCAGGTATTCGAAGAACTATCGGGGACGCGCATTGCTGGCAAAATTTCATAATCGCTTATTGGCTGGTACAGTGGAGTAGATACAATAGTTTACTGGGTTCCCGATGTTAATGGGAGTCACGACTCTAACTTTGAGAGAATTTTGCGGGGTATTTATGGGCAACGTTGTTGTTGCCCAGATAATTTGGTGAATTTACACTCTAAATGCGGTTAATTTCACAGTGAAGTCGAAACTGCTTGGATGTCATATAAGCTTCAACTCCTCGTAAACGGCTTTCTAATTGGCGATACAGCTTAGCGCACTCTTCACGGTTCAGGTTCACGCTGTCTCCAGACTGCTGCTCATCGGCTCTGTCATCGGTATAGACTTCAGCTTCGCTATCTCTGTTTTGCATATACTCTTCATTGACGTAGCTGTTGCTAAACCCGTTCTTTCTAGCTTTTCTTTCAGCACGCCGCTCCTTGAAACGTCGGCGCTTTTCTCGGCGATGATCTCTTTTGGCCATTTTTCTGGCATAGCGATCGCTATCCATCGTTAGCGGGTCTGGATCAAAAACAAACGCGCAGATAATGTAGCCCCAAAAAGTGAATGGGCCAAATACAAAAAGTGATCCGAAAGTGAGTGCGCGCACCGTGAATGGGCTAATCTCGAGATAGTCTGCGATACCGCTACACACCCCGGCGATACGTTTGTCTCGTTCGTTTTTATAAATAGGTTTCCGGTAGTTAACACCTTGAAAATGACCCTTAAGCTTAGAGCCATTCACATAGTCTCTAACTTTGTTGGGGTCCAAATCGTTCGACAAGCAAAAATACAAAATGAAATATCCAAGAATGAGCGTCGGCCAAGTTATCACGCAAATCACAAAGACTACGCGAACGAGGGTGGCAGGAACGTCTAACCAATCCGCTATACCTGCGCAAACCCCCAACCAACGGGCATTTCTGGTGTTTCTACGTAAGCCGCTATTCGCTGCGCTGCTCATTTTGCTCTCTCCAGTCGGGTACTTCAGCATCCAATATTGACTCTAGAACATCGATTCGTTGATTTAACGATTCAGCCATCGAGGACAGCTCACCCATGTTGTAGTCTTTACTTTCAGAGACTCTGACGTGGCGTTTCTCTTTTCGAATTATCAATATCCAAATCGTGATCGCGCCAAGCGTCATTGCCACCGTAGCTGTTAGGAATTCGAATAAGACCATGACATATTCCTACTGTTCTTTAAGTTTATTCTTTAGATCTTCCAATTCTCGATCAATAGACTCTTGCTTTTCGAGTTCGTCGAATTCGTTCTGCAAGCCGCGCTTTTCAACATGCGCACTGTCCAACTGACCTTCCATTTGGTCGATTTTCTTTTCGTAATACTCAAATTTGTCCATTGCATTGTCAATAGTGTAGTTATTGAGCTGACGATTCACATCTAGCCGGGATTCTGTCGCCTTGGTGCGCATGACGATTGTCTTTTGTCGGGCCCTAGCATCGTTTAACTTTGCCTGCAATTGCTCAATCTCGGAACCTAATTTCTCTAAAGTTTCGTCGAGCTTAGTTAGATCTTTTTCTGTTATCTCTACGCTGGCGGTAATGTTGGATTTTTCCATTAGTGCTGCTTTAGCAAGATCTTCCCGGCCTTTGGAAAGAGCTAGCTCAGCCTTACCTTCCCAGTCGCTCGCTTGCTTTTTTAGTTGCTCAGCGCGGCGGGTGAGGGTTTTTTTCTCAGCGATGACTTTTGCAGTGCCGCTGCGAACTTCAACCAATGTCTCTTCCATTTCTTGGATAACCATCCGGATCATTTTTTCCGGGTTTTCTGCTTTATCCAGAAGTGAACTGATATTGGAGTTGATGATGTCTGATAATCTTGTAAATACACTCATGATTACTACCTCTAATGTACCGTTAGTCAAAATAGGCCAAATAAGATTGGTTTGTAGTAATGGTTGCAGGTGCCGTGCCAAGTTTTAAGAAAGTTGTAAGTCACTGAATAACATAGCTTTAAATAGGAGATAGGTAGGCGGCACGCATCGTTAATAGCTAATAAAACCAATAAGTGGTAATTTTCACTAATCGACATGAGCTCTCTATGCTTTGCTGGAGAAGCAATCCATTCCCAGTCAAAGAAGGAACACAATGGCCGACTTGAATTCAGCACCTCGGATGATAGGAGAGTCTTCTAGTTTTCTGGAGATGCAGGAACATATCTCTTTGGTGGCACCGCTTAATAAGCCTGTGCTAATAGTAGGTGAACGAGGAACTGGTAAAGAGCTCATTGCCGCAAGGCTGCACTTTTTGTCACGGCGTTGGGAAGGGGCCTTTTTGAAGGTTAATTGCGCGGCGATGAGTGAAACCTTACTAGAAGCTCAACTGTTCGGGCATGAGGCGGGAGCTTATACCGGAGCCACCAAGCAGCGCAAAGGCTATTTTGAGCGTGCTAATGGCGGCACCTTGTTTCTTGATGAGCTGGCCAATGCTGACATGTCAGTTCAGGAAAAAATTCTCAGGGTGATTGAGTACGGAGAGTTTGAACGCTTAGGTGGCAATGAAACGATTCAGGTGGATGTAAGAATTCTTGCCGCAACCAACGAAGACTTACCGGATCTCGCGAGACAGAATAAATTTAGAGAAGACTTGCTGGATAGACTTGCGTTCGATGTTGTCACTCTGCCTCCGTTGAGGGAAAGAGGGGAAGACATACTGATTCTCGCTGAGCACTTTGCAGTGGGAATGGTGAAGGAAATGGGAGGGGACTTTTTCTCAGGCTTCTCCGCAAAAGTAGAAAACTCTTTGCGGAAGTATTCCTGGCCTGGAAACATTCGTGAACTAAAGAATGTAATAGAACGTGCAGTGTATCAAAATACGAGCGGCGCGATCTCTCAGCTTGTATTCAACCCTTTTGAGTCGCCATACCGATTGGGTAAGCGGGAGCCTGAGCAAGATCTAGTAAGCGAAGATAAAACCAGTGATACCCAATCGGTCGAACAAAACACAACTCGGCTTGAAAACGCGGAAGCTATAGATTTCAAGAATGAAGTTCAAGAGTTTGAAATCAATTTATTGAAACGGGCTATGGAACAAGCTCAATTCAATCAGAAAAAAGCAGCGGAGGTGCTGGGTCTTAGCTATCATCAGCTACGCGGATATTTACGAAAATACGATCTGTTAGGCTAATTGTCTTAAATTTCTGGTGGCAAGGCCAAAACTCAAGAGATCCATTGGATTGTCAGTGCTGGCAGGCGCTCATACCCGGGGCCAATTGTGTTCACAGGGAAAATCGACTGAGCGCCGGTCACAGGTTCTGCTAGTCTCTCATGGCGTCATAAATGACTCTCTGTGCAACGTTGTTATTAAACGGTGCCTGCGGGCCGCCCCATTTTTGTTCCATGTAAATCATATAAAAATCATTCTCCCGATCTACAGCAAATAGAGTGCCGCCTATTCCTCTCCAGCCGAAATTATGAGGGCCGTCGGCATCATCTGAGGTTGGCTGTAAGTGAAAACCTAAACCCCAATTCCCTCTTTGGCCGTAAAAGTAAAACTCCCTGGAGACGTCTTCAGAAATGTACTTATTAGTCATTAGATCTAATGTAGATTCATCGATGATCCGATGCCCGCGATACTCGCCGCCATTCAGAAGCATCTGGGCAAATCGAGCATAATCTTCGGTAGTAGAATTGAGGCCGCCACCTCCAGATAAAAATGCCCTAGGTTCTGTATTGTCCTGCATTGCCGCTCCATAGATTGGTTGAGCTATTCTATCGGCCTTCGATTTAGGTACCCAAAAGCTGGTTTCGTCCATGCCAAGGGGAGAGAAAATTCTTTCAGAAAGGACTTTATCTAAGGTCTTGTTGTCTGCAATTTCTAAAACCGCACCCAGCACATCGGTAGAGTGGCCATAATGCCAAGCTGTTCCCGGTTCAAAATATACAGGCAGCTTTCCTAGTTTCGCTGCCATCTCCTGTGCAGTGAGATCCCCAGCTAGCTCGCTTTGGTACATCTTTCCTAGGTCACTGTCTGGAGAAAATATTGCTTGAATCAAACCCGATTCGTGGGTTAGTAGGTTTTCTATCGTCATTTGATTTTGAGCGAGAGAGATGTCCCCACTTTCGCGATCAATAATTTTTAGATCAGCGAATTCGGGTATGAATTTACTGACAGGATCATCCAAATTGATCAGTCCATCTTCGACCATGGTCATTATAGCAACACTCACAATGGGTTTTGTCATGGAGTAGATTCTGAAAATTGTTTGTTCATCGATTGGCGTGGTGCTACCTTTACTGAGCGTCCCTACTGTTTCTAAGAAGCCAACTCCTTCTGAATTACCAACCATCAATAATGCTCCGGGCAAAAAATCGCCTTCTACAGCAGTTTGCATTTGAGCGCGTATGTCCGCTATTTCACTGGCGTCGATGCCAAAAATTTCTGAGGAAACAGGTACGATAGAGCTAGGGTTAGCTTCACCGTGGTGATCTGCATAAACAGAGAGAGAAAACGAAGTAGCGGTAAGTGCGTAAGCGATTGCGTAAGCGATAACGGATTTCTGCATGATTATTCCTTTGTTTGCGGTAAGCTTTCTCGTTGAAATTGGAGAAATTTTCAGATTTGCAATGGTCTGGATTTCTGGCTTGTACAGAGTCTCTTTAAGAGCCAAAGAGTTTATCTGAATGATAAATTCTGAACAATAATTTCTGAACAAGCAATCGCGATTGCTAACTAGTTTCAAGGCTTTAAAGCAGCCTTAACTCTACTTAACTAAAGTCTCGCAGTAGTGATTGGCTGATTGTGTTAGGCAGTTTTTCGGTTTTATATTGATAGTTCAAATGGTCGCAGCGAATACTCCAATCTGCGCCGGATCTGGCCGAATTTATCATCTCTTCGTCGAATTCGAACCTCAAGAAATGGACCGCGGAAGTTTTCTCGTCTGTTGATCTTGGTAAATCTTCATTGGCAATTGGAAAAACCGGATTATGGCCCTCTATCTGTATGGCTATTAATTCCTCAATACCGATTAGTTGGGTTAGTTTTTCTCGCCTCTGTGCTTCGTCCGGATACTCCAGCATAAGCGTAGCTTTCAGATTTTTTCCGTCAGGTATAAGAGGGTTGTACGCTTCGAGCTCCTCTGCAAGATCTTTCTCATCGACTATTTTCTCGGCGCGAATAGTTTCAAGAACTTGATATCGCATCACCATATAGTCTTCAAAATGTAGGGTGGCATTTGGACCCAGCGGAACTCTTCTGGTTTTCTTATGCTCCATTATCGCCTGGCGTATTGCAGGCCTTTGGGATTGGTATTGCTCAAGAGACAGTAAGTCGCTGATGGAGATTTTTTTCATTTCGTTTCCCTTTGCTGTTGGTCGATCGCCCAAAGCGCTTTTATTGTCTTCTTAAATGCCGTAAGCAAGACAGAGTAAATCAATGGGGTGGGATGTTTTTTGCCCGTTTTTTAAATTACTTTCTATGTGCTTGCCAGCGATGGGGCAATCGCTTCCATAGAAATCTGGATTCTTTTCTTTGATTTGTCTGACAATTGGTTTAACAATTTTGTTGGCGAATTCTAAGGTTTCTTTCTTCACCCCATAGGTTCCATCATGTCCGGAGCAGCGCTCGATGCTTTTAACCTCTGTCTCGGGAATTAACTCTAAAATCTGTTTGGTTTTCGGCCCAATGTTTTGCACTCTTTGATGGCATGCAACGTGGTAGCTCACTTTTCCTAGTGTGGTTTTGAACTCTAGATTGAGTCTGTTCTCTTTGTACAATTTTTGGAGATACTCAAAGGGATCAAAAAAGGCGTTGGCGACCGCTCGAACCTTTTCGTCCTCCGGAAACATGAGAGGAAGTTCTTGTTTAAACATCAGCACACAGGAGGGTACTGCAGCGATAATAAGATTACCGCGTTTTACGGTTTCATAAAGAGCGGGAATGTTGAGTTCTTTTAGTCGTTTAACTGCGTCAAGATCGCCGAGCTCATATTTGGGCATGCCACAACAATGCTCTTTGGCTGCTAATTCAACCTGTATATTATTGTGTTCCAAGAGGCTGATAACACTGTCGGCTACCGTTGGCTCATTGTAATTACAATAACAAGTAGTAAAGAGGGTGACTCGATCTTGCGCGCCTTCAAATTCAGAAGCAGGTTGCGAATGGGTGTTAAGTATTTTTTCGGCGTGTTTCTTTCTAGTGGTTTCTTTAACGTAGTCAGGAAGCGCAGCATCTTTGTGTATACCTAGAGTGGCGTCAAGTAGCTTTCTCACCCCCGTGTTCTTATTGCCTCCGTTTACGATGGAGTTTACAACTGGCTTCGAGGCTATTTTTCCAACTAGATCGGTACTGGTAATCAACTGGTCTCGGTATTTTGTATTTCCCTTCTTAAAGTTGATCGCTTTTGCTCTAAGCATGAGGTGAGGGAAATCAACATTCCATTCGTGGGGAGGGACATAGGGACATTTACTCAAGTAGCAAAGGTCGCACATGTAACACTGGTCGACAACTTTACCGTAGTCTGAAACCGCAACACCGTCTACTTCCATGGTGTCGCTTTCATCCACTAAATCAAACAGGGTTGGAAAGGCATTGCAGAGACTTACGCATCGACGGCAGCCATGACAGATGTCATAAACTCGCTCTAATTCTTTATTAAGATCGTCTTCGTCCCAAAAAACAGGGTCGTTCTGATTGAGGGGGTGCCGGGTAGGCGCAGCTAATCCGCCTTCTCTGCCCTTATCCGCCATAGAAAGCCTCCTTGGTCGAGTCAAACTTGAGCTTAACTTACCGTCTCTACTGAGCGATAAGTAAGCTCAATGTGGATCAATCGTCTAGTGCATCTAATGCTTTTTGAAAACGATTAGCATGGGATCGCTCAGCCTTAGCTAGCGTTTCCATCCAGTCAGCAATTTCATCAAACCCTTCATCACGGGCATCTTTTGCCATGCCTGGATACATATCCGTGTATTCATGAGTCTCACCGGCTACGGCGGACTTTAGGTTGTCAGCTGTGCCACCGATGGGCATACCAGTGGCAGGGTCGCCCACTTCTTCAAGGTATTCCAAATGGCCATGTGCATGGCCAGTTTCCCCTTCAGCGGTTGAGCGGAACAATGCTGAAACGTCGTTGTAACCTTCCACATCTGCTTTCTGGGCAAAGTAGAGGTACCTTCGATTGGCTTGAGACTCGCCAGCGAAGGCGGCTTTTAAATTCTCTTCAGTCTTTGATCCTTTGAGCGACATTTACATTCTCCTATTTTGACTTGGGAAACTATTCGGATAAACGACCAGTAGCATAATACGAATCACCCCACGCTGGATAGGGTCATTTAGAGAGTAATAATAATCGGGTTTGGGCACTCGATGGTGTCATGATCGTTTTTTTCGATTAGTATAAAGCTCATGATTCCCAGTATTAAACAACTGAAATACATTTGCGCTGTAGCGGAGTTTCGCCATTTCAGCAAAGCCGCGGAGGCTTGCTACGTTACCCAGTCTACCCTAAGCGCTTCAATTCAAGACTTAGAGTCTCAATTAGGGGCCGTGATCTTTGAGCGTAACAAAAAGAGTGTTCTGATTACCCCCCTTGGCGAACGTTTGCTGCACCAGGCAAGAATTATTCTTGGAGATGTGGAAGACTTTGTCGCTATCGCAAATTCTAACGAAGAAGCGTTAGCAGGAGAGGTAAGGCTTGGTGTGATTCCTACCATTGGTCCTTTTCTCTTGCCTACACTGCTTTCTCAGCTAAGAGAGCAGTACACTAAACTCAAGCTTTATCTCCGGGAAGACATGAGCGCAAATCTGGTGGAGCGACTTCAACAAGGAAAGTTGGATGTTATTATTTTGGCGTTTCCTTATCCATTGCCTGATATCGAGACTACCAGCCTCTTTAAGGACGAGTTCCTCCTTTGCCTGCCTCCTGGACACCAATTGGAAAAATCATCCAAGGTGAAACAACGCCATCTGGAGGGTGAAAGCCTTTTGCTATTAGAAGAGGGCCACTGCTTGCGTGACCATGCGTTAGAAGCCTGCAAGCTTGAAAAGGCAGATACGGATATAGTTTATCAAGGCAACAGCCTACATACCTTGGTTCAGATGGTGGCAAATGGCCTAGGCGTTACTCTGCTGCCTGCCATGTCTGTGAAAGGGGATGTGTTAGGGGAAACTCACCTTAAACTTAAGCATTTTAGGGAAGAAAATGTATCTCGAGAGATTGGGATGGCTTGGCGAAAGTCTGACCCGCGGCGAGATGAGTATCTGCTTCTTGCCGAATTTATTCAGCATCATTGGTCTGGGGATTAACTAGTTTACTTAGAGCCTTTTGAAGGGCGGGGACTGTGTCCTCTTCAAACCAAGGGTGGCGGGAAAACCAGAATAGGTTTCTAGGGGATGGATGGGGAAGCATAAAAACTTTTGGTGTGAATGAGCGCCAGTTGCTCACCCTTTCAGTCACAGTTTTTCCTGCTTCCGGATGGTAGTGCAGTTGAGCATATTGGCCAATAAGCAGAGTACATTGAATATTGGGGAGTTGATCGAGCACTTTTTTGTGCCAAGTTCGAACGCATTCCGGGCGCGGTGGTAGATCGCCAGATTTCCCTTTGCCGGGATAGCAAAACCCCATTGGGACAATTGCAATTAAAGATTTGTCATAGAAGACTTTTTTTTCGATTCCCATCCAGCGGCGTAAGCGATCGCCGCTAGCGTCGTTCCAGGGTATACCGCTGGCATGCACCTTGCTGCCTGGAGCTTGTCCAATAATAAGAATCTTTGCAGAGTTTCCCACGCTCAGAACAGGATTGGGCGAGGGAATGTGAGGCGCGCAAAGCGAACATTGTTTGATGTCTTGCAGCAGGTTTTGGAGAATTATCTGGTTCGATTGAGTCATTGCTGGACTATAGCAGGCTGTGGATGTAGCGGTGCATCAAAAGCACATTAAATGAAGGTGTTCGAACAAGTATGAGATTTTTTGCTTTATCAGACGTTCATGTGGATTATCCTCAAAATTTGGATTGGATAGAGTCCATTGAAAAGGCGCAGTATCAAAATGACGTGTTGCTGCTCGCCGGTGATATTACCGACGACATGCTTTTACTGCGTCGGGTACTGTCGGGGTTGGTGGAAAAATTTGCCCATGTTTTGTTTGTGCCTGGAAATCATGAGTTATGGCTGCGCGAGGAAGACGTTCTTTGTTCGTTGGAAAAATTTGAACTGATCCACCAACTTTGCAATGAAATGGGTGTTAAAACCGGCGTGAGTCATTTCGGCAAGATAAGTGTCGTTCCGCTATACAGTTGGTATGATTTTTCTTTTGGAGAACCCACTAGGCATTTGCTTCGGGCTTGGCGAGATTTCAGAGAATGTAAATGGCCAGATCATTTACCGGATACAGCAGCTGTTTGCGAATACTTTTTGAGTTTGAATGCTGACCGGTTAGGGGTTAAAAATGATAGGGTCATTAGCTTCTCACATTTTCTGCCGAGGCTGGATCTAATGCCCGATAGTATTCCTACCAAAAGACGGATAGTCTATCCGGTGCTAGGCAGCAGTGATCTAGGTGAACAAGTTATTCGGCTTAATCCAGATATACATGTATACGGACATAGCCATGTTAATAGAGAGCTAGCTGTTCAGGGAATCCGCTATGTTAACAATGCTTTTGCTTATCCGAGTGAAGATCGTATCTCACGGAAAAGGCTCCACTGTTTGTTGGATGATTCCGAGAATGCACTGACATGAAGTTAGATCCAAACAACATTGATCTTTGGTATGTCGACGCCAGTAATTTTAAGTATCGCGATTTACTCATGTTAACAAGCCGATGGCTGAGCAAGACTGAGTCTCAACGCTTAGCTCGCTTGAAGCTACCCCAGCACAAACATGAGTTCTTGCTCGGAAGATACATGCTCCGTTCTATTTTGTCTCTCTACGGATCAGTTCTACCCCAAGACTGGGTTTTCGAGTACAACAAGCACGGTAAACCTTTTATTGCGAAAGCCCAGCAAGCTACCCTAAAAATGCCTCTCTATTTCAATTTGTCTCATTCAAAAGGCAAGTTAATTTTAGCGCTCGCTCGCTATGAAAAACTAGGAATCGACATCGAGTGTGGTACGAAACCAAGGCGTATAAAAAAAATCTCCAATCGCTATTTCTCTCGCCCGGAAGTGGAAAGCTTAGAATTATTGCCCGAGAACGCCCAGCAAACGCGCTTTTATGATCTTTGGTCTCTCAAAGAAGCTTATATAAAAGCCTGTGGGCTTGGTCTCGCGATACCGTTGGCTGATTTTTCTTACCGCTTATCTAATGCTGGTGGGATTAGTATTGATTTTTCACCGGAGCGACAAGATGTGCCTGAGCAATGGCAGTTTTGGCAAATCGGATCAGTGCCTTGTTTTCATGTTGCCGTTGCGGTTAAGTCAGCTCATGCTGAGCATTTGGAGCTAGCTAACTTCTTTGAGTTAATGCCCTTAGGTGTACTAAAACCTATGCCTTTGATTTTACAAAGATCTAGTTATCCGGCCTAGTCGATAGCTTCAGCTTCTTTGGCCGCAGGTTCAACTTTCCACATTTTTACGGTACGAATAACATTGTCTTTTGTCTGAACTATTTCCGCGTAATACTCGTCCATTTTTATCCCAACAGAAGAATCCGGAATAGACTCCAAAATCTCAGTTAGCAGGCCGTTTAGTGTTTTGGCGCCGCTGCAGTCAAGCTCCCATTCTAATACTCGATTAATATCACGTATGCTAGTGGAACCATCGATCAAATAACTTCCATCTTCTTGCTCATGAATGTCTTTGCTGCTGGCGGCCATATCTGTGGTAAATTCACCGACAATTTCTTCCAGAATGTCCTCTAACGTTACTATGCCTTTAACAGCGCCGTATTCATTCACTACCACTGCCATGCGCAGTTTCCGTTTTTGGAAGTTAACGAGTTGAGTGTGCAAAGGGGTGCTTTCGGGAATAAAATAAGGCTCGTTAGTTTCCTGAATAATGGCGGCTTTGTTTAGCTTCTCGACGCGAAGAAGACGGCCGACACTGCGCAGATGTAGCATGCCAATGATGTCATCAATTTCGTCTTTATAAACAGGTATTCTCGTATGTTGGCTGGTGCCAATTTGATCGAGAATTTCATCTAAATCATCTTCGATGTCGATACCGACTACTTCATTCCTAGGTACTAAAATATCATTAACTGTCACTTTTTCTAAATCTAAAATGTTGAGCAGCATTCCTTGATGCTGTTCTGGAATGCGTTCGCTGGATTCGTGTACCACTGTTCGCAATTCTTCTTGGGATAATGCGGTTTGGCTGTCTTTAGTGCTGTGCTTAAAGCCTAGCAACCTGACTAATGCATTCGAAAAAAAGTTGACTGACCAGACAACTGGATAAAGCACTTTTAGGAGCAAGGCTAAAAAGACACTGGACGGATAGGCGATTTTTTCAGGATAGAGCGCGGCTATTGTCTTAGGTGTCACTTCCGCGAATATTAGAACGATTAGCGTTAGGATGACTGCAGTCGCAATAGGTGCTGGATCCCCTACTAGGTTAATCGCTATGGAGGTGGCTATGGATGCAGCTAGGAAGTTGACAAAATTATTGCCAATTAAAATGATGCCAATTAACTTATCTGGCGTCTCAAGGAGCTTGCTTGCTCGCATTGCGCCTGGATGCTTATTACGTTTGAGGTGATTGAGCCGATACCGATTCAAGCTCATCATGCTGGTTTCTGAGCTAGAGAAATAGGCAGATGCGATTATCAAAGACCCAAAGGCAATGAGGAGGTAAGTTAGCGATGATTCGTCTGAGTTCATAGGAAATTTAGAGAGAACGGGTTGCCGCTAGCCCAGCATGTATTCAAGTGCGAACTTAGAGCCATAGAAGCCAAGAATAAGAAGTGCAAAACCGATTAGGGTTCCTCGAATGGCGGTCATGCCTCTCCAGCCCAACTGATGTCGCCCCCAGAGCAAGACCGCGAAGACAAGCCACGCTAAGACCGAGAAAAATGTTTTATGGATCACACCATCTCTACCCCAGACATCATCTAGGAAAACAATTCCTGCTGCGATGCCGAGACTCAGCAGCAATTGCCCAACCCATAATAGTTCGAACAGAAAAGCTTCCATGTCCTGAAGTGGGGGGAATTTAGCAATAATGCCCTTCAGTTTTCCGTGTTTAAGCTGGTGATTTTGAAACGCGAGGAATCCTGCCTGTAAGGCCGCAATAGAGATGATGCTGTAGGCTAAAATCGACAGCACAACATGACTTGCCAGTCCCGCGCTCATAGTGATTGGGGGATAGTCACTAGTAATCGTTAGAGAGGTGATAATGCTAACAATGGCTAGTGGAAAGAGCCCGATACATAGGTTTTGCAACGGCTTCCTAACGCTGCTAATTAGCACCAGCAGAGATATTGAGACCGTGATCAGGGTACTAATTTCGGAAATGCCAAAGTGGTACCCGCTCGCAGTGCGAATCACGCCAATAGCGCTAATGCCATGGGCAACCACCGCGATTAGGCCTAAAGCTAGAACTTGGCGACCTGAATTGCGAGCTTTAGAAAGGTTTAGCCCTTGTATGGTGGTGCCCAGTGAATAAAATAACACCGCGCAAAGACCTGAAATTACTGTAAATTGCATACTTTGGTGTCAATTGTCTCAGTTGTTGGCAGGGGCCAAAAGTAGTGAGGCTACTGTGCAGCCTTCAAAGACGGAAAGTTTCGCATAAGTCCCTTAGGGGTTGAAGTTCTTTTTTATCCATACCGACTTTCGCTATAATCATCAATCCTAGCGCAAGCAGCATTTAAGTAATAGGTGGTACCCAGCAGTGTTTGACAATTTAACGGATAGACTTTCCGGCACGTTTCGTAAGCTCACAGGGAAGGCGACTCTTTCCGAGGCTAATATAGAAGAGGCGCTGCGGGAGGTGCGCAAAGCCTTGTTAGAAGCCGACGTCGCGCTTCCGGTCGTGAAGGACTTTATAGAACGAGTCAACAACCGTGCCGTTGGACAAGAAGTATCTAAGAGCCTTTCTCCAAGCCAAGCTTTTATCAAAATAGTACAGGCTGAGCTCGAAAGCGTTATGGGCACGGCTAATTCCGAGTTGGACCTGAAAGCGGTGCCTCCTGCAGTCATTTTAATGGCCGGTTTACAGGGCGCTGGTAAAACTACGACAGTTGCCAAGCTGGCAAACTACTTAAAAGGCCAAGTTAAGAAGACTGTCATGGTGGTCAGTGCTGATGTATACCGTCCAGCTGCCATTAAGCAGTTACAAACTTTGGCGACGGATGTTGGGGTGGAGTTTTTTGAAAGCGACGAATCTCAATCACCGGCAGAGATAGCAAGAGGTGCGCTGGCCGCTGCTAAGAAGAAGTTTGTCGATGTCCTCATTGTTGATACGGCAGGCCGCCTAGCTATTGATGCAGAGATGATGAATGAAATTAGTAGTCTCCACTCTCAGCTTAATCCTGTGGAGACTCTGTTTGTAGTCGATGCCATGACTGGGCAGGATGCGGCCACAACAGCTAAGGCGTTCAACGATGCTCTGCCTTTGACTGGCGTGGTATTGACTAAAGCTGATGGCGATGCCCGCGGAGGCGCTGCTCTTTCCGTTCGGCATGTGACGGGCAAGCCAATAAAGTTTATTGGTATGGGGGAGAAAATAGAGGCTCTCGAGCCGTTTTATCCTGACCGAATTGCTTCGCGTATCTTGGGTATGGGTGATGTGCTCTCTCTGATAGAGGAGGCAGAAAGGAAAGTCGACAAAGGCAAGGCTGAACGACTCGCCCGCAAGATAAAGAAAGGCAAAGGCTTCGATCTAGAAGATTTCAAAGAGCAGCTCAAGCAGATGCAAAATATGGGTGGTGTGGCCAGTATTATGGATAAAATGCCCGGCATGGGAGCCCTCCCGCCAGGTGCGGCCAGCAAAGTTGATGATTCTCAATTTCGACAGATGGAAGCCATCATCAACTCTATGACGCTGCGTGAACGTAGCAATCCAGACATGCTTAATGGATCCAGAAAGCGCCGAATAACTCTCGGCTCGGGCACTCAGATCCAAGACCTTAATCGACTCTTGAAGCAGCACAAGCAAATGCAAAAGATGATGAAGAAAATGAAAGGTGGAGGCATGGCTAATATGATGCGCGGCTTAGGAGGTATGCAGGGTCCAAGCGGAGCGGGGGGCATGCCAGGCTTGGGGGGAGGCAAATTTCCTCGCTTTTAAGCTGGCGGCCAGCATTCAAGAGATAGCGCGGTGCCTTGAAAATAGGGCATCTGCGTGCTTCCAATGCGGCGGCAATTAACATAGAATACCCGCCTTTTTATCTGGGCCTGCAGCTCGCGCCCGGTACAATATCGTAAGTTATAGATATTATTACAGTTTTCAGAATAGGAATTATTTATGGTCACAATTCGATTAGCTCGCGGTGGTGCAAAGAAAAAGCCTTTTTACCACATCACTGTCAGCGACAGCCGCAAATCCAGAGATGGTCGCTTCATTGAGCGTATTGGCTTCTTTAACCCTTTAGCCCAAGGACAAGAAGAGAAGCTGCGTTTAGATGCAGACAGAATGGCCTATTGGCAGTCACAGGGCGCTCAGCTTAGCCCCCGTGTCTCCACGCTTGCGAAAGACGCAGCAGCAGCGGCAACTGCAGCATAAGATTGCTTTAGTGAGGTTTGCCAGTTGAGAAATCTCAGTGAGTGATAGTGGTGATGCGGTAGAGCCGAAGCTTGAAACTGAGCAACTAGGGAATTCTGATTCTCCCCGTTCAGTTGTTTTAGGTAAGCTGGGTAAAGCTCACGGCATCAAAGGGTGGTTGAGAGTTATTTCTTTCACTAGCCCAGCGGAGAATCTTCTCGAATATCACTCGTTTGATGCTCATCGAAACGGTAAGCATGAAAAGGTAGAGATCGACGGCTATAAACAGCAAGCGGGCGGATTCATTGCTCATGTAAAGGGAGTCGACACGCCTGAGGCGGCCCGATTACTGACCGGTTATGAGCTAAACGTGTTGGTGTCAGAGCTGCCAGTTTTAGAACAAGACGACATTTATTGGTATCAGCTAGAAGGCTTGAAGGTTGAAAACCAACATCAGCAAAATTTAGGCTCGGTGGCTCGGCTTCTAGAGACCGGTGCCAACGATGTCATAGTAGTACAAGCGACCGCTTCAAGTATTGATGGCCGCGAACGACTTATCCCTTTCATTAGGGAATCGATTATAAGCAAGATTGATTTGCCCAATGGAATCATTGAGGTGAATTGGGAAGCTGACTATTTGGAATAACTAAGTCAATGGTCGGAAGGAGGTAACAGTGCAAATTGGCGTGGTTACTTTGTTTCCGGAAATGTTTGCCGCCGTTACTGACTTCGGTATCAGTGGGCGAGCATTCAGGAATGAATTGCTTAGTTTACGATTTTGGAATCCTAGAGATTTCGCAAGCGACAAACATCGTACTGTCGATGACAAGCCCTTTGGCGGCGGTCCCGGCATGCTCATGAAAACAGAGCCGATGGTTAAGGCCATCCGCGAGGCAAGAAGGTTTTTGCCCGACGCGAAAGTGGCTTATCTTTCTCCCCAAGGGGCAAAGATCGACGATTGTGCCGTACAAGGCTTGGCCAAACGTCAACAACTTATATTGGTCTGTGGTCGCTATCAGGGGCTAGATCAGCGTGTGATTGACGCTGAAATAGACGAAGAATGGTCGCTAGGAGATTTTGTCCTAAGTGGCGGAGAGCTGCCGGCGATGGCACTAATGGATGCGATCGGACGGTTGCAGCCAGGGGCCTTGGGAGATGAGGCATCTGCGAGAGAAGACAGTTTTAGTGATGGACTGCTGCACAGTCCTGAGTTTACAAGGCCTTCAGTTTTTGAAGGGGCCGAAGTGCCAGAAGTTTTGTTAAGTGGTGATCATGCCAAAATAGCCGAATGGCGCTTGCAACAAAGCCTCGGGGTGACTTGGCAAAAGCGACCAGAGTTACTGGCGCGAAAGGATTTAACTAAGAGCCAAGCGAAATTGCTGACCGAATATAAAGAGAATTTTAAGTAGCGTAAGTAGCATCAAACCGCAAGAATTTGTAAATATCGCGATAGGCTTTACTACCAAGTCTATCGCATCATTGAGTTGGGAGTTTTAAGATGAGCAAGACCACGATTATTCAGAAGATCGAAGACGAGCAAATGACCAAGGAATTGCCGGATTTCGGTCCTGGTGACACTGTCGTTGTGCAAGTTAAAATTAAGGAAGGTGATCGTGAACGCCTGCAAGCCTATGAAGGTGTTGTTATAGGTCGCCGTAATCGAGGCCTAAACTCTTCGTTCACTGTTCGTAAAATTTCTCATGGGGTTGGTGTTGAAAGAACATTCCAGCTTTATAGTCCTCAAGTTGATAGCGTGACATTGAAGCGACGCGGCGATGTTCGACAAGCAAAGCTTTATTACTTGCGTGAGTTGACTGGTCGTGCGGCTCGAATTTCTGAGAAGCTAGAAAAGCGAAGCTAAGCTCTTTGTTCCCGCCCGAAGTCGCGAACGAGCAACTTCGGACGGGAAGTCCTCAGACCCCACGTTATCTTCTGTTTTGTTTCTTTTAGACTCTAAAAGTGTGGAAATTCTTGTCTGCTGCTAGTGTTTCTTGCTCTCTCTCCCCCTCTTGTGAAACGAATTGTCTGTTAGGTCGGTCTTCTAAATGACCCGAAAACAAATTAGACTCCTATTTTGACTAATATCCTTACATGCCGGAGCTTATCGACATGAAACACCTCTCAAAAACCATTTTTGTTCTCCTTGGAAGCGCTGCAATTTTATTTGCTGCCTCGACCCAGGCTCAGTCGCTCAGAGATAAACTCAATGCCGCCATTGAAACCGCATCCGGCAATCAGTTACAAATTACCGGTATCACAGCGACACCATTAAGTAATATTTATCGGGTAGAATTGAACACAGGAGAGATGCTTTATGCTGATGCAGCGGGGGACTATTTGTTTGCCGGTGATATGTATAAGACATCGGCTTCTGGGTTGGTCAACCTTTCTACTGGCGCTCGAACTGGACGCAGCCAAGAGCTGATCGCTGCCGTGCCTGAAGAAGAGATGATTATCTTCTCGCCTGACAATGAAACATTGGCGACACTCACAGTGTTCACCGATGTTGATTGTACTTATTGCCGCAAGCTGCATGGAGATAAAGATGCGCTGTTAGCAGCAGGTATTGAACTGCGCTATTTAGCCTACCCAAGAGGAGGGGTACAAGGGGATTCTTACGAGAAAATGATTTCTGTTTGGTGTTCTGATGATCGCAAAAAGTCATTTACCCAAGCAAAAAATGGTCAAAACATTCCAGCCCAAGATTGCCAGACTCCGGTGTTAAAACACCATGCAATTGGGAATCAATTAGGGATAACAGGTACGCCCTCATTGGTTTTCCCCGATGGGACCGTGGTGCCTGGATATATGGATGTTGCCCGTTTGACCGAAATGCTCAATTTGAATTAAAAGACAGCTACAGCCTCGCTGCCCGGCAGCGGCGAGTGCTTATCCCTCCTAAGCCATTCAATTCTGATAAGTCTTCTTCTATCGCAAGGTTAGAATAGTTAGCCTTGCTCAATTCCAGTATAATCAGCCCTTCATTGTTTCCATCTGAGGTCGCTGCGTGAATTTTAAATCAAGTAAATCCTTAAAGGTTGGTATTTGCGGTCTGGGTACTGTCGGATTCGGGACGCGTCAGCTCTTAGTGAATAATGCAGAAGATATTACTTCTCGCACGGGTTGCAGTATCGAAGTGGTTAACGTTGCCACTCGGACTCTCGATCCTGCTAAGGTCGCAGGCATAGAAAAGTCAGGTACTGATCCTTTTGCAGTAGTTAATGATCCAGAGGTTGAAGTAATCGTGGAAACCATAGGTGGATTTGATCCTGCCTTCTCAGTTGTGAAAAAAGCCTTAGAAAATGGCAAGCATGTAATTACAGCCAACAAAGCCCTCATTGCGGAGCAAGGAAACGAATTGTTCGCTATCGCGAAACAAAACAATGTCACGTTGGCATTCGAAAGTGCGGTGGCTGGCGGCATCCCGATTATTAAAGCTTTGAGGGAAGGATTGGCTGCTAACAAGATTAGCAGCGTTGCCGGGATTATTAATGGGACCGGAAATTTTATCCTCACAGAAATGGGTGCAGCGCAGCGTCAGTTTGATGACGTGCTTGAAGAGGCTCAGGCGCTTGGATATGCAGAAGCAGACCCTACCTTCGATGTTGAGGGTATCGATGCGGCGCACAAGTTAACCATAATGGCGTCGATTGCGTTTGGCCTACCGCTTGATTTTTCAAAGACTTATACCGAGGGTATCAGTAAGATCACTCCAGAAGATATAAGCTATGCAGATGAATTGGGTTACAAAATAAAGCACCTCGGAATAGCGCAGCTTAAATCTAATGCAGCAGAAGTCAGAGTGCACCCCACGCTAATATCTAAGACTCAATTGCTGGCCCACGTAGATGGAGTTGGTAATGGGGTTTTAGTAGAAGGAGACGCAGTTGGAAGTACCATGTACACAGGGCCCGGCGCCGGTGCTGAGGCTACAGCGTCATCTGTCGTTGCAGATCTTGTCGATTTGGCGAGAGCTAAGGTCAGCGGTGCTGGCAAGCCAATGGTTGCAGCACTAGGATACACAGAGCCACGTTCTGACTTATCGGTGTTAGCAATAGAAGGCATAGAATCTGAATATTATCTAAGAATCTCGGTTCAAGATAAGCTGGGAGTCATGGCTAAGATTACCAACGGTCTGCAAAATGCGGGTATTAGTATCGAGGCTGTTATTCAAAAAGAACGGGTTAGCCATACGGCGTCCATTGTCATTCTTACGGATACGGCAAAGGAAAGTGATTTAAACAACGCTCTTGCGGAGATCGAAACCTTGGACGAAGTCATTGGAAAAGTAAATCGCATTCGAGTGGCCGCGCTAGCGAAATAATCAATTAGGAAAAGCTGTGAAATACATTAGCACAAGAGGGCAGAGCCCCGTTCAGAATTTCGAACAGGTATTGCTTACTGGTTTAGCACCTGATGGAGGGCTTTACGTACCCGAGTCTTTGCCCCAGTTTAGTCAGGAAGAAATCGCCAGTTGGCGTGATTTATCCTATTCAGAATTGGCGCTAAAAGTGATTGCTCCTTTTGTCGACGGTGAAATACCTGAAGATGATTTGCGAGAGATTGTAGAGTCCAGCTACCAAAGTTTTAGCCATGGGGACGTGGCACCATTGACACAGCTCGCGGAGAAGGAATGGGTGCTTGAACTGTTTCATGGACCTACCTTGGCTTTTAAAGATTTTGCCTTGCAGGTTCTGGGTCGCTTGCTCGATTACACCCTTAAGAAAAAAGATCAGCGTGTGGTTATTCTGGGTGCTACATCCGGTGATACAGGATCAGCAGCATTAGAAGGTTGTCGTCATTCTGATCGAGTGGAGATGTTTATTCTTCACCCCCACCGGCGAGTGTCCGAAGTTCAACGACGGCAAATGACAACAATTGTTAGTGATAATGTTAACAATCTTGCAGTTGAAGGGAATTTTGATGACTGTCAGCGAATCGTTAAAGCGGCGTTTGCGGATCAGTCTTTCTTGCCCAAGGGACGCCAATTAGTTGCGGTCAACTCCATTAATTGGGCTAGGATTTTGATGCAGATCGTTTACTATTTTTCTGCTTCATTGCGTCTTGGAGGTCCTGAACAGTCAGTGTCATTTTCAGTTCCCACCGGTAATTTCGGTGATATCTATGCGGGATATCTGGCTAAGAAAATGGGCTTGCCTATTAAGCAGCTCATTGTGGCGACTAACACTAACGATATCTTGCACCGATTTATAGAAAGTAATGAGTATTCCAAAACCGAGCTTAGCAAGACGCTATCCCCCAGTATGGATATTCTTGTTTCCAGCAATTTTGAGCGCTACTTGTTTGATGTGTTCAATCGGAATGGGTCAGACCTGGTATCGTTTATGAAGAAATTCGGCTCAGAAACATTGAGCGTTTCTCAACATCAGTGGGATAAAGTTCGAGCTGAATTTAACAGTGCAAGCGTAGATGATGAGACCACGTGTAAGGTCATCGCAGAAGTTTTTGAGGACTATGGAGAGTTGCTTGACCCTCATACAGCAATTGGATTAAAAGCAGCCAGAGAATGTAACGTAGATGAACAAACACCTATGGTTACTCTTGCAACGGCTCATCCCGCGAAGTTTGATGAAGCGGTAATTAAGGCCGGACTCGAAACTCCGCCTCTACCAGCTCATCTGGCTGACTTATTTGAGCGGGATGAAAAGTACACGGTTGTAGCGAATGATCTGGAAGCAGTGTCTGACTTTATTTCCCGACACTGCCAGACGGCTTCGTAGCAGTAACTTGGTAATAGTGTGTGGTTTAGGTTGTTAAAATGGCAGTTACTGTTCGCCGTCGCGAGAACGTTAAAGATAAGTCTCTTCCACAAAGTATCGCTCCTTTATTGAGGCGAATTTACAGCGGTAGAAATATTCATGATGCTGCTGAACTTGAATTAGGTCTTCAAAACCTTATAGCACCCTCTCAGTTAAAAGGTATCGACGCCGCTGTCGAACTTCTGTGGCAAGCCTTGCAAAACAATCAGCGTTTTTTAATCGTATCTGATTTCGATGCGGATGGGGCCACCAGCTGTGTGCTAGCCATCAAGGCCTTGCAACTCTTTGGGGCTTCGCATGTGGACTATATTGTTCCCAACCGCTTCGAGTATGGTTATGGGCTAACTCCCGAGATCGTCGAACTCGCAAAAACTCGCAACCCAGACCTGTTAATTACTGTCGATAACGGTATTTCATCCGTTGATGGTGTTGCGGCAGCGCAAGCTGCAGGTATTAAAGTGCTGGTAACTGATCACCATTTACCCCCTTTAGAAGTGCCGGCAGCGGAAGCAATTGTTAATCCTAATCAGCATGGATGTGAATTCCCGAGTAAATGTATCGCTGGGGTGGGTGTCATTTTTTATACAATGTTGGCTTTTCGAGCAAAGCTGCGCTCGGAAGACTGGTTCGTTACCAGAAGATTATCGGAACCCAACATGGCCGACTTGCTTGATTTAGTGGCACTTGGCACTGTGGCTGATGTTGTTCCCCTTGATAGAAATAATAGGATTCTTGTCAGTGAAGGACTTAAGAGAATCCGCGCTGGTAGGGCTAGGCCTGGTATCGCCATGTTGCTGAGAATAGCCAATCGCAAGGCTATAAGTTTGAAAGCGAGCGATCTTGGTTTCGGGCTAGGGCCAAGACTCAATGCGGCTGGCCGCTTGGATGATATGGCCACCGGTATTGAATGCCTGTTAGCAGACCAAGAAGGCGAGGCCCATCAACTGGCTATGCTTTTAGATGGAATGAATCAAGACCGTAAACAAATAGAATCAGATATGCGTAAGCAAGCGTTTGCATTTCTAGAAGAATTTGAATTTTCTCAAGAGAATCTCCCTGCAGCTCTATCCTTGTTTGATGAACGCTGGCATCAAGGTGTGGTTGGGATTTTAGCGTCAAGGGTCAAAGAGAAATATCATCGTCCAGTTATTGCCTTTGCTGATGTGTCCGAGGGGGAGGAAAACGGCGAGCTTAAAGGCTCAGCACGTTCCATTCCTGGTTTTCATATTCGCGATGCTCTAGACGCTGTTGCGACTAACAATCCGGGATTAATTACCAAGTTTGGCGGTCACGCTATGGCGGCGGGTTTAAGTCTGGAAAAATCTAAGTTTGAATTGTTTCGGAAGGCGTTTGCGCAGGAGGCGGGGCGCCTTCTCAAGCCAGAACAGTTACATGCCATTTTATTGAGCGATGGAGTGTTAAGCTCGGAGGATTTTTCTTTGACCACCGCGCAGGAGCTCGGTGAAGCTGGTCCATGGGGGCAAGAGTTTCCGGAGCCCTTGTTCGATGGCCGCTTTCATCTAATTAGTCAACGTAAGGTTGGCGAAAACCATTTGAAGCTTGTGCTCAGTCCGCTCGATGAAAAGCAACGGGCTATAGATGCTATTGCTTTTAATGTTGCGGCAGAAGATTGGCCAGCTCAGGAGGCCACAGAGATAGAAATAGCCTATAGAATGGATGTTAATGAGTTCCGCGGAAACATTAGCCTACAGCTGATGGTGGAACAAATTATTGCGGTTTATTGACTGGCAGAAACAGTCGCTTGTTGTTGTCAGCCAAGAAGGGTTCCCAAACCTTAGTCGACTAGATAGTTATCTTCGTTACACGAGAACATCTATTATTTGCCCGCGTCTAGCCGCCGGTTTTTGAGACTTACTGTGGGCATGGTCCAAATTTTCTCTTGATGGTGTGACCTTATGCTTACTGAGAAGGGGGGCGTTTTCGTCTAATTTGCCGAAGGTCTCTTTGCCTCGATCAATTCGATTTACTTTCCGCGTGGCAATGGTCGTCATAGTCTTGATCGCTCTGCTTGTTAGTCTCGGAGGTACCGCTTGAGACCCTTCCAGTCTAAGTTCAATTTTTTAAACGGAATATAGTCTAGCAGCTTTTAAAAAGTTGTATTAAACCGAGTCGTTATTTAACTGTTTGATTTATATAACAATTTGGAATAATGCCAAGTCCGATGCACGAAAACCTATCAAATCGGGTCTAATGGCATACCAATATCCAGTAAGAGCTCACTCTATAGAGGAAAAGCCTAGTGCTTTCCGTGCATCAGGCTCGCTGATTTGTTACCTTTTAGCACAGCAATTATCGCTGTTTGTCGGTAAGCTCTCACGACTTTATTACGGAATTTATTATGCCAGTTTCAGTTTTTAAACCATTGATATGCATAGGGTTATTGGTTCTTTCACTCAATAGCGTTGCGCAGGTCCACAAAACCGATCAAATTGAAGTTGAATTGATTGCTGAAACAAGCAACGTAGTGCCCGGTGAAACGTTGTGGTTGGCAATCCGTTTGGATCCTATTGACCATTGGCATACTTACTGGAAGTTTGGCGGTGACAGCGGAGTTGCCACAGAAGCTAGCGAATGGCAGTTGCCAGTAGGTGCTGAGGCAGGCGATATAGTATGGCCAATTCCTGAATGGACGCCATTTTTGGGCAGCGAATTAGTTACGTTTACCTACGAGCGAGAAGTATTACTGCCTATCCCTGTAACAGTACCGGCTGATTTTAGCGGCTCTACATTCGAACTCAGCACAAAGATTGATTGGCAAGTGTGCGAAGAGATTTGTATTCCCGGTGATGCCCAGTTTTCTCTGTCACTTCCGGTAGGCTCAGAACCTAGCATCGACGATAAATGGGTCGCAGATTTTGCCGAAACACGTGCACTCACCCCTAAAGCGTTTAATGAGCACAGGGTAGCCGCTCGCTTCAATGCTCTTGGCGGCAACGTCAATGTAATGTTTGAAAATGATGAAAATCTTTTCGACAACGCCGACGAAGCATGGTTTTTTCCAACTCAACGCCGTTTGATGAAGTACGCGCCGATGCGTGATGTGATGCTAGACGGCAATCGTATTCAAATTTCCACGGAACAACACCGTCGCTTTCCCCAAGATATTCAGCAGATAGAAGGGCTTCTTTCCATTGTTGACGAAGAGGGTAATTGGACTGGGTATGACATACGTCCCACTCGAACTTCGGTGGCTTGGGATCACAGTATTGAAGTCGAACTGCTGGCAGAAACTACCAACATAGTACCGGGGCAAACTACCACCGTAGGACTAAGACTCGACCCTGCCGAACACTGGCACACTTATTGGCGAATGGGTGGAGACAGCGGCGAGCCAACAAGCGTTAACGATTGGACTGCACCAGAGGGAACAACAATCGGCGAGATTCAATGGCCAGCCCCTCATTGGTTGCCGTTTTATGACACCGACTTGGTGAATTTTGGTTATGAAGCAGAAGTATTGCTGCCCATAGATATCACTTTACCGGCGGATTTTGAGGGAGACTCGGTAGAACTTAGCACGCTAGCCTTTTGGAATGTATGTGATCAAGTTTGTATCCCAGGCGAACAACGTTTAAGTGTGACGCTTCCTGTGGCTGAAGTGGCAGAATTAGATGCCACCAAAGAGCAGATATTTGCCAGCGCGAGAGAGCAGCTGCCAGAGTCGAATCATTCAATTAACTCAATAATCGCTATCGCCGGTGAGCGCGTGAGTTTGGGCTTCGAGTCGGCTGATGGTGTGTTTGCTGACTATAGTGAAGCTTACTTTTTCCCAGAGCAACGCAGAGTTATAAAGCCAGGCCCGCTTCGTGATGTAAGCATTCAAGCTAATTTATTGCAGATTACTCATCAACAGCCTCGACGAATGTTGGAAAACCCCGAACTGTTTGGCGTTCTCGTTTTGGAAAACGAGCAAGGTGACAGAGAAGCGTTTGAATTTAGAGACCCTGCTGCGGATGCCAGTTCGACAACTATCATGCCTTTGGCTGCTGCGGGATCTGGCAATGGCAGCGGTGGAGAAGGAACCACCGGTTTATTGGGGTACATGCTTTTCGCTATGTTGGGCGGATTGATTCTGAACCTTATGCCCTGTGTTTTTCCTGTGTTGTCTTTGAAAGCCATGAGTTTCGCGAATAGTGCAGGCGAGAGCAGAAGCCATCTACGAATGGATGGCTTGGTGTATACCGCGGGAGTGGTATTGGCATTTGTCGCTTTGGCGAGTGTGTTAATCGCGCTGCGAGCCGGAGGCGAGAGGATTGGCTGGGGATTCCAACTTCAACAGCCTTGGTTCTTGGCATTCATTGTCTACCTGTTCTTCATGATGGCTCTGAGCATGTCTGGCGTGTTTGAAATAGGCACTGGGATGATGGGAGCCGGCGGCGATCTTACCCAGCGTAAAGGCTATCAAGGGTCTTTCTTTACCGGCGTGTTTGCGACCGTGGTTGCAACGCCCTGCACGGCACCGTTCATGGGGCCTGCATTGGGCTTTGCGCTTTCTCAGCCTTGGATCGCGGCAATGATGGTGTTTATCTCTCTTGGAGTAGGGATGGCATTGCCAATCCTAGTGCTTTCCTTTGTGCCCGCATTTGCCAATATGATGCCTAGGCCGGGCGCATGGATGGTGACGTTTAAAGAATTGATGGCGTTCCCTCTTTATGCCGCTGCGATTTATTTCTTGTTTGCTCTTGGTATGCAAGTAGGGGTGATCGGAATGTCGGTTGTGCTGATAGCCTGCGTAATCATGGCTTTTGGGGTATGGCTCTATCAAAAACGATTTACCGTGGGACCAGTGTGGCGCCTAACCAATGCGGGTATTGCAATGGCCTGTTTTGTGTTTGCAGTCTACGTAATGCAGTCTTCCTATCTTGAGCCGGTAGCTGCTTCTAATGTGGCTGCTGTCGATGCGGACGGCCAAGCAATTCCACAGGACTACGAAGTTTTCAGCGCGCAGCGCCTGAGCGAGTTGCAGGCACAAGGGAAGCCAGTATTTATTAATATGACAGCGGCGTGGTGTATTACCTGTCTTGCTAATGAGCAAACAACGTTAAGTACGGATACTGTCAAAGACTCTATCAATGCGAACAATATCACCTATCTCAAAGGTGATTGGACCAATGAAGACCCAGAAATCACTGAAATGCTGGAACGGTTCAATAGACCGTCGGTCCCGCTATACGTCCTGTACTCGGGAGATCCTAACGATGAACCTGTTATTCTTCCTCAGATACTGACACCAGGCATAGTGGCTGATGCCTTTAGCAGTATTTGATCTGCAATAGCTTATTGAGTGCCTTGTTGAGCTAGAACGATGTTTTACAAGGCTTTCAATGAAGCCTAGAAAGTTCGCAGGGAAAGCCTTGTTAAAGGTAGTTCCTTGAGAAAACTAAAGATCCGTAAGATAGCTTCGGATAGCCGCGCGG
The DNA here is from genome assembly GCA_045106275.1 of Pseudohongiellaceae bacterium. Taxonomy (GTDB): domain Bacteria; phylum Pseudomonadota; class Gammaproteobacteria; order Pseudomonadales; family Pseudohongiellaceae; genus UBA9145. The sequence goes on along the minus strand of JBGCEK010000057.1, from coordinate 18,959 downwards.
GTCAGCAAAAAGCCAGACAAAACGTTTTCATCCTGAACCAACGCGGGATATTGTTTTACTCCATCTGCTTTCATCGCTGAAGAGTTATTTAAAACTTCAACTGCGTTAATCTCTACGTCGGGAAATTCTTTTTTTAGTTTTTTTAAGTGCAGCCTGGCAAGTGCGCAACGGGGACAAATGATTGAGTGATAGAAGGTGATAGATTTCATCTTATTTTTTCCGTTTGCTGATCGATCTAATTGACCTGTAAATCTGCGTCGGCAAAATGAGCCGCGGCAGCCGCGGGCAATTGCTTCGGCGGGGTTTGTGATTCAATGATGAAAGACAACCCTCCAAGTAATGCAACCAACAGAGTTGTCTCGAGTAATCGGATAAGAGGAGACCGGCGCATAGCTAGACTAAAGATTTTATTATTTTAAATCAGTATATGCTTAGTTTGCAGCGATGGATAGTTTAGGATAGCTGGGTGTGGGTACGGGTTGTCAGAGTCGTACTAGGTTTCGCGGTGTTAGCGGTCTCGAGCCATCGACTCAGCTTGCGAGGTAGTATTCTATTTTAAGGCGGTTTATTTCTATCACATCGTGGTTGTGCAATTTGACAGCTCTTGAACCGATGTCTTGTCCATTGATTCGTGGAGCGCTGCGATTCGCAGATTGATCCAAGTACACGATAAAATGGCCATCTGGGCGCTTATTTATTTGAACGACTTCGCCTCCCGCTTTTCCAAGCTTCACGGATTCTTTCATCAAGGGCAGCTCCCGCCCGGCACTTTTTCCATTCAAAATCTGTAACCGAGCGGTATCCAATTTTGGGGGTAAGTCTATGGAAATCTCGTTTTCTGGTTCAGCCACGGGTTTGCGTCGAATTAGAACCGTTTTTTCGCCATCATCACCAATAGAATTGGCATCGTTGATGTAACGAAGCTCATGTTTGCCAATGACGATTACATCGCCGTTCCGCAAGGGGTGCTTATCGATGCTCTTACCATTAACATATGTCCCATTAGTGCTGCCTAAATCCTCTAGGAATGAATCTTCGAAGATCGTTAAAAGCTTGGCATGGTGACCGCTCACAGCAAGATTTTCGATTTGAATATCATTGTCTCCTCGGCGTCCTATAGTCATGACTTCTTTATCCAAAGGGAAGTCGCCGATCTTGCTTGAATTGAAGCTGAATTCTAATTTTCCAGTCATGGTCTAGTTCCATTTTATCTTGCCTGAACGGGATCGTAAGTAGCGTTCGTTTCTGTGTCTCAGCTTTGCTGGAGTTGCATTAAGATGACAGAAATATTGTCTTTGCCACCGTTCCTGTTCGCTAACGTAATTAGTTTCTTGGCGGCGGCTTCCAACTCTAATCGCGAATCAGCCAAGGTATCTTCTATCTGCCAGTCAGCAACCATGTCCGAAAGACCATCGGAACAGAGGAGCAAAACATCGCCGGGTTGGGCGTCATGAGCAATTGTGTCTACCTCAACTTCTGCTTTAGTTCCGAGGGCGCGAGTTACAATATGCCCGACGCTTGCCGATTTCGCTTCTTCTTCTGTGTAGAAGCCTTTGTCTATTAAGTCTTGGACTAAACTATGATCTCGAGTGATTCGGCTCAACTGCCGGTCTCTGAATAAATAAAGTCTTGAATCACCAACGTGCCCGGCGTAGATTCTGGAACCCTTAATAACGGCGGCGACCAGAGTAGTTCCCATGCCTTTGTGTTCATCAATAGTCTCTGCCGCTTGATAGATGATGCTGTTACTGTGCGAAATTGTATTGGAGACGAACTCCAATAACTGAGAACTGGTTATCGATACTGAAGATTTTCTTGCGCAGAGGTCCTGAAGCTTTTCGAGCACTGCGTTGACTGCCATTTTTGATGCAATCTCGCCTGCTTGGTGGCCGCCCATGCCATCGGCCAATACCGCAATGCCTAATTGTTGGTTGAAGCCGATGTTGTCTTCATTGTGTTTGCGGCGAAGCCCTATATCTGTGAAGCCAGCTATTTTCACTTTAGTCATTTCCTTGGGCATTTGGTGATCCTGTAATTCCTTGGATTTTCGTGGCCATTTCGGTGTAGAAGTATGGCATGCTCTTATTGAATTTTTCTTGACCGCCAAATACAAACATATACTGCGAATAAACGAGTAAGAGCAGCGCGAGTAGCGCTAGCACACGACCAGTCTTTGGCTTCTTTTTGGCCGGTATCAGTACTGAAGCGGGTCCCTGTATGTTAGCACCTCTGCCGCCTTTGCGGCGATCAGATTGGGGGTTTTTTAGAAGGGATGGTTTGTCTGCAAACGATTTGAACCGGCGTTTTTGCATGTGCTGCTCGAAAATGGCCACGGCTTTTTGGAAACTGTCCGTGTGTCGGTTTTCTGGAATGGTCGAAAGCATGTTTGTAATGAGTTCTTGAATGTCGGTTGGAAGTTTGGCGAAATATTTACGAACTACAAAACCAGTTTCATTGCGGCGCCTAGGCAAGCAGCCAGTAAATAGCTGGTAGAGAATCACGCCCATCGCATAGATGTCGCCCTCGAATGAACGAGTCTCGTTGTCAAGATAGTAGTAATGGGCAGTCTCAACGTCAGTAATGTCGTCTTGAAGAGAAAAGTCGGTGACTTTTACATCGCCTTCAGGCGTAAACAAAATGTTAGTGGGGCGCAGGTGCCCGTGAACTATTCGGTTGTTATGGGCAAAGATCATCGCCTCACACAGCTGTTTGCCAATCTTTAGTGTATCTTGCCAGTTCAGTTGAAAGGCTAACTTGTCTTGAAGTGTTCCGCCGCTTAGGTATTCTTGAACTAGAATAAAAAAATCGTCATTTCTCGTTGTTGCGAGTGTGCTAACAATATTTCGATGCTCCAAGGAGGCTAGTAAATTGCTCGCCTCAAAACCGCTTGTTTCGCGATTTTTCCTTTTGATAATGAGTAAGTTGTTTTTTTCTTTTTGCTGATAGAGATAAACAGCGCCAAATTTGTCTTCTCGAAGCACGTCTAAGAGTAAGAATTTAGATTTGATTCGGGTAATGCCTTGTTCTGCTCGCTCACGCTGAGCGCTTTCTAAGTGCTCGCCCGCAGATATTTCCAAGAGCTGAGTTTTTAACTCTTCAGCAGATTTCGGGCGCTGGGTCGGCGAGCTATTGAGGCATTTTAGAATGAGATTGTTGAGTCGAGGATCTATTCTCGAGTTTAGTTCGGCTGGGTCAGGAAATCGGCCGGTGGGTATTTTGCCGGTAAAGAGGCCGTACATAACCACGCCAATAGAGTAGATGTCGCTCTGCACGGTGACGTTATCTGATGACTCTTGCTGTTCTGGCGACATGTAATTGTAAGTGCCCATTACTGTGCCAGATGACGTCCTGTTAGACGGTCTATTTCTTCCTTCGTAAAACTGGGCAATGCCAAAGTCGAGGATTTTTACATTGCCCTCATCATCGATGAGGATGTTGTCGGGCTTGATGTCTCGGTGGATAACATTGTTCTTGTGGGCATAGGACAGCGCTTTGAGGACTTGAATGATGATATCGAATTTTTCAGTATGGGAAATCTCCCTCACTTTCATGGCGGTATTCAGATCAATGCCAGGGATGTATTCCATAATGAAGTAAGGATGGTCGTCTTCGGTGATTCCTCGGTCGATAACATGGATGATGTTAGCGTGATTCATTCTGGCAATAATGAACGATTCTTTTTCAAATCGATGACGAGCCTCTTCATCGGTACTTAAATCGCTGAGAAGAAGCTTGATGGCCACTGGCCGCTGCAAAGAGTCTTGAATGCCGCGATAGACTAGAGCCATTCCTCCTTCGCCGATTTTTATGAGGTCCGAATACCCATTGAGTTTCATGGTGCTGCTCTCATCTCTAGAAAAATTCTCAAAGCGAATCTTGTAGGGGTAAGACTAAAGAGGGAGGCGCTTAGAAAATGTGATATTCTTCGCAATATCAACAGTCTCTAGTTTGAATCGGTATCACAACAACGGGCGAGAATATGCTATGAAAGTCTTGAATTATGCCGCAGCTGCTATTCTGGTCGTGCTCGTTTTCTATCTCTTGGATGTTGGGCAAAGTCTCATTTTACCTTTTGTGATTGCAATCGCGCTTTGGTATCTCATCAATACTCTGTCTGCGGCGTTTGAAAGCATCGAGTTTGGTGCAGTTAAATTGCCAAGACTTGCCTGCTTGCTGGCTTCTATTTTTACGTTCCTATTTATTATTTGGGCTCTCGTGAGTTTTTTGAGCGGCAGTCTCAACGAAGTAATTGAAGTTGTGCCGACCTACCAAAAAAACCTTACAACAAGACTAGAGAATATGCCGTTTGTTGATTTTGCTTTGCTCTCGGAGCAGAGCTTAATGACAACGGTGGCGGAGTGGATTGATTTGCCCGCCTACGCAACTTCTATCGCCACATCGTTTGCGTCCATTCTGGCCAGTGGTGGTCTGATTCTTATTTACATCCTATTTCTTTTCTTAGAGCAGGGAAAATTTGACGGTAAAATCACTGCACTGTTTAGTGAAGAGGAAAAAGAAGCTGATGCGCGGAAAATTATTGCTAAGGTTCGAGGCGACATCCAAAAATACATCAGCATAAAGATGTTTACGAGCACCCTCACTGGCAGCTTGAGTTATTTTTTGCTAAGGCTATTGGATGTTGATTTTGCAGGGGTGTGGGGTCTGTTGATCTTCTTGCTTAATTTCATCCCAACAGTGGGCTCGATCATCGCGACTATTTTCCCAGCACTGATCGCGCTAGCCCAGTCAGATGGCTATTCTTTGTTTGTGTTCGTCTTGGTGGGAATTGGTGCATTACAGGTTCTGATTGGTAACATTATTGAGCCAAGGATGATGGGGTCGTCATTTAACCTGAGTCCGATTGTGATTTTGCTCAATCTTGCCCTTTGGGGGACCATTTGGGGAATAATTGGGATGCTGCTTTGCGTGCCTTTCTTGATCATCATCACTATTATTCTAAGTCACTTTCCGGGCACTCGGGCAATTGCAATTATGCTGTCCAGTGACGGCAAATTGCGGGTGCCGCTGGATCCAGATATGAAATCATTTTCTTTTTCGATGCCAAAAACATCGATGCTAGGCGAAGCCAAAGATCTAGATTCAGATTAGCTAAGGCAGGCTACCACAGGGTCAGCTAAGCTATCGCAGTGACTTCTGCTTGAAAAGCGGATTTTACTCCGACGAATTTTCTGAAAACCCCTGCATTCTCAGCCCATTACGGGCTATAATTCGCTGCTTTCTGCGGCCAGCTAGCGGCTGCGGTAAATCCATTTACAGTTTGGTAATTCAATGAAAAGTTCGAAAATTAGAGAAACCTTCTTAAATTTCTTCGCCCAGCGCGGCCATGAAATCGTCCCCAGCAGTTCCTTAGTGCCCGGCAATGATCCAACATTGCTCTTCACCAACGCTGGGATGGTGCAGTTTAAAGATACGTTTCTTGGTGATGAGGTGCGTAGCTATAATCGAGCTACTAGCTCGCAGCGCTGCGTGCGCGCAGGGGGAAAGCACAACGACTTGGAGAATGTGGGCTACACTGCTCGTCATCATACCTTCTTTGAAATGCTAGGCAATTTTTCTTTTGGAGATTATTTTAAGCGCGAAGCTATTCAATACGCTTGGGAGTTTTTAACCATTGAGTTAGGTTTGCCAGCCGAAAAGCTTTGGGTCACAGTTTATACAGATGATGACGAGGCCGCTTCAATATGGCTTGACGAGTTGAAGGTAGATCCAACACGATTTTCGAGATTGGGTGAAAAAGATAATTTTTGGGCAATGGGTGATACGGGACCATGCGGTCCTTGTTCAGAAATTTTCTATGATCATGGTGAAGATGTTGCAGGAGGCCCTCCAGGAAGTCCTGATGAAGATGGCGACCGTTACATCGAAATTTGGAATTTAGTTTTCATGCAGTATGAGCGCAAAGCTGATGGTAGCTTGGCGCCATTACCTAAGCCCTCGGTTGACACCGGTGCCGGGCTAGAGCGGGTTGCTGCAGTTTTGCAAGATGTTCACAACAATTACGAGATAGATCTTTTTCAGGCGCTGCTTAAAGATATCGGACAAGTTACGGGTGTTAGCGATTTAAGCAATACTTCCCTACGAGTCATCGCGGACCATATTCGGTCATGTGCCTTTTTAGTGGTGGATGGAGTCATACCGTCGAATGAGGGGCGGGGTTATGTATTACGCCGAATTGTCCGCCGGGCCGTGAGACATGGCTATCAGCTGGGTGTTAAAGATATTTTCTTCTACAAGCTAGTGGCATCTTTAGTGGCTGTCATGGGTGATGCCTACCCAGAGCTTGTAAAAGCGCAACACACTGTAGAGAAAGTGCTCAACGAAGAAGAGCAGCAATTTGCCAGGACGCTGGAGAACGGAATGGCTATTTTAGAGAAAGCCATCGGGGAGCTATCCGGAGATACGCTCGCTGGGGACACCGTTTTTAAGCTATACGACACTTTTGGTTTCCCAGTGGATCTTACCGCTGATGTGGCGAGAGAGCATAATTTGAAGATCGATATGGCGGGTTTTGAAGCAGCCATGGAAGTTCAGAAAAACAAGGCTCGTTCCGCGAGTAATTTTTCTGCTGCGGAAAAGCTTGATCTTGCTCCAGAGCTTCACACGGATTTTGTTGGATATGAAGTGCTTGCCAGTGCTACTAAAGTTGAACAAATTTTCACTCTCAATAATGAGGCGCTCAATAGCGCAGCTTCCCAACAAGAAGTGTTAGTGCTGCTTAGTAACACACCTTTTTATGGTGAATCTGGGGGCCAAGTAGGCGACACTGGGGTGTTGAATTTTAGTGGTGGCGATGCCGAAGTCATCGACACTCAGAAGCAAGGAGATGTGGTAGTACATAGGGTAGTGGTACGAGAAGGGGAGTTGGCTGTTAATGCAGAGGTTACAGCGACTGTTGCGGAGTCGGACCGCGCTGCTATAACCCTTAACCATTCAGCTACCCACCTAATGAACTCGGCATTGAGAGAGGTGTTGGGTGAGCATGTCTTGCAAAAAGGTTCGTTGGTGGATGCTAATCGATTGCGCTTCGATTTTTCTCATGCCTCTGCCGTCAGTGCTGCTGAAATTAAGCAGATTGAAGAAGTGGTCAATTCCCAAATCTTAGCTAATGCTCTGGTGAACAAAGAAGTTATGCCCATTGAGGCTGCCCGTGACAAAGGAGCTTTGGCATTGTTTGGTGAAAAATACGGTGACGAAGTTAGAGTTGTATCGATGGGTGGTGAGTATTCTGTTGAATTTTGTGGCGGCACCCATGTGAATCGCACAGGTGATATTGGGGTGTTTAAAATCATCAGCGAATCTGGCATCTCTGCTGGTGTTCGGCGAATAGAAGCAGTTACCGGCCGAGGCGCCTTAAGCTTAATTGAGCAAGAAGAACAAACGCTTAAGCAGCTCTGTGAAATCGTCAAAAGTAAACCAGAGGAGCTGGCATCTAAAGTCCAGCAGTTGGCGGATAGCAATCGTTCTTTGGAAAAACAGCTTGAGCAACTCAAATCTAAAATGGCATCCAGTGCAGGTAGCGATCTCGCCAGTCAAGCGGAAGAGCTTGCTGGCGTGCAAGTGCTGGTGGCAGGTTTGGAAGACTTTAATCCCAAAGCTCTTCGAGACACAGTTGATCAACTTAAGAATAAGTTGGGTAGTGCTATCGTTTTACTGGCTGGAAGCACAGACGGCAAGGTAAGTTTGGTGGCTGGTGTAAGTAAGGATGTCACTGACCGTGTTAAGGCGGGTGATCTGGTAAATATGGTCGCTCAACAGGTGGGAGGAAAAGGCGGAGGTCGACCCGATATGGCGATGGCGGGCGGCTCTGATCCAAGTGCTCTTCCTGCAGCGCTGGATTCCGTTAAACCTTGGTTGTTAGAAAAGCTTTAAGTTGTAATTACTATGGCATTAATAGTTCAAAAATACGGCGGCACTTCGGTAGGGTCGGCTGAGAGAATAGAAGATGTTGCGGACAAAGTCGCAACTTTTCGCGATAACGGAGACGATGTGGTTGTGGTGGTGTCCGCGATGAGCGGAGAAACCAACCGGCTGACTGGTTTAGCCCAACAAATCATGGAAAAGCCTACTCCGCGCGAGATGGATGTGCTGCTTTCTACTGGAGAGCAAGTCACCATCGCATTGCTTTGTATGGCCTTAGAAAGCCGGGGATACGGTGCCCGGTCGTTTACTGGTGGCCAAGTCAAGATTCTTACCTGTGGGACTCATACCAAAGCGCGTATTCAAGAAATCGAAGGCAGTCGCATACACGCTCAGTTGGAACAGGGCAATGTGGTTGTTGTTGCTGGCTTTCAAGGTATGGATGAGCACGGCAATATTACAACGTTGGGTAGGGGAGGATCGGACACAACAGCTGTCGCCTTGGCCGCCGCATTGGAAGCTGATGAATGTCAGATTTATACAGATGTAAAAGGTGTCTATACAACAGACCCGAGAGTCGTTGAAGATGCTCGTTTGCTTGCCAGCATTACGTTTGAGGAAATGCTGGAACTCGCGAGTTTAGGGGCAAAAGTATTGCAAATTCGATCTGTGGAGTTTGCGGGTAAATACAAAGTGCCACTCAGGGTTTTATCGACGTTTGAAGAGGGGCCAGGCACTCTCATTAGCTTAGAGGAAGAGGATCAAATGGAAAAGCCGACTATCGCAGGCATAGCATTTCAACGGGACGAAGCAAAGATTACGGTTGCTGGAGTGCCGGATGTGCCAGGAATCGCTTACAAAGTATTAGGGCCGGTCAGCGATGCTGGTATAGAGGTCGATGTCATCGTGCAGAACGTAGCGGCTGACGGCACAAATGACATCACATTCACAGTAAAGCGATCGGATTTAGAGCAGGCCAGCTCAATCGCGCAATCTGTTGCGACATCATTGAAAGCAAGAGAGCTGCTGGTGGATAAAAAAATCGGCAAGGTTTCATTAGTAGGTGTTGGCATGAGATCTCACGCGGGTATTGCGAGTAAGATGTTCAAAACTCTTGCTGATGAAGCGATCAATATTCAGCTAATAACCACTTCAGAGATTAAAGTCTCAATAGTAATTAATGAGAAATACCTAGAACTGGCAGTGAGAGCGTTGCACAGTGCCTTTGATTTGGGTGATCCGGATTATGAAAAGGAGAGTAACTAATATTATTCAACACTACTGAACTGTGTGTTGTGCTTGGCTTTCAGGCCTGATGGGTGGATACTAGGCATTCCCTGTCATGGGCGGGTTTTGAACGCTGGATAGGGTGATTCAGAGAGCGAGCATAGTGGCCTAGGCTATGGGCAAATCGGATAGTAATTGTCTTCCGCCAGTTCATAAGAACGTGTTGTAGGGGAAAGCAAAGGAATGATTAACGGAGAGAATCAATGCTAATACTAACACGGCGTGTGGGTGAGACATTAATGGTTGGCGATGAAGTCACGGTCACCGTGTTAGGTGTCAAAGGCAACCAAGTGAGAATAGGCGTAAACGCACCCAAAGAAGTGGCGGTACACAGGGAAGAGATATACCAGCGGATTCAGAGCGAAAAGACGGACGATTCGCCAGAAGGCGAAGAATCATAGCTTCATCAGATACAACTCAATTACTTTCCTAAAAATCACCACCATTTTTTATCATTTTCATTTTGCTGTGATATCATGCCCGCGTTTCACGGAGAGGTGGCCGAGTGGCTGAAGGCGCGCCCCTGCTAAGGGCGTATAGGAGAAATCTTATCGAGGGTTCGAATCCCTCTCTCTCCGCCACTAAATAAAAAAGCCCCGCATTGCGGGGCTTTTTTATTTATCGTGAGATAAACCGGCCGAGAAGCCTCGAGGTTCGAAGGGTGATTATTTAGTCAGCCCCATCCTCAAAAAAGGTTACTGCCCCCTTCACACAAAGTTCACCGCGCTCGTTACCAATCCACAGTTCGCTATGCCCATTGTCATCTGGTGCTAAGCCGCAAACTTTAAAGACTCCGTCATCAAACAGTGGGCTGATTGCTTTGAACTCAAAATCCCTGACGGTACGATTCGGGTACTGTGTAGTCACTAACTCCATCAAAAATGTTGCCAGCAAAGGTCCGTGTACTACCAGTCCTGGATAGCCTTCAACTGCAGTTGTGTAGTCTCTGTCGTAGTGGATGCGATGACTGTTAAAAGTGAGTGCGGAATAACGAAACAATAGTACTGGGTCTGGCTTTACCGTCATCGAATAGTCTTGAGATGTCGGTGCCATGATCTTTGGTGAGCTTGGTGCTTTGACAGAGGGGTTGGCTTTATAAACAATATCTTGCTCCTCAGTGATTGCTACTCCTGATTCGCTTTCAATTTGGTGCTCCACGCACACAAAGGCCAGTTTGCCACTGCGTCCCTCTTTGAGCTGAATGCTCTTGATTGCGGAAGTCTTTCTCGATTCACTGCCAATAGTAAGTGGTTGGTGGAAGCAGATTCGGCTTCCTGCCCACATGCGGCGCGGTAGCTCGATAGGGGGAAGAAATGCGCCTTTGCGAGGGTGACCATCTTCAGAAAGGAGTGACTGACGAGCTGTTGGTAAAAAATAGAGCCATTGCCAAAGGGGAGGTAAGGCTTCACCGTTTAAAAAAGTGCACTGCTGCCGATCTAGCGTAGCCGCTAAGGAGTTGGCGGAACTGACCGCGATGGTGTCTTGTGTGGAGTCTTTGTTGCCAATCCAGTCATCATATTGATTCATTAAAATACCGTGTTCTAGGGATTATTTGCTGTAATTAACCTTAAAGGCCAAGGGAGAACCTAGGTTGCTAGTATATCTGTGCCGTTTTAACATGTCCTTCTCTGTTCCTGCAGTTTCGTAAGGAGGGCGCTGTGACTGGGAAATACTATGAAGAATTAGAAGTAGGCGCAGTTTTTCAGCACTTGCCTCATCGAACCATTACGGAAACTGATAACCTATTATTCAGCACCATGACCCACAATCCTCAGCCACTTCACATTGACGCTGAATTTGCGAGAAACTCGCAACATGGACAGATATTGGTCAATAGTTTGTTTACCCTCGGCCTAGTTATAGGTTTGTCGGTAGGAGACACCACCTTGGGTACGACCATAGGCAATTTGGGTATGGAAAAAACCGAGTTTCCTAATCCGGTCTTTATTGGCGATACACTCAAAGTTCAAACAGAAATTAAAGATAAGCGGGAATCTAAAACTAAAACCGATCGCGGTATTGTCTGGTTTCAGCATACAGCGTACAACCAGCGCGATGAGCTAGTATGCGACTGCCTCCGCAAAGGCATGATGCTAAAACGAGCCCAAAAGGCCTAGTTAAAACTACAGTAGAAGGATTGCATGCGCCGTTCAATACACTTTGTGCCTGGTGGCAACGAAAAAATGTTTAGCAAGGCACTCACTCTGCCGGCTGACTCCCTTATTCTAGACCTAGAAGATTCCGTGACGTCTCAAAATAAAGAATCGGCTCGCGGTGAGGTTTGCGAATGGTTGAGATCTGCTGATTTTGGTCATAGAGAGAAATTGGTGCGGGTGAATCCGTTGGATTCTGATTGGGGTAGGCAAGACCTCGAAGCAATTGTGGCAAGCAGGCCTGATGGGATTGTGGTGCCTAAAGTATTGGATGCAAAATCTGTTAATGCTGTGAGTGAATTGATTAAAAGCAAAGAACAAGAACAAGGCTTGGCAGAAAACAGCATTTCATTGCTGTTAATCGGCACCGAGGAAGCAGGCGCCGTCTTTAACTTGCCGACTATGGTGAACCACTCGAGGGTAGATGGGCTAACGTGGGGAGCGGAAGATTTATCTGTATCACTTGGCGCTAGAGCTAAACGTGATGAGCAAGGTAACTACCTTGAAGTCTTTAGCTTCGTCAGGTCGATGTGTTTGTTAGCTGCCGTCGCAGCCCAAGTGCAGCCCATAGATGCTGTCTATGTGGATATCAAAAATCTCAAAGGGCTTCGCCGAGAATGTAAGACTGCTGCGGATATGGGCTTCACGGGTAAACTAACTATTCATCCTGATCAAATTGATATCGTTAATGAAGCCTTTACGCCGAGTGCGCATGAAATTAGTGAAGCGACGGCTTTGTTAGCGGCTTTCGACGAACATCAGAAACAGGGGAAGATGGCTTTTCAATATAATGGGGCGATGGTTGATGTGCCTCACTTAAAAAGAGCGAGGCAAATATTAGCAATAGCAGCAAGAATATCGGGTCAGGCCAGTTAAATGTCAGATTTCTCTGAAAGCCAGGAACATCGATTAATTCGGGAATCTGTAGCGAGACTGTGCGCTAACTATCCTGATGACTATTGGGAAAAGCATGATAGAGATCACGAGTTTCCTTGGGAGTTTTTTAATGACATGGCCAATGCTGGGTGGATCGGTATCGCCATGCCAGAGAAATATGGTGGTGCTGACAAGGGCATTCAAGAAGCGGCAATTGTATTAGAGGAGGTGGCCGCATCAGGGGCTGCCATGAATGGAGCAACACCACTGCACCTTTCAATATTTGGAATGCATCCGGTAGTGAAGCACGGCTCGGATGCCATGCGAGAAAAATACCTGCCGCAAGTTGCCAGCGGTAAAATGCACGTGGCGTTTGGAGTTACTGAGCCCGATGCGGGCAGTGATACAACGTCTATTGAGACATCTGCGAAACTTGATGGCGATAGCTACATTGTTAGGGGGCGAAAGGTCTGGACCACCAAAGCAATGGAGTCCGAGCGGGTGTTGTTGCTCACGAGAACGACTCCCCGTGATAAGGTGAAGAAAAAAACAGAGGGAATGACTCTGTTGTTTGCCGAATTACAAAAGCCTGAGGTGACTATCTCTCCGATTCCAAAATTAGGACGAAACGCTGTTAGAACCTGTGAAGTAGTCTACGATGATCTCAAAGTTTCTGTAGAAGACAGAGTTGGGGAAGAAGGTAAAGGGTTTCGTTACCTTCTAGATGGCTTGAATGCGGAACGTATTTTGATTGCCGCGGAAGCTTTAGGAATTGGTCGTGCAGCACTGAAACGAGCGGTACAGTATGCCAATGAACGAGTTGTGTTCGATAGACCTATTGGGAAGAACCAAGGCATCGCGTTCCCCTTGGCAGAAGCAGTAACTCGGTTGGATGCGGCTGAGTTAATGATTAAAAAAGCAGCTTGGATGCTCGACAATGATTTACCCTGTGGCAAAGAGGCCAATATGGCTAAATGGCTGGCGGCGGAGGCGGGTTTTTTTGCGGCAGATGCTGCGGTGCAAACCCATGGCGGCTTCGGCTATGCTCGCGAATATCACGTAGAGCGATACTGGCGAGAGGCAAGACTTATGAAGTTGGCTCCAATCTCACAAGAAATGATTCTGAATTTTGTAAGCGAACATGTGCTTGGCCTTCCAAGGTCTTACTGACGCTCACGTTAAACTTTCTCAAAACTAAACTACAAATTGCTGGGAACGACCTATGAATGTAAAAATAATAAGACAGACTTGCAAAGGATTTTTAACTTCAGTGGTGTTTCTGTTTTTAGCAAGTTCATTGTCGGCACAGGAACTAAGCGATAACGACAATCCGGCAATACAAAAAGTAGAGCCTTTTCAAGTGTTCGATAATCTTTATTACGTTGGCGCGAAATGGGTGGCCGCATGGCTTTTGGAAACGAATGAAGGGCTTATTTTGTTTGACTCTTTATATGGGGAGCTAACCGATCAGCTCATCGAGAATATCCGTGAGCTAGGGTTTGATCCTGATGACGTGAGTTATGTCATTGTTACACATGCTCACTTCGATCACGTGGGCGGTGCGCGCCGTTTTCAGGATGAGTTTGGATCAGTGGTCATGATGACAGAGACCGATTGGCAAATGACAACAGAACCCGCTATTTACAGAGAGTACCCGACACCCATTCGTCATTTGGCTGCGGGTGATGGCAGCACGCTTACGCTAGGGCGTACTCAGATTCAGTTTTTCGAAACTCCAGGTCATACCCCCGGGGTGCTTACTACGCGTTTTACTGTGTACGATGATGGTTATCCTCATGAGGCCATAATGTTTGGCGGCGTTGGATTAAACTTCAGTGGTGTTGAAAGAACAGAAATGTATATCAATAGCGTCGAGCGTTTACAGACGATGCGGGGTGTTGAGGTAAATATTCCCAATCATGAAGCATCAGCAGATGTGTTTGCCAGACATGAAAGGCTTAAAAAACGTGAAGAAGGAGAGCCTCATCCCTTTGTGGATCCAGAAGGATATTATTCGTGGTTAGAGGTGCTACTTGCGAATGCAGAGGCTAAGCTGGTGAATGAAATAGCAGCGGGCAATCCTTAGGCAAACAATGGGTTAGGGGTGTGAGAATTGCGTTTTTGAATTTAATTCTTGTACTCATTTTTCAATTCAAAAACTTGGCAAAAAGCTCTCTGCATTTGTCGTCGGCAGGGAAATAACTTTCAATGAGCAGCTCTTCTGTCCCGGTATCTAATGCGGTTCCAAACTGAGTTAGCGTTGTGAACATCGATAGCTCAACTCCTTGAACGTCAAAATCAATTGTGAGTACTGGGCCATCTGCAAGAGCTTCTTCAGGTTGCTGCCAACCCTCTGGCGGGGATAATTGCATAATGCGAGTGTAAAGGGCTTTGAGATCCGGATGGTCGAAGGCCAAGACTTGTTTGCGAAGCCTTCGTAGTAAGTGGCTGGCTACTTCCTCCCAGTTAACAATGTAAGGCTTAAACCCATCTTCTAAGAACACGGCTTCCAATACATTATTGGTAGGCAACTGTTTGCTAGGCCCCAGCACCTGAGCCATCAACCTAGACTGAGTTTGGTTTTGCATTAACAGATTCCAATTGCCATCCATAACAAGAGCAGGAAAGGGGTCATGGTTGTCCAATATCATTGATAGGGCTTGCCTTATAGGCGCCATCTCAGAACTGTCTAAATTAAGATCGGTATAGGCTGGCACATAACCGCCAGAACTAAGAAGCAGGTTGCTGTCACGATGAGGGAGGTCCATCACGTCTGCTAGTCTCAGAATCATATCTCGGCTGGGTTTCGTGCGGCCTGTTTCAATAAAACTAATGTGTCTAGAAGACACATCCGCCATCAAGGAAAGTTCCAGCTGAGAAAGTCGATTGCGCTTTCGGTATTCGCTGAGTAGGGGGCCAACGGAGGGCATGGGGTAGCTCCTAGAAAAACCAATAAAGGCATTCTAGAGGGCTAAGGTCGCGAAAACCATTACCTTGAGGGTAATGAATTAACAGCTATTCAATCTGCCAACGGGCAAACAAACGTCTGGCCTGACTTATTTGCCCAGAATCCATGCTTTTCTCCAGGTCATTTAAAATCGAAGGGGCTTCGGGATGGTCTTGGGCCATCGCCATGCTTGCCCAAGCATGTGCTTGTATCGTATTTACTTTGATGCCTTCGCCTTCCTGGTTCATTTTCGCTAGAAGAAAAGCCGCCTCTGGGTGCCCAGCTTTGGCAGCACTGCTGTACCAGACGACGGCTTGGTCAACGTCTCTGGCTACACCATCGCCACCGAAGTAGAGGCTGCCAAGATTGTATTGAGCGGCCAAATGCCCCTGCTTAGCGGCGGCTTCAGTCCATTTAAAGGCCTCGGCTAGATCTTTATCGACCCCTTGGCCCATGAAGTACAAAATAGCTAGGTTATACTGAGCCAAATCTAAGCCTTCTTCAGCAGCAAGAGTGAATTCATGAAAGGCTAGATCGAAATTGCCTTTGAATGCGGCATTCACGCCATCTTCGTAGTCTGCTCTAGCAATGGAAACCTGAGTTAAAAGCAGCCCAAGCGTCAGATATATATAGGTTTTTTTAATCATGAGTGGATGGTAATACAGCTAATTGACGAAGAAAACTGTTTAGGGACAACAAGAGTGACTTATGGCTATGAAAAATCTTAGATTTCATTATAATAGCGCGCTCGCTGGGGCTTGGCTCTGGCGACTAAGTAAGATTACGCACCCGTAGCTCAGCTGGGTGAGGGCAAGTGTTTTCAAAGCGCAGCTTTGAACGCCGCGTGAACGACAACTATCTATGATAGTTGGCCGGGGAGAAGTCCAAGGCGCCAATGAGCAAGTTAGAAGTACCAAATACGCACCCGTAGCTCAGCTGGATAGAGTACCTGGCTACGAACTAGGGGGTCGCACGTTCGACAAGCGCGAAGCGCGCAGGACGGCGCAGCCGCCCCAAAGGGGTGAATGAATTAGCTCAGCTAATTCAAGAATCAATCGTGCTGGCTTGTTAGGTACGATGAGAAAAGTTTGAAAAGGTTTACGCACCCGTAGCTCAGCTGGATAGAGTACCTGGCTACGAACTAGGGGGTCGCACGTTCGAATCGTGCCGGGTGCGCCATACAAAGAAAGCCCGCCAAGTGCGGGCTTTTTTGTATGCCGGATTCAGCCGATTCCACGTGCTCGTTCGACAAGCGCGAAGCGCGCAGGACGGCGCGGCTGCCCGTAGAGGTGAGTAAATCGTGCTGATCTGCTTCGTCGATTCAACATGAAAAAAGCTTTCTTAACTCAATTCTAGGTTGCCCACGGCAAAACAAAAACTACTGGTCAGTCAGTCTACTTTTTCGTACCCTCGATTAAAATTTGTAACAGCCAAAACGCTGCCTAATTTTCTCTTTGACGCTACCAACCCAATTTATTCGCCCAGTGATTGTTTACCGGAACCTAAAATGCCCAACACCCATACTTCCTTCCAATTCGAAAATAGCTACGCTGACGACCTGCCAGATACCTACGTGGAAGGAAAACCTATGGAGGTTGAGTCGCCTCAACTGCTTCAATTCAATCACACTCTGGCTGCTGAATTAGGGCTCGATGTTGAGGAGCTATCGGTACAAGAGCTCGCTGAAGTTTTCTCAGGACAGAAGCTGCTCAACGGCTCACGTCCCATTGCCCAAGCCTATGCGGGGCACCAGTTTGGCGGGTTCTCACCGCAGCTTGGGGACGGCCGAGGTTTGCTGTTGGGTGAAGCCATTGATAGTGCTGACAACAGTCGAGACGTCGCCTTGAAAGGTTCCGGCCCGACAGTTTTCTCTCGAGGAGGGGATGGGAAAGCTGCGGTGGGTGCTGTTTTGCGTGAGTATCTAATAGGTGAGGCTATGTATGGACTCCGCATTCCTTCCACCAGAGCGCTAGCCGCGGTAGCAACTGGGCAGCAAGTGTATAGAGAACGACCGTTGCCTGGTGCTATTTTTACTCGGGTGGCGGCAAGCCATATCCGAGTAGGAACGTTTCAGTTTTTCGCTGCTCGTCAGCAAAATGATCAGCTGCGTAAGCTAGCTGATTACTCTATCGAGAGGCATGAGCCTCAGCTCTCGGGTCTGGACAACCGCTACCTTCTTTTGTTGCAAGCAGTAGCTGATAAGCAAGCGAAATTGATTGCCGATTGGATGCTAGCTGGATTTATTCACGGAGTGATGAACACCGACAATATGGCGGTATCGGGCGAAACTATAGATTATGGCCCCTGCGCCTTTATGGAAGCATATGACCCCAATGCAGTGTTCAGTTCAATCGACACCCAAGGGCGCTATGCCTATAAAAATCAACCACCCATCGGCCAATGGAACCTCACTCGTTTCGCCGAAACGCTGCTGCCAGTGATTGATGAAGAAGACCCAGAGCGAGCAGTTCCTCAAGTGGAAGAAATTCTTAACGGATTCGTGACCAAGTACGAAACATTTTGGTTAGCTGGGGCCCAAGCTAAACTGGGGTTAGATGATCCAATGATCGATGAAGAGAAGGATAGGCAGCTCATCAATCAGTGGCTTACCTTGTTAGAGCAGAATTCAGTGGATTACACGCTGGCATGGCGTTTTCTCGCTGATGCGGCGGAAGGGAATTCTGAGTCGTTATTAGCATTATTTGACGCCCGAGTTGAACTTGAAGATTGGCTTGGTCTTTGGAGAGAACGAACAGCGCAGCAGTCTTCAACTGATACTGCGGCAAAAATGCGGAGGGTCAATCCTATCTATATTCCGCGAAATCACTTGGTAGAAGAGGCATTGGATTCTGCAACCCTCGAGGGGGACTATGTGCCGTTTCAAAAATTGCTAGCTGTATTGGAGAATCCGTTTGAAGAGCGCGAAGGCTTAGCGAAATACGCGAAACCAGCACCGCAAACGTTTACTGCTGACTATCAAACGTTTTGCGGTACGTAGTTTGTGATTTTCCCTAATTAGTCAATTGGAGTCGCTTCTTGTAAGCGCATTTGTAAAGTCGCTGGGTCGCTGATTATAAAACGCACCGTGTAAGTTGTCGGACCAACTTGCAGCACATCTGAATATTCGCTAGTGCTTAGTTCGAACGTTCCGCTGCAGCTTGGCAGTTGGCCATCGCTGGCAAGTTCCTTCCCTGTATTAAAGGGGCGTGAATTTGCTACTTGGATGATACCCTGACTTGCATCGATCACAGTAAAAGCGATATCAAATTCCGGCACGCCACTAAGGTTGCTCGGCGAACCGTTCTGATAAATTTTAAGACAGCTGTAAATTCGGCCATCGCTGCTATTGAGTCCTCCAATGTTATTGAATGTTTGACTTATAACCAATGCGGGGTCGGGGCTTGTTCCGGCAAAAGTATTTGGCCAAGTGAATGGGATAGTTGGGGCGGCAACAGTCACCGAGATAGCAGTGCTCGCAGTCAGACCGTCACTATCGGATGCTCTAAAGACTACTGTCGAAAGACCGTCTGGCAAGGAAAAAACGGCTGTAGTACCAGAGCCGACAACTTGGCCATTAACAAGCCATTGTACTGATTGTAAGTTCCCGTCACTATCACTGGCATTGCCACTCAAAGTGACTTGCTCACCAGCAACGTTGTCAGAATCTGGAACGGTTAGAGTGGTGTTGGCCACCGCCACAATGGGAGCGACATTGGTGTTTTCAGTGCTCATCGGTGCCACATTTATGTCATCGATAAGAACCAGCTCAGATAAGCCAACTGTCTTTGCTGAAAACGCTACCATATCGTCAGCCGCAA
>JBGCEK010000056.1:0-34201 GCA_045106275.1 Pseudohongiellaceae bacterium | reverse complement strand
AGCAACCTTCGGCTTTGTCTCGGTGGTCGCCGAAGCATTAAAAAAAAAATCTACATTGGCTTGGAGGATGTCTAGAACACTCGCATGAATATTACGAATGCCTGCATCTTTGTCTGCTAGCTGTTGCCTCGCGTCTTGAATTTCGAACTGGGTGGTAAAACCGTTGTTCTCATATTCGGCTTTTAGAGTGGTTCGGATAAAAGCAATCTTATCGTTGTTGCTGGCACCCGCTTGCACAGTCCCGTCATAGTGCTCAAAGCGCGACTGATGCTCTCCACTTAGGGTGAAGCCGTTACTAAGGCCTAGCGCGTCTGAGAGCCGCAAGGGTCCATCAGCGGCTGCTGTTAGGGCTGGGTAAGCGAGTACCACTAACAAGCTCATTAAGGAAATGAAAAGGCAGCGGGGCTTAAAAAAGTTCATAGTGGTTTTCTTATATTTTGTGGGTGTCGCTAATGATATGTCAGCTGAGTATTCATATCACCTTTCTCCCGAAGACCACCGCCGATCAGCCTCGCGATTACTAAGCCAGAAAGTGAGTGTAGCTGGTGGGAAAACTATTTGCTCTGGGTAGCTATTAGCAAGTGTCTGAGGCTCGAATTCTTAGTCTTCTCTTAAACACACTAGGTTTATCAACTTTGAGCTGCACAAAAATGTTTTGATATTTTATCTCATTAAACAGCCAACTCGACGCACAATCCTGTAACCATTTGTTCGCGGTCTCGTCTAAAACTTGAAACCTAAAATTGAATTAGTCTTCATGGAAAGGGTTTCACAGCGCTTGTTAACTCCGCGGTCTGATCCCTCTCAGGCAGCGGGGTAAACAATTAGCAATAGTCTCACTATTGCAGCGCCACAGGGTCTTATTCAAACTGGCGAAATTTGTTGTGAACGCAGTTGTAGCCTTATTAAGATTCCTGTGGCGTATTTTTAGTGCTTACTATTCGATAGAATAAGCAGTCACAGTTTACTACAGGCTATCGGCATGAAGCGTTATTGGCCCTCTTTGAGGAAATTCTTAATTTTTCAGTTCAAGCTCTACATTGATGCAGTCAGAGATGTATTTTTGTCTGCTCTGTCTTTGATTGCTTTCTTGCTCGATGTGATTTTGCAAAACCAAGGGCCCGACAGCTATTTTGAAAAAGTGTTGGCTTTTGGTCGCCGTACAGAGGTTACGATTAATCTTTTTAATCAATACCACAGAGATGAGCAGGGCGGTGCGAGTGTCGATAAGATTTTAGAAGATGTAGAGTCCTCAGTTGGAGAACAACTAAGAAAGCAAAAACAAAATCCTGACTAAGTGAGCTGACTCTGCTGGTCGCGTACTCTGACGGTTTCAGATTTTATTTAAGTGAATAGTATTTGAACATAAAAAAAGGCGATGATCTCTCATCGCCTTTTTTCGTTTTAGACTATTGTCTTAGAGTTGCCAAAGTAGGCGAGCGTACCAGCGTCGTCCACGAGCATCAAATACACTAGGGTCGAATTCGTCTCGTCTGTAGAGAGGAATATCGGCGTCCGTTGCATCTATGATACCGAGAGTGAAGACTGCTGATCCCCAAGAGGAATTATCAAACTCGTGAGCATAGTTGTACTGCACATCCCATGAGTTGTAGCTGTCCACTTTGTTTCTAGCAAAGCTCACATTGGTTGGGTTCTCGTTCGGGTTATTCACGAATTCATCGTGCCCCAATACATCGTAAGAACCAATGTGGCGATTGAAAACAGAGACTCGGTGACCTTCTTTACTCCAGCTAAAGGTCAAATTGCCTCTGTTATCTGGTGCCTCGCGAACAATATTTTGCTCGCCGTCGGTTCCAGCTGCATCGAAACGACCAGTCTCTTGTAAGCCCAGTTCTAGTCCCGGCACATCGCCTACTAAGTATTCATCTAGGTGTGTGTAGTCAGCCGCAATTCTCCAGCTGCCCCAGTCATTATCCCAGCTGTAACCTAAGCTTATGTCGATACCTTGAACTTCGATATTACCTGCGTTGACCGCTGGTAATACCAGGGTGATCAAGCTTGCATCAACGTTTGTCGGGTCACGCTCAACACCAGCTGTATCGTAAAGCGCTGGATTCACAACGCAGTTAAGGCGTTCGTCAGAATCGGCGCCAAACTGAGCAGCAACAGCATTAGGATCACAAGGAATCACATTGCCATTTGGATCGCGAGCATCGAGCGGCAGTGAATCGTTTTCAATAAAGTTGTTTGGATCTCCAACCAATGTATTGAAAAGATCAATCTGTGGATTCAATGCAGCTCTTGGTACTAACGGGAGGACGCGATCTTCAACTTCGAAACGCCACACATCGGCACCGATGCTTAGTCCATCCAGGGAGCCGCTTGGAGTCCACTGAAAGCCTAGGCTGTAGGTGTCAGCAGTCTCGTTGCCAAGATTCGGGTTAGGAGAACCTGAAGTGAATGAGCTGTTAGAAAGCGCGTTGTCGTTGGTAGCTGGCAATAAGCCTGCTCGCACCTGCTGATTACGAAGAGGGTCAAGTACGGTAGTACCGAACGCTTCGAAGGCTTGATTCACAACACCAATATTGGGTGCTCTAAATGATTGAGAGTAAGAACCGCGAAGTAGTAGTTCTTCAACGGGTCTCCAGCTCATGGCTACCTTCGGCGAGATGTTGCTGCCGATTTCGCCCCCGTAGTCTTCCCAGCGAAGAGCCACTTGAGTCTCAACATTGTTGGCAAATGGCAACGAAAGTTCTAGGAACGCTGCATTGACACTGCGAGAGTCGTTGAAATTAAAGATACAGCTGGCACATTCCAAGTTGTTGGTGATGTTTTCCAAAAAGCTATTCGGTTGACCCGCAGGGCCACCCGGCCCGTAGCCATCAATAACAGTTAGGCCCGGCTGGTTAATGAGAGGGGCTCGGCTACCTGCGTCTCGTTCACGGCGTTGAAGGCCTGTTGCGAACTGTGCAGTACCGCCGGTCATTTCAAACAATTCACCGGATACCACTGCATCAAATACCAACAGCTTGTTTCTCTTATCGGCGCGATTGATTCGCGTTGTCATCCAATCTAGAAGCTCTGGATCATTGGCTACGCTAGGGTCATTCAATGAAGTTAAGAAGGGGTTAAAGAACATGCACCCGTCTTGACCGTGATTGTTTGAAGTTAGCGCCTGGGAGTAAGTGTTGCGAGTATTAAGCACATAGCCCGGGAATACTTCGGCGAACAGGCCGGCAAGGCCACCGAAACCAGCTTCGAGGAAGTTAAAGTTTTCAGTGCCGTTTGGAGTACAGTTCGGTCCACCTAAGCCGGTGACCGCCAATTCTGTGCGATCTCTGATCAGAGTAGCCGTTTCCTGCTCAATGCTTGAATCACTCCAAGAGAAGCTCACATCGTAATTTAGCGGGCTTTCGTTAGGGCCGAAAGAGCCAAACTCACCTCGAAGACCCATTTGGGCGCCAGTTGTAGTGTTTTCAGTGATCAAATCATCGTCAGTTCGTGGCCAGCCAGTTTGTACGCCAGAGCCGAACCAGCCTTCACCAAAACCGCCATTGGAAACTAGATTGGGGTTATTCGCAGCGGGGGTTGTGACTGGTGCATTGCCCACAAATGGCGCTAGAACACCTAGTAATTGAGGAGCGAGGAACAGATGTTGGCTTCGTGAGAAAGCGATGCCATCCCACTCACGTGTGGATTCTAGGTTTGAGTATTGAAAGAACGAATAGAATTCGGCGGCTTCGCTGAACGTGTGTTCAAACGTGGCTGCAGCACTGGTGCGTTCTTGCCCCAAAGCAATGAATTGATTGTCCAAATTATTTTCTTGGCAGCGACCTGAGCGACGGCCTAAGTCGGTAAATCGGTTGTCAGTATAGAACTGACCGAAATTACCAGAGGTAGAAGAACAAAGGGGGTCGGTAAATACGAGTCCGCGTGTGCCTGATACCGATTCGTCAAGCCCAAGTCTCTCTATAGTCTGCTGCTGGCTAAGGGCTGGGTCGATGTAGGCTGGGTTGAAACCACCACCAAGCGGGCTGTTAGGGTTGAAGCTGCCTACCGCTCCGTTGGAAATTGTACGGTCTTCATCAAAGTACTGAGAATCTCGAAGAGAGACTGGGTCTCGTTCGAAGCGCTCGGCAGAGATAACCAGTCGAGTATCTCCGTCATTAAAGCTGGTGCCCCAAATGGCACTGAAGGTTTCCTCGTAAGTGCCGCCAGATTCTTGGATGCCTTGGGTGTCAGCAAATAACTCTAAACCTTCGAAGTCTGTGCGCATCATGATGTTTACCACACCAGCAACCGCGTCAGAGCCATAAAGCGCTGAACCACCGTCTGTCAGAACTTCGACACGGTCTGTCATCACTAATGGGATTGTGTTCAGGTCAACAAATTCTTGACCTGAACTGGTAACAACGGCTGCTGGGGTCCAGCGTTTGCCGTTAATAAGGGTTAGGGTTGAGTTGCCGCCGAGGTTTCTCAAGTTTACCGAAGCAGTACCCTGCAGCTGACCTGCGTCCGGGCTGCCGGCAACGTTAGAATCTGAACCTTGGTTAACCTCTAGATTGCGGATCAAATCCCAAATCTGTGAAGCACCTTGGTCTTGAATGGATGTTCTGTCGATGATGGTTACCGGTGAGGGGGCATCCTGTGGGCTACCACTAATAAAGGAGCCTGTGACGATAATCTGCTCGACTGAATCGTCTTGAGCCAGAGTTTGGTATGACGTACCAGCTCCAGCGAGCATTACTGCGAGGGCTAAGCCTCGGCGTTTCCATGGAAAGTTACTGCGCATTAATTTATCTCCCTTTATTGTGGCTTTTCTAAACCATTCTTTTTGGAAGCTGTTGAACAACTGTTCAGGTCTTGTTTTTGACCTTATATTTAGGCCGCCCAATTCAGCTAACACCCCGAGTATAGTGCTATACGCCATTCACAAGCAACGCTCAATCAACCTGTAATAGGAGTGGTTGAACGTTTGTATAAAAAGGTAACACTTGGGTTTAAGGCTTTTAAAACCAACAGGTCAAAATGTTCCCTTTTTACACACAGTATAAGTGCCGGTTTGAATGGCAATCTGAATAGTGCTTGATTGTGGCTTAGAGCGAAGAAACTTAAGGTATCTTGGTGGTTAGAGGAGGGTGCGTCATTTGATAACGTTTAAGAGAGTGTGCCACTGTGAGAGGTAGAGTGTGTTTTCCATGGCAGGGGAATGCGGGCTCCCACTAGTGATAGGCTTAGCGAATTAAAAAGCAAAAAAAAGGCGATGATCTCTCATCGCCTTTTCGGGTTTAGGCTATTGCCTATGTGCTAAAGCTGCCAAAGCAAACGTGCGTACCAGCGGCGACCGCGGGCATCAAACACAGTTGGATTGAAAGTATCTCGTCTGAACAAAGGTACATCTGCATCGGTTAAATCGATCACACCGACGGTGAAGACTGCGGAGCCCCAAGAGCTGTTATCAAACTCATGAGCGTAGTTGTACTGGGCATCCCATGTGTTGTAGCTATCGACTTTGCTTTTAGCAAAAGCAAGGTCGGCAGGGTTCACGTTGGGGTTGTTCACAAATTCATTGTGACCAAGTACATCGAACGAGCCCGTGTGTCGATTGAAGAGTGACACTCTATGGCCGTCGCGGCTCCAGCTAAACGTAATGTTGCCTCGATTATCTGGCGCTTCTCGAACGATGTTTTGTTCACCGTCAGTGCCAGCTGCGTCAAATCGACCAGATTCTTGCAAGCCTAACTCTAACCCAGGTACATCGGCTACAAGGTACTCATCTAAGTGAGTGTAGTCAGCCGCAATTCGCCAATTACCCCAGTCGTTGCTCCAATCATAGGCCAAACTCAAGTCGATACCTTGAACTTCGATATTACCCGCGTTGACCGCCGGTAATACTAAAGTAATCAAGGCTGCATCAACATTTGTTGGGTCACGCTCAACACCAGCGGTATCGTATAAAGCAGGGTTAACAACACAGTTGAGCCGTTCATCAGAGCCAGCACCGAACTGCGCCGCAACAGCATTAGGATCACAAGCAATCACATTGCCATTTGGATCGCGTGCATCGAGAGGCAGTGAGTCATTTTCAATATAGTTGCTCGGGTCGTTGACCAAAGTATTGAATAGATCGATTTGCGGGTTAAGGGCAGCCCGTGGAACCAATGGCAATACGCGATCTTCAACTTCAAAACGCCAGGCATCAGCGCCTATGCTTAGCCCATCTAGCGCACCGCTTGGCGTCCACTGGAAACCTAAGCTGTACGTATCAGCTGTCTCGTTGCCCAGATTTGGGTTTGGAGAGCCAGATGTAAAGGAGTCGTTGGACAGAGCGTTATCGTTAGTAGCTGGCAGTAGGCCGGCACGTACCTGTTGATTACGCAAAGGGTCCAATACAGTTGTAGCAAATGCTTCAAAGGCTTGATTCACAACACCAATGTTGGGGGCTCTAAATGACTGAGAGTAAGAACCTCGAAGTAATAAGTCTTCTGTTGGTCTCCAGCTCATAGCAACTTTCGGGGAGATATTGCTGCCGATTTCGCCTCCATAGTCTTCCCAGCGAAGAGCCACTTGGGTCTCAACGTTGTTGGCAAACGGTAATGAAAGTTCTAAGAACGCCGCATTGACACTGCGAGAGTCGTTGAAATTAAAGATACAGCTTGCACATTCCAAATTATTGGTCACGTTTTCCAAAAAGCTATTCGGTTGACCCGCAGGGCCGCCCGGTCCATAGCCATCAATCACAGTTAGGCCTGGCTGATTCAGAAGAGGGGCTCGACTGGCCGCATCTCTTTCACGTCGTTGTAAGCCTGTTGCGAACTGTGCAGTACCGCCAGTCATTTCAAACAACTCGCCCGATACCACTGCATCAAATACTAACAGCTTGTTTCTCTTATCGGCGCGATTGATTCGCGTTGTCATCCAATCTAGAAGCTCTGGATCATTGGCTACGCTAGGATCATTCAATGAAGTTAAGAAAGGGTTAAAGAACATACACCCGTCTTGACCGTGATTGTTTGAAGTTAGCGCTTGCGAGTAGGTGTTGCGAGTGTTGAGTACGTAGCCTGGGAATACTTCTGCGAACAGGCCGGCAAGGCCACCGAAACCAGCTTCGAGGAAGTTAAAGTTTTCAGTGCCGTTTGGAGTACAGTTGGGCCCACCTAAGCCGGTGACCGCCAATTCCGTGCGATCTCTAATGAGTGTCGCTGTTTCTTGCTCGATGCTAGAGTCACTCCAAGAGAGGCTCACATCGTAGTTCAGCGGGCTTTCGTTGGGTCCGAATGAACCGAACTCACCGCGCAGACCCATTTGAACACCGGAAGTTGTGTTTTCAGTGATCAAATCATCGTCAGTTCGTGGCCAGCCAGTTTGTACGCCAGAGCCGAACCAGCCTTCACCAAAACCGCCATTAGCAATTAGGTTTGGATTGTTGGCGGCTGGTGTTGTCACCGGGGCATTGCCCACAAATGGCGCTAGAACACCCAGTAATTGAGGAGCGAGGAACAGATGCTGGCTTCGTGAAAAAGCGATGCCATCCCATTCACGTGTGGATTCTAGGTTTGAGTATTGAAAGAACGAATAGAACTCGGCGGCTTCGCTGAACGTGTGTTCAAACGTGGCTGCAGCACTGGTGCGTTCTTGGCCAAGGGCGATGAACTGGTTGTCGAGGTTGTTTTCTTGACAGCGACCAGAGCGACGGCCAACACCGGTAAATCGATTGTCAGTATAAAAGTCACCAAAGTTGCCGGAACTTGATGAGCAAAGCGGATCAGTGAACACAAGGCCGCGAGTCCCTGCGACTGATTCACCAAGACCGAGGCGTTCAATAGTCTGTTGCTGACTTAGGGCTGGGTCGATGTAGGCTGGGTTGAAACCGCCACCAAGTGGGCTGTTAGGATTGAAACTGCCTACTGCACCGTTAGCGATGGTTCGGTCTTCATCAAAATATTGTGCATCGCGCAAAGAGACTGGGTCTCGTTCGAAGCGCTCAGCAGAGATAACAAGTCTCGTATCGCCGTCGTTGAAGCTGGTACCCCAAATGGCACTGAAGGTTTCCTCGTAAGTGCCGCCGGACTCTTCGATCCCTTGGGTGTCAGCAAATAACTCTAGACCTTCGAAATCTGTGCGCATCATGATGTTTACCACACCAGCAACCGCGTCAGAACCGTAAAGCGCTGAGCCACCGTCAGTAAGAACTTCGACTCGGTCAGTCATTACCAAGGGGATTGTATTCAGATCAACAAACTCTTGACCAGAGCTTGTGACAACCGCCGCGGGTGTCCAACGCTTGCCGTTAATAAGGGTTAAAGTTGAGTTGCCGCCTAAGTTTCGAAGGTTTACCGAAGCAGTACCCTGCAGCTGACCTGCGTCGGGGCTGCCGGCAACGTTAGAATCTGAACCTTGGTTAACCTCTAGATTGCGGATTAAATCCCAAATCTGCGAAGCACCCTGGTCTTGAATTGATGTTCTATCGATGATGGTTACTGGTGAAGGGGCATCTTGAGGGCTGCCGCTAATGAATGACCCAGTGACAATGATCTGTTCGATCCCATCATCCTGCGCCAGAGTCTGGTATGACGTGCTAGCACCTGCCAGCATTACGGCGAGGGCGAGGCCTCGGCGCTTCCATGGAAAATTACTACGCATTTCTATCTCCCTTAAAGTTTAATTCTTATAGCTAACCTTAATTTTTAAATCGCTGTCGGTCGCGCGGTATGGGGTTCTTTTGAACCCTCTTAGGTGCATCGACAGCTGTGTCGCTGCGAGAGTATAGAGGCATAAATTCTTACAAGCAATGGATATCGAGCCCTCGCTCGCCCCGCTGTGTACAAAGGTAACACTTTGATATCGCGCTGGTTTTCGGATGCTTCATATTAGGTCGAATTGAAAGCTTCCCCGTATATAGGGTACAAGATTGTTCGGTTAATACGAGATTGTTTTCAGCGCTTAGACCGGCGGTTGAGCCTTTTCCAAGCGGGGGGGGGAAGGACAAAAATCACTGATCGCTCCCTTTGTGTTTTATAAGCGCTTCGGTTATGGTCATGGTCCCCGTTCAATGCCATTGTAGGAACTCTTTTTGTCAAACCCTTTGCTACTTTTTACAGCTCAAATTGTGGCGATTACTTCTATCTTGCTTTTAGCCACAGGCTATCTTAAGAATGAGCCGAAAGCCGCAAGTGCTCGCGTCTTTGCTGTTATGGCTGTATTCGTCAGCTTCTATCTATTCAACGGCATGGCGGGGCAGCATATTGATCCACTGTTCAGGCTAGATCTTAGTGCTTGGCAGCTAGTTCTAAATACGGGCACCGCAGCAGTGTGCGGCTTGTTCATGATCTATTGCTTTTTAATCTTTCAAGAGCACGAGCGCTTCCCGCGCTCGTTTGCTATTGCATTTGCGTTTCAAGTGCTGCTGGGCTTTATTCTCAGAATTCTCAGTTTAAGCGAAGCAGGGGTCCCTCCAAACGGCGTTGCTGCCTGGCTTGGTGTGGGGCTAGATGTGCTGCAACTGCTGTTTGTGGGATTTGCTATGTACTGGACCATAAAGGGATGGCGCGCTGATTTAGTTGATGATCGGCGAATCCTGCGTTGGTTTATTATTGGGGTGCAGGGGGCGTTGATATTTAGCGTTGTGTTCGTAGAGACTTTCCTTCTTAGCGGTGGTGCCGGTGAATCGGCAGCAGCAAGGTCTGTTATTGTTTATGCAGTTGCATTGTTAGCCTTGGGAATGTTGATAGTGGCACTGCGTTTCGATTCGGTCTCCCTAACGTCGGTTATTCGTAAAGTTACAGAGCTCACAGAAGAGCCAATCGAGGAATCGAGTAGCTCGTTTGATATTGCGTCATTTAATAAGTCATTCAGCGAAGGCAAATTGTACCGGGAAGCTGGTCTGACAATTTCCATGCTAGCGAAGAAACTCAGCCTACCGGAATATCGCTTGCGAGCATTTATCCACAAACAGCTGGGCTTCCGAAATTTCAATGCCATGTTACACAAGTATCGAATCGAGGATGCTAAAGCCGAGTTGGCCGCAAAGGATAATGCCAACGTTCCGGTGTTAACAATCGCGTTGACCGTAGGCTATCAATCTATTACTCCCTTTAATAATGCGTTTCGGCAAATTACTGGGGTCACTCCTTCGGAATATCGAAAACGTCACGCGACTGATTAGAGTTTGCACTTGCTGTGTGCCTTCTTTTTGACTTGTATCAATCAGCTTTAATCTAGACGAGATTGATGTGGACTCTCTTCTAAGGGATGATTTATCCTTCGACGCACAGTTACTAACTCCGACTAAAACTAATGATTAGAGGTTCGAACCATTGATTAACGAATTACTGTTGCAATTTGGCCACTGGATGGAAGCCCAGCAATATAGCCAGATGCTTGTCTCAGGTTACTATAGTTACAGCTGGGTAGAAGCAACTCATGTTCTAACTCTAATGATATCTATTGGTTCTCTGTTCATAATAGACTTCAGAATGCTCGGATGGATTTTGCCTAACGTGCCTGCGTCAGCAATCGCTCATCGACTCCATAAACCAATGATTATTGGTTTTGTTATTATGTTCATAACCGGGTTTTTGCTGGTCTATGCTAAGCCTGTCGAGACGATTCAAAGCCTATGGTTCCGTATCAAAATGCTTTTGCTCCTACTGGCTTTTATTAACGCATGGATTTTTAATGCGAGGATGAAGGTTGCCGATGGGAGCTGGGACAATGATGCTGTGGCACCCAAGAATTTGCGCACGGGTGCAATAATTTCACTAGTGCTATGGTGTGGTGTGGTGACTATGGGACGCTACATTCCCTATGATTGGGTTGACTGTACCAACACTCAGAACCCAACTATTCTGTGGGCAGCAGGATGCGTTGACCAGTTAAAGGCGCTATGACCAGAGTCAAACAAGAATTTTCTTAATCACTCTCAAACCGATATTTTATTTTTAGGAGCCCGTATGTTTGGCACCATATTAAGCCAATACAAAACCACAGCTGCGGTACTAGCGGTGGTCTTGCTAATTATTATTTTAGAAATTTTGCAGGTGCGAACTGCTATTTATCCTAGCTTACTGCCAGCCTTTGAATGGCTTAAAAATTCAACTCCTCTTGGAGTAATTGGCACTACCTATGGATCAATTTACGCAACGGTTGAGGCTTGGCATTTACTCGCTATGGCAACTCTGGGCGGTGTGGTTTTCGCCACTGATCTGAGGTTATTAGGCGTGGTATTTAGAGGCACACCTTCTGAGACTATCAGTGAAGGGACTTTTAAAGTTTTCAAAATAGCCTTACTAATTGCTGTGCTCACGGGGATTTTCTGCGCAGCTGGCGTTGCTGACAAAGTCTACTATATGCCGGTATTTTGGGTAAAAATGTTAGCGTTGGCGGCAGGTTCATGTTTCGTGTTTTTTATCAAGCAGCCGCTTTTAAACAGCAAGCCACACAGTGATATTAATCCTTGGTTGATTAAAGGAATGGCTATTACTTCAATGCTGGTGTGGTTTACCGTGGCGGCGACAGGTCGCTGGATTGGGTTCAGTTAAGAAACAGGTCATGCCTGACACAGGCAGAAACGTTAAGGAAAAAACCATGTCTGACAGCAACAAAATTGGTGATAAAGAATTGGCAGCGATTAGCGCCACAGTGGTAATTTTCGCAGGTCTATCCCTTCACTGGGTTTCAGAAATAATTTCCACAGTGGAACTGATTGAACTGGCCTATGGATCATTCAGCTTTTTTAATAATCCTTTGGTGTTTTAATGAGTTTGTCCGAGGCTTAGTTTGACAGAATTTGAAGGGGCAACAGCACTTCCTGCGCCCCTTTAAATTCAAATTCAAATTCAAATTTCTCTCTGTTTTCTCCCACATTTATATTAAACAGCACTACTTCGCCTTCGCGGTTTTATCTGTGCTTTCTAGGGAGACCTAAATAGCTGGGTTTCTACTTCATGGGCGAATAGTCGGTAGCGGTTAAGTATTTACTTTCTATTCCCGCGAGTATTTCTCCGTCGGCATTGGACTGGGCCGCAACTTCACTCCATTCTGGGTCTTGAATGAAAGCACTCCAAGACTTGTTTGCTGCATCGCGGCTTGCGTGCTCTAGCATATAAACCATTGTGTCTTCTGTGCCTTCATCTGTAGGCGACCAATAGCCTACTACTTCCATGCCGTGTTTGTTGAAAATTCGGGTAGTATGATCTCTGAAGCGAGCGTGTAGCTTTTCCAAATTGCCCGGTGTTGAGGTGTAAGTCCTTAGCTCAAACACCTTTTGGTTTTGTGCAGAACTGACAAAGAAAACGCCCATTCCTAAACCTAAGGTAAGTGAAGTGAGAGAAATGGCAATTGGTTTAATAAACTTCTTCATTGGTAAGCTCCGCTAAGGAATCGATTATAATGCCACCGAG
The DNA here is from genome assembly GCA_045106275.1 of Pseudohongiellaceae bacterium. Classification (GTDB taxonomy): domain Bacteria; phylum Pseudomonadota; class Gammaproteobacteria; order Pseudomonadales; family Pseudohongiellaceae; genus UBA9145. The sequence continues at coordinate 21,839 of JBGCEK010000056.1, read as the reverse complement.
TATAATCAAGCCTGACTAAAATAGCGATTGGGGCGCGTTAATGATAGAAAAAGAGTATTGACGATTTTGCTCTCAGTGCATATTCTGATAAAAGGCCGAGATCCTCTGTGATTAACAAACCTCTGACAGGCGAAGGCAAACATCGATGAAATTCCTATCTTGTTTATTTCTGCTGACCGTTCTTTCCAAAGCCGTTTTTGCGCAAGTGGAGTTTTCTGCGACTCCAGAGCGTCAGCTTGAATCTATTCGGGCCAATCTTGATTCCCTTGAAAGAGAATTGGATCCAATGCATATGGCGTTAGTTGAACCGCTAGATGCTCTTGCCGACCAACTCATATCAATCGGACAGTACGACCGGGCCCATCGTGCTTTAGATCGAGCGATTCAAATAGTAAGAATTAATGAAGGGCTGTATACCCCCAATCAGTTACCTTACCAGCGCAAGAAAATATTGAATACATCGAACTCTGGGGATTGGGACAATACTCGCAAACAGCTGGAGCATTTGTTTTGGCTTTATACAAAGAAGACTGAGTTTGCCACGCCTCAACTCATGGATGACCTCGCTTTTATGGCAGATACCCACCTTAGAGGTATTATCGAAGACGGTGTGGAGCAACAGGCGTATCACTTGCGCCGCGGGTCAACTGCCAATTGGATGGCGTTAGCAATAGGGGAAGCACTATGGGGTAAAGACAATCCGGCGCTAGTCCCTATTATTTATAAGACGGTTAACCATCTTTACCTTGAAAAAGTAGCGACGGATAGGGCAGATCCTACTAGTAGAATTTTGCGTGAGGTGGAGCCAGATTCAGGGCGGCTACGCAGTCAAGAATATATGGATTTTGCTTATCATCAGCTCGGTTATCGCTTATTGAATCAAATTAAGGCTATCTATTCCGTCGAGGAATCTGTGGATGAAGAAGCGTTGGCAATGGCAGAACTCTATATTGCAGACTGGGATTCATTATTTAAAAAAAATGAAAGGGCATTGAGTACTTACAAGGCCGCCTACGATCGACTGGCAGAAGCGGTAGATGATGCTGCTTTAGTCACTGCGTTTTTCGAAAAGCCTCGATTGTTACCGGTTCCGGTTTTCTTCCCTTCCTTAGAGATGGCGCAGCTGCAGACTGCAGCCGCTATAAGCCCTGCGGCGCTCAGAGAAGCCGATATAGAAGATTCAGTTGTTTTTAGCGAATGGTCTGCTAATTTCCCCCTCGTTCCTAGGCCGGTAACCCTGCCTGTCGGGCGTAAGGGGCAAGCTGGCTTCGCCATTTTTTCTTTTAATATTCTAGGGGCCCCTGATTTGTCCAAACTATTACGTTATCGCAATCCGGCACCAATCGGCGCTGCAGAAAATTTAAGTCTATTGGGTGTTTCTGAGACCACTGAAGAGGCTGCGTCAATGCTCATGTCAAAAGCTCGTTATTTACGATTTCGTCCCAAGCTTATTGACGGAGTTCCTCAGCAGGCAGATGCCAAATTAGTCTATGTGCCAGCCGCTTAAACGTTTATCTTCAAATGAGATCGGTTAGAGGGTTTCGATACGAATTTCAAATCTTATCGTTTGTTCCTCGGGCAGATAGCCGAAGGGTAGGTTGTAAGTCTGGAAAATCCTCTTTGTGCGATCGCTATTGAATCTTTGCTACTCTATTTTCATTTACTGACAGATAAAATACCGGCGAACGCCCTAGAGCATTCACTAAATTAAGAGTGGGACAGCGTTTTTGTCAACATAAATCTAGTTTAGGGCGCTTCTGGTTACAACACCTCTAGTAGGCCGCTAAAGTAGGCCACTAGGCCTCATCATTGAAAATATTTTGTTCCATGGTCTGGGACGGGGTTTCGGTGCAGGGCTTTCCTATGGGATGGGCAGGCACTCCCACCACTGTGGTATGAGGCTCGACTGCGCTAAGAACTACACTACCAGCCCCAACTTTTGCTCCTTCTCCCACTTCGATATTGCCCAAGACTTTGGCTCCTGCGGAAATTAGAACGCCAGATCTAATTTTGGGGTGGCGATTACCTTGCTCGTTTCCCGTGCCACCGAGTGTCACCTGTTGCAAAACTGACACGTTATCTTCAATCACGGTTGTCTCACCAATAACTATCCCAGTGGCATGATCGAACATTATTCCCTTTCCCATAACGCAAGCAGGGTGAATGTCTACGCTGAACACCTCCGAATTTCTACTTTGAATAAACAGGGCTAGTTCAGTTCTTTCCTGATTCCATAGGTGATGGGCGAGGCGATGGACTTGAATAGCATGGAATCCCTTCATGTAGAGAATTACCGGTAGGAACGAGTTTATTGCCGCATCTCGTTCAAAGACTGCCTCGATGTCATATTTCGCATCTTCAATTATTTCGGGTAGGGCTGAGAAGGCAGAATCGAATAGTTCCCGAACAGTGACCGCAGGCATAACATCGTCAGAAAGCTTATTGGCAAGGATGAAGCTGAGCGACGATTCCAGGCTTTTGTGGTTCAGGACGCAGGCATAAACATAGCTGGCAAGCAAAGGCTCTTCAGCTATTACGGTTTGCGCTTCAGCTCTCAATCGCTGCCAAAGAGTATCGATCATTTAGCCATTCCATGAAAAATTAAAGCCAATAAGTCTATAGGGTTTATGCAGCTACATACAACTTTGCCACCATTCGCGACTTCTTAGATTGTTTTCAGTTGCCACGCGAGCTCTCTTAAAAAAGCTGCTCACTGTCTAAAATCGCGGATTTTGTATGGGTCTCTGTCACAGAGTGCTGCCCCTTGCCATAGGCAACCATCAATGATTTATGACAAAGAACATTCACCAGCCTCGGAATGCCATTGCTAAACTCAAAAATGTCACTAACCGCCGCTTTTGTGAATAAACTATTGCCGTTGTAGCCCGCTTTAATTAAGCGATGTTCTATGTAGGCGCCCACCGATTGCCTGTCTAAAGGCTGCAAGTGGAGGCTGGAACTCATGCTCTGTTTGAGAGAGTGCAGCATCGGCTGATCTAACAGAAGGTCTAATTCTGGCTGACCAAATAAAATCACCTGAAAATTAACTTCCCTTGTATCAATGCTGCTAAGTAGATGGAGCGCGGATAGTGTTTCTGCAGGAATAGCCTGTGCTTCATCAATAAACAAAATCAGTTTTTTTGACTCCTTGGAAAGCGCTACTATTTTTTTGGAGATGGTTTTTAATAATTCGCGATAGCTGGCACCCTCAGTATCATTCAGGCTGAGCTCGCCAGCGAGCATGAGCATCATGTTTTGCTCATCCAAATACGGGTGCGGAATATAGGCAGTCACATACTTTTCTTTGTGGTGGGCAATGGCGTTCAGCACTTTTCTGCACAGCATGGTTTTGCCTGTACCCACTTCACCTACCAGTTTTATAAAGGTTTCTTCGCTGTCGAGCGCTGAGAGTAGCTGTTGAAAAGCCTCTTCATGGGTAGGCAATTTTAGGAAATAGCGAGTGTTAGGAGTCAGGGAAAACGGGTACTGAATCATTCCGAAATGTTTGATGTACATAAAATTTGCCGTGACTTCAGTGAGCTCAGTTATGCAAGCCTAGCTTATGGCAGCTTTCTTCAGAATGGATTTAGTTTTTTCTAACTCAGACTCCAATGATGCCCGTGTTTCTGCCTCAATGGCGGGGTTAGAAAGAACGAAGTAGGCGGTTCTGACAACTTCTCTCCAACGTGGAATTTTTGGCAGTTGCTCTAATCTGAGATAACGATCAAAGGTCCGAGTTCTTAATCGACCATCGTCTATGCTGACAGCCCAAATATTGCTTTCTTCTGCCAGCTCTATTTTTGACTTTTGGGTCGTTACTTCCCAAGTATGAAGCGCCGCTCGCATTAGAGTAACTAGCTGCTGACGATATTCTCCTTCACTGCTTACACTCGGGAGCTGTTCGTCTATATAATTAATAAGGTCTTCGATTCCAGAAAGTTTATCAAACATGGCTGGATGATTGGATATTTCTGAAGGAGTCATGACGGATAGTCGAGTACCGATACGGCGAATATTTTGTTGTGCCTGTCCTAGTATGCTGACCAATTCCACAGTGTCAGTTATGACCTCTAAATTTGCAGAATTCTGCTCTGGTTCGGCATCTTCTAAAAACAGGACACCTGTCCCTTCATCGTTGCCGAAAAGTTTTAGTTTGGATGAAAACTCTATAATCCTACTTGTGGATTTACTCGCTCCGTTATAAGGATATACGACTTCAATATCCACGTTGAGATTGGTTAGGCCCGTGCTCTCATCGTCTTGTTCTATTAAAGAAGCATCTCTATCTTGATGAGCGTTGGATTCCCCATGCTCCCATTGACTAATGGCCTCTATTACATTGTTGTTTGTTTCTGAGTCGGAAAATATAGACTCAATATTTTGACCCATTAAGGTCTCTCTATCACTACCGAGCAATTCGGCAGCTCGTTGATTGAGGGTGAAAATTTTTCCCGGTAGTTCGAAGGCGACAAACCCAGCGGTGATCGACTCTAAGACTTGTTGGAGTCGAAATCTGGAACTTCTGAGTTCACTGTCTGCTTGGACATAGGTCTCGATCTGCGAACGAAGTCGTACATTATCTTCGTTCACTTTATGCAGTAGGCTAAGCCTTAGTTGATTTTCCACTCTCGAGCGTAATTCTTCTCCGTGGAAAGGTTTCGCCAAGTAGTCATTGGCGCCTGTTTTAAAGCCTTGGGTTAAGTCTTCTAAGTGATTTTTTGCTGTAACCAGAATAACAGGCAATTCTATCTGACTAAACTTTTGGCGTATTTTTTGGCAAACTTCATAACCGTTAAGCCCTGGCATCATGAGATCGAGCAGTACTAAATCAGGCTTTTCTTCTTCAATGGTTGTAAGTGCATCTAAGCCGTTTGAACATTTAATTACATTAAATTCTTCTAGCTGCTGCCCCATAACAACGCGGTTAATCTCGTCGTCGTCCACTACTAAAATTGTTGTTTCTTGCTCGCTGCGAAGCTTCGGTGTTTCGCTTTCCTTGTTTGCCTGTTCTAGATAGTCCGCTCGTCGAATCATCTGTTTTTGCAAGTTAGGCTCTTTTACTGCTCGGGTTTGATCCAACGAGACACGCAAATTGAAACTGAAGGTAGACCCAACATCTAGTTCACTGGCTAAGTTTAATTCGCTACGGTGCATTTCTACCATGCGTTTCGCAAGCGGGAGTCCAAGGCCAATCCCGCTTGCGTTCATTTGTTGAGAAGGTAATTTTTCGAAGGTCTTAAAAATCGTTTCATGATCGGTTTTATGTATACCAATGCCTGTGTCTCTCACCATGACTTTTACATTGAAATCTGAAGTAGCTTTGGCAGATATTAGTACTTCGCCAGTATAGGTAAATTTCACTGCATTGGAGGTTAGGTTTACAAGAATTTGTTGCAGTCGGTCTTCATCGCCAGAAACCAGCGGCAGCTCTGGGTCAATGTCAGTTCGCAGTACAATGTTTTTGTTGCCTATTAAAGGCTGACATACGGCAATCACTAAGTTGACAACACTGTGCAAGTCCACTGGACGAAATTTCACATAGGTTGCATCTTCCTTAGAGCTGGAAAAATCTAACAAATCATTGACAAGTTTTGTTAAGCGATCGCCGCTGGTACGAATGAGTTCAAGGTTTTGTGAGACTAGGGTAGTGTCCCGCTTGTTTTTTTCTATTTCCTCCAGCGCAGCTTGAGCTAAACCGTTGATGCCAAAAAGCGGAGTTCTTAACTCATGGGAGACGTTAGCCAGTAAATCATCCTTAATCTCTTCAGACTTGACTAAGTTATTGATAGCCAGTCGTTGTGCATCTTCTTTTTCTTGCTTAATTTGATTGTATCGGTATGAAAGGCTTAGCGAGAGTAAGAGGGCCTGCGCGATTAATCCAAAATTATAGGCATTGCTAGTCACTGCATTGCTTGGGAAGCTAGGCCACAGCTGTAACAGCATCAGTATTATTACACCGCTAAGGAAAACCGAAATAGCGGTCATGTGAAGTACTGCGGTCGCGTTGCCACGTTTGATGGCGTCGAGGTTGGTGTAAAACGCGGTAGGAATCGAAATGATCAGCAAGACCACAAATAGGTACTGGAACACTTTCTCATTCGGAATGAGGGTGAACAAGATGACAAGACCAAAACCCGCGATCAATCCTAAGACCGTTTTGTCGAGTTTTATGTTGTTTTCCCAAATGCGCAGCAGTGACCTTTGAAATAGTAGGGTTGTGATTACAAGTGCTGGATAAACGTTTCGTTCAGCCAGGTCAATTAACCAGCCACCGTCAAAAGCGTCTCCGATTAAATAGCGAAGATGTTTCGAGTCCAAAAATATAAATGCGGCCTGAGTGGAGATTGCCAGAACATAGTAGAGATAGCTGTTCTCTCTAATAGAAAAGAAAAGAAAGAGGTTGTAGAAAACCATCGCCAGCAGCACACCGTATTGAAGGCCAAGGAAAAGATCAGACTTAATGCTCTTGTCCCCAAATTCTTCGATGCTCCACAGGTTTATGGGCAGGCGCAGTGGTCGAGCGCTGGTAATACGAAGATAGAATTCGTCTCCGAAACTTTCATCCAGCAAGATAGCGAAGCCTCTACTCAGAGTTTTAAGTTCTCTGGGATTGGTTAAGTTTCCCAAGGTATAGCGCGGACTGGCAGTCCCGTTATCATCAACAGCATAGAGTTCTATGCCGCCTCTGATGACTCCCGCGACAATTTTAGGAGGGCCGAACTCTAGTATTCGGGCTGTTCCGGTTGGCACTTCACTCCAATCTAATTTAAAGCGTATCCAATAAGCTGCACTCGTAATTCCAAAATGGAAGATGTCGCGGTTATGGGGAAGGAAATTCACTGAAAATCCTGGGTTGAGGACATCGTCAATCGACAGAGCCTCAGAGGCATCCTCGTAATACTCTAAATTGGCGGTAATTGCCTGGGGTCCGGGTTCAGTTGTTATCGCAACTGATTGGGCTTGGAGTACTTGGGAGTAAACCCCCAGTAGACAAGCCACAATAAAGAGCTGAATATTTAATCGGCGAAGCAAAAAAAAGCTTATAATTTGATGGCATAGCCGTTTCATGTGGCGAGTGAGTCTCTGCTCTTTTTTGAATGTAAGGCACTTAGGATTTTAGCCTTTGGTTGTTCCTATAACAATCAAAGACTTGGCTTATTCTGCTCGATGACGAGTATGACAGACCGTAGTCTCGAAAATTGTTGGAATATGGCGGAAAGATAGCTGTAGAATCTAAGCCCTGACCCGGCCGGGTGCTAAAAGTAAGGTTAAGTGTTTTGGTTAATTTAAAGAAGGCAGCGTTTTTCCTGTTTTGTCTTTCACAAACTCCTTTGGTGATAGCCCAGGAGCGGGATCAATTTCAGCATTGGCAGGAACTAGCCAGTGCTGACCGAGACTTTGCTGCGCGATCAGCGGAAATAGGCCGGACACGAGCTTTTTTGGAGATACTTGGCGATAATTCAGTGGTTTTCAGAGATGGACCCGTTGATGCGCTGGCTTTATACAGCTCTGAACTTTTTCAGGAGTCTGCTTCGGAAATCAACTGGAAAGCTCACTATATAGACGTTTCTAGAGCCGGAGACCTTGGGCTCACCGCGGGCCCATTGACCATAATTGACCCGTCAGGGGATTCCGACCAGAATTTGTTTGGGCACATTGTGTCTGTGTGGACAAAAAGCAATATTCGCTGGGAATTGATGTCAGATATTTTTGTTTTTATTCCTGGCTTTCTGAGTTTGGAAGTAGAGCCAAACATCGAGGATACGGTTCCGGTTTTCGAGGAAACGGCCCATCCAGTGTTGGCGCTTGACCAAAACAATACCTTACAGAGCCTAATTGACGCGGATAATTTGTTTGGCCGCTCGATAAATTTTAGGGGCGGTCAAAGGGCGCTTCTCAGGTTTGGGCTAGAAAACTCGCGGGTTTACTTGCCCGGAATGGCGCCAGCAGTCGGAGCAGAGTCAGCGAGTTCGGTTTACGGCGCATTTCTAGATGATCAGCTTTCTACCACGAACCCTATAAGTTTGACCTATCTTGGAGGTTTTCTCTCGGAGTCAAAAGAAATGGGCTATACCTACGGCACCATGGAGGCTGATACCGACGACGAGGAAGAAGGCTTCATAACTGACTATCTCAGGCTTTGGCGCTTCACCAATGCCAATGAATGGAGAATAGCAGTGGAAGTGCTTCGCCCTCGCTAATGTCTCGGATAATATACTAAAGTATTTTCTTTACTATATCTGTACTGCTGCTATCAAATTCTTCGGTACCATCTTGTCAGCGAGCCGTTTTAAATTGCTAATAAAGGCGAGTAGTATAATCAGCATGGTAGCGATCCATGCTCCCGAAAACAGAGGATGTTCGGCGAAAACCCCAATTTGGTAGATCACTGTCGCGCAAATGTAGGCGAGTCCTGTGCACCAGCCGAAAACGAGCAAGGTCCATTGCCATCCAGCTTCTTTGTTAACAGCCCCCAAGACAGCCACGCAGGGCGCATAAAGGAGAACAAAAACTAAGTAGCAAAAAGCCGAAAAGGGGCTGTTAAACAAGGTAGCCATGTTGGTCAGGGTAGTATCTTCAACTCCCTGTTCTTCAGTCACTGCATCTATGTCAGTTACATCGCCAATGGAGATGCCTAAGGGATCTACCAGAGCTCCCCCAATAGCCGCCAATTCTGTGCCAATACTTTGAAATGCTTCGCTGGCGGCAGCCAGCAGATCTGGCGCGTCACTCCCATCGTTTTTGTCTGGATCGCTGTAGAGCGCATCGAGCGTTCCTACAATTGCCTCTTTTGCAAACATGCCGGTAAACAATCCGACGGTGGCGGGCCAATTATCTTCAGTAATTCCCATTGGAGAGAAAGCAGGGGTAATTGATTTACCTATCACGCTGAGGACTGAATTTTCTGAATCCTCGTTGCCGAAAGTGAAGTCAGTGCTGACGGAATTGAGAAAACTGAGAACCACCACCACCGACACGATAGTTTTGCCTGCTCTTAACACAAAGCCGCGCAGTCGGAACCACGTAGTGATCAAAATGTTTCTTACTACAGGCACATGATATGCCGGCATTTCTTGAAACGAAGGTGTTATTTCGTCTTTAAAGAGCTGCTTGCGAAAAATCCAGCCGGTGAAGACGGCTAGCGCTATGCCTAAAAGGTAGAGCCCAAAAACGATGTTCTGTCCATTTTGTTGAAAAAACGCCGCCGCGAACAGGGCATAGACGGTAAGTCGGGCGCCGCAGCTCATAAAAGGGGCCATGGAAATAGTCATGAGCCGATCGCTTTCTCGTCCTAAAGTCCTCGCGGCCATGACCGCGGGAACATTGCAGCCAAAGCCGACAATTAGCGGTACAAACGCATTGCCAGGTAGGCCAATACCAGCCATTAGGCGGTCGATAACAAACGCTGCCCTGGACATGTAGCCGGAGTCTTCTAAAACAGAAAGACAAAGATAGAGGAACCCGATTACTGGTATAAACGTCGCTACAAGCGTAATTCCGCCGCCTAATCCCTGAGCGATTAGGGTAATTATCAGCTCAGGCGCTGATAGTTGGGTGAGTAGCCATGTGCTTCCATCGACCAACACCGCGGCAAATAAGATGTCAAAAAAATCGATAAATACAGCGCCTAGATTCACGGCGAAAGTGAACATCAGATAGATCATAAGTAGAAAAAACGGTACTCCCAGCCATTTATTCAGGACGAAGCTGTCTATTCGTTCGGACAAACTGTGGGCTGTGGGTGAAACCTCTACGACTCCGTTGGCTAGCGCGCGAGATTGGTGGTAGCGCTGTAAAACAGGGTCTTCAGATGAATCGGTGGCGCTTTCGCTCGTGTTCATCACCGCGTCACGGGTTGGCTGCTTGTTCAGTGCTGCCAAGAGTTCAGTCAGTCCTTCACGGCGGGAAGCCACCATCGAAATCACCGGAACGCCTAATCGTTCTGCCAGTTTATCCGGGTGGATGTTTAACCCCTGCTGTCTGGCTACATCGAGCATATTTAGGACGACTAGAGTAGGGGTGCCTCTCTCGGCAAGCTGCTGAGTTAGCACGAGGCTGCGTTCGAGGTTGGTTGCGTCCACCAAATTGATGATTAGGTCTGCATCTTTGCTGTCGATAAACTCTGTGGCTATTTTTTCATCAACCCCAGAATAAGTTTGCTCTAACGAATAAACGCCGGGCAGATCAATGAGCTCTACATCATTGCCATTTAAGGATAGGTTGCCGGTTTTCCGTTCAACCGTGACTCCTGGCCAATTGCCGACCTTCTGCCTTGCTCCTGTAAGGAGGTTGAAAAGAGTTGTCTTCCCGCAGTTGGGGTTGCCTACAAGTGCTATACGTTCCATCTACTGAGTTTCCACGTTTATTAGAGCGGCTTCTGCTTTGCGTATGCTTATAAAGCTCCCACCAACTTTGATCTGCATGGGGTCGCCCAATGGGGCAAGCCTGAGTATTTTGAGCTTTGCGCCGGGGACTACCCCTAGGGCGTAGAGTCTAGACTGCAATTCTGCGTTTTCATTGCTTACATTCATAACAACGCAATCGCTGCCAGTCTGTAATAAGTTGAGTGAGGTTTTGCTCATAAAAATATGATTTATATGGAAATTATGTTTAAATAGAAGCGCTCAAAAATGACTTGTAAGTAGAGCCTAAGGTACCAGAACTTAATGGTGTTGACAATCATTCTCATTTGCATTTAAATACGCCTACTGGAGACAATTATGTACGTTTGTATTTGTAGGCAAGTTACTGACAACCAAATTCGCGACCTTTGCAAACAAGGAGCGAGCGATCTAACTGATGTTCGAGAAAAGTTAGGGGTCGCGAGCGAATGTGGCAAGTGCGGCAAGCTGGCTCGATCTATCGTCAAAGAATTTAGTAAATCCGCAGGTTTTGTAAACGCTGGGTAACTGTAACCTTCTGCCCGACACTTTTAAGCAGGAAGTGGGCTCGCGTAGTTCTTACAGGGTCGTCCTCTATGCACTTTCAGTGCTATCAGCCATCACTCCAAAATCTAAGTGACGTATTAAATCCCATCTTCGCGCATTGTTCTACTGGGCATTGCGGCTTTGCCACTACCAGAGTCCTCGAGAGTCTTTTCTTATAAATGCTAATGGTAGTAGTTATCATTTATATTACATTAATTATCAATAGCTTAGCTCGTTTTCTCTTGACTTTTTAGGGAAAGATAACCAAGCTACGCGGATTAAAAATAACGGAGTTTTTCTATGAAATCTGATGCCACTGTCATCAAACATCTTAATAAAGCCTTAGGTAACGAGCTTGTAGCTATTAATCAGTATTTTTTACATTCGCGAATGTATGAAGATTGGGGTTTGGCAAAACTGGCGGAAAAAGAGTACGAGGAGTCCATCGATGAGATGAAACATGCGGATCTACTGATTAAGCGTATTTTGTTTTTAGAAGGACTGCCTAATTTGCAGAGCCTTGGCAAACTTCTTATCGGTGAAGATACCAAAGAAATGCTTCAGTGCGACCTAAATCTGGAAATGATCGCGTGCCCAGATCTGAAAGAAGGTATTGCATATTGCGAATCTATCGGCGATTTCGTCAGCCGTAACTTGCTGAGCGACATCTTAGATAGTGAGGAAGAGCATGTGGATTGGTTAGAGACTCAGCTTTCCTTAATCGAAAGAATAGGGCTAGAAAACTATCAGCAATCAATGGCTTAGTTTTCTTTGTTAATGTATTTTGTACTTAAAGGGAGAGTTATTAGTTAGCCTACCGGTAATTCTCATCTGCTGTGCCTAAGTGTCGATACCCTTATATAGATGGCAACATTGATCCACATCGAGTGATTTCTATGTTCTCCACTGATAGAGTACCGGCAGTTTAGGCACAGGTGTACGCTGTATGCACGCATGTATAGATTTAGGTTCCAACAGTTTTCACCTGCTCATTGGAGAGTGGGAAAATAACAAGATTCGCATCCTTGAGCGGTGCAGTGACAAAGTTCAGCTCGGCGAAGATGTTAGAGCTACCGGTGTTATTTCTGAGGCTGCCTTCAGTCGAGGGCTCGAAAGCCTAAAACATTTCAAAACCCTAATGTCTCATTACCCCCTTGAAAGTTATTGGGCGCTAGGCACGAATTCCCTGCGAGTTACAGAAAATGCTGATCGATTCATAGCATCGGCTGCGTCAATCGGACTAAAAGTCTCTGTAATTTCTGGCGTACAGGAAGCGGTTCTGATCTATGCCGGCGTCATTACAAGCTTGCCGGAGTTTGATGGCAACCGATTAGTGATGGACGTTGGTGGTGGCAGTACAGAGGTTATTATCGGTAAGGGGCAACAAAGGTTGCTTACTGAAAGCATGGCCATAGGCAGCGTGGCCTGGCGAGACCGTTTTTTTGTGGATGTGAATATCCGAAATGAATCCGCCATAGCTGACCAAATGGAGTTAGGACTCGCGGCCGCCAAAGCTGTATTTGATGGAATCTCTGCGGGAGTCTCCCGTGCTGGGTGGGATGAGGCCTATGCGTCTTCCGGGACAGTGAAAATGATTGCAAACATTTGCGAGGGTGCTGGCTTTGCGCCAAAACAAATAGACTATGCAGGGCTGAAATCCCTAAAGCCAACGTTTATTCAATGCATTAAAGAAGGGGCTGAGCTCCCTGGGCTTAAAGAGAAGAGAAGGGATCTCCTTTTGGCAGGCTGGTGTATCTTAATGGGAATGATGGAAAGTTATTCCATTAAATCCATTAAGTATAGCCGCACGGCGCTGCGGGAGGGCATGCTTGATTTTATGGTGAAAAATCAGAAGACGCTCGACAGCATGACCCAAAGCGATCTGCCCGCTGTTTCCCAAGCAGCGATAACTGAAGCGGGCTAAGAAAGCTGTTTTAGCAACAGTGTTTGAACTCCGTCCCGATGCTGGTGCATATCAAATCGTTCCATGTACTCGCCGTTGGCCTGCAATTCCCAACTTTGAGCCTGATCATCCAAATACATTTCCAATTCCGCCAGAATACGTGCAGCCCACTTCTTTTTGAGAATCGGAAAGCAAACTTCGATTCGCTTAGATAGATTGCGCTCCATCCAATCAGCACTGGAGCAATACACCTGATTTGGATTGTTTTCAAAATAGTATACCCGAGAGTGCTCAAGAAACCGGCCAACCACGGAAATCACCCTGATGTTTTCGCTTACTTTAGGCATTCCGGGCTTTAAACAGCAAATTCCGCGAACGATTAAATCGATTTTTACCCCTGCCATAGAGGCCTTGTAGAGTGCTTTTATGACCGCTGGATCGGTCAAACCATTGAGTTTAGCGATAATTCGTGCGGATCCGCCGGCTTGAGCCACCTCTGCCTCTGTTTCGACCATTTTGATAAGCGATTTACGAAGATTAAAAGGGGCATGGATTAGGAGTTTAGGGTGAATTTTTTTCCCCATCCCTGTTATTTGCTGAAATACTTTATGTACGTCTGCGCAGATCGTCTTATCGGCAGTGAGAAGCCCGTAATCAGTGTATAACAGTGAGTTTTTGCGGTGATAATTGCCTGTTCCAAGGTGAGCATAGCGTTTCAATTTGTCACCCACACGGCGCACAATGAGAAGCATTTTGGCATGAGTTTTATACCCCATTACTCCGTACACCACTACCGCGCCGGCTTCTTGTAATATGCTGGCAAAATGCATATTTTCTTCTTCATCAAAGCGCGCGCGGAGCTCTATCACCACAGTGACTTCTTTGCCGTTACGCGCCGCTTCAGCCAAGGCCTCCACAAGTTCGGAGGATTCATTGGTTCTGTAGAGGGTTTGCTTGATAGAGAGGACGGAAGGGTCTTTCGCCGCTTGACGTAGCCAATCAATGATTGGAATGAAAGACTGGAATGGGTGCAATAGGAGTTGGTCTTCCTTGTCTACCCCATGAAATATGTCGTTTCTCTCCTCAAGGGCTGAAGGCATTCCGGGTGAGAAAATTGGAAAGTTTAAATCTGGCCGGTTCACCATGCCATTTAAAGCCATGAGACGCTGGAGATTCACAGGACCGTCGAGCCGAAACATGGCGTCTTCTTCCAAATTAAAACGCTGCAGCAAAAACTGAGTTAGGGCCTCCGGACAATCCTTGCCCACTTCTAATTTTGTGGCAGCCCCGAACCGGCGACTATGGAGTTCACCTTGAAGAGCGGAGGCGACATCCTCCACTTCCACATTGGACATCTCTAAATCAGAATTTCGGGTTACTCGGAACTGATGGCATTCAGTTACAGTCATGCCGGGGAAAAACTGATCCACGTGGGCGTGGATGACTGAAGACAAGAAAATGAAATTGTCGCCATCGGGCATGATTTCTTTGGGAACTTTGATTAGCCTAGGAAGAGATCGCGGCGCTGGGACAATAGCGAGGCCGCTTTCTCGGCCAAATGCGTCTTTGCCTTCTAGTGAAAGAATAAAGTTTAAGCTTTTGTTTACCAAGCGGGGAAAGGGGTGAGCTGGGTCCAAACCTAAAGGGCTAACCACTGGGACTACTTGGTCATGAAAGTAATTTTCAGTCCATTCGATTAGTTCTTCACTCCACTCGTGGCGGTAAAGAAAGTGTATGTTTTCTTGTGCCAAAGAAGGTAGTAAGTCTTCATTGAGAATTCGGTATTGTTCTTCTAAGGCCATTCTTACTTGACTATGGACTATGTCCAGCACCTGCTCTGGGTATTTGCCATCTGGACCAGGGCGCTGGCGCCCAAAATCTAATTGTTTTCTTAGGCCAGATACTCGTATTTCAAAAAATTCATCCAAATTAGAGCTGAAGATGAGAAGGAACATAAGTCGTTCTAACAGCGGATGGTCAGGGTTTTTGGCTTGATGAAGTACCCTTAGATTGAATTTGAAATAGGAGAGCTCTCGATTTTCAAAATACTGGCTGTCATCCAGATCTATTTTAGGCTCGTTGATCTCGGGCGCTGGGTTTTCATTGGTTGTCGGAGTCTCCTCGATGGGGGCAACAGCCGGGGTATTCTTTGACATTTTGTTTTGCTCGTGGAAAGTTGTATTCGTTAGAAATCACTGAACGGTCAGTGCGGTGTTTTGCCTGCATATGTGTGACAGCAGAGAGGAAAACTTTGCGGCCCGAATGATAAAAACATGAACAATCCTAACATTTTACGGCTTTTCTTTAAACTGTAACATTATTGCAATATAAAGGGTGTGAGAGAGGTTATTTCTACGGGACTTACCCCCAACAGTGGCAGTAAATTTGTGATCACTAAGCGATTTGTAGCAGTTTGGTTTTTTGTATGCCAAAGCACTTTGCTGTGTGCACAGTCGCGCCCATTGGATTTGCAATTAGGGCAGGATTATCAACGGGTAAGAGGGCTGTCCGGTACTCTTTCAAGCACCGGTTCAGACACCCTTGCAAATTTGATGACGCTCTGGGCAGAAGATTTTCAGCGAGAATACCCTAACGTGGTAATCCAAGTTCAAGCAGCTGGATCGTCAACGGCTCCACCTGCGTTGTTAGAGCAGACAGCCAGCCTTGGTCCTATGAGCAGGCGCATGAAAGACTTGGAATTACAAGCGTTTGAAGCGCGCTATGGGTATCAACCAACCGCGATTCCTGTGGCTCTCGATGCTCTGGCTGTTTATGTCCACAAGGACAATCCTATCGCAGGCTTGTCCGTGCCTCAGCTCGACGCCATTTTTTCGGTGACAGGGCGCTGTGGTTCAACAAAAACTATAGAAAACTGGGCGGAGCTCGGCCTAACTCAGCAGTGGGCAGG
Source organism: Pseudohongiellaceae bacterium (assembly GCA_045106275.1). Classification (GTDB taxonomy): domain Bacteria; phylum Pseudomonadota; class Gammaproteobacteria; order Pseudomonadales; family Pseudohongiellaceae; genus UBA9145. The sequence goes on along the minus strand of JBGCEK010000056.1, from coordinate 6,100 downwards.
CGACAGAATTCAAATGTTTGGCCGTAATTCAGTATCCGGCACCTACGGGTTTTTCAAGCAGGTTAGTCTCTGCGGCGGTGACTTTAAAAGTGCTGTTAATGAGCAGCCGGGGTCGGGATCTGTGGTGCAATCGGTGGGCAGGTCTCTTAGTGGTATAGGGTATTCTGGGATCGGATATCGCACCTCCGGCGTCCGGGCGGTGCCTATATCTGCGGATAGTAATACAGCCTTTATTGCAGCGAATGCACCTAATGCCATGTCGGGAGCTTATCCACTCGCCCGTTTTCTATTAGTTTATATTAACAAGCGACCTAACAGCGAGCTGCCCCTTCTCGAACGAGAGTTCATTCGCTTCATTCTTTCTCGTTCTGGTCAGGAAAGTGTCATCAAAGATGGTTACATACCACTGCCTGCAGCTGTGGTTGCCAGCACCCTGAAAAACCTGTCCATCCAGTGAACCATTTTGAGCAACAAAAACACCCGCCTGAACGAGGGTTGGGGAGCAAGCCAAAGACCTCATTAAAGGTTCAACGAAAAGTACGTCATCTTTACGATAGGCTTGCCCGATCTAGTATAGCGATCGGTGGAGTGGGCGTTATAGCCACCATGCTGCTGATTTTTCTCTTCTTACTGGCTGAAGTCTTGCCTCTTTTCCAAACAGCGACTATTTCAACTAAGTCCACCGTTCAGCTGCTTTCAGAAAACTCGCCCCCCCCGCTGCACATGAGATTTAACGAGCAGGGGAGTTCGCTATTAGTCATTGATGGCGAAGGGAAGGCGGTATTCTCAGACCTGAATTCTGATGAGAGTGTAATTGCTACTACCATCGACTTGGCAGGGAATGGCCCTATAGTTGAATTCGCCGCACAGCCAAATAATTCTGGTTTTTTCGTTTATTCAGATTCCAGCGGTCAAGTTTTTTTGGCTAAATATCGGTGGGAAGTCCTCTTTCCCGACGGGGATAATCTTCCTATCAGCGTTCCTCACATAGACTATCCCTATGGTTCTGTCCCGTTGACAGAGCTGGGGGCGGGTGTTGGCCACTCGTTAGCGGTGAGTTCTGATGGCGATGATTTGCTGGTGACAGTGTCGAGTTCAGCCGGACAGCTCAGCTTGTTTAGCGTTGTGCCCTCTAATAACGTGCTGACAGATTTCATCGAAATTGCTCAACCAGATCCGCTAGAACTTAGCCAGCGGCAACTAACTATGCCAAGCATGGAGACAATGTTTATTGGTGGTGATCGCCGACTACTCTATGGAATTTCTAACCAAGGATTAGCCACAGTCTTCGATCTTCAACTGTTATTAGAAAATGGCCGCAGTCGAGTACTTGCCCAAGCTCAATTGGTTCCGCCAGAGGTGAAACTAGAATCTCTAGCGCTAATGTCTGGGGGGTTATCGCTGTTAGTGGGGGATAGCCTAGGTGCAGTTTCTCAATGGTTTGTAGTCCGCTCAGATAACCAGGTAGAGCTAAGACTAATTCAAAATTTTGCAGTGGCTGATGCTCCAATTCGAGATATCGCAGTGGAGTCGAGGCGGAAAAACTTTGTGGCGATCAGTGATTCTTCTACTTTGAGTCTCTTTAACATTACATCGAAGAAAGGGGCCCTAGAGGGCGAAATCTTTGAAGAAGAGCTGGTTCGCACCAGTATTGCACCACGAGGCAACTCAGTTGCGGTGAGTAGTCCAGGCGGAAGTTTTTCGATTTTCGCTCTTAATAACCCCCACCCAGAAATCTCATTTTCAGCACTTTGGCGACAAATTTGGTACGAGAGCTACCCTGAACCTGACTATGTGTGGCAGTCATCAGCAGCAAGTAGCGATTTTGAGCCTAAATATTCTTTACTTCCGCTAACATTCGGCACTCTCAAGGCGGCCTTCTTCGCTATGTTGGTGGCAGCGCCGTTAGCGATTTGCGGAGCCATTTACACTGGGTATTTCATGGCGCCTATCTTGAGGCGCAAAGTAAAGCCCTTGATTGAATTGATGGAGGCGCTTCCAACAGTTGTGCTCGGTTTTCTGGCAGGATTATGGTTGGCGCCTTTCGTGGAAGTTTATTTGTTGGGAGTTTTAAGCCTCATTGTTTTACTGCCTGTCGCCGCCGTCGCGAGCAGTTTTATATGGGCTCAACTGCCTAAAACTATTCGTTATAGAGTTCCAGAAGGCTGGGAAGCGGTTCTTTTGTTACCCGTTTTGATGGTTAGTATTTGGCTTTGCCTGGCACTGTCCGCGCCGTTAGAAGGGTGGATGTTTGGTGGAGATGTGAGGCGCTGGCTTAGTGAGGAGTGGGGTGTTTCCTACGCCCAGCGCAACGCAATGATTGTTGGAATCGTAATGGGTTTTGCGGTGATTCCCACAATCTATTCAATCGCAGAAGACGCTATCTTTACTGTGCCCCGACATTTGAGTAGTGGCTCTTTAGCGCTTGGCGCTACTTCTTGGCAATCTCTTCATCACGTGGTTTTGCCAACAGCGAGCCCGGGTATTTTTAGTGCGGTGATGATTGGCTTGGGGCGCGCGGTGGGTGAAACAATGATTATTCTGATGGCCACAGGGAATACCCCAATCATGGATTTCAACATGTTTGAGGGGATGCGCACTCTCTCCGCTACAATCGCAATTGAGGCTCCAGAATCAGAAGTGGGCAGCACGCATTACCGAATACTATTCCTCGCTGCCACTGTCCTGTTTCTATTCACGTTTGTAGTGAACACACTAGCCGAGGTTGTTCGCCAGCAGCTAAGGCAGAAATACAGCAATATATGAAAAAGCGAATTTTAAAATGGTCAGCTAGCGGTAGACCCTGGATATGGTTGAATGCGGCAGCGATATCGATCAGTGTGCTGATGGTAGTAGGACTTATCTCCCTATTAGGTGTCCGCGGGATGGCCCATTTCTGGCCCAGTGACATCCTTCGGGCATCCTACGTCAATGTGGCGGACGACGGACAAGTTCTTTCTCAATTATTAATCGGAGAGCTGGTTGAAGTTGAGTCAGTACCTGTGACTCAGCTTGAAACAGCGGGTATCGAGCTAGGCTCTGCGACAGAATATGTAGACAGGCTGTTGATAAAGCAGGGCAATCGGGAACTTTTTCCAACCGACTTCGTGTGGGTTCTCCGACATTTTGTTAAAGACCTGAGCTATCCGCCAGAGTTAGTGACTTTGGAGCGGCAGGAGTGGGGGAATTTGTACGGCACTTTAGTGGGGCTGGCAGAGGGTGGTGAAGCAGTCGCAGTAGACGCAAATGGCCAAGAGTCACTGTGGAAAGAATTTTTATTGCGACTGGATCGGGTGACCCGATTGCGCGCCGAGACTCAACAAATCCAGCTGACTGAAATACAGGCGATAAACTATCAAACCCAACAGTTGGATGAGCAACAAAGCAAGCTGAGTGCTGAAGAAGAACCGGACGAAACTCAACTGCAAAGTTTGCAACTATCCCGGCGTAACCTGCAGGAAAGGTACGAAGTGCAGCGGCAAAAACTCTTGGAGTTAGATGGGGAAAATTCTCGGGATACTGCACAATTCAAGCTGGCAAATGGGGATGTGATATCTATCAACTTGGCTACGGTTGTGCGGGCCTACAAGCCCAATAAGCTCAGCTTGCTGGGTAAGTTAAGTGTGTTTTTCTCTAAAGTCGGAGAGTTTCTCAGCACAGAGCCACGTGAGGCTAATACAGAAGGGGGCGTGTTCCCCGCAATATTCGGAACTGTCATGATGGTATTGCTCATGTCAGTGTTTGTAACTCCGTTTGGGGTCATTGCTGCGGTTTATCTGAGGGAATACGCAAGACAAGGCTTGGTCACTCGGATCATTCGAATTGCAGTGAATAATCTTGCGGGTGTGCCATCGATCGTTTACGGGGTTTTTGGGCTGGGGTTCTTCATCTATATCATCGGAGGGGAAATTGACCAGTTGTTTTACTCCAGTGCTTTGCCAGCACCGACATTTGGGACCCCGGGCCTACTATGGGCTTCGCTGACCTTGGCGCTCCTTACCGTACCGGTTGTTATTGTTGCGACGGAAGAGGGGTTGTCGAGAATACCCAGAAGCGTGCGAGAAGGAAGCATGGCATTGGGGGCCACAGAGTTTGAGACTTTGTGGCGAGTTGTGCTGCCTATGGCGAGTCCGGCTATGATCACAGGGTTGATTTTGGCTGTGGCCAGAGCTGCCGGTGAAGTGGCTCCATTGATGCTAGTAGGAGTTGTGAAATTGGCACCTTCCTTGCCCGTAGACGGGTATTATCCTTATTTACATCTGGATCAAAAATTTATGCATTTGGGCTTTCATATCTATGATGTGGGCTTTCAAAGTTCGAATATAGAAGCAGCTCGACCGCTGGTCTATGCGACGGCATTTCTTCTGGTTATGGTCATTGCAGCACTGAATTTGAGCGCTGTTGCATTGCGAAACCATTTACGAGAAAAATACAAATCCCTCGAAGCCTAACAATAGCGATTCAACCAATGACAGATCACCACCATGAATGACGATGCCGCTTACAATACCAAACCAAAGGACGCTCCTTCTCCTGGTCTGTCCAAGGAGCCTGGCTCTTTTCCTGATGATTTAGCGCCTTGCTTGGAAGTGAGTAATTTATCTCTATCTTACAGTCCAGGGGAATACGCGTTGAGCTCTATCGATCTCAATGTGCCAAAGCAAAAAGTCACCGCATTTATTGGCCCCAGCGGGTGCGGTAAATCCAGTTTATTGCGCTGCTTTAATCGCCTCAACGATCTAATCGATGATTGCATTATCGAGGGCACTATTCGCTTGGAGGGAGAGGATATCTATGAAAAGACAGTGGAAGTGGCGGAGCTGAGACGCCGTGTTGGCATGGTGTTTCAAAAACCTAACCCTTTTCCAAAATCGATTTATGAGAACGTTGCCTTTGGCCTTCGAATTCAAGGACTAAAATCTAAGCGAAAAATGGATGAGATTGTGGAGGAGTCTCTTGAAGCGGCGGCTCTATGGGATGAAGTTAAAGATCGCTTACACGACAACGCGCTGAGTTTATCTGGCGGTCAACAGCAACGATTGGTTATTGCTCGTACTATTGCTGTGGAGCCGGAGGTGTTGTTATTGGATGAGCCTGCATCAGCACTTGATCCAATTTCAACGCTCAAAATTGAAGAGCTAATTAGTGAGTTAAAGCAAAGCTACACCATTGTTATTGTGACTCACAATATGCAGCAGGCTGCTAGAGTATCTGATTACACAGCGTTCTTGAATATGGGAAACATGGTTGAATTTGATACGACCGACCGGCTGTTCACCAATCCATCTGAAAGGCAAACCGAAGACTACATTACCGGCCGCTACGGCTAATGAGATATACTTTGAGCCACTTACATTCGCTGGAAAATTAATGAGTTCGCAAGCAGAAGGGCACAGTCTTCATATTTCCCAACAATTCAATGTTGAATTGGAGGAAGTAAAAGGGCATATGATGGAAATGGGAGGAGTTGTTGAGAGGCAGCTTTCAGACGCGCTTGAGTCGGTTGTCACCTCAAACAGCGCCCTTGGCTTAAAGGTTACCAAAGACGATGACGAGATCGATACTTTGGAGATGAAGATTGATGAAGAATGCAGCCTGATTATCGCCCGACGTCAGCCCGCCGCTAGCGACCTTCGATTAGTTTTGGCGATTATAAAGACCATTAGAGATCTCGAGCGAATTGGTGACGAGTCATCAAAGATCGCCCGAATGGCAGTTAAGCTCTCGGAAGAGGGCGAAATACCCAGCTTGTTCGTAGAATTCAAAAATATTGGAGCGAAGGTTCAAAAGATGGTGAGTATGTCTTTGAATGCGTTTGCCCGATTTGATGCTGAGGCTGCTCTTGAAATTACCAGAGCTGATCTCGAAGTTGACATGGAATATCGAAGTGCAATGCGCTCCATGATCACCTACATGATGGAAGATCCTCGCAGTATCACCCGAGTCTTGAATATTCTTTGGGCTTTGCGAGCATTGGAGCGAATTGGAGATCACGCAAACAATATTGCGGAACACGTGGTTTACCTAGTGAAGGGTAAAGATGTGCGGCATGAAAAATTAGATAGTTTTTAGGGGCGTGAGGTGTGTCACTACCTGAATC
>JBGCEK010000055.1:0-70244 GCA_045106275.1 Pseudohongiellaceae bacterium | reverse complement strand
TTTGGACTAAGGTAGGTATCGGATCGCTAGGATCGTAACCCGGGTAGCCAAATGCATCGCCAAGCCCCGATGTATGACTAGTAAGAGTTCTGGGGGTAACGGGCTGCTGTCGAGTGAAGTCTCCTCCGTCTAGTTTCCATGAGGTTAGAATGTCGTTGATGTCGTCATCAAGGCTAAACAAACCGTCCTGAACTGCGCGTACAGTTCCCATAGCTGCAACTGGCTTACTGATAGAACCTGCTTGGAAAAGAGTCTCAGTGTTTACAAGAGCGCCTGTTTCCACATCCGCAATCCCATACCCCTTCGCCCAGTGAATGTCGAAACCAGAGATAATAGCAACGCTGATACCAGGAACACCAAAATGCGCCATCAGTTCTTGCATCGTCATAGAACTGACAGAACCCGTCTCCGCATTTTCTTGAGAGCCTTCGAGTTGGGCCATCATTACCATTGGATCTAGTGAAGTCTGAGCAAGTATGGAGCCCGAGAAAGCGGGAAGGAAACAAGACAGGATAAATGAGGCAGCAACTTTTACTGCCCGACCAATAGTTTGATTGAAAGTCATCATAAGCAGGGCCTTTAGAGTGCACATTTTATGACATGGTATACCCGCTTTTTCCATAGGGGAAGGCCGTACCTGAATTACTTCGCTTTTGAAATTAGTGACCAATAAATAAATGTCGCTAGCCACTACAAAGACTTCGGTAAACATCAGCGTTAAGGACTGTTGGTCTGTGTTTAGCTTTCTGGCACCTTATCCCAATACTGGGAACCACATCCCCAATACGGCAAGGCCAACACCCACAGCCGTTGCAATTGCCGCCACCCAAAGAAAAGCTGCAAATGCCAGATGAGCCGTATCGCTAGACCCTTTCTTGATGCGCCAATAGACTTCATAGAGCGCTAGAGGTAAAAACTGCAATGCAGACATGGCATCGATGAACCAGCCTGTACCATCAGAAGTATCTATACCGATGCCGCCAGTGACAACGAACCAAATCATAATCATGACTCTGAAAAACCAAACAGAACTTGCTGCAAGAAAAAGACGAGTTGCCCAGCGCTGGTGAGAATCAAAATTGCGCTGTCTGGCATGGACTAGTGCTTGCCAAGCGAACCATAAAATAAATAGCCCTTGTGTAATAAAACCTGCTCGAAGTGTCCATGCGCCAATCTCGCGTACCACCAGCATATAGGCTCCGGCCACTACCACGATAATCACACACGCGACAAACACCCGTCCCGACCAACGATGAAGCGCTGGGTATCGCTTACGCACTGAAGGCACAAGCTGAAGAGGACCAAAGAAGTGAATGATCACAGCTAGCCCCAAATGGATCCCTACGGACAGATTACCTAACGCCCGATCAGGAACGTAGGCCTGAGACATATGATCATTCCATGCGCTGATGTTGCCTTCCACTACTGGCCAGCCGTAAGCATAAAATATATAGGCAACAAATATCCATTGGCCTATTAATACCGGGGTATACCAAGCGGCTGCAGCAATGCGCAAAGCTTTGGCGGACTTAACTGAGGGTGTTGAATGCAGGTCCACTTATAGCCTCTTGAGCAAATTAAGTTTTTACGTCTTAACGGGTCAAGACGCTGAGCATTCAATAAAGTTACAAGCTGTTTTAAGAATACTGGAAATTAGACCATCATAGACAATCGAGCAGCATCCTTAAAAAGTAAATGAGCAGTGGTAAAGCTCAACTTTAAGGCGCGCTTCTATTTAACAGCCTCCAATATTGTGGCGATAGCTGCGGTGGAGAGAGGAGAGACTAGCTGCGCTGACGAACTGCCTCAAAGAGCGCGACGCCGGTCGCCACGGATACGTTCAAGCTACTGAGTTCGCCAGCCATGGGAATTGAAATTTCATGATCGCAGCAATCGCGGGTAAGGCGGCGCAGTCCGCTGCCTTCTGACCCCATCACTAACGCTAAATTACCGGTTAGGTCTTGCTCATGAATAGAAGTGGCGCTTTTATCCGAGGTGCCTACCACCCAAATACCCTGCTGTTTTAAGGCTTCAAGACAGCGGGCCAAATTGGTGACAACGGCAAAGGCTACAGTCTCAGCGGCTCCAGAGGCGACTTTTCTTGCGGTTTCATTCAGAGGTGCGGATCTGTCTTTTGGAACAACAACCGCATGGACGCCAGCAGCATCCGCAGTCCGAAGACAAGCACCCAAATTGTGAGGGTCGGTGACGCCATCTAAAACCAGTAAGAGCTTATCTCCTTCGATTCTATCCAAGTGTTCCAAAAGTTGCTTTTCATCTAAAGAAGTATTGTTACTCTGTATCTGGGCGGCCACACCCTGGTGCACACCCTTAAATTGCTTGTCAAAACGGGATTTTTCAGACTCTGTCATCTCAACGCCAGTTTTTCTGGCCAGTGACTTTATTTCTTCAAGACGCTTGTTCGTGGCCCCTTTTTGCAATACCACGCTTAAAATTTCTTGAGGACGCTGGCGCAAAAGTTCTGACACCGCGTGAATTCCGATAACCCACTCTTTCATTCTTAATTCTCTAATCCGATTTTAACCGCCAATTCGCCAGCGGCCGTTTACGCGGGTTTACGCCCTTTCGCTTTTACTCGCTTCTTTGCTGCACCTGTTCGATTGGCTCGCTTTTTGGCGTTGGTAGTGCCTGACGAAACACTCTGTGGGCGCTGTGCAGATTTAGCCTTTTTCGGCGTTTTCTTTTTGGTCTGTGACCTCAAAGACTCCGATTTGTCTGAAGCCGTCGATTTTACTTTGGCAGATCGCGAAGGCTTCTTCTTAGCGACCCCATTTCGGCTCGCTTTTTTTCCTGATGCTTGGGTATTTTTACGTCGCCCACTGTCTTTACCCTTGTTCTTTTTGTCGCCTTTGTCTTTGCCTTTGCCCGGCTTTGCCTTTCTTGGCTCCGCTCGCCGACCAGATTTTTCGGTACCTGGCACAGCGGACCTGGAACCTTGCATTTGGAGGTCAATTTTTTTCTCATCCAAATTGACTCTAACGACTCGCACATCCACAGTATCCCCAAGGCGATAAGTCTTTCGGGTACGCTCACCTTCTAGACAATGACGCACTGGGTCAAAGTGGTAGTAATCATTGGTAAGCTCAGTGATATGAACCAACCCTTCAATATAAATGTCGTTTAACTCAACAAACAGACCAAAACTAGTGACAGAAGCTACCGTCCCCGTGAACTCTTCACCCACATGATCCTGCATGTATTCACATTTAAGCCAGTCAATTACGCTGTAGCTTGCTGCATCGGCTCGCCGCTCGGCCGTGGAGCAATTTTCCCCAAAACTAAGCATGTCATCCATTTGATAGGGATAAATTAGTTTCCTATCTATTTTCTTGGCAGCCTTGTGCCGTTTCAGGTGTTTGCCTTTTTTACTGCGCACCAAATAACGAATTGCCCGATGAACCAACAAGTCTGGGTAGCGCCGAATAGGCGAAGTGAAATGAGTGTAGGCTTCATAGCCAAGGCCAAAGTGACCTACATTTTCAGGTTGATACACTGCCTGCATCATGGAGCGAATCAACATGGTTTGGAGCAAATGTTTGTCGGCTCGCCCTGCCATTTGCACGAGGACTTTCTGATAGTCCAAGGGCTCCGGTTTTTCACCGCCGCCTAAATGCATATCCATTTCTTTCAGAAACTGACGCAGGTTCTCTAACTTATCAGGATTGGGCCCCTCGTGAATTCGATAAAGGGCGGGCAACTCTTTTTCTTCCAATAACTGAGCTGCAGCCACATTCGCTCGGAGCATGCACTCCTCAATTAGCTTGTGTGCTTCATTGCGCTCAACAGGCACAATTTCTCTAATCTTTTTGTTTTCACCGAAGACGATGCGCGTTTCAGTAGATTCAAAATCCATTGCTCCGCTTTTTTCTCGAACCTGCCGAAGCGCCTGGTAAAGTCCGTACAAACTTTGCAAATGTGGAATTAGAGATTTGTACCGCTTTAACAGCTTTTGCTGAACACTAATTCGTAACTCGCCCTCAGCCGGCTCAAGCATGTCGGCCACTTCGGTATAAGTGAGTCGACCATGGGAGTGAATTACCGCCTCGTAAAAATCGTAGTCTTCCATATCGCCCGCAGCTGAAAACTGCATTTCGCAAACCATGGTGAGCCGATCTACTTTAGGCTTCAACGAACAAAGACCGTTAGATAACTTCTCAGGCAACATGGGAATCACATGCCCAGGAAAATAAACAGACGTGCTACGATTAATGGCTTCCGCATCCAGCGCGCTACCAATTTTCACATAGTTGGACACATCGGCAATGGCAACGAACAGAGTCCAGCCCCCTTTTTTCTTAGCCTCTGCGTAAACCGCATCATCAAAGTCTTTCGCGTCCTCACCATCAATCGTAACAAACGGTGTTTGGCGCAGATCAAAACGGTCTTCAAATTCGTCTTCACTCACTGCTGCTTTGAAGCGGCGGGTTTCCTTTTTTACCTCAGCTGGCCATTCATGAGGAATATCATGGCTGCGAACCGCCATCTCAATTTCAAGTCCAGGAGTTGTCACATCACCCAAAATTTCAGCAATTTTGCCGACTGCCTTTTTACGTTTGGCGGGATACTCGGTAAGTTCAGCAACAACAAATTGGCCATCTTGGGCGGTGCCAGCATAGGCATCTGGAATTAAAATTTCATGGGGAATACGTTTGCTGTCGGGAACTACTATACCGAAGCCTTGCTCTTGGTAATAACGACCAACAATTTGGCTGTATCGTCGCTCTAATATTTCAACAACAGTGCCTTCTTTTCGGCCACGGCTGTCAAAACCCACATGCCGCGCTAATACTTTATCCCCATCGAACAGTCTGTCCATCTCCCGAGGGCTAAGGAAAAAGTCATCGCCCCCGTCCTCAGGTATAAAAAAGCCAAACCCATCTTTATGCCCTTGAATCCGGCCTTTAGCCAGATCCATGAGTGCGGCGAGACCATAGACTCCCCGCCTATTACTAATAATTTGCCCATCTCGGCTCATAGCAATCAGGCGCCGACGCAGGCCCTCGATTTGCTCGTCATCATCAATATTAAGATGTGCAACAAGCTGCTCTAGGCCAACCGGTTCTCCGATTTGCTCAAGTTGTTCAAGGATGAATTCGCGGCTAGCGACAGGGTTAGCGTATTTGTCAGATTCGCGCTTGGCGAACGGGTCTTTTGAACGGCGGGATTTAGGCATTAAGTCTTTTATTTAGATAAGAAGAATCCAGTATACACGTGGTTAGTCGATAAGTCTGTGACAGCGAGACGCTAGAAACTAGTCAAATTGAGAGATAGTTAGTCGATGCAGGAGACGGTCATGGCCGTCATAGCCGCCAGTCGCTTTATGCAGCACACTTCGATTATCCCACAACACCAGCATATTAGGCTGCCAATGATGACGGTAAACGAACTCAGGCGAGCCTTGATATTCATAAAGCTCAGTAAGCAAAGCTTGGCTCTCTTTATCGTTAAGCTCTAGAAAACCCTGGATGTACCCAGCAGTGGAATAAAGAGCCGGCCGGCCTGTTTCCGTGTGTGGCCGGACCAAGGGGTGAGTTTGGGTTCTTAACGCCTCTTCAGAGACTACAATATCCATGCTGCGGCCGGAATTGCGCTCCAATTTGTCGCTATAAAGCCCATCTGGCGAATAAGCAGACGCAGCCGAATGCACAGCAGTCAGATTCTGAACTCGCTGTCTAAACTCCGCGGGCATTTTTGCATACGCCAACTGCTGGTTAGCGAACAGTGTATCGCCGCCTTTAGGGGGGATTTTTACTCCGTACAAGCAGGTCCCGATAGGCGGCTTTTTCTGAAAACTCCAATCCGTATGCCAGTTCTCTGCAAAGAGTGGGGTCTGTTCGTCAGCATCCCTTCTTATTGCTGCGATCCTCTTTTCGCCTTCAATAGGATCAAAGAAAGGGTCTTCACCAAAATTGCCAAAAGCGAGCACGAATCGCTCCAAGTCTGAATTTTGAAGTTTTTGATCAGGAAAAACTAACACATGATACTGCAGCCAGGCGGCACGAATTTCAGACACCTGTGCGGGTTGAAGAGCTGCGGCTAAATCAATTCCAGTGATCATTGCTCCGCAAGGAGCATCAATAGCATTTACTGTTAACATAGTTAGGCACTTACAAAGTAATTCCAGAATGGTGACTTAAACCATTCGTTGAGGCAATCTCGTTTTTTCACAAAGAGTGGGACACCCAGCGAAGGCAGAAGAGAACTTAATTGCTACGCACTCTTTTTCTCAAACAAACAAATAGTCTGCCCGTTTACGTCGCCTAGGTTCTTTTTCAAGGTAAGTCCTGCTTTCTCTGCCAATTTCACAAAATGGTTCTCCTCAACCTCCATTCGAAACTCGTTGCCGCTGAACCTGGCTTTCGTGCTTCTTACAACGTGAATCGAAATCAGCGCCATGCCGCCGGGTTTAAGGCAGCGCATGGTTTCATCGAGATAATGAATCGCATCTTTTTCTAACAGGTGAGTAAATAACGAGGCTGCAAACGCAATATCAATGCTGTTGTCAGCTGCAGGAAAACTCACTTGAGAGGCATGTAGCTGGCCTTTCGGGTTATAGGCTTTTGAATAAATATCCAGATGCTTGAAATGAAAATCACCTCTGCAGTGAGGTAAGATGAATCGATGATTCCATTCAATAAGTGCATTGATAGTATCAAATCCCACATAGCTTTTTATGTGTTCATTGGGCGCGAGAAATCTCGCAATTCTTCCGCAGCCACAGCCTATATCCAGAACTCTAGCTTGGTCGATGGCTAATCCAAAGATGAGATTAGCCCAGGTTTCACCAATCTCAAGAAAACTTGCAGCGTCGCTTGCTCCAATGCTTTCCATCAATTTTTGACTTGGCAGGTGAATTTCACTGGCGGGGAGTTTTTGTGACTGCTCAGCGTCTGCCGAATCAATCTGACCTAAGTGGGGTTGGCTGTTCTTTAGCACTCGCTCAAAGACATATTTTACAGCGCCCAAGAAGCCAAGCGTCTTAATTTTATGAAGCAGTGATTGTAGAGTTTTGGTCATATGAGCACTGGTTATACTACTAAAAACGCGACGGGTTATTTATCGTGACTTCCCGAGTTCCGGTAATTTGACGTTCCCCCACACTGTTGATTATTTCTAAGGAAACAACAACGCTACCGTTTTCGAAAGCCGTTGTATCCAACAAATAATCAAAACCCAAATTAGGCCGATTGGGGTCTGACTGGACCTGCATCACTTCCACAACATCCGGCCTAGATACTCCATAGTCCAGTTTGGCAAATCTTTGGCCGTCGACCAAGAGGTAAAGCTCCTCTACTCCTACACCTTCATTGAAAACCCAGCCAGTAAATAGAACTGCCTCAGTCAAAACATCGCCTTGTTCGGGCGTGTGCAGCCACCCTTGGGAAGGATAAGGACATGATGAAAACTCTTGAGTTTGTTGTGCCCGTATCTTTTCGCCCTTGTAAAAGCTAAAACGTTTTTCCCCATCGAACAACCAAAGCTGGTCTAGAAAGACTAAATTTTCGAGGTAGGAGCAGGCCAAGCCCACTAGCTGGGATTTATCAGGAACAGTCAGGGTGCTGTCTTCAGTTATAAAGATTGCCGTTTCACCGGCATCCTTCACTAAAGCCGTCTCATCTTGCTCCCATATTCGGTACTGAGCAGCTCTGCCATTGTCCACCGCCTTGCGACTGTCAAAATTATAGGTGCGGGTTGCTCTATTGGCGAATTCCAGTTGCGCCGCAGTATAGTAATTGTCGGTGATTGCAATAACATCGGCCTGCTCAAAATGACGGGCCACAATATCATCATAAGACTTCGAAAATAGCTGCCAACCCGCCATTTTATTTGACAGCACATTGGGCCCTACAAATGGTTGAAGTTGAGCTTGGAAGGCTTGGGACCCAATGCCTGCGAGCCCTGCTAAAGTCCCCAGAAAACCCATTACTGGAACCGCTAAGACAAGCCTGAGCGCAGTAGTATGTCTCCATTTCGACCCTATCCAAGAATGACATTGACGAAGACAATCCGGCACAAACACTAGCAACATAAAGTAACCAGAAAGCGGCCAGTGCAGCGCTGTACTATCGCTGTCTGACCAGGGAGCAAGGACCATATAAACAAGCAGGTGCACCAAGGCCAACGTCAAAAATAGAGTTGCTCTATACTCCCCTGCGTGTCGCAACTTGACTACATATAAAATCGTCAAGCCAAACACAAAATATAATGCAGGTGTCACCACCAATGCTTGTTCAAAAATGTGTAAGAAACCCTCGCTTTGAAACTGCCAAGGGTGCCTGTCAGCAAAATAGAAATTGGCGCTGCTAAATTGATAGGTCAAGTTAAACCAAACAATAGGAATGATTCCGGTAAGCGCTATGGCGATTGCAACCCAGAACCCGGCTTTCTTCCACAAATAGTGATGCTCTTGGCTCAAAATAAGAAAAAGTATCACAGCCGCCGGATACAAAATAAATCGGTAGTGAGTGCAGAAGCCAAGGGCCACCATACAGCCTGTAGCGACCCAATAACGAAGATGATCGACCCTTACCGCTCTTTCAAAAAACCCTACGGCGAGTAACCCAAAAAAGATAATCGGAACATCCGGCACAGCCAATAAGCCTAAGGACGCCCCTAAGGGTAAACACAAACACAGCAGGGCCGACTCCATTGCTCGGCGCGAGCCTGTGATTGGTTGACTGATCCAAAAAACCAGCAAGGGCAAACAAGTGCCTAACACTAAAAACAGGCTTCTAACAGCGAGGGCGCTATGGGGAGCAATCGCTGAACCAAGCCCGGCCAAGCTAGCAGATACAAAAGGCAGGTCACTGTATCCTAGGGCAAGATGAGTGGACGCCTGCCAATAGAATATTTCATCACTGTAGAGATCAAGCTTTGCTGCAAGATAGAGCTTTATTAGAAATAGAGCACCAAGACCCACTGCAAAGAATTTTCCCAAAGGGTACGTGAGAGACTGAGAATCGTTTAATGTCGCCATGATATTATTGCGGCTAGAATCAAATTAGAGTGATGTTGTTGATAGCTCATAGGGGGCAGCAAAATTCAGCGGCTATGATAACACCAATAGTTCTATTCCCTATCTTCGGTTATTGTTGCGCCTAAGAAAAACTGCATGAGAGCCCGCTCCCAATAACGCCGCGACTATCGGCTGTCTCCTATTTGCTCAACCAGAAGTGCTGCTTTCTGATAGCATCGGGGGAAGTTTGCTCGCTAACCCTGTAGAATCTTAAGCCAATGAACTCTTCGCTAGACATTAGCCTCAGTCAAGCCCGCAAAATCGCGCTATACACCCAATGCCTGAATTCTCGCAGGGAATTCAGCGCGGGGATTAACGGCACGTTGGCAACCATCGAGCATCTTGGCTACGTACAAATTGACACTCTTGCTGTAGTGGAAAGAGCCCATAACCACACCCTGTGGAACAGAGTGGACGGCTTCGAGCCAGAGCAAATCGATCAGCTTCAACAAGCGGGCAAGATCTTCGAGCACTGGGCCCATGCATTGGCCTACCTGCCCACCTCAAATTACCGATATTCGTTACCTATGATGAATCGCATCGCTAATGGTGAAAGTCATTGGTATCCAAAAAATTCAAAAGACACTAAAAGGGTATTGAAAAGAATTCAAGAAGAAGGGCCACTTTCTGCCAAAGATTTCACCGACAAGAAATCCAGCACGTCCATGTGGTCTCGTTCCCCATCCAAACACGCCTTAGAACAGCTCTTCATGGAAGGCGAACTTATGATTCCAAAACGAGTCAATTTCCATAAAGTGTACGATCTGAGAGAACGTGTGCTGAGTAGCGACATTAATACCAACATGCCCACCGAGAAAGAGCTTTGCGGCCACTTAGTTATTCAATATCTCAAAGCCAACGGCATCGGCCAAATTAAAGAGTTCTCTTACCTTAGAAAAGGACTAGGCAATACTTTTAACCAGGTTGTCAATGAACTTGCAGAAGCGGGAGAAATAATTCCTGTTTCCATTAACATCAATCCATCGACAGAAGCGCCCACTGCCAACTACTACTGCCTTCCAGAGTCTGTGCTGTTAATCGAGAAAAAGCTGCCAAGCGGCCTACTAAGAATACTGTCACCTTTCGACAATGCTGTTATTCAACGCAAGCGACTTGAACAACTTTTTGACTACGACTATCAAATTGAATGCTATGTACCCCAAGCGAAAAGGAAGTATGGTTATTTTTGCTTACCCATATTGTATAACAGCAGCATGGTTGGTCGAATCGATGCTAAAGCCGACAGGAAAAATCGCTCGCTTCACATCATTCATCTACATATTGAAAAACCAATTCGCGGACTAGATCGTTTTTATCAGAAACTAAACAAAGAATTGGAAAATTTCGCGACATTTAACCATTGTGAAACGGTTGAGCTTCATTCAGTCAGTGGTGCTCAGCGCCCAAATTGGTAATCCGGCAACCGCTCAACTTAGCTGAATTTTAAAAAAAGGAATAGTCTCTTGCGAGTAATAGTGGGAACAGGGTTGGCGGTTTTTGTCTTAGTGCTAGCAGCATTAGCATACTCTGAACAGGATGCTCTGGTAACTTTCGTTAGCGTCAATATTGGCTCTATGCCCGCCTATGCCTCCGCTC
This sequence comes from Pseudohongiellaceae bacterium, assembly GCA_045106275.1. Classification (GTDB taxonomy): domain Bacteria; phylum Pseudomonadota; class Gammaproteobacteria; order Pseudomonadales; family Pseudohongiellaceae; genus UBA9145. The sequence goes on along the minus strand of JBGCEK010000055.1, from coordinate 59,611 downwards.
TTGCTATCATCACGTGGGTTGGCTTAGGAACCATTCTTTTCATCCCCAATACTATTCTGTTCGTAACTAGCGGTACGTTGTTCGGCTTTTGGTGGGCGTTTACTTTTAATTTGATTGGCTTTGGAGTTGGCTCTACTCTGGCGTTTCTTATTTCTCGCTACGGCTTTTACGACTTTGTCCGGCAGCGGGCCCACTCTATGCTACAGACGTTCAATTTGAGGTTTAGTAACGCAGGCTGGAAAGCGGTGGCAGCCGTTAGGCTAACCCCTATTTTTCCTTCATTTGCAGTTAACTACTTGCTGGGAATAACTCACGTTCGTTTTTTTGACTACGTGTGGGCCAGCATTCTGTTTACAGTGCCAGCGTGCCTAATTCTCACTTTTGTCGGCGACGCCTCGGTTACGCTATTGCTCGAAGGGGTGGACAGGGATTCACTGGTAAAACTTGGCGGCTTGATAGTCATTGGAATAATCATCATCGCCGGCGCAATAATTAGGCGGCGCGCCACCAATGCTCAATAGAGTTTGCGTAGTATTCAACCAGTTTTCGATTGGCTTCGTTGATGGAGTAGTAATCGTCGTTCTCAAGCACCAAGCCCCTCTCCTTCATCATATCTAGGCTGTTCGAGAGCGTTCTATGGCGCGGCTTTTCTTCTGCTTTCATAGCAGCGCCTGTTTCGATCATTGAATCGATAAGTGCATCAGCATCACTAAATACTTCCAATGAGGTAAGAGACTTAGATTCTTCTTTCAGAAACACAGCGCACAAGACAGGGATCGGTATAATCGGCATAACATAGCGAAGCTCATTCATTAAGTGGTTTGCTAAATCTACCACTTGAGGAATCCGTTCGTTCTTGTCTAGGTGTTTGAAATCTAAATTATGTTCTTCACAGTAGCTCTGCATGGACACAGGCACCCCAAAATTAACACTGGCGTAGCCGTAGCGGCTCCATCGAGCTCTGGAACCGGCAAAGAGGTTTAGCTTCAAAAACTCCCACATTCGCTTTAGATGCTGCAACGTGCTCAAGCGATTAGACTTGTTATCCCAGTTGAGTAAATTTTGATCCTCCAATACTCTGTCATAGTTAATACCAATTGGAACAAATACCACTTCCCTATCTAATTTCGCATCATAGTTTCTAAGGATATAGTCAAGAAAGCCAATCTTAGGCTCGCCCATTGAGCCATCTCTACTTAACCCGCCTTCAAGAAAAACAGCTTGGCAAACCCCATTTTGAGTCGCCATATACACATAGCGCTCTAAAACTTTTCTGTAGAGAGGATTTTGAGATCCTCTTCGGACAAAAAAAGCACCCATGGCCCGAATAATAGTTTCAAGGGGAAAGATTCTCGCCCACTCGCCGACTGCATAGGAAAGCGTCACTCTTTCTGCGGCCAAATAGCTGATCAGAATGTAATCCATATTGCTACGGTGATTCATGACAAAGACTACGGTCGAGTCAGGATTTACGTTCTGCAAGTCTTCTGGTTTTGCTGCCGCCACACGGACGCGATAGATAAACCGAGAGACTTTCTTCGCCAACCAATAAAACACTTGGTAGTAAACATAGGCATTAAAGGAGGGGACTATTTCTCGCGCATAACTCCGCACTCGTTGCTGCAAAACCTGCCGTGGAATATTTTCTTCAATAGCTTGAGTCTCTATGAGGCTCAATATTTCTTGATCAAAGATTAGCTGGTCTATCAGTACTTGTCTTTTATTACTCTGTAGAGGTCGAATTTCAATCTGAAGTTTAGAATTTAACTTGTCCACGGCCCTGTTTAAGCGTCGTCTGAAAAACCAACGCACACTGGGGAAAAGGATACTCATCAAAACAGCGTAACCCGCTGCGATTAGCAGGAAAAGGAAAAACCATGTAGGTATAGCAACTGTTGAATCAAACAAAATCGAGTCCGCTCTTATTATTTTTGCACGAGTACTGGCTTTGAGAGATGCGCCGCTTTAATCGGCATACTGCATACTCAAAACTAATGCTTTCTAGGGATTAGTGCAAATAAAGCTCAATTGATGTCGGTTGCTGCACCAGCGACGATCTCTAGAATCGCCGCTGAGAATGGTGCGAACTTAAAGAATCAAATGAGAAGCCAGCACCAGTAGAGGTAAAGTGATCAGAGTGCGGAGTAAAAATATTAAAAACAGCTGGCCCACTTTCAACGGAATTGAAGACCGCAGAATCAGGGTTCCGTTCTCTGCTATAAAAATGAGCTGAGTGATTGATAGGCCTGCTAATACAAACCTCGCCTTTGCACTTTCTAAACTGCCAGACATTATGGCTGGAATAAACTGATCGAAGAAACCAACTAAGGTGCCGGATACAACTGCGGCAGGTTCAGGTATTTGCAGCAGCATCACGATTGGCAGCATAGGCAAACTGAGCCAATAGAAAAAATCAGTGTAGGTGTAGATTACTAACGCCAAAAACTCTATGGTCATTGCCGCTGGCAGTACTGAGATGTATATATCTAGGATCGTGCGAGTGCCACCGCCCATGATTTGCCTGAGGGTTGGCCCATTTTCGGATCTTCGCAAGGCCCTTAACCACGCGTTATGAAGCACGGAGTCAGTGTCAGAGTGAGTATCTGTTTGTCTTTCTTCCCTGTTAAAAAATTCTATTGAAACCCGATTCAACGGAGGCAACCTTGGCGTAATGAAAGCGGCAACAATACTGGCAAAGATGACCGAGAAATAAAACGGGAAGAACACATCACCAATATTGGCCATCTGTGCAATTACAACCGAGAAAGGTAAAGAGACGGCTGAGAAATTGGTTACTACAACAGCGGCCTCTCTTGCCGAGTAGAAACCTTGCTCGTATTGCCGAATAGTTAGAATGGTGCCGACGCTAGAATCTCCCACCCATGAAGTCAAGGCGTCTAAGCCTGCCCTGCCAGGCAGCCTAAAGAGCCGTTGAAACGGTCTGGTTAACAGGGTTCCTACAAACTCCAAAAAACCGTAGTCGGTTAAGAAAGGCAAGAGGAAGTTTGCCACCAACATTATGCAGAAGATGATGCTTGCCATCTCGATGTAAGCGACTGCACCAGTGGATTCCCCAATTATCCATTCTGGGCCGATCTGAAAAACAGTCAAAGAGCACATGATGCCACCCAGCACCCTTAAGAATAACCACAAGTAACCAGTGACAAAAAGATGCTTCATCAATGGTCTCCGCAGCATCCATGGAGGTCTAAAAATTGTGGCGTAGCTAGAAACGATTCCCGAAAAAGAAAAAATAAATGCCAGCAGAAAAGGCAACCAACTAGCTGAAAGCTGCCTTAGCTGCTCAGAAAGAAATCCGATAACGATTGTTTGATTGCCGCCCACTGAAATCGGCAACAAGAAGAGGCAGATACCAAGCGAAGAAGGAAGCAAGAACTGCAGTAGGCGTTTGAGCGGTGGGCTGATCAAGTTGGCGTCTCACTAAAAGAGTCCCGTATAATGCCACACAACTTAACGCTCCACATCTTTCAGGTAACTAAGCAGAAAAAGGCGAACCATGTTTACCAACGCGATAGTTAGAACTCCTTGCCGCAATATGATTTCTGGCATAACGACGGCTGATTTGGGTGCCCCCGACTATGACCTGGCCCTTGCGCAGCATGAGGCCTACATTAGCGCGTTGGAACAGTGCGGCGTCTCGGTGACCATTCTGGATAAGGAAGAGGACTACCCGGACAGTACCTTTGTCGAGGATACCGCGCTGATCACACCTAAGTGCGCGGTTCTAACCAACCCCGGCGCCGAAACTCGCAAAGGCGAAGTCGCGACGATCCAGCAAGCATTGTCGAGTTTTTATAGCGACTTCGAGAAAATTAGGGCCCCCGGCACTTTGGATGCAGGCGATGTCATGATGACAGGAGATCACTATTTTATCGGGTTATCAGAGAGAACAAATGTAGCAGGGGCAAACCAGCTAATCGCCATTCTTGAAAAACATGGCCTCTCCGGCTCTACCGTCGAGATGAATGGAATCCTACACTTGAAGACTGGACTTAGTTACTTAGAGAACAATAACTTAGTTATCGCCAGCGGCTTCAAAAATGAGCCTCAATTTGCAGGTTTTAACCCTATTGAAATAGACGACGATGAAAGCTATGCCGCCAATGGTATTTGGGTAAATGAGAGAGTCATTGTTGCAGCCGGTTTTCCGAAAGCTAAAGCCGCCATAGAGAAATCAGGTTTTGAAACCATTGCATTAGATATGTCGGAGTTTCAAAAGCTGGACGGCGGGCTAAGCTGTCTCTCCCTCAGATTCTGACTTTGATTCTGGTTCTGGTTCTCCAAATCTGATTTACCCATTCTGTCTGTTGGCTAGAACGTCTCTCTCATTTTTTTTTCGGTGCTTTTAATTTGGCCTCGTTCAACAGCAACTGAATACGCTTGGTTTCTTCATCACTCAAGCCTCGGTAATTCAATAACGCCACCATCAGTTTTTCCGGTTCTCCACCACAGGCTTTATCCACCATCTCAGAAACTCGCTGACCCAAGCTCTCCTCTCTGGGGATGAGGGCAGAATAGATATAGCTTCTACCTTCAGCTCGGTAAGTCAGCCACCCTTTTTCATGCATTCGTTCCATTAAGGTTCGCACTGTGTTGCGTGCCACAGGGCGCTGTAAATTGAGAAGGTCGGTGACTTCTAGAACGCTCACTTCCTCTTTATCCCAAACGATCTCCATGACTTCTCGCTGAGCTCTAGAAAGAGGAGTTTTCCCTGTCAAACCTTCTTTATAACGAGTCATTAAACGTCCTCTTCTAACTGAAACCTAAACACATACTGCACGCCAGGAACTGCAACAGGCTTTCCGTCTTTGACGCGCGGCTGGAACTCAAAATCTTTGGTCGCTCTAACAGAAGTCACGTCAAAAATCTCAGGAGGCTGGGCATCCACGACCTCGACAGATTGCTCATCAACCCTGCCATCTTCTCGTACTGTAAATTCTACCAAAGTCCATCCTTCAACTCCCTCATTAGCAGCCCGCATCGGATAAAGAGGTGCTACGGCGATAAGCGGTAAATAGTCGCCGTCCTCAGGAGTAAGGGATGTCCGAATAATACTTGGATCTCTTACAGTTTGCTGTAATTGTCCTAGCAATTCATCTTCATCCATTTCAGCCTGTGCCTTGGCATCTAGCATGGAATAAAGCGACCTGAGATTTTTCCAATCGGTCTCATTATTAAAAAGAAGGATCATTTCTTTCACGTTGTTTAGGGCTTTATCAAGTTCATCTGCTGAATAATAAAGACCGTTTAAATAGGCATAGTCATCTCGGGTCAGAGTCTCACCCTCAGATCTCGACAAAGCCATATAATTTTCCCACTGGGTGGTTGCTTCTTGCCAGTGTTCCAACTGGTAGTGGTTATAGGAAAGCCCCTTGTAGACTACCTTGTCTTCAAAAGCCGCAATGTCTCTCCACTGGTTGTAATAGTCATTCGACGTTTGCCAGTCTTCAAGTGCGGCATGAAGCTGGCCCAACGATCTCAATGTTCTCAAACGTACTTCTGCCCTTACATTCTCTATTGTTAGAATTCGCTCAAACGTGCCCGTTGCACTGGGGTAATCTTCTTTCATCAAGTGGTAATTGGTTAAGAAGTTCAGAGCAGTCTGCTTTTCGAAATCGTTAAGTGACTCGTAGCGATCTCCAGTGAGACCATCTAGCAAGCGTTTGGCCTCTGCCAGCTTTGGCTCTGCCGGCTCATCCTCTGATGTTAACAAGCCCTGAATTTCTTCTACGATTTGTAGAATTTCATCACTTAACGTTTCAGTAGGTCGGGCCTGCGGTGGGGTTCTACTGCCAGTTTGAGGGGGAGCCTGAACAGGGATCAAGACCGGTTCATTGACAGTCTCTTCTTGGCTATCAGCGGTTAAAATTTGGGCTTGATTTTGATGAGATTCTCGTTCTTCAGTCATCCCAGTCACTAGCTCGCTGGTTGACGTCGGCGCAGTTCCACTAAACTGACAAGCCGCTAGGAACAGCGAGAAGGAGAGCGCCGTCACTTGAATAATTTTCGATGCACTTTTTTTGGTTTTCATTTGCGTCTTCCTTTTTTCAGTTATTAGGTCTCTCACTCGTTCTTCTAACGTCCATCCTTTATTTGACATGCCCAAGGTAAACTTTCCTCGTTCGCTACCCATTAACACTGTCCGGGATACGCTGTCTTGCTCACTGATTGACCGGCTCCGTACACTTAGTTCCAGTAAAACTTCGCTGTAACTCACAGGATCTTTTTGCTGCAAAACATAGTTGTCACAAATTTCTTCTCGGGCACGACTAATTTGTTGACCCATTGCCGTAACACCTGGATGAAACCAAAATAGGCTACAAACAATTTGCTGCAAATAGTTGCTAGCCACATCGTTTCGCTGCAGGTGCGCAATTTCATGGAGCAACACACAGCTTAGCTGCCCGTCTGATAGCCCCTCGATAAAACGTGGAGGCAAAAGAATCATTGGGTTCAGTATTCCAGTTAACATAGGGCCATCGACTGAATATGAAATTCGAAATTGCAGCTTTTTCGCACTGTCTCCTAACTCCAACGTGTTAAGAAGACTCGTTAGTCGCCCACTCTCTTTTTCCGAGGGAGTTAGACTCTGGGACAGAGTGATTTGAATTGAGCGATGAGATTTGACCAAACCAAATAGAGCGACCAAGACACCGATAAGCCACAGCACAAGAAACAACGTAGCTACTGCAATTGAAACCGTGAGCCCTTCTGAACTGCTTTTAAGACCGTTGGTCATAACTGTGGGCATGCCAATAGAGAGGGCTTCACTGTCTAATCCTAGGAAAGGTAGTTCCAGTTTGGAGGCGTCCGATAAACCGAGATCGAAAATTGCTGCAGTGTCAGTGCTTGAGCCTAAGCTCAGGATCGCTGGGACTTCAAACGCTGGCAATTTATTAGTGTGAAACTGCAGCGACATGACCAATAGAAGGGGCAACGATAGCAATGCGGGGTATAAAATTGCATAGCGCAGCGCAGGCTGATAGCGAAAGCGTACTGCAACAACTACTCCTAGCACAGCAACTAGACTGACTTGGAGTAACAGGTTGACTAGGAATCGGTCGCCACTGGCCATCCACATTTCAATTAGAACGCTCATAATCCCCCCTACTCTAATTCTAGAAACAGACACTGTTTCGATAGCCCTGCTTTATCTCTATTTTGAAAACTACATTTGTAGTTAAATATGGCTACGTTTGTAGTTTTTGTCAAATGAAATTTATTTTTTAGCCTAAAATTGTCATGATGAGTACTCTGCCACCCCTAAATACTGACTCTTGAGGCACGCCAATGTTGAGAGCATTTCTACTATTAACCGCGTTTCCTTTGCTAACGACTCTAGCTTTCGCCCAACCTCTGGAGTTGCCGCCCCATGCCCCGATCCCTATTCAGACGCTGACAGCAGTCCCCCTAAAGTCATACCCCGCAGTTGAGGCCGGTCAAGGTGCGGCAGCTGACGAAACCCATTTCTATGCGGTCGTGAACTCTGCCATCGGAAAATATGACAAAGAGGCAGGCCAGTTAGCAGCTAGATGGATGGGTAGCCGAGAAGGCAGTGTTCGCCATTTAAATAGCTGTTTTGCTGAAGACGAGAAACTGTATTGCTCGAATTCAAATTTCCCAGAGCTGCCAATGGCAAGCTCTATTGAGATCTTTAATACCGAGTCCATGACATCCCTTTTCACCCTCAGCCTCGGGGTAATGGAGGAAGGATCACTCACGTGGTTTGATCACTTAAACGGAGGCTGGATTGCGGGTTTCGCCCACTATGACGGGCGCGGCGGCTTAGCGTTCAAAGACCATTCGTTCGCCTCAATCGTACGCTACGATTCCCAATGGCGCCGGTTAGGTGGTTGGATGCTTCCCCCTTCTGTTATCGAGCCGATGAAACCCTACGCCGCTTCTGGCGGAGCTATAGGACCCGATGGTCTGCTCTATCTTACCGGTCACGACCGCACCGAAATGTATGTGCTTGGCCTGCCCTCAGCAGGACCCAAACTCATGCACATTGCTACAATTGAAATTGACATTGAGGGTCAAGCCTTCGCCTTTGATAAAACAAGCGGGGATAGAGTCGTGTATGGCATAAGCCGCCCCAACAAGGAAGTAAGAGCGTTTGAAATACCCGTCGTCGCCTTGCCAGACGGAGTCATACCATTGAGCTCTGGGAATTTTGAGCTACCCTAAGTGTTAGCAAATCTATCGAGCCAATCTGCTCTGAGGCAACCCGCACATCCAATGCTGACCTAAAGTACGTAGTGTTAATGAGGCAGACAGATAAGGCGTTAACGCCACCTGCTAGTCTTTAAGCAAATCTCAGCGCCAAAGCCGGGCTACTCAACTATGAAAGAACATCCAAGTATTGCCATCATCGGAGCGGGCCTTGCAGGCATAGCTTTAGCGCAGGAACTGAAAGGGTTTGCGAAGGTGACCCTGTTTGAAAAGTCACGCGGGGTCGGTGGTCGTATGTCTAATAGGCGGCATGACCTCGCTCGCTTTGATCATGGAGCACAATTCTTTACGGCAAGATCTAAGGAATTTCGGACTGCAATTTCGGCCGCGTTAGAGCTGAAATCCATCGAGGAATGGACCCCAAAAATCTTGACCTTAGAGGCTAACCAAGAGCCTTATAAGCGAGAATGGTTTGAGCCCCATTTTCGTGGCGCCTCAGGCATGAATTCGCTGGCGAAAACGTTAGCAAAGGACTTAAGCATTCAGACAGGTGTTGAGGTGAAAGCACTATCATCAGAGAGCTCGGGCTGGGTCATAGAGGATCAAAGCGGTTGCCAAAGTAGCCATTTCGATTGGGTAGTGTGCTCCGCGCCGGCACCACAGGCCACAAACTTACTTCCCGACCAGTTTCTCCACAAAGAAAAACTGAAAGACGCAGTTTTTAGCGCTTGTTTTGCGTTAATGTTAGGTTTCGACACACCCCTCAATCTAAATTTTGAAGCTGCCGTAATCAAGAACCCGGTTTTAGCTTGGCTATCTTTGCACAATCAAACGTCCCTTCTCGTCCATAGCCAAAATCACTGGGCCAGCGACAATGTCGAAAGCGATTTGAAGTGGGTAGAGTCTGAAATGTTAGGTGCTTTAGAAAACTTAATGCCAGAGATACCTAAACCAAATCACCAAAGCCTTCATCGATGGCGCTTCGCAAGATGTGAAACGCCGTTGGAAACCGACTTTCTGCTGGACACAGAGAATCGATTGGCCGCTGTGGGCGACTGGTGCAGAGGAAACAGAGTAGAAGATGCGTTTCTTTCAGGGTATAAACTAGGACAGTGGTTCAAAAACTCCCACTGACTATTTTCTAACCAATTGCATAGCATTATGGAACTGAGTCAGCAGCTCCATAGCCTGTTAATGGTTTACCGAGCCAGCAAAGCGACCAGTAATTTTATTTGAGTGTCGTCTAATCGTTCATTGAATGATGGCATTACGCCGAACCTTCCAAGACGCAGAGTAGTTTGAATAGACTCGGCATCGCCGCCGTAAAGCCAAATGCTATCAGACAGTTTAGGTGCTCCTAAGAACACATTACCTGACCCATCCGCACCGTGACAGGCAACACATAATTGCTGATACTGCGCTTGTCCCGGATGACCTTCTGCTACGCCATTTTCTAATTGAATTACATAGTCGGCAACATTAACAATACCGTCCTCTCCAAGCACTGCTTCCCATGCTGGCATGGCTGGCTGGCGGCCTTGGCGAATTGAGGCCTCAATCTGTTCTGCACTGGCTCCCCACTGCCAATCCACATCGTGAAGATTAGGAAATACCTGCGCTTGGCCGCGCCCCTCGGGCCCATGACAAGCGGAGCACTCTCGAGTGAAAATTCGTTCCGCTGTGGCCATCATGTCTAAGTCGTTCTGCAAAGTAGCAAGGTCCATTGCCGCGATTTCAATTCTTTGCTCGCTGAAATTTTCGTTATAGTTTGCATATGACTCGGACACTCGGCTGCCCTGAGACCAATTTAATAGCCCAGCGTAATTTCCGAAGCCAGGAAACAACATGAGATAGATGAGTGAAACAATCATGGCACCAAACAGCATGAAGAACCACCACATAGGAGGCGCGTGGTTACCTTCTCGCAAATCTGTGTCCCACACGGGTTCGACTTCCGGTTCAGCTTTGGCGTCTTCACCGAAATACAAACTCAGCACCAACCAGGCAACACCTGCTAGGGAAACTAGGGTGAATACAATTATCCACCCACTCCAAAATCCTGAAGGCATATCAGCCATGATGTTCCTCATCTTCTAACGGGATGCGTGCGATCTTTTGTATATCTTCACTATTCCCTTCGGTACCAAACCAAATCGCTACGCCGATCATGAATGCCATGACCAACATGTCGCCTATAAAAATAAATGCAGTCATTATGACTCGTCCTCACTAAAGCCCGTACCGAGCATTTGAAGATAAGCGATTAGCGCATCCATTTCGGTGAGTCCTTCGAGACTCGCATCTGCACCTTGTATCTCTTCATCACTATAAGGATGCCCAAGTGTTCGTAGAGCATTGAGTTTTGCGGTGATGTTGCCAACACCCGCAGCGCTGCGATTCGCTAACCAAGGATAAGCGGGCATAATGCTTTTTTCTACCACGGCTCTTGGGTCAATCAAATGTATTTCATGCCACTCATCTGAAAATTTGCCGCCAACCCGATGTAGATCGGGCCCGGTTCGTTTGGAACCCCACAAGAACGGACGGTCGTAAACGAATTCACCAGAGCGTGAATAAGGTCCGTAGCGCTCGACCTCAGCAATTAAAGGACGGATCTGCTGAGAATGACAAACGTGACAGCCCTCTCGTATATAAATATCACGCCCGGTCAATTCAACGGCGTCGTATACTCGAGTATTTGCAGCCGCAGTTTCCAAACTCTCTTGGTTCAAAATGGGTAAGATCTGCACTAAACCACCAATCGCAGATACAGCCAATATGCCGAATATCAATAACCCAGTGTGCTCTTCAAATTTTCTATGGATCGACATTCCACTCATTAGGCAACTCCATAAGCAGGGTCGACTGCTGTAACTTTCACTTCAACGGCGTGCTTGCCCCTGAGTGTCATAAACAAATTGTAGGCCATTAGAACAGTGCCTAATAAAAAGATCAGACCTGCCACCAAACGTAATGCATAGTAAGGTGCCATGCTCGCCATGATGTCTTTGAAACTAAAGCTGAGTTCACCCACTTCATCCACGCTCAACCAAAGTAAACCTTGGGACACTCCGGCGGCCCACATGGAAACTATGTATAGCATGGTGCCAGCTAGCGCCAACCAGAAATGCAGATTTGCCATGCGAACGCTGTACAGTTCAGAACCTACAAGACGAGGCACCATAAAATAGAACGTGCCGTAGGTAATCATCGCATTCCACCCAAGTGCACCGGAATGGACATGACCAATAGTCCAATCAGTAAAATGGCTCACCACGTTGACACTGCGAATTGCCATCATTGGTCCTTCAAATGTCGCCAAACCGTAGAATGCCAATGAAAGAACAATAAACTTCAACGCAGGGTCGGTGCGTAGTTTTTCCCACGCGGTGCTTACCGTCATAATGCCATTGATCATGGTGGCCCACGATGGCGCGAGCAAGATTAAGCTCATCGCCATACCTAGAGACTGAACCCATTCCGGGATCGCACTGTAATGAAGGTGATGTGGGCCCGCCCAAATATAGGAATAGGTGAATGCCCAAAACGCGACCACCGAGAGCCGGTAGCTCCAAATTGGTCGGCCTGCATGTTTAGGCAGAAAGTAGTACATCATGCCTAAGAACCCACCGGTCAATAAAAAGCCAACTGCATTATGACCATACCACCACTGCACAACCGCATCTTGAGCACCGGCGTAAAGCGAATAAGATTTACCAATGGTCACGGGAATAGCCAGGTTATTCACAATGTGGAGCATGGCTATGACGATAATCAGCGCGCCATAGAACCAGTTAGAAATGTAAATAGGTTTAATTTTGCGAGTTGCAATAGTGCCGAAAAATACGATACCAAAGCACACCCAAACAATAGTGATAGCTATATCGAAAGGCCATTCTAGTTCAGCGTATTCTTTAGAGCTTGTCCAACCTGCCAACAAAGAAAGTCCGCCAGTTAGTACAATGAGCTGCCAAGCATAGCAGCAAAACCAAGCGAGCCTTGGTGCAAACAACACGACATGACTTGTTCGCTGGACGCTGTAAAAAGCCGTAGCCATTAGCGCCGACACACCGAAGCCAAAAATAATGCCATTAGTGTGCAATGGACGAAGACGACCGAATGACAGCCAAAATTGGCCAAAATCGATGGTTGGCCAGAGCAGTTCGGCGGACAAATACACGCCAGCCGTCATGGCCGCCACCGCCCATATAATTGAGAATTGGATAAGTCGTATTACGATTTTATCTTGGTAAATACCCTGTACTGCTTCAGACATAGTGTTATCCGGTTAAACTGGACTTGTTTAATTTATTCTTACTGATGGAAAACTTATTGAGACGCTGATGACTCACGTCTACCCCTAACTGCATCGTTTGCTAAACCCCCAACAATGGCCCCACCCCCATTGTCCAAAGCCCCATGCTGAGCCCAAGTAAACTAACCGCCGCTACTAATAACCACCCCACTAACGAAGATGCCATTAGCATCCCTCGCTCTGGCGGTGTTTCAAGAACAATCGGGATACCTTTGTACAGCAAGTACATACTCCACATCATCATGGGAATGAGAATTAGCACATTCACAAACACGTCTGGGTATAGATGTACCGCACTTGCAACCGCGAGAGGCTCGCCAACAATGGTGATAAGTGCAAGATGGCGACCCAGCGACGTATTCGCGCCATAGGTAGAGGCCATCCAGCAACTTATTAGGGCCGTGCTAATCAAGCCAAACACCAGAACGAAAAAGTAAGCCACACTAATAAGCAAGAGTGAGTCGAACGGAATCTCAATGGGGGCAGGTGCACCGACCCTCCAGCCGAAATTAGAAGCGCCTATTAGGGAAAACACTGGGGGCAGGAGTAAAAGCCAAACTGAATAGCGAATCAAAATACTCACCGGCGCGGGGTCGACTTTGGTTAGCTCCCCAAAGGCTTCGGCCGGCTGGTAGAGAGATTTAAAAAATAAGTAGGAATATAAATTTGAGCTCATGCTATTTCGTATCTAGGGTAATCGAAGAGTTATTCTACTGATCTCAATCTTGCTAGTGTTGATCTAACTCAAATAGTTTTGAAGTAGGCTAGCAACTGAATCTTATCAGCGCGCTGCGCCAACACTAGACGACTAATGACCATATCAACCAACATGCCGCTGCGGTAACAACGGGAACAGTCATCAACCAAACCATATTTCGTACAGTTATCATTTACTCTCTCCTTTCATCTCGTTCTAGATTGGGCTAAAGCCATAATGCTTCAATTCAGCTTGTTTCACACAGTAAACTAGGTGCTTACTCAGTGTGTTTGCATAGTTCATGCCAAGAACAGAAACCGCGCCGATAGGCCAAGAAACAGCGTACTGGGCAACGTTTAAGCGAATGCAGTTTAGATTACAGGGGGGGGAATTGACAGTAATGACAATTGGCTTGCCAAAAATAGCGAGACCGATGTGATAGCTAGAAGCTGATAGGCAGGTAGCCAGAACCAGCTTCAAGAATCACCAACTTACAAAGTTACAACTATGGTTGGACAGAAAAAGTGTAGGAACCTTGGTACTCGTTAGGATCGTCGCCAACAACTGCAGTCCACTGGACTGTGTAGCTACCTGGAGTCACTGGATCCAAAATTTCGATCATCAAGTCATCTGCGCCCATGGTGTGCATACCTCTCAAAGCATGTTCGCCGGAAGGTCCAACAAGTTTCAAACTGCTTTTGGAAACATCTGGCAAAGCTGCGTAGAAAAGACGCAACGTCCTCGGGGTGCGAGTCAACTCAGCACCTGCGGCAGGCTCTGAATCCAGCAACGGCGAATAATCACCAGCAGTGCTAGAACAAGCTGCAAAGCCTAACATTAATAAACCGGCGAGCGCCGCTGCTTTCGCTGTTGAAACCGTCATCCTATTAAGCATGATCTGTCCTCTAAAAACGTAAGTAATTCGATAATCAGTTTACTGCGATGCAAGTAAACCCAAACTTGTGACTAACTCAATAGTAGCTTGATCAAGGGAATATTTCATCGACTAAGGTGGGATCAGCGACAATTTGTCGCGGAATCAACAACGTGTAAAGGGTCTATAAAGTAAGGGAGTGAAGACAGGGGGCGATAGGTTAGCAGAAAGACTGCGACCGTTGCTTTAGTGTTTGTCTCGATTATTCTTTGCTTGGGAAAGTTCTTTAGCAAATTTGTCGAGCTTCATTCTTATTTCAGCTTCGGCTTCACGCTTCTTAAGAACTAAACTGTCGATATCCGATTTGCTCGCCGCAGAATCCAAGTCAGAATCTAAGTCGGAATTGTTTATCACTGCTTGTCCAAACTTGCTCATTACTCGTTCTCCGACGAACTTAATCTACCGTTCACGCAGCGTGGCGATTTTTGTCTGTCGCCATGAATCGCGTGTGTCACTGTAGCGCAACATATAGTCATGACAATCCCAAGTCAATCAATATCTTGTGAATTCTTTCCAATCATTGACTGTGACAACCAGTCTTTATTATTGCCACCCTAAGCGCCAAGACAATTAACATCTTTAATAACCGTAACTTAGATTATTAATCTAAAAATATTCTTTAAATAATTAGGACACCCAATTAAATTTAGAGGACACCCAATTTATATAAAAATGTGAAATTTCCACCGACGCTAGATCGAGCGCAAGTATTAGATCTGGGAACCAGCAGACTTAGGCTGTTTTAGGGTGCAGAAAGACTCTATTAGTGAAAAGACTGGGTGATAAATCTAAAGGAGAAGCTGCTCAATTGATTGTTGCAGCGGGGAGTAGTTGGCGGATTCTATAAAGGCTATAAAAGGTTAGGTAACGTAAAGTGCTTGAGAAGATTTCACGCCACGAATCCACTTTCCGGGATGCTTATAATTTACCCCTGCTCGAATACAAGTTTGATGGTGTTGAAAAAGTGCTTCTGTTGAACCTGCCGCTGCTGGGTAAAATTTGTGAAATTCTTTGACCGAAAGTAGCCACGCTCTGGGACTGATACCTAACTGCGATAGTGACTTATGAACAGCGGTTAACTGCGTTTCTGCTTTGTCTTTCTGTTCCGAGGTAGAGCCTAGCGCTCTTGCAGTTGTATTAAGCAAACTTAGATAATTTTTGGTCGTAATAAAATTGGAATGTATGAAACTTCTTTTCAGTGGTTCTAATTCAGCGAGCATAAACTGCTTATCACTCTTGCTGGGGTCAAGAAGATGTTTTGCCGCTTTCCGAGTCACCAGGCGCTGCTGAGCGGTGCTTTTATTTCTAATTCGCCTTGCCTGAACAAGAAGTCGTTCTTGTATAGACGTGAAATCGCTGGTTTCTAAAGAGGTCGCCATATGGGCACGTATTGGGTTCAGATCAACATAGGCCATGCAAGTCACGAGAGCCTTTTCATCCAACAAAGCCTGACTCTTAAACCTTCCTTCCCAGAACCTGCCACTGCACCGATCTTCGCGGTTAGCATTGCGAGCGACTGTTTCGTTCAAACAGCGCATAAACCAACTTATGTCCATGAGCCTTTCTCTCCAAAGAGAGACTTTTTCACTTAGTTGTTTTTGAGCCGCTTTGGATGAATTATTTCTAACTAACGTCTCAATCAATGCGCCGTTTCTGGGGAACAGATTAGTCCAGCGCTCGATCACCTCAGCGTCTGACCAATCATCGGCCTGCGTTTGATTGACATGCAACACCAAGTGATAGTGATTACTCATGACGGCGTAAGCACAAATATCAACAGCAAACTGAGAAGACAACTCTTTGATACGAGTAACCAACCATGCTTTGCGATGATCAAAATTCTTGCCTGTGACGGGATCATTGCCACAGAGATAAGCTCTTCTCACGCACCGAGAAATACAGTGGTAGTAAGGCGTATCTTCTATGGATATTTGTTGGTATCTAGCTCTAGTCACAGTGTCTTTACACTTTTCAGTGCAGGCGATGTTTTTAAAGGGACCGACGATTCTAGAGAGTTTAGTGTAGTATGCAAGACCAAATCGCAAACAGCTAAAAGTGACACTGACACAAAACTGAAAAACGGAGTAGATAGGGAAGATGAGGATCGGTATAGATTTAGGCGGAACTAAGATTGAAGGAATAATTCTTTCCAATCGTGGGGACATAGTAGAGAAAGTCCGCGTACCAACTCCAGGTCAGAAATATGCCGATATTCTCGACTCAGTCTGTGGGGTAATCTCTGAACTGCAACCTAAAGAAGGTCCTTTGTTGAACGTAGGAATTGGGTCACCTGGCGCTTTGTCCTATCCCAGCGAACTGATGAAAAACTGCAACTCTATTTCATTGAATGGGAAGCCATTGAAGAGCGATTTAGAGAACCGCCTTGGATACGAAGTTCGCCTAGAAAACGACGCCAATTGTTTTGCTCTTTCTGAGGCACACTACGGTGCAGCAAAGAATGCCGAATCTATGTTTGGTGTGATTATTGGAACCGGCACTGGCGGTGGAGTCGTAGTGGCAAACAAACTGATATCTGGCCCTAATAGCATTGCCGGTGAATGGGGACATAACGCTCTTCCCTCGTCCGCACGGAGCCTCATAGGGGAAGATCGCATTTGCTATTGCGGTCGAGAAAACTGCATCGAAACCGTCCTTTCTGGGCGCGGTTTAAAGCAATCACATTTTGAATCTACGGGTGAAGAGGCCGAAGCCTTAACTATTGCCACAAGAGCAAGGGACGGTGATCTTACTGCTGCTAACACTCTCTTGCTCTACAGCAAACAGTTGGCAATGTGCTTGGCAACAATCGTTAATGTTCTAGATCCAGAGGTCATAGTTTTGGGAGGTGGCCTGTCAAACATCAAGTCTCTTTACGAGACTTTACCGAAGGACATGGCAGACTTTGTTTTCACCGACCAGCTTCTCACTCGTATTGAGCCACCGAAATATGGAGATGCCAGCGGAGCCAGAGGCGCCGCATGCTTATGGCCAGCGCCTTAACGAAGAAATTATTTACTCACTAAAAGGGTGATTCAAAATAATGGTTTCTTCTCTATCCGGCCCAGTGGAAATAATATCAACCGGCACTTCTACAACCTGTTCCAGATATTTTATATACGCGCGAGCATTTTCGGGTAGCTCTTCCAATGTCTTCGCACCAAATGTTGAGTCTGTCCAACCGGGCAGCTCTTCATAAATCGGCTCGAGGTCTTCGAAATTGTTTACATCCATAAGACTGCTCGAAGTGTTTTCTCCTACTCCCTTATAACCGGTGCAGACCTTGATTGACTCAAGGCCATCCAACACATCCAGTTTCGTAAGGCAGATTCCTGAAACGCTGTTTATTCGCATTGCCAATTTCACAGCACTCGCATCGAACCAACCACAACGCCTATCTCGACCTGTTGTCGCGCCTTTCTCTTGTCCAACTGTTGCTAGGTGTTTACCTACTTCATCAGATAATTCTGTAGGAAACGGCCCTGACCCTACACGAGTGGTATATGCTTTGGTAATACCAAGCACATAATCAAGGTAGAGAGGCCCATAACCACTTCCGGTGGCCGTACCGCCGGCTGTTGTATTCGAGGATGTTACGAAGGGATACGTACCATGATCAATATCCAACAATGATCCCTGTGCCCCTTCAAAAAGAATACTGTCGCCTGCTTTTCTATGGGTATGCAAGATGTCGATGGTATCTGCAATCATTGGTTTAACTTGTTCTGCAAGGGCCATGGAAGACTCAAACGCAGATTGAAAATCGATCGCTGCTGCATTGAAATATTTTTCCAGCAGAAAATTATGATATTCAAGGAGCTCTTCTAAACGCGTCGCAAAACGATCTTCATTGAGGGTTTCGGCTAAGCGAATACCTCTTCTCGCCACTTTGTCTTCGTAAGCCGGCCCTATTCCTCGACCGGTGGTGCCGATTTTATTCATTCCTTTAGAGGTTTCCCTCGCTTGATCCAAAGCAATGTGGGAAGGCAGAATTAACGGACAAGCCCCGCTAATGCGGAGTCGGTCCCTAACTGGAATATTGCGGACTTCAAGTTCCGAAATCTCTTTGAGCAACGCCTCTAAGCTCAGTACAACACCGTTGCCAATAATGCAGCTTACGTGTTCTCGCAAAATCCCAGAAGGCAGCAAATGCAGGACCGTTTTTTCTCCATCAATTACTAAGGTGTGCCCGGCGTTGTGACCGCCCTGAAATCTCGCGACTACAGACACCTGATCAGTAAGAAGATCAACGATTTTGCCTTTACCTTCGTCCCCCCATTGGGTTCCGAGCACGACAACAGATTTAGCCATTTCTATTTCTCAAAGGTTGTGGGAATAATATTGGTTGTAAGGGACGGTATTTTTTAATCCAAAGCCTGAACTTGCCATTCACCATTAACAAGAAGCAACTGTCTATCACAGTTCAGCTCTGAATTTTCAGCTGAAGGGTCCAAGTTAACAATGACTATTTCTCCTTCGGAGCGCAGCGCTGAAATTTTCGCAATCAACAAAGAATCGCTACCGTAAGGCGCTAGTATGCCTGCTTTTCTTTTCAGTGTTTTACTTGTCAACTTTGCTAAAACTTTAAGGTCAGTATCAAAACCTGACGCAGGCCTTGCCCGCCCGAAGACTTCGCCTATATCATCATAGCGTCCACCTTTCGCGACAGCTCTTCCGTAGCCAGGGCTGTAAGCGGCAAAAACAATTCCGGTGTGATACTCGTACCCTCGCAGCTCACAGAGATCAAAATTTAGCGCGATGTTTGGGTGACGCAGTTTCACCGCAGAAGAAATTGCGACCAGCTCTTCCAGTTCTGCTTTAACACTTGTCGGAGCACTCGCAAAAAGCGCCTGCGCTTCTGCTAATACAGCTTCATCCCCGTTCAGCCATGTTAATCGACGAAGCAGCTCGCGCATGTCTTTGTCTTTGACATTAGAGATAAGAATCTCATCAATCTCATCAAACGCTTTGCGCTGAACAGCCTGAAACAATGACAGCTCAGCATCCGAGTTAAGGCCAGCTTCTTGAACCAATGTTCGAAAAATGCCCACATGCCCGAGCACAATATAGATTTCATCAATACCAGCAGTCAGCAAGGTGTCTTGCATCAAACCGATTAGCTCAACGTCGCAGGCAACGTCCGCTTGACCAAAGAACTCTGCTCCCACGCGGATAGGAACCCTGGAAGTCATAATGCCACGTGGCTTAGTGTGCAGAACGCTATCACTGTAGCATAGCCGAACCGGGCCTGTTCTATTCATGCAATGGGCGTCAATTCGAGCCACTTGAGGAGTCATGTCGGCACGGATGCCCATCATCCTGCCACTCAATTGATCAGTGATTTTAAAAGTATGAATGTCTTGGTCGCGAGATGAGCCAACTAAAAGCGAGTCAAGGAACTCAATCATAGGTGGGATTACCAATTCGTAACCCCATGATTCATAGAGATCGAGCACATCCCGGCGGAGGGTTTCTAGCTTGTAGGCCTCCACCGGTAGAATCTCCTCAACACCGTCTGGCAGCAACCATCTTTTAGCCGAAGTCATACTTCTCCGCGTCCCATTCTTATTCTCTAAAATTTAATTAATGATCAATAACATTGCAGTACCAGCGAGCATGGAGCCTAGGCCAATGTATCTCATGGTCGAATCGTCCAATTGATCCACCAGTTTAAGCATTCGACGCCAGCGTTGAGGATCAATAAATGGGATTATGCCCTCAATCACAAGCATCAAGCAAAACCCAATCGCCAGTTCATGCCACATCGAATTGCCCTTTTACTTTTGTCTTAACCCAAGCAATTCATCAGCCGGAAAAAAACAAACCCGAGCTTTGGATTTCACAAAACTCAGGTTGGTTTAAAAAATTTAGCTTATGCAGTCTTTCTTTTCGACAGCACTTTTTCGCTTGAACTAGGGTGCTATAGATACACCGTTTTTCAAATACTTAAAGTAATCGCTGTCTGGATCAAGTAAGAAAACATCGCCCTTCGAGTTAAATGTTTCGCGATAAGAACTCAGGCTACGATTAAATGCGAAGAATTCAGGATTCTTACTGTACGCTTCGGCATAAACTGAAGTTGCGATTGCATCACCCTCACCTCGAGCACGCTCAGCATCTCGATAAGCTTCCGCTTCAAAAATCGTGACCTGGCGGTCTGCATCCGCTTGAATACCTATCGCTAGCTCTTCTCCGCGCGAACGAATTTCTTGTGCTTCACGGCTTCGCTCAGTGATCATTCGATCATAAACTGACGAGCGCACATCGTCTGGAAGGTCGATACGCTTTACCCGAACATCAATAACTTCAATGCCGATATCAGCAGCGGTGGTCTCATTAAGCTCTTTGGTCAGATCAAGCATAAGTTGGTCACGTTCTCCTGCAACAACTTCTTGCAGGTTTCTGGCACCAATCTGGTCACGCAGACCGTCGTTGATTCGAGAGGCTAACAAATTCCCTGCGGTATTAGCGTTGCCGCGAGTTGAGACATAGAACTGGCCTTCGTCAATAATTCGCCATTTTGCATAGGAATCAACCTCAAGGGCTTTTTGCTCGAGCGTTAAAAAACGTTCTGGTTGCGAATCTTCAGTTTGAATTCGGGCATCAAATTTTCGAACAGTTTGAACCCAAGGCAGTTTCACGTGAAGGCCGGGTTCAATGCTTTCACTGACAAGCTCGCCGAACTGCAGCATTACCGCTTTTTCAGTTTGCTTAATCACAAACAAAGAGTTGCCAGCAACAACCACTGTCAAAAAAACTAGACCCAATAAAATAAAATTCTTCATGGTCTTGCTCCTCTTCCATTATTCAGTCTTGAGCGATCAACTGATGATGCCGAAGACGGTAGTGTGAGATAAGGCTCTAGCTCATTCGCGAGCGCGCGCCATTCCTGGGCTGTGCTTGGACGTGCTCCACCTGTAATAGCACCCTGCTCCATCATTTTATCGAGAGGAAGGTAAAGCATATTGTTGCCCCCTTCTACATCTACCATGATTTTACTGCTCGACGTCAGGACATCCTGCAACGAATCAATGTACATTCGCTGGCGCGTGACTTCTGGCGCTTTTTCATATTCGGTGAGTAACTGATTGAAACGGGAGGCATCACCTTCCGCTCTGGCAATCACCTGTTCTTTATAAGCGTTTGCTTCTTCAATCTGACGCTGAGCTTCACCTCTGGCATTAGGAATAACGCGATTAGCATATTGCTGTGCTTGGTTTTGTGCACGCTGCTCATCTTCTCGAGCTCTGATCACGTCATCGAAGGCTGGGCGAACATAGTCAGGTGGCTGAGTGTTTTCAACGTTCACTTGACTAATAAAGATGCCAGTTCGATAGGTATTCATATAGTTTTGAAGACGGGCTTTGACGTCGAAAGCAACTTGATCACGACCGGTGGTAAGAATTTCTTCCATCGTATTACCACCAACAACGTGACGAATCGCAGACTCAGCAGAGTTATCCAAGCTGAGTTTAGGGTTTTGAACATCAATAACATACTTTACCGGATCTTGAATCAGATACTGCACAGTGACATCAATATCGATGATGTTTTCATCGGTGGTCAACATGGCTTCACTGTTGTAGGTCTCGGTGTTCAGCTCTTGAACATTGACTAAAGTCACTTCGTCAATTAACGGTGGATTCCAATGAAGGCCTGGTTCAACCACATCGTCGATCACTTTGCCGAAGCGCAGCACT
Source organism: Pseudohongiellaceae bacterium (assembly GCA_045106275.1). Taxonomy (GTDB): domain Bacteria; phylum Pseudomonadota; class Gammaproteobacteria; order Pseudomonadales; family Pseudohongiellaceae; genus UBA9145. The sequence continues at coordinate 37,775 of JBGCEK010000055.1, read as the reverse complement.
ACGCCTTGTTCCGCTTGGTCTACGGTGTAAAACCCCATGAAGCCCCATACTACAGCAGCAACGATCCCCAGGCCGGCGATCATCCCACCGGTCAATCCACCACTGCCGAGTGGAGAACCACCAGAGCTAGAACCCCCGCCGCCCCCTTTTCCATTCAACAAACCGTTGAACTTTTTAGAGATTTTTCGGATTACTTCATCAATATCGGGTGGACCTTGATCTCCACCACCGCGGCGACCACCACCCCATGGGTCGTTGTCGTTTCCGTTATTTCCAGGTTCGTTCCAAGCCATTGGTTTCTCCATAGCTTTACTTAGACGCAGACCGTCAATTTTAGCTAATTATTGTGAATATACACAGCGTTTTGAGTAGATCGGTAGCGCGATCTGCTAAATAGTTGCTGTTTGGATGTTACTTTCCAAAGTTTCTTCCGTGTCTGGACCTTTTCCAGTCCGGTCTAATGAGACTGCCATGATTTCAGCGGACCCTTTTTTCAGTAATCGCTCAAGCTCTCGGGAAGGCATTTTGACCCGAAGTTGATACAAGCCATTCTCGTTTAGTTGCTCTTCTTCAATATAGCCTTGCTGATAAAGTTGACTTCGCAAACGGGCGTGGCTAGGTTTAATCAAAAGCACTTCATCTGCCATTTCCCCGCCCAGCAGCTCACTCACAGCTTCTATCAAAAGTTCGATTCCTGCTCCTGTTTTCGCCGAAACCCAAACCCGTACAGGTATGCCCTGTTCGTTTCTTTGGATTTGAGGCAGAGCATCTTCCGTTAAATCAATTTTGTTCATCACTTGCAGCTGCGGCACTGAATCCGCCTTTATTTCTGCCAGCACAGTGTTCACTTCATGGACAAATTCTTGATGAGACTCATTTGCCGCGTCAATTACATGAAGTAACAGATTCGCCTCAGCCGTCTCTTCCAAGGTTGCTCGAAACGCCTCAACTAAACCATGAGGTAAGTGACTGATGAAACCCACCGTGTCAGCCATTATGGCGGTTCCGAAATTGGGCAAACTCACTTTTCGGAGCGTAGAATCCAGAGTCGCAAAAAGCTGATCAGCTGCGTAAGTTTGCGCATTGGTCAGACAATTAAATAACGTCGACTTGCCTGCATTGGTGTAGCCCACCAGCGAGACTGTGGGAACCTCAGCACGCTTACGAGCTCTTCGGCCCTGCTCACGCTGACCTCGAACCTTAGCTAAGCTTTTGTTTATTCCTTTAATGCGTTGACCAATCATGCGCTGGTCAAGTTCGAGCTGCTTCTCGCCCGCGCCGCGCATGCCTATACCACCTTTTTGGCGGTCTAAGTGGGTCCAACCGCGAGTAAGGCGTGAACTTAAATGTTTTAATTGAGCGAGTTCGACTTGCAGTTTGCCTTCATGGCTACGTGCCCGTTGGGCAAAAATATCGAGTATCAGACCAGTGCGATCCAATACTCGGCATTTCAAATGTCGCTCTAAGTTACGCTCTTGAGAAGGCGTCAGGGAATGATTAAAAAGAACCAGATCAGCATTGTGAGCCTGCACAGCCGCATCCAGTTCCTCTAATTTGCCAGATCCAACGAAGTAGTTAGGCGAAGGTTGCTTACGCGCTCCTTGAATAAAAGCTACAGGCATAGCGCCCGCGGAAATTGCAAGCTCTTCAAATTCAGCTGGATCCTCTCGCTCGGTTTCCGAATTTATCGAAATATGAACAAGGATCGAGACTTCGCCAGACTCTGGCCGATCAAAAAACAATCAATATCCTCTTAGGATGTCGCTACGCGTTGCCAGGCTCGCCCGTATCTTCTTCGAGCAATTCACCACCTTGCATAGGGATCTTGACCATACGTGCAGGAACTACGGTTGAAATAGCATGCTTATATACCATTTGGCTCACCGCGTTCTTAAGCAAGATAACAAATTGGTCAAATGATTCGATCTGTCCTTGTAACTTGATCCCGCTCACCAAATAAATAGAAACAGGAATTCTTTCTTTTCTGAGTACGTTTAGAAAAGGGTCTTGTAGGGTATGCCCTTTGGACATTTTATTCTCCTTGCAATCGATGGAGCTTCTGAATTGGCAATACTATGCCGGTTAATGACTGAGGAATACACGCTTAGACTCAATTTTTCTCTTCAAGTTGATTATATTGAGATAGAGTCGACGAATTTCAAGATGCATTCGGCAGATTCGTTGGATGCGTCCTCTAAACTGCGTAACTGTTCCCAGCTTCTAAGCCAAGTAAGTTGGCGCTTTGCAAGTTGGCGGGTAGCAATAATGCCTTTTTCCACCATCTCGTCATAGCTTAGTTGACCATCCAAATGTTGCCAGACTTGCCTGTATCCAACTGATTTCATGGAAGGCAGGGAGGCGGTTAAATCGCCTCGTTGGCGTAAAGAGCCGACTTCATCAAGCAAGCCCGCTCTCAACATTTCTAAGTACCTGTGTTCAATCTTACTATGTAATACGCTTCTATCAGACGGTTGGATTGCGAAAAAGTGCAGTTTAAATGGTAAGCCATTGTCACTATCGAGCTTATCCCGCTCATCTTCATGATATTCCGTCAGTGTCTTGCCAGAAATGCGGAACACCTCTAGCGCACGCTGCAGCCGCTGCGGGTCTTTGATGTGTATGCGCTTTGCGGACACCGGATCTACTGCCGCCAGTTCTGCATGCACGGACTCCCAGCCTTCCTGCTCTGCTTTCGCTTCTATCTCGGCCCGAATCTTGGGGTCCGCATTAGGCATCTGTGCAAGTCCGTCTCGCAGCGCTTTGAAGTAAAGCATCGTGCCGCCCACAAGCAAGGGAATATCGCCTTGGGCTGCTATGCCAGCTATTTCTGCCTCCGCATCAATTCGAAAGTCGGCAGCCGAATAGGTCTGCGCTGGGTCTCGGACATCTATCAAACGATGGGGAGCTCGAGCCAAAGTCTCTGGATCTGGCTTGCCTGTGCCAATATCCATGCCCCGATAAACCTGAGCAGAATCCACGCTAACTAATTGGAAGTTTCGCCTGCTGGCCAACTCGATAGCTAACGCTGTTTTCCCTGACGCGGTGGGCCCCATAAGGCAAATGACGTCTGGCAATTTGTGTTTAGCAGGCATAGTGAGACGACTTTATAGAAGAACTTTATTGGCCGCGCATGAAGAGTTTATCTAGCGCATCCAGACTTTGAAAAACCCAGGTAGGTCGCCCGTGATTGCATTGACCGCTTCGCTCAGTGGCCTCCATATCTCGCAGCAGTGAATTCATCTCTGGTATCGTCAGCTGCCGGTTTGCGCGGACACTGCCATGGCAAGCCATTGTCGATAAGAGCTCATCTTGATGCGCTTGAATGCGATCGCTGCTGCCATATTCAAGCATGTCAGACAGAACGTCTCGCACCATCTGCTCCACATTCGAGTCACGCAAAATCGAAGGAATCTGCCTGACCACCACAGATTCATCAGCGACTTTTTCAACAACTATACCCAATTGCTGAAACTCGCCCTGCTTAGACTCCACGCAATCTGCCTCGGCGCTGCTTACGGAAATTGACAAAGGCACGAGCAGGGGTTGCATGACCAACGCTTCATTTTGACAGGCTAATTTCATCCGCTCATAGGTAATACGCTCATGAGCCGCATGCATATCAACGGTAATCAACCCTTCCTTGTTTTGAGCAAGAATATAAATGCCATGGATTTGCGCAACGGCGAATCCCAAGGGTGGAACTTCATCATTATCAGCGCCAAGTTTCTCCAACGACTGCAACTGGTCGCGCACAGCTCCCATACTCGGCGCCGAACCGTAGTTTTGAAAGCTCTGATAGCCGCCCTTTGAAGCCGCACTCGGTTCCGCCAAGCTCAAGGGATTTTGTTGCTGAAACTCTCCAAAGTTGGTGTTTGGAGAGTGCTGTGAGAAAGCTGGGTTCATTCCTGCGGCAGAGTCTGACAGCCGTGACAGGCCATCTTGAGCAACAGTCCCATCTTGAGAATCTTGAAAATGATCTGCTGGTTTAATTTGGGCCAAGGCTTTATGCAAAGAACTAAACAAGAAATCGTGCACTAAACGGCTTTCACGAAATCTAACCTCATGCTTCGTTGGATGCACATTAACATCCACAGTCGCGGGGTCGCATTCGAGATACAATACATAAGCTGGATGACGGCCATGAAAAAGTACATCTCGGTACGCCTGCTTAATTGCATGAGTGACCAATTTATCTCGGATTATTCTGCCGTTCACATAGAAATATTGGAGATCTGCCTGACTGCGGGAAAATGTTGGCAAGCTCACCCACCCCCAAAGTCTCAGCCCCGCTCGATCCATGTCCACTTGAACAGAATTCTCGACAAAGCTGGGACCACAGACTAAGCCAACTCTCCGCTGCTTTTCTTGTTCTGACCTTGCAGCTAAAAGATTGTGAATGGCACGCTGGTTGTGGTTTAAATTAAATTGCACATCAAATCTAGATAAAGCAATGCGCTTCACTATTTCATCTATGCGTGAGAACTCGGTTTTCTCTGTCTTAAGGAATTTTTTGCGCGCCGGGGTGTTAAAAAACAAATCTCGAACTTCAACAGTGGTGCCTTGGCTGTGAGTTGCCGGCGAGAGCTTAGCATTCATCTCTTGGCCCTCGGCCTCCACTCTCCAACCGCTCGCGTCAGTGGCAGTCTCCGCTTTAGAAACCATGTTAAGCCGCGAAACTGAACTAATACTTGCCAACGCCTCGCCTCTAAAACCAAGACTGGCAATCGCTTCCAGATCTTCTAAATCTTCTATCTTACTGGTGGCATGACGACTAAGAGCCAGAGCCAGATCTTGCTTATGAATACCGAGACCGTTGTCTTTGATACGGAGAAGTTTCACACCACCCTGCTCTACATCGATTTCTATCCGAGAAGAGCCAGCGTCTAAACTATTTTCAACCAACTCTTTTACCACCGATGCTGGGCGCTCAACTACTTCGCCAGCCGCAATCTGGTTTGCCAATCGTTGACTTAATAAATTAATCCTAGCCATTTTGCCTGAATCTGCGCTTGTCTCTGAGAATTGAATACACGCTGTAGAATGAATAAAAACTGCTTAGATACAAGTTGGCATTGTAACACTGACTCGGGTTGCTTTTCACAGCAACAGAAAGAGGCCCTAGATTGTGGGGATTTTTAGAACTTGGCCAACCATAATTCTGTCCCCAGAAATATCATTGGCAATTCGAAGTTGGGCAAGACTTACTCTATAGCGGGCTGCTATTTCTGATAAGGTTTCGCCGCGGGCAATACGATGCTCTGCCACTGAACCCGACCCTGCTCCAGGAATAGTTAATTCTTGGCCGATTCTAATTGTGTTGGAACTTAATCGATTTTCAGATTTTAGCTGAGCCATCGACACTCCGAAGCGAGCCGCAATTACAGATAAACTATCGCCACGCTTTACAGTATATGAACTGGGCACAACACCGTTCGCTTTCTGCCAAGCCACAAGCGACCCTTCGGGTGGTGAATCATAAAAGTAATTCCTGACGCCTTTGGCCATGGCAGCTGCCATTTTACGCTGAAAGGCAGGATTGCTAAGCTGCCTCGCGTCCTCTGGATTAGTTAAATACCCCGTCTCGATCAGCATTGAAGGAATATCAGGGGAGTTCAACACCTGCAAAGAAGCCTGCTGAACTTTGGTTTTTCTTAATCTGGCAATGCCCTCTAAAGATTCGATGATTTGCGTACCTGCAACTAAACTTTGTTCCATGCTCCACGCCATTTGAAGCGATACCAGCGTCAGAGCAACATCATCATCTAAACCACCCAGTGCAATATCCCCTCCCACGCCACCTAGAAGATCTGAGCTGTTCTCTTTTTCTACGACTCTTCTGGCATTCTCTCTATCTGCTCGGTCACCAGATAACGCATACACGGTAACTCCTTTGGCGAGACTGTTTTTATACCAATCCGCATGAACAGCAACAAACAAATCAGCGCGATTTTCTCGAGCAATTTGAGGCCGGCGCTTAAGTTCCACGTAGTAATCCGACTCGCGAATCATGATGGCTCGGTAGCCTGGCATAGCATTAATGCTATCTCGTAGCGCTTTAGAAATAGCCAGAGTGACTGTCTTTTCTTTCAGTTTCCCGTTAGGACTGATACTGCCTGGATCTTCACCCCCGTGCCCTGCGGAAATAGCGACCACAATATCTCTACGTTGATCTGAAGTTGAAGTAGGGGCCCGGTTTGAAGAGCCACTGACTGGGCTTGCCGTCGATGGAGTTGGCGCTGCACCTTCAACATCATAGAGATCAACGACCAATCTATCGCTATGCTCAGAATTAGGCTCAAGAGTGAAACTAGAGGGTTTTACTTCTGTATTGAGATCAAGCACGACCCTTAGGTTTGTGCCGCTGCGCACGCCACTGCGAACAGAATCAATTGGACTGCCGGTAAAATCTAATCCGGAGAGGTCATCCACCTGAGTCGTATTGTCAATATCGATAACAACCCGGCGAGGATTCTCCAAAGTGAAAAGTTTGTATTCCACCTGCTCACTTAGATCAAAAACTAGGCGAGTATGATCTGGAGCGCGCCACATTCTGACCTCTTCTAAGGTTGAGGCCGCTTTAGCAGTTTGAGCTAAACCCACAAGCAGCGATAGCCCAAAGGACAGGAACACTCTATTGATAATGTGGTGGTTCTTTATCATTTTTTAATTCTGCTAAGACATACTTCTCGTTGTCTACTTATTCGGCCTCAAAGCCACAATCTTTGGCCAATTTTTGAACCTTTAACTGTGTGAGTTTGACACTCAACGACACGACCGGTTCCTGAGTCTGACAATTGCAAACTCAAATCAGGCTGAGGAATTTTGCCTGCACCTTTTTGGGGCCATTCGAACAAACACACATTGGCATCAGCGAAGTATTCTTCAACCCCTAAAAAATCCACTTCTTCCGGATCAGAAAGTCTGTAAAGGTCAAAATGATAGACGTTTACCTTACCCAACTCATAAGGTTCAACCAAGGTATAAGTGGGGCTTTTTACTGATCCATCATGGCCGAATCCTTGCACTAAGCCTCGCGCAAGCGTAGTTTTGCCGGCCCCTAAATCGCCTCTCAAATAGATTATCGCGCCCTCTTCACTGGCTAATATTGCACCGGCAAGTCGACTACCAAAACTCAAAGTCTGCTCTTCATCCGCCAAAAATAGCTGCTGGGTCTCAGACGAGGCGTGATCATTAAATGTGGGTTTATCTGCCATCAATATCCATGTTTATAGGTAATTAGGAGGTTAGAGAGTTAGGAAGGATTTACTAACTGACGAAGCCACGGTAACAAATCAGAGGCCAGCAATCCACGCTCGCCCTTGTCAGCGGCTGCCAAATCTCCAGCCTCACCGTGGATACAAACCCCGCAGCTCAGCGCCTCATCTCGGCTAAGTCCTTGTCCGAGTAAAGCGCCCACGACACCGGCGAGTAAGTCGCCCATTCCCGCGGTGGCCATACCAGGGTTTCCTTCGCTACTTAATTGAACTGCAGTCGCTGAGCCACTATGACAAATGAGACTACCACTGCCTTTAAGAAGACAACTTCCGCCAAAATTTTGCGTAAGATTAGCCACAGTTGCAAACCTATCTTTTTGCACGGCCCCAGTTGAAACCCCTAACATGGTTGCCGCTTCTCCGGGATGAGGAGTCAGTATCCACTGCTGACTCTTGGCCCCGCCACTGGCCATTTTATCGGCCAACCAATATAAGCCATCGGCATCGATGACTACCGGTGTTGCAGTCGCATTACTCATGCTAAGGGTTTTGTTGAATAGGTATTGAGACCACCGGCTTCTGCCCAAACCGGGACCAAGAACGAGAGCAGTTGCCTGTGACATTAATTCAGTTAGCCTTTCATCAAGCTGATCTTGCCCCTCAGATCCGTTGGATTGGAAATCCTCCGTTCCTTCCCACATTAATTCAGGGCAACGAGCCAGAGCAGGTGCGCGATGGCAGGTTCGACCGATGACGCTAACCTTGCCGGCGCCACTGCGTAGAGCTGCTTGCGCACATAATATTGCAGCGCCGCCGTAGCGAGTATCACCACCAATCACAATCACATGGCCATTGATACCTTTATGGCTGGAAGGCTGGCGCGCTGAGAGATACTTTGAAACAAAATTGATATCAATTCTGTGGGCGGCCGAATTGGGTGCGCTAGCGGACTGATGCACAAGCTCAGAAACACCAAGGTCGCTAAACAATATGTCGCCGCAATAATCGCGCCCGAGGCCAGTTAACATCCCTCGCTTCATACCAATAAAAGTAACAGTCACATCCGCCAATACCGCTTGACCCAAAGGCATCCCCGTATCGGCTGAAAGACCAGAAGGTATATCGATAGAAACAACCGGGTTTTCTGACTGATTGATGAGAGTTATGGCGCGCGCGTAGTCCCCACTCACTTCGCGGTCTAAGCCGATTCCCAAAAGCGCGTCAACCTCTATGCAATGGGGGCGGCTACGGTCGTCATGTAAATAGTCTTGCAGGGTAATTACGGCCACATTAAGGTTAATGGCTTCTTGATAGGCTTTTTTCGCATCTGCACCAAGCTTTGAAAGGTCTCCAACCGCAACCACTTCGCAAGCGAGCCCTTGCTTTGCCGCCAGCGAAGCGCACAGAAAACCGTCTCCCGCGTTATTTCCACTCCCTGCCAAAATTCGCAAAAAGCGAGTCTGGGGCCAACGTTCAAGAATTTCTTGGAAAGCCACATTAGCAGCGGATTGCATCAGCTCAAAGCCGGCATATCCGAATTCAGCCATGGCGATAGAATCTAACTGGCGAACTTGTGCAGCTGTGTAGAGATCTTTAGGTAGGGTAGTCAGAGAATCGCTCATAATTCCACCAAGCCGACTCCCTGCTAATTTACGGGGAGAGTTTAACTAGCGATCAAATTTCTGAATGAGTCGTCGCACTAAACGCAAAGAGGTTTCTAACTCCTCTGCAGGAATATCTTCTGTCGTTGCAATGGCCCATGGGTCTTGTACTTCTCGAAGTTGAGAATAGGCTGCAATGCCTTCATCAGACAGAGTCACTAGGACCGAACGTTTGTGACGCGGGTTAGGCAGATAAACCAGCAGCCCGTCTTCAACCATCACATCGGTAATTCGTTGCACAGCCTGACGAGATTGCCCAAGGACTCGTGCGATGCCCGGCACAGTTAGGCCGTTGGTCGACAAAGCGATTGCCCCAATGACTTTCCAGCGGGCATGGGTGAGCCCCAAATTCTGGGTCATGGCATCGCCTTCAGAGATTAGCAGTCCGTTCAATCGAAAGAGTGACAAGACTAGGTCTAAGAACAGAACGCGTTTAGGATAATGGGGTGTCAATGTGATGGTCTCCTGATTTGTGTCAGCATGCTGTCATCAATTTGAGCGACGGTCAATTGATCTAGGTCAGTATATCGACAATAAGTAGGCCAAAATTTTTCGCTCTGAAAGCCTATTACCTATTTTAAGCGCCGATTATAACAGCGTATTGCTATATATGGATTCAATACGCCTGCGGAGGAGCTTTGGACCAAATACTGTCATACTATTGTTGCGAATTTGGCAAGCAATTGACAGGGTGAAGCTCGAAGTTACCATGCTCGCTACATTTTTCACTTACCTCAAACACTCGGCGTTCTGCTTCATTCACCGAATCTGATCACGTAGAATAATTGCACCCTCTCCCGCCATGGCCAGATTCCGTGCCCTCAATCAAAAAGCTTTTCGCTTGCATAACCACCACACTCGTTTGCCTAGCCAGCACATTGATTTATGCCGATGCGGATCGGGATGCCAATCGGCTTATTCAGCTTTCGAACGTGCGTGAACTCTTTGAAAACACGCGCGATGAACAGACTCGAATGGTACTTAGAACCTATGCCAGTATTTTAGAAACTAAGGGCGGCTATTCACTGCCTAGGGAAATAAGAGAAGAAATCGCTTTTTGTTATGAGGCACGTTATGACTGGTCGAGATTCGAAGATGGGATAGTTGATATTTTGCTGACCACTTTTTCGGATAAAGAGCTACAGCTCTTATTAGATTTTTTTAGAAATCGCTCTGTTCCACCCAATGAAATCTCAGCGTTCAGAGCTATCGTAGCTAAAGCTGAAAAAGTTCAATCACTTGGTGCGGAACATATTTACAACACGACCGAGGGTTGCATCGAGCTAGGAACACAAAGGATTTTAAAGTTCTTACGGGCCCGAGGCTGAGCTCTAGTAAATAACGGTTAAGAAACTAGTGAGTCATCGAATACATCAAGTAATTGATACCTAATCGATAAGCAGAATTCGCATACCGTGTTGGGTAGTCCGCGTGGTAGGTGTGCTCCCAACCATCGCCCATATCTGAATTCCAATTGATCAGCACCATGACACGTCCTTCATCGTCAAGAATCGCATGGTTGCTGGCAAAATCGATACCCTGTTCTCCAAATTCGTCTGACCGATACAGGGCTGGAATCATTGTAGGACCGTCAATATCGTAATACACATGAAAAATCTCATGATCCGGCCCTAATTCAATTATCTCTCGATCTGGGAACACCTGACTAAATGAGGCGTAAAAGTTATCCCACTGTCTTTGGCCCCAGAAATCATCGATAAGGAGAAAGCCTCCGCGAAGAAGATATTCTCGGAGGTTTTCAATTTCGCTAGGATTAAGCTGAATGCCTCCCCCTTGGCCCACTTCCAGCATGTAGAGAAACGGGTAATCGAAAATTTTCTCATCGTTAAAACGAAGCACAATGGGATCGCTCATCACTCGGATGTTGGTAAGGCGAGATACGCCTCGCAAAAAATTCCTATCTGCGTCGGGAAAATCAATCGACCAAGGACCGTAACCAAACCCCCGACTGTAAAAGGTATCAAACGCAACCCGGACGAAATTGAATTCTCCACTGTCATCGGTTGCGATTGGCAGGTCTTGGGAGCGAAGATTGGGCAGCTGAGCGCTCGCTAGCACTGGCCAAATCAGTAGAAGAAGCACTATTGTCCGTTTAACAAACAAATTTTTAAGGCTCATGGTTAACTCTCGAAATATCATTGTCTCTCACCAATCTTGCATCAGTTTGGCTGGATTACCGGTTAAGTTCAACATGCACTGAGAAAACCGGCGATTCCGAATAATGTAAAAACCACTTTCCTTTTTAGAATTGTGACCTACACTCAAAAAATAATAAGACGAGATACTTCGTCTTCACCAGTTCTCACTCTGAGAATTCCGGCCAGCAGTCGTGTCACAAGGATGTGCGCGTGGCCGGAAAATACTGACTTTTTCTGCATACAGCTCTGCTTGTAACTAAGCCTCCAGCTAGACTACAACTTAGCGCATAGACGCGCAGTAATCTTCATCACTAATGGCCGGAGTAAACCAAAGGTAGTCATAGGCTGCAGTTCCCGCTGTGCTTTCAATGTATTCTTCAGCACCATTGGAATCCCGCTGCACCTCCATGAATGACACGGATACGATATCTTCTGTTAGCAAGCTATCTTCAGCGGCCACAAGATAATTCGGGACCCCCAAGTCTTGGCGAACATGATAGTTGCCGGCAATTAGCACAGACGTGGCCCCGGGAGCTGGAACGGGCAAACTGGCAGCCATTGCAGCATCTCTTGCTTGTTGAACTCTCACCATTGCAGGAAACTGAGATTCAGGCAGCAAGCCACAGTGACTACTATCGATATCATTGATCAACTGATCCATGACTTCCTCGCCCACAACATTCTGCAAAGACGACGTTTCCTCGGACCCGTAAACGCTACTCATTGTTTCTCTTGTAATGTTGCCAGCGAAGAGTGGAACTGATGACGCTAATGCACTCTTGATTAAGGGTCCATAAAATTCCCATTCCCAACCCTCGCTATCCCAACTCAAATACGCCTTTAGCTCATCATCAGAGCTAAAATTTTGATCAGCAATGACAGTCAGCTTTGCCTGTACATCCGCATCCATCATTTCCATGGCAACTGCTGACAGTTTGTTGCGCTCGCCCAACATGCTGAGAATTCTTAGCTGAAGTAAGTGATGGTCAGGATTATCATGCTTTTCACCTAATAAAAGATACTTGACCCCTAAAAGCCTAGAAGAAAACTCAGAAGGTGAAATAGCTGTCTTATTCGCCACATCCCATACCGTGCCCACCAGAGGATGATCATCATAAAGGGCAGATTGCCAGTCTGGGTTCTCGACTTGGGCAAGAACTATATTTGAATATGCAATACTACTAAAAGCGACGAAGGCGCTAATCCGTGCCGCCCATTTGCATCCAGTTTTCATAGTTCTCTTCACTCCAAAAATTTTGAAAATAGGCAATGGCAGCCAGTTTCTCTTTATCATTTAACTGAGTCGCAAAACCGGGCATAACCCCACCAAGCGCCGTACCGCCCTGTTCAATCACGCCGACCAACACCGACAAAGGATGATGCCATGCATGCGCTGTTCCGTTTAATGGTGGAGGTGGAAAAGCGCCGCTAGGGAGTTTCTGCTTCCAATCTGGGTATAAACCTTCTGCCTTAAGTCCGTGGCAAACAGCGCAGTTAGCCGTAAATATTTCCGCGCCTAACGCAACTTGAGCCGAGTCGTACCATCGAACTGTCTCGCCAATTTTACTACGTGGCAGCTCGGTCTGTAGATTACTCTGCTCCGGTTCACATGACAGCAAGCTCAAAGAAACTATCAAACCAACTAGGGATTTAGAATTCACGCTTAGCCCATTTTTACGAATGTTTTGAAACCGTCAAGTGTTCGAAAGCCCCAGACTAACCTGGCGCTACGTTGAGCTTGTTCGCTTTGGATAGTCAAAATCCACCAGCGTAGCTTCGCCCAAAACTACATCTTCCCAATTATCGATATCTAGGGATAAGTGCACTAAACCGCTGGTTGGAATGTTATCTATGTCAGAACCTGTCATTGCATTGACGAATTCCGTAATCGCTGGATTGTGCCCCACCAGCATTGCTGATTCGAACGCGGCATCCATCACAGTGGCAGCCTTCAAAAACATGCCGACACCAGCAAAATAAAGCTCAGGGTTGCTAACAACTCCCTCGCCTGTGTAGCCGATGGTTTCAGCGAAGATTTTGGCAGTGCTCTTAGTACGAGTAGCAGGGCTGCAGACAATGCAATCTAGTGTTGAGTTTCGCGCACAAAATCGCTTTGCCATGATAGGCACATCAGCCAACCCACGACTATTTAGGGGGCGCTCGAAATCTTTCAAATCAGGATTATCCCAACTGGATTTGCCGTGGCGAAGTAAATACAAATTTTTCATTAGTTTTGAGGACTGCCTGTCACTACTATAATTTCCAGCGCGCTGAGTTAGTCATTGTAGCCGAATTCGCGATGCCCAGAATCTCCTAGCAATACCTTGATAACTGAGCGAGATTTTCAAATCATACAGTAGTGAGTTAGAGCTTACTCTGCTCATTCAGGTTCTGCTTAAACCATCAGTTTATACCGCAAAAAAACAAGCGACTCCAGAAAAGTTAAGCATTCAATCTCTGGAGATTCTTTCAGTCCTTCAGCACTGGGCAGATAAGCCGAAAACCTCAAGTATCAATCAATAATCTAGTGTCACGCGCTCATCCAGTTAGCGCATTTGATACTGGCTAATAAACCACAAAAAGACCACTAAGAGACCAAAAAGATGAAAAAAATGTTTTTTGTTTGTGCTAGCGCCTCTGCGCTCATGTTATCCAACTCAGCTCTGGCCCAACGAGAAAACGGCGTTAATAGCCAATTAGAGTTAGGCGCCATAACAACCACAGGTAATACAGAAGATGAAAGCCTGAAAGTCAAAGGACGGGTGGAGTTGGTTAAGGATAACTGGGATTACGTATGGTCTGTAGATGCTTTCAGATCTTCCCGTCAGGATCAGCTCACAGCTCAACGTTTCTATACCGTTGGCTCAGCGGACTATCAAATAAGCGAGGTGAGTTTTATTGAGGGCAGACTTGCCTATGAGGATGATCGATTCAGTGGTTACGACAGCCAAACAGATGCCTCGGTCAACTACGGTCGAACTTTGCTCACAGACAAAGACAATATGATCTTAACCTACACGGCAGGTATTGGTGCGAGACGCTCGGAAAGCGATGCGGAAGACTTCGACGAAGTTATTTTCAGACTTGCTGGAGACTATAAATGGGATATTTCAGAATCAGCTATGTTTAATCAAATTCTTAGCGCTGAAGCCGGTAATGAAACTAGCATCTATCGCTGGGAGAGCAGTATTGAAACAAATATCCTCGAAAACCTGTCTTTAAAGTTTACGTTCAATGTTAAACACCAAACCGAAGTCCCAGTCGGGCGAGAGAACACCGATACGGCAACCTCAGTGACCCTAGTGATGAACTTTTAAATCCTAGGGAAACCTCGGTACGGGGAAGTGCTACTCATAATTACAAAAAGGAAAAGTCATGACCCCTATCGTTCGCCTCTATTGGTTTATTGCATTGGTTCTTATGCCTCTAAGCGCAGCCGCGCTGATGTTCAGCACCGGCGGAGAGCTCTCATGGAGTGCGCTCAGCAGTGCACCCATTTTACTCACTGTCTTTATTATCCTGTTAGCTTGGACATTGGAAGGCGGCTACGAGATATTTTTCTGCGTCAGCAATTTGCGCCGAAATTATCCGGTACTGGCCAATATTCGTTATCTGCTGGAATACATTCGCCCAGAGATTCAGCAGTATTTCATAGCAAACAACGTAGAGGAGAAACCGTTTAGTCGTGAACGACGCAACCTCATCTATAGACGCTCCAAAAGAGCCAACGACACCCTGCCATTTGGCACAGAGCAAGATATATTGGCCGATGGCTACCGTAGCTTGCAACACTCAATGCAGCCCACTGAAGTGGCCGAAGAACATGTCAGGGTCAAATTTGGCGGTCCCGATTGTCAAAAACCCTACCATGCATCCCGGCTGAACATCTCCGCCATGAGTTTTGGCGCCCTTAGCGCACCCGCCATCGAAGCGCTAAATAAAGGTGCGGCCCTAGGCGGCTTTGCACACAATACCGGCGAAGGGAGCATGAGCCAGCATCACCTCAAACACGGAGGCCATATTATTTGGCAAATCGGCACTGGGTATTTTGGATGCCGAAATCCGGATGGCAGTTTTAACGACGAAGCATTCGCCGAAAGAGCCGGCTATGAGAATGTAAAAATGATCGAAATTAAACTGTCTCAAGGAGCTAAACCTTCTCACGGTGGGGTGCTGCCAGGGGCGAAAGTCACCAAGGAGATCGCAGATATTCGACTGGTGGCAATTGGTGAGACAGTAAATTCACCGCCAACCCATCCTGAGTTTGATTCACCTAAAGGGCTGTTGGCCTTTGTTGCCAGATTACGAGCCCTTAGTGAAGGCAAACCTATCGGTTTTAAGCTGTGTTTAGGTCGCAAAGTAGAGTTTTTAGCCATCATCAAAGCCATGCTAGAAACAAAAATTTACCCGGATTTTATCACTGTCGATGGTGCCGAGGGTGGTACCGGTGCCGCGCCGGTCGAATTCTCTAATCGACTAGGAACACCCTGTTTAGAAGCCACCTATTACATCAATCAAGTGCTCACTGGAGCTGGGATTCGAGATCGCATCAAGGTGATCAGCGCCGGGCAAACTGCAACCGGCTTCGACATGCTGGAGAAAATTGCCGTAGGTGCTGATTCGGTCAATGCAGCTCGGTCGATGATGATGGCCCTAGGCTGTGTGCAAGCAAAAGCCTGCAATACCAATCACTGTCCGACCGGCATCGCAACACAAGACCCAGGCAGAGCCAAGGCGGTGGATGTGGAAGAAAAATCAGTCCGTGTTAAAAACTTTCAACATGCCACGGTGGAAGCCTTTCTCGAACTTTGTGGGGCGATGGGGTTCTCCGATCCCTGTGACTTAGAGCCTCACGACCTGTTCAGCCGCTGTGAAGGTGAATTAAAAAACTTCGATCAAATCTATGAACCTATGGTTGATGGGCAGCTTTTCAGCGACACGGCGCCAGATACTTATCGAGATGATTGGTTGAAAGCGTCCGCCGACACTTTCTAAAGTGGCCAGACTTTAACGCGAGCTAAAGCGCTGGTCCGATTTGCTGGCGCTGTTTCACTTTCTAGGGCTATACTGATTTCGTCCAACGTTGCAGCACTGTTGTTTGGAGTAATCTATGGCCCGTTTACGCTCTCTGTTTTTCGCTACTCCCCTAGTGTGTTTGATCGGCCATACGGCTTGGGCAGACCACACCGACCCTCAGCTGAACGATTTGTTTCTGCAACTAAAGCAAACCCAAGACCAAAACCAGTTGCGCACCATTGAAAGTCAAATTTGGGAAATTTGGCTAAGCCATCCCAATCCAGATGTACAACGCCTAATGCTGCTAGGAACAGAAAAAATGAACTCTCGGAGCGTGGCTGAAGCTATGCTGGTTTTCACTCAACTAGTGGAAAATTTCCCCAACTATGCGGAGGCGTGGAATAAGCGCGCAACCCTAAACTATTTGATTGGCGATCAAGAGGCGTCCGAGTCGGATATTCAAAAAACCTTAGCCTTGGAACCTCGCCATTTCGGTGCACTTTCAGGTTTGGGGCTAGTCTATTTAAGCCGCAATGAACTGAGTAAAGCCAAGCAGGCCTTTGAAAACCTGATAGCTGTTCACCCCAACAGCCCTAACGCACTATCAAATCTAAAGTTGATAAACGAACAGCTAAAATTTGGCGTAATTTGACAGCAATGTCTGCGTCGGCAATCAATGAGCTCGTCACCTTCGCTCAGCAGAGTCAAAAGCACAAATTGCAGGCGAAAAAAAGGATCGACGTTAAAGCGGCGATCCTTTTTTGCAGCCTATTTCTTACGACTGCTCAGTCATATCGATCTTACTGGCGAGTACCAGAAACACCGAAATCACCGAAGTCACTGCCGAATGCGCCATTAACTGCATCGCCTTCAACTGTGCCATTAAATTCAAGAACTAGAGTCTGACCTTGAGCGTCAACTTCAGCTTCGAAATTCATTGTGTTGCCATCAAACGTGATACCTTCGATTGGCGCTTCGCCAAGACCGTCAGCTACCATCATGCCAGTACCATCAGCGTTAACAGTCAACGTTGCAGGTAATGCACCAAGAGGTGTGTTCATTTCAACAGACCATACGCCAACCGCTGGAGGTACGCTAGCCGCGCATCCCACAAGAACAGCAAGAGATAATGCAACTAATCCGCTTACTAATTTTTTCATATCAATTTCCACCTATTTATAAAATTCAAAAACCCTTACTGTTTTACAACGGAAGCTCGGAGTGACCCTTATAACCGGATCCTCGTAGCATGCCTCAACCCCTTTTTTTGTGGAGTTGCCTCTATTGCCAAACGGTTGGCATATTCTCCCGTTAAAACGCCCTGAGTCAACCGCAAAATCCCTCGTTTTTCACTCCTTTAAGCCTATATTGACTCAGGAGCACCGGATTTGGGGATTTTCCAAGCGTCTAACCAGCGCTCGCTTCCTTTCCAAAAACCAAAATCACTCAGTAACGCACGCTCGAGCCCTTGCATATGAGCAGCTCCGTAAAAAAGACTTATCTGGGTCAGCTTGGGTTCCTGAAGGCTATTAGAAAGAACATCCAGAGCTGCACGGTTCCTATCACCTAAAATAGTCAACTGATCTTCCAATTCCGCCACCATAGAAGTCGATTCAGAGTTACCCAATTCTTTAGCAAGCATGTATTTAATGGCTTGGTCTTGCTGACCCACCATCATCGCTTGGATTAGGGCGAAGGTGCTCATGCCCGATGGTGGCTTCCCAGCAGCGTTCGAAACAGATTGAGCCAAAGCCAGGCTCAGAAACATAGAAAAGGCATTTTCGTTCTTGGCTTGCATAATAGCCTGTAGTTCAGCGGGACTAACATCCGCATGCCGGAAATTAGCTTGACTATAATCGATATGCTCAAGCTGAAACCCCACACCCAAAAACGTAGCCATTGTGCGCTGCATGAGTGATACGGGTGAGCCCAGAGACGCCGGGCTATTCACTTGAGCTGGAGTAGGCCTCTGATCTTTTTCCGCCACCAGTTCATAAAGAACTGCACCCTGAGTGGAGAAGTATTTGTTGAGCTGATCGTAATAGTCGGTATCAGCAAGATGAACAGCAGCCACTAAGTTAACCGTGACACCTGCTTCGTTGTGATAGCTCACAATGGCGGTCTGCAGCCTGCCATGCCATTGCCCTTCATCATCGAGAAATCGAATAAACTGAGTTGCTGAGTCTTCGGCTGCTGAACTCAAACAGCTAAGCGCTGCTATAAACCATGCCAAGAGGTGACGATAAGAAAATTGGCGACCAACCAACTGTAATAAATCCATGTTCTACCCTAGCTTGTCTCAGGGGTTCCCCCAAAGACCGATAAGGGTAGCATTAGTGTCGCTGGCCTGCGATTGGAATGTAAGTAAGAATCAATGTTGGGTCTTGACTGAATACTTTGCTTAAACTGACTCAGTAATTTGAACCTCTCCAACGCCACTGTCTTCAATGGCCTTACTGAATCTAAATAGCTCCACGCAAGAATATCAATATAAGTCAGATTGTTTCCCACCCAATATCCACTGGCGCTCTCGTTGCTGGCTAAAAAAGCCTCCAGTTGAGAAAGAGTGTTGAGCAGCTCTCCTGCTTCGAACTCTGCGCGTTTATCAAAAAACCCGGGATCTAAGTAAAATTCAAAAAGCCTAGTTTGAGCTGCCACTAAAATTTCATGGGCAATATCACATCGCAAATATTCTTCTGACGAATTTCCTAAGAGATCTAACTTTCGGGCTAGATAACGACAGATTTCATTGGGGTTATTGAGAAATATATCACCTTCTTCGAGAACAGGAAGCTGAGAAATGGTGAAGTTGGTTTTGAACGCTGGCCACTCCTCACTGGAAATTCGTCGTTCGTTATAGAAGGTTCCTGTCTCTTCAAGAATCAGCCGAATCACTTCACCACTGCCACGACTGTCGAAGTAAGTGAGCTTCGGAATAAACTCCGCTGCCAACATCGGGTTAAGTGCAGCAAGTAAACTTGCTTTAAAACCGGCGGCTCCTGGGTTTTGACCACGCATACAGCGTCTCCATTGATAGCGAGGGGAATCGAAAATTCACTCGCCAACAAATTCAATATGAGTAACAAACATCATTTAAGAAATTAAGTAACGTTCGATTTGGTCTAGATTGTAACTCAGGTAGTGAGGTCGGTTTTGACTGCTGCGTCACACTTATGACTACCAAGCGATTTGCAAAATTTCTTCCACTTGAGCGACGCTTTCAATCTGGCGAGGATTCTTTTTTACCACTGGGTGTTTGAATGCACGCTGTGCTATTTCCCGTAAATCAGATTGAATTACACCCACCTCTCGCAACGAGACGGGCAGGCCCAAGCTGGATACTAATGCTCTTACAGCGTTGGCAGCAGTAAGGTCTGTGCGACCCAGCGCTTGCGAAATGGGAGCTTGAAGTTCTGCGGCGTTCTTTTCATTCCATTCCAATACTGCAGGAAGCATTACGCAGGAAGTAAGTCCGTGAGGCACTCCACAAAAACTACCTAGAATGTAACCGATTCCATGACTTGCTCCGTGAGCCACTGTACCGAGGCCACAGCAGGCGAGCCACACCGCTTGCTGATTCGTGCTGCGCGCGCTGACATTGCGCGGCTCTTGCTTGACTAAAGGCAAGGATTCCCCAAACAGCTTGATGGCGTGGAGAAAATTTCCCTGCAAAAAAGGATGCGCATCCCCTGAGCAGTAACCCTCAATAGCATGGTCCAGTGAACGAATAGCAGTGGACAGCCAAAGCCACTCCGGGGTGTGCTGAGCGATGAAGGGATCGTACACTATTTCTCGGGGGCACAGGTCGATGCCTTTATAACCTTCTTTGCTGGAAGACTTCGTGTTTAACACACCGGCATTATTACTAAATTCGGCCCCTGACAACGTCGTGGGTACCGCTATTTGGCGCACCAATGACGGTGTTGAAAATAAGCGCATGTTCCCTGCTTTGGAGCCGCGAGTGCCGTCACTGGCTTGCGCGTATTCCACCAATTCCTGTTCCGTACGAAGGTTTTGGTTCAATGCTAATTGAACCACTTTACAGGCATCAATGATCGACCCACCACCTACTGAGATTAAGAGATCCGTAGCTAACTCATGTGCCAAGTCAATGGCCTGCAATACATCCTCTCTGGGGGTGTGAGTTCGAATTTTGCAGAAAGTTTGCAGTTTGATTTCAGGATCTACTGCTTCCACCGCGTGTTTTACAGCCGCGAAATCATGAACAGCCTCACCAAGGGTTGCTGAACCTAGCAGCAATACTCGCTTTGCTTGGTGCTTTTTTACCAAAGATGCCAATGCACTTTCGGCAGGAGAGCCAGAGGTCACTGACTCCAGCGCGCTATAGTGAAATTGGAAAGCTTGGGGTTGCTGAATTTGATTCACGCCTATCTCCTTTAACTTCTATTGTTGGTAATTGTTGCACAGCATGCACACCCGAAGGGTTTGGTTCGGGATAAGCAACCAGAAATTCTTGATTAGGTGGCCTCGCAACAAGTAAAACACAATCGCCAAACCGACAGTATAGGGTTAAGATTGTCGATTCACTGAAAATCATAAGGCAATCGACATGGCAAAATTCAAGGTTAACGGGGTTGAGCAAGAGCTCGATATTGAACCGGAGATGCCGCTTCTTTGGGCTATTCGTGATGAGCTTGGCATGACAGGCACAAAATTTGGCTGCGGCATAGCCTCATGCGGTGCTTGCACAGTTCATGTAAACGGAAGCGCTGTGAGAAGCTGCGTGCTGCCAGTGTCGGCGATTGAGGGCCAAGAAATAACCACGATTGAGGGTCTGGCCTATGCAGCTGAAAGCACAGCCAATAGCGCACCAGACACTTCGGCGGTGCAACAAGCATGGATTGATCATCAAGTGCCTCAGTGTGGCTACTGCCAATCAGGCATGATTATGGCTGCGTCGTCTTTACTGGCCAGCAATCCGAATCCTAGCGATGCGGATATTGATGCCGGAATCACCAACGTCTGCCGCTGCGGCTCCTATCCACGCATTCGCAAAGCGATTAAATCGCTTGCCACAGCATAAGGGGTCATTATGAAAATTTCACGCAGAAAATTCATCCTCTCCGGCGCTTTAGTCGGTGGCGGGATAATAGTTGGGTACTCGGCCACAAGACCGAGCAAACACCGCGTTGCCAACAACGAACTTGCCGAGAACGGAGAACACTACGTTACTTCATTTCTGAAAATTGAACCTGACAATACCGTCACTGTATATGTGCCTCATGCAGAGATGGGTCAGGGAATTCATACTTCTTTAGCGATGATGGCCGCCGATGAAATGGATGCCAGCTGGGAATTGGTTAACGTGGAGCAAGCGCCAGCCACTGACCTGTTTGCGAATACGGATTTAGTTAAAGGGTTTGCGAGTGAATTCGGCCTGCCTGGTTTTTTAATGGGCCTAGTGAATGTGAGCGCCGCTAAAATTGCCGAAATAGGCAATCTCCAAATAACTGGGGGCAGTTCATCGGTCCGTTATACTGGCAATACAGCCATGCGAACTGCAGGTGCTGCTGCTCGCGAAATGCTCATCGAATGCGCGGCCCAGCGCTGGGGCGTGGATGCCAGTGAATGCACCACTGCCCTGAGCTATGTGCAGCATAGTGCCAGCGGACAATCACTGAGCTATGGAGAACTTGCCTCCGATGCAGCCTTGCTAGAGCCCCCTGCCGAACCAATGCTGAAAGACCCTTCTCAATTTAACATCATGGGCAAGGCTATCTCACGGAACGACATCCCAGCCAAAGTAAACGGGTCTGCTCCTTATGGCTTGGACCATCACAGTGACGACATGCTCTATGCTGCAATTCAGATGGCACCTGTATTCGGCACCAAGCTAGTGTCAGTTGATGCCGGTGACGCTTTGAAAAGGCGGGGCGTGAAGCGCATCGTGGAATTAGAAGATTCAGTAGCAGTTGTCGCTGACAGTTACTGGCGCGCCAAAGAGGCGTTGAAGCTGGTGACAGCTGAATTTGAAGCGTCTGAAAACGATACGGTTTCCAGCGCGGATATTGCCAAAAGATTTGATGCTGAACTGGCTAACAGTGACGGCAGCAAAGATTATGAACAGGGTGATGCACAGGACGCACTCGCAGCGGCTGCAGACACTATTGAGGCCAACTATAGAGTGCCTTACCTCTCTCATGCTCCGATGGAACCCATGAATGCCACCGTACATTTTCACGACGGCAAAGCGGATTTATGGACCAGCACGCAAGATGCACTGGGTGTTCGAGGCCGGGTTGCGAAAATTGGCGGGCTCTCTGAAAACGATGTGACTCACCATTTCAGCTATGTGGGTGGTGGTTTTGGACGACGCCTTCCTTTTACGTGGAACGTGATTGACCACGCAACACTTATTGCTAAAGAATTTGACGTACCTGTTAAAACTGTCTTTAGTCGGGAAGATGATATGCAGCAAGACTATTATCGACCTGCAGTTCACAGCAATTTTAAAGCAGGGTTTGACGAATCTGGAAACGTCCTTGCTTGGCACAATCGTTTTACGGGACCTGTTCAGGTGCCAGGTGCCTCATTCATACCCTATGACATTGAAAATCAGTCCATTCGCGTGGTCGATGGCGAGACTCACGTTCCTATCGCTGCTTGGCGCAGTGTGGATCATTCTCAACAAACTTTCTTCACTGAATCTTTTGTGGACGAAATTGCTCACCGGGCAGGCATCAACCCTTACCAGTTCCGAATGGACAAACTGCAACATCATCCGCGGCACCGAAAAGTACTACAGGTTGCTGCAGAAGCAGCTGGCTATGGCCAAAACCTACCCGAAGGACACGCGCTTGGTCTTGCCGTGCAAGAAAGTTTTGGCAGTATTTGTGCCCAGGTAGCGGAAGTGTCACTCGGTGAAGATGGCAAGCCCAGAGTTCACAAAGTGACCGCGGCTATTGACTGTGGCTGGGCAGTAAATCCGGACACGGTGGAAGCACAGGTAGAAAGCGGCATCATTTTTGGACTGACCGCCGCGCTCTATGGGGAAATCACCATTGAAAATGGACGAGTAGCTCAGAATAACTTCCCTGATTATGAGATGGTTCGCATGGCTGACAGCCCTGAGATTGATGTCCATATCGTTGAGTCGGGCGAAGCATTGGGTGGGCTGGGAGAACCGGCGACACCTCCTATCGCTGCCGCGGTTTCCAATGGCCTGTATATTCTGACGGGACAAAGGATTCGGGATTTACCGATCCAAAAACACGATTTTAGCCAATCTGCTTCGCTGGCATCTGTCTAGCTCACATAGAAGACTCAAAAAGGGAGAACAGTGTTCTCCCTTTTTTTCGCTTAGCTTAAAATTACCCAGCAACCAATATCTCCCGTTCAACGTTATACGCCTTAAACTTGGAGTAGCAATCTTTCCCCATTGAGGAAGCTCGCAGTCAATGAATACCTCAACCATGATTAAAATTTGCAACGGGAGTTTGCTGCTGGTCTTAGTAAGCGGCTGCATCAGCCAAAGCGAGCAAGATAAGCGGCTGATCACAGAGGCTCCAGGCCATGAGCTTAGCCGATGTTTTGATTTGGCCGATGAATTTAGGCAAGCAGTGGACTCTCAACGTGTCACCAATGCCAGTGCTCCGGCGTTAGCAAATGCTCCAATACTGCATCACAGTCGTTTTCTAAATCATCTAGCTGCCAGTGCCGTAACAGATTCACAAATTGAACAATGGGTTAGCCTGACTAGCACTTTAGGTAACGAAATAAGAAATACCGAAAACCCCAACCTGCGTGAACCATGGTCTGAACAGCGGCTGACAGAATTAACTCAATGCGCTGCGAAGCTGACTAACGATACTGAGTTGAAAACAGTGCGGCGAGACCTTGTCGGCACTTCAAGAGTTTTTCAGGATCACTACAGGCCGCTGCCACAGTGGTTAGGGTTCAACTGGCTGCTGCGTCCTATTTTTCAATGGCGCATTCGACAACTGCACCAGCAAGAGCAGCTATTGTTTGATACGAAACTTCAGTTTGATGACACTGTCAGTTATAGCTTTGAAGAAAGCTTAGAGCCGACGCCGAACTTTGGCACTTGGTTTGCGGAGGCGTATGAAGACAGCCCGCTAAATCTGCCAGTTTTTTCAAAAGCACAGCTGGACTCTCTGTTCCAACTACACGCACCCAGCTTCACAGTAGAGCTTGAAGACGACAATGACCGCATCGGTAAACCTTATGTCATCAACAAGAAAATTGAAATTGACACGAGTAACCCTGAAATCTATGTGCTGCCCTCTTATACAGAATTTGGTGGAGCGAACTTATTACAGCTCAACTATGTTGTTTGGTTTTCTGAACGCAAACCTTTGGGCTTACTTGATTTGTATTCTGGGAAAATTGATAGCCTTATTTGGCGAGTCACTTTAGACCAGCAAGGCAATGTTCTGCTTTACGACAGCATTCACAGCTGCGGCTGTTATCACAAATATTTTATGGCCTCCGACACTATTAAGAATAGATCGACGCCCTTGTCAAAAGAGCCCGCCAACGTGTTTGACCTTACTCACAGTATGCATCAACGAAAATCTAATCGACCTCAACTTTGGTTAACGGCGAATGAGCATTATGTAGTGGACATTGATTTTGAGAGCCCGCTTGAGAGTCAGGCTTATACTATGCAAGACTATCAGCAGTTAAGCCAGCTAAAGAATGATGGCACCAGCAGAAGCTTTTTCTCTGCCACCGGTATTATTGAACAAAGCAAACGGTTAGAACGTTTTACCCTGTGGCCTACTGGAATTGAGTCGGTCGGGGCGATGCGCCAATGGGGCACCCATGCCACAGGTTTCGTTCAACAGCAGCAGTTTGATGACCCGACGTTGTTGGACAACTACTTCACCCGAGAAAAGTAACTTCTTATTGAGTTTCACAAATGGCTGTACTCCAGCACAGCCGTGCTAAGATCAGTTAATGAATAGAGCGGCAACACTATGACTATCTTGGTATTCGGACTGGTTTTATTTATTGGTCTGCACATTAGCCGTGAACTGGGTTTCCGGCAGATTATGCTTCAGCGGGTAGGATCGGAAAGTGCCTATAAAGGGCTTTACAGTGTGGTGGCGCTGGTTGGACTCGGACTCATAATATGGGGCAAATCTCTCTCTCCGTTTATTATGCTCTGGAGCCCTCGATTTGATCTGCGCTTCATTAGTCACTTTTTTATGATTCCTGCGTCTATATTGGTACTGGCTGGCAACCTACCTGTCTCTTATATTCGGTACCATGTTCGCAATCCAATGCTGGCCGGTGTCGCGCTTTGGGGATTAGCTCATCTTTGGTCTAACGGCGACCTTGCGTCTATATTGCTGTTTGGCTCTTTCACTGCGTGGGCTAGCTTTAAATGTGTGATGCTAGGCAAGCAACCCAGATTAGCAGATGCAAACCGTCCTTATATCTTCTGGGATATAATTGTTGTGGTTATGGGTCTAATTCTTTACATACTCATTAGCCGCTATCATGGGCAGCTCTTCGGTATAGGTTTAGGCTATGTTTAGTCCTGTATTTAGTGCTGCGTTGGTTTTGTCTAACCAGACTACGCGACGCTTTCCTTTAATTAATTATGATGACCTTCTCAAAGGTTCTGAAACTATGAAGATATTCTCTCGTGCTGCCACTAACTCTCTGCCCTATTGTGCTTTTCTGTTTCTATTTCTATGGTCGACCTTGGCCAATGCGCAGCAAGATTTAGAAGAAGCCTGGTCGGGTCAATGGGTGGCAAATGGCACTTATTTTAAGATAGCAGTAAGCGTGGAAGGCAACATTCTGACTGTCACCCAAGTCGAATCACTAGGATTTGAATGGACTAGCCAAGAGGCAGTAATTGATGGCAACGTGGTTGAAGTTGAAGTGGACTACATTACCGGAGGGGTGAGCGGCATTGTCCGTGCCGAGTTATTGGACGCCACCACAGGCGTGCTGTCTGTCAAAACTTGTACGCCCGAATTCATGGTGTCCTGCGCTCTATCAAAAGGAAGGCAGGCATATTTCACTAAAGTCGCAGAATAATCTGCGACTTTAGTGAGCAGAGTTTAAATCTCGCTTACTGATTTAACTATTTTGGACACAATGCCATAGTCGATAGCTTCTGCTGCTGTCATCCAATGGTCTTTATCTGTGTCCTGGGCAACCCTATCGAACGGCTGTCCCGTTTCGTCAGCGATAAGCTGATTGATACGTTTGCGCATGGCTACAATTTGCTCAGCTTGTATGGCAATGTCTGTGGCTCGACCTCTTGACCCACCAGACGGCTGATGCACTAAGAATCGTGTGTTAGGCAACGAATATCGATTTTCTTTTTTTGCAGCAAGGTAGATTGTTGTTGCTGCGCTTGCTACCCAGCCAGTGCCAATTACTTTCACTTCGGGCTTAATAAACTTGATAATGTCGTACACCACATCACCGGACTCAACATGACCGCCCGGCGAGCTAATGTAGATTGTAATTGGGTCATCGCTTTCTGTGGCTAATGCCAACAAACGCTCAGTAGTCGTACGAGCTATCTTGTCGTTGATCTCGCCAAAAATAGTGATGGCTCTAGACTTGAATAATTTCTCATCCATAAAACCTGAGCTGCCACCACTTTTTCCGTCCTTGCTATCTTTCTCTGGAAGATTGGTTTCCATTAACTACCTCTAAACTAATGACTAAAAATTGATTAATGTTGTGATCTATAACTCGCGAATCTCTGGTTCCTCTTGAACCGACGAAACGCATTCAGTTTGGTTGACTCTTAGAAAAGCAATAATCTTCCAAAGGTCATCATCCCCCTCTGGGAAGTTAGAGCCAAACCCCACCATGCGGGTATTGGGAATGCCGTTTATTACCGAATCAAATATTTCCTCGTCGGTGGCGCCATATTGCCACTGACAGTCAAACAAATTTGCTGTGTCATCATACTCGACTGACGCCAGTTCTGGGGTTAAACCATGGCAAAAATTCGCACAGGACCCTGCATATATTGCCTGCCCTCTTTGCAACGCCTCATCATCAGCCATGTATTGCTGAACGAGTGTCGGCTCTACGTCCTCTGGCACTTCGCCGCAGGCGCTGAGCAAACCACATAAAGCAAGAACGGTGATAGCAAATTTCATTAAATTCTCGTAGGCAGAGTGACCGTTAAATTTTTAGTGGGTTTCTTTGCCTAGCGGCTGAAACCGGATCAACAGCTGAGGCAAAAGTGTAAGTGAACCAAGCAAAGCAACCAGCATCGCCAAGCTGGTTAACAGCCCAAATACAATTGTAGGTATAAAATTGGACAAAGCCAATATGGAGAACCCTGCAACAATAGTCATAGAGGTAAAGTACATAGCCCGACCGATGCTGTTGTGGCAGAAAAACATAGTATCGCGGTAGTTTCCAAATCGTGGAAACTCTCGTTTAAATCGGTGCATATAGTGAATGGTGTTATCCACCCCTATGCCAACGGATATGGCAGCGATAGTGATTGTCATAATATCGAGGGGAATACCTAACCAGCCCATGATACCCAGTACTAGGGCCGCAGCGATAGCGTTGGGAATGATACAAATAATGGCGATTTTAAGAGACCGGAACAGCAACAAAAACATCAGCATGATGACCAGCATGACCACTCCCAGCGTCAGTATTTGCGACTCATAAAGACTCTGCAGAACATTGTTATAAAGAACAAGAATTCCGGTGACGTTCACTTGCTCATCACTAAACCCGAACTCCCTCTCGATACCGCTCTCAAGGCGCTGCAGCAATTCATTGCGTTTCAGATTCGGGTCCGACTCGATAACGCGGACGTTGAAACGAAGCTGATTCTCGTCGATTGAAATAAAAGGCGTTAATACCGTGTCTTTAAGCGTCTCAGGAATGCGGGAATAGAGCACCGCCCATAGCAGACCATCGATGGGTTGATTGCCATTGAGCTGTTCAGCTAACTGAATAACTGCCCCAAAGGACAGAACCTTTCCTGTTTGAGGGTCGTTGTCTAAGTATTCATGAATTGCTTTAACCTGGTCCATTTTTGGGGCGGTGAACCAATACGCATCGCCACTCGATTCATCTCCAAAGCCATCATCAAAACCATCGTCGAAACCGTCATCAAAGCCATCGTCAAATCCATCGCCTTCGTCGGGTAGATCTACGATCAGGTCAAAAGAAAGCGTGCCCCCAAGTTTCTCATCCAGCAGAGACATACCTTGGTAGATTTCCGTTTTCTCGCGAAAGTAATCGATGAAACTATTTTCGACCTTGAGCTGACCAAGCCCTATAACACTTAGAATGAGAACAATGGCGTAAAGATAAAGCACTTTGTCTTTTAACTCATCGGTGACGGTCGCCAATTTGGACGTTAAATTGAGGCGCATGTCGGAAGAGAGTTTGGTTTGGTCTGTGGGCAACAAACTTAATATTGCAGGGAATAAAAAGAACACGACAGTGAGAGCCGCGAGTACTCCCATTACCATCATCCAGCCGAATGAAATAATGGGAGAGATGCCGCTTACTATAAGAGAACCAAACGCGACTGCTGTGGTTAGCGCGGTATACACACAAGGTTTAAACATGCTCAGCACTGAATGCTGGAGAAGCTTGTCATGGCTGCTGAAGTGCCGCGTAGCGCGCAATTCTCGGTAGCGCACCGTGAGGTGAACCGTTAAAGAAATAGTAATAATAAGCAGCAGGGAAATGAAATTGGAGGACACCACTGTGACTCGCCAATCCATAAGACCTAAAACCCCAACCATGATGGTGCCTGCGACCGCACAGCAGGCTAACGGTAAAACAACCCAACGCACTTTCCTAAAAATAAGTCCGAGTGCAAAAATAATAAACCCGAGCACACCGAAACTGAAAGAACTCAAATCACCTCGCACAAACGTGACTAAATCGTCGGCAATCATTGGCGCGCCACCAAGAAAAATCTGTGCGTCTTGGCGGTAGCCGTTGAGAATACCCCGAATTTCAGCAATTGCTTCGGTTTGACGCTCGGCTGTAGTCAACGTGTATTGGGAATATTCAATCTCTATGTTTGCAAGAGCTTGGGATTCGGCCGCGGTGATTTCGCCGTCGCTCGCTTTTTTTCTGAGCACAGTGCGCTCGTCCACCAAATCTCGCGCCCGCTGATCGATCTCAAAACTCACTAGCATGCCGGCAGTTTCGCCATCGGGGCTTACGACAGCATCCCGAAAAACTGGGCTGTTCACTAACTCTTCTCTGGCAACGGCAAGGTCCATTTCCTCGTCCACCACGGTTAGGTAGTTTTCAGAAATCCCCGTAAGGGGGGTGTCCAGAAAAACCGGAACATTGAGAATGCTGTCTACACCACTTACCCGATCAACGTTTAGCAGCTCTTCTCGCAGACTTTCCATACGCGCCAAGGTAGGCCGGGAAAACAGCGGATCGTTCAATGGCGTGTACGCAATGACTACCGATTCACGAATCCCATAGATCCCATTGATCTCGCGGGAATACTCAAGGTCTGCATCCCCTTCTAACAGCAAAGAATCCGCTGAAGCATCCAAGCGGAAATATTGCACATAGTAGCCAAAGCCTGCCGCCACAGTTAAAACCAAAGCAATAACCAAGACAGGACGGTGAAAAACAAGGTGAGAATAGAGTGCGGAAAATCTGGCTAACATAAGAATCCTGAAATGCTGATCGGTAAGCAGTGGCTGGGAGGCCTGAGCACACTGACAGAGGCCACACTATACGCTGATCGGGCATTTTATTCGATAAGGTCTTGTGGGTTACATCTCGGAAACGGGGTTTATAGAGAGGTCTTAGCTCGCAAAATTTGCCCAAAACGGGGTGTTGAAGGACACCTAGCTGTTCTTTTTCAAAAAGCGCAAAACCTCTTGCGTATTGACGGAGAGTAGCGCCAATTTCACGAAAGCCTTGCAATGGAGCATATTCACCCGAATTTATGACCTATTCTAACTATCAGTAACTGAATTTCACCACAGCAAAAATTCTATAAATCATTGTTTTTAATCATTTTATAGTCTCAGCTAGCCGACCTGTAAGCCAGAGTGCAACTTTATGTGATTTCCGCACCGTGAAGTTAGGAGGCCGAGACTCGGATTGTTACTATTAATGAACCAAATAAATTGGGCGGTTTAATGTTGATCTGAGTCAAAATCCCGAATTTGCCAAAAGGTAGACTGTTTTTATGCAATTACCTGCGACTCTGTGTCGCAGGCTAAGATATTGAAAACTTGGCTAGAAGCCCTACTATTAGATTTGTGACCGCTGGCTGTCGCAACCCGAATTAGAGCCCTTTGTTGACGACCCTGCAGTTTTCGTCAGATAAAGGCACAAGCATGAAGAGGAGTTCAAACATGAAATTAGTAAGCAAACTTATTGTTTCCATTGTTGCCGCAGGTATTTCAATGGCTACTTTGGCTGAAGACGACTGGTTGCGGTCAGTGCCTGACTTTTCGCTCACTGACCAATCTGGAGCGACTCATACACTCAGCCAGTATCAAGATAACGACTACATTGTGATGTATGTTCAGGGCGTGGGTTGTCCGATAGCTCGGATCGCGCTTCCTAACTACAGAGAAGTAAGAGATGAATTCGCAGATAAAAATGTTGAGTTCTTAATGTTTAACTCCAACATTCAGGACAATCCGAAGCGAATCGCTAGAGAAGCTACTGAATTCGGCATCGACTTTCCAATCATGAAAGATGAAGGGCAGCAGCTAGCAAAGGCCTTGGGTGTTGAAAGAACTGCTGAGGTGTTTGTAATAGACCCTCGCAGTCAAGAAGTTCTTTACCGTGGCCCAATCAATGACCAACTTGGTTATGAGACTCAGCGCAATCACGCCAACGAGCATTTTTTGAAAGATGCGTTGAACACAGTACTTGCTGGCGGCACTGTGAACATTGAAGATATCCCCGATTCCAAAGGCTGCCTGGTAGCTATCTTTGATACCTAAGCACTCTTGATGAAAACACAAGCCCGGCTCTCTTCAGAGACCCGGGCTTTTTTGTGCGAGTTAAAAAGTACAAAGTTTAAAGTTGGTCTAAGGGACTTATAGCTCCCGCATAGTGACGCCCAAGTACATGGGTATAAATTTGGGTGGTGCTCACATCGTTATGACCCAACAGCTCTTGAATTGTTCTAATATCAGCGCCACTTGCAAGCATGTGCGTCGCAAATGAATGCCTAAAGGTGTGGGCCGTTACCCGCGATTTTTGAATTCCAGCTAAGCTCACTGCCCCACTCAAAAATTTTCTTACCATTGTAGGGTGGAGATGATGCCGACATATTTCGCCAGTCAATGGATGTGCGCATAGCTTGCTGGCAGGAAATAGATAGGCCCAGGCTTCATCTTGAATCGCTTTGGGATACTTTCGACTCATTGCAGGGGACATCGACGGACCAACACCCTTAAGGATGTCTTTTTTCTGGAGGGCAATTCCGTTTTGAATTTGATCTTCCAGCGGACCAAGCAAGCGAGGTGACAATAAAGTTTGCCTGTCTTTACCGCCCTTGCCATTGTGTATGGTCAAGGCAAATCGATCTAGATCTACATCCTGCACTCTGATTCTAAGACATTCGCTAACTCTCAAACCACTGCCATAGAGTAACTGAACAATCAGTTTATTCCTGCCGGACAACTTGCCAAGAATAAGCCTCACTTGAGCTACTGATAACACCGTAGGCAAAGTACGCTGTTTACTAGCAATTTTAAAACCCAAATCACCCATTTGTCTCTTTAAGTATTTTTCGAAAAGAAACGCCAAAGCATTGAGTGCCGTTTTCTGCGTGTTTACACTTACCCCCCTCTCGACAGCAAGGTAACTTAGGTAGGCTTCTATTTGCGAAAGCGGCACCGTCGCAGGATGTTCATTGTTAGAAAAATAAATGAACCGTCTTATCCATAAAAGATAAGTCCGTTCAGTAGATAAGCTATACCCGCGCAGACGCATATTTGAGCGAATATCCTCAATAAACTGACTTGCCATAATCCCTCCATTTCTGCCTGCTTCATCCTGGAGTTTGTAGCGTAGTCAGTATTCCACCGTAGTGCCTAATTTCGTCAAAAATGAACTAATGCGCGCTGTTTAAGCACTCTCGCCAAAAATTCTATAGGGAAATCAATCCATTGTTCTAAAAGACTAAGAAATACAGGGAAACCCTGTATTAATAATATGAGGTTTCCCTGTATCTAGGATATGAAGGAAAACCTCTATTCCTTGAGACGTTAGAGCCCAAATTTGAGCTTAATGATTGAAATCCAAAATTTGACGAGTTAAGTTAAAGGAAAATCGAGAAAGATATGGCGCGGGCGCCATATACAAATGTTATGTGTCATGCAGAGCATGAGATAACTGATAGGCTATAAGCGTGGAATTACTACTATTTGAAGAAATGAGCGCCTTTGAATTGGCTGACTTAGAAGCAACATATCAGGGGCTAACTAGCTCTACTTTAACCATTTTTACAAGCGCCTTGTTTGCATATTTGGTTCTCGTATATCTAGCCGCTTCAAAAATTACGAAAGGTCAGTTGTTTGCAATCTCCGTAATATATTCCATTTTTTTACTACTTCAAGTAGCAGAACTATATGAATTTACAATACGAGCAATTGACGTGCAAAATCACATGGCGGCTGTCTATAGTGACAAAACAGGATCCCCTGAGATCGTCGCGATTACTTATCCGATTATTGGTGTAATTGGCTGGGGACTGAGCATCGCATACATGTTGTCTCTAGTACGGAGAAAATGACACATAACAAACAAATCAAAAAGGAAGCTCGCTTCGCGCAGCTCCTATTATTAAGGGCGTTATGTTCCTGATTAAACAAACTGCAATCTGAGAAAAAATATGAATTGGGACGCAATAGGAGCTATTGGAGAAGTATTTGGAGGATTAGCCGTTTTGGCAACCCTATTCTATTTTTCTATCCAGATTCGACAATCCAACAAACTTGCGGAGGCACAAAGCCAGCGGGAATTGCTAAATTTCGACGTATTCAACCCTTTGGTGGAACATCCAACGCTAACCACTGAATTCAGATCCTGTTTGAATCGATATTCAGAACAAGATTCAGATGTTAAAACCCGATTCAATTTTATTATGACCAACTGGCACTTGCAGATGGAGTCTGTATTTCGGATGAACCAACAAGGCTTAATCGCAGAACTATCCTATAAAGGCTATTTGTCTTGGTACAATTCGCTTATAAACACACCTGGCGGCTCTATATGGTGGAGTGAAGTATCAGGAGCTCATGCACCAGACTTTAAGGCAGCACTAGATGAGCTTAGAAACGATCCGAATAACCCTTATCGATACAGTACCGCGTTTGACACAATGCCTTTTTTGAAGGAAGAGCCAACGGAACATAACAATTAAATCAAAAAGGAAGCAGCAAGCTGCTCCTATTATCAAGGGCGTTATGTGTGCAGTTAGACATTGAGGACACTGATAGATGAATTGGGATGCGTTAGGAGCCATAGGGGAAATAATTGGTGCCATTGCGGTCATTGCAACCTTAGTCTACTTATCTATTCAGCTACGACAGAACACCCAAGCCGTCCGAAGCTCAGCTTTGGATTCCAGCATCTCTGCGCTATCCGTAATTCGAGACCGGATTCTTTCAGATAAGGAAATAGCTGAACTTTACATATCAGGGTGCGAAGACCCGGAGTCTTTGGATAGCGCTGATCTGACGCGATACAGAATGTTATTGACTAATATACTCCTAGCCATTATGAATCTGTACGAAAACCACAAGCATGCGGGACTTTCAGAAAGCTTTTGGACTAATATTAAACCTAATGTCCAGAGAACTTTTTCAAGCAAAGGCGGTAATTGGTTTTGGAATGAGTACCGGCATGAATTTGAAAACGAATTCGCGCTAGTAATCGATCAAATTATAGAAAATTGAGATTCAGCGAATTAGACACATAACAATCAAATCAAAAAGGACACAGCCTTCTCCGCAGGGTTTGTGAATGGCTTCGCCATTTTGTCACAAACCCCGCTACACAGACTGCGCCTATTATTAATGAGCGTTATGTTCCTAGATATTTTCAATTACAGCAGAACAAATAAAGGCAAAGAGTCTCTCTTATGAATCGGAAAGACTATATAGAGATAGTGGGAATTCTGGCGATTCTCCTTGGTTTGTTTTTTGTACAGCGTGAAATTCAACTAAATAGCACAATAGCTAGGGCAGAGTTAAGTGCTGAAACAAACAGATCGCTATTCGAACTAGATCAGATGCTCATGCAGAGGGAGATGAGTACACTTTGGGCAAAATCAATTGAAAACCCGAATGAACTGTCATTTAGCGAACGACTCCAAATTAATAACTTTCTCGAAAATGTACTCGTTACATATGGCAGAGAATGTTATTACAAGTCACTTGATATCTTTTTGGAGTGCGAAAGTTTTCCTAGAGGTACAGCAACTAAATATTTCGGCTCTGAATATGGACGTGCGTTTTGGAAAACAGTTAGGAACCATATGATTCGCCCTGAAATTTCAGCTGTAATAGATGAAGCTTTGTCAGGTGAAACAGCTATTGACTCTGCTTTAGAACTTGATAATCAAGTTCTAAAGAATCTAAGGAACTAAAGCCGAAGTTATGTCGGAACATAACAAACAAGTCAATAAAGGACACAGCCTGCTCCGCACAGTTTGCGAATGGCTTCGCCATTTTATCGCAAACACCGCTCCACAGACTGTGCCCATTACTACGGGCGTTATGTGTTTCGTAACGTCAGACTACGATCCAAAGCCGTTACTTCACGGACACATGTCGGCCTCATTTCGTGATAGTTGTTAACGGGGTATGGTTCTCTATTAATTTGCGGCTTTTAAGCAAGGATATGATCAAGTGACTGAATTCGAATTATTAAGTTTGGCGGCTGAGATCACTCAGTCCCTTCAAACAGAAGAAACCACTTTTCTTACAGTCCTTTTTGGATACTTATTGGCATCAAATTTACTAGGAGCCAAACTAGCGACTTTGCAATTAGGCATTTTTAATACCATTTATATAGTTATGATGATCGGTTTGATTAACAATATGAGGATTTTCTGGTCTGGCATAAATAATTATAACTCTCAGGTAGGTGATATACGTGGTTATAGCCCTCCTGAGACCTTTACTATCGGAAGTATCTATACGGAATTAGCCCTTTTGGTTTACATTTCCCTCTTTTTGGGTTCCCTTTATTTTATGTGGAGCGTTAGGTCTAATATAAAAAAGTCAGGGTAGATGTCTGGAAGAAACCTTGAACTAGGAGCACAATTGGAATCAGACCAACACATAACAATCAAATCAAAAAGGAAACAGTTTGCTACACTCCAGCTTGTGAATGGCCTGCGGCCATTTTTTCACAAGCTTGCGCTCCGCAACCTGCTCCTATTATTACGGGCGTTATGTGCTTCGACGTATTAGAGTTCTGCGAATAAGTATTCTATTTAGGGTAGAGAATGAATTGGGAAGCAATAGGTGCAATCGGTGAAATTTTAGGAGCAATGGCAGTTGTTCTTACTCTCGTCTATTTGGCCGTTCAAGTCAGATACGCAAAGGATGCAGCTTCTGACAATAATCGAATCGCTAGGGCTTCTGGTGTTCGTGAAATGATGCTTGCTACTGCAACTCATCCAGAACTGAGGGAACTAGGTCTTAAAACGTACGACATTGACTATTTCCAGGAATTAGCGAAGACCTTCGACCTAACTCTCGATCAAGCCTACACGCTTGATCAGCAAAACGGTTATTGGTTCTGGTTGCATTGGGGGCAATTTGCCTCTACGACAAAACAAAATGATATAGATGAACTAAAGAATCTAATACAAAACTTTTATCGGATGCCAGCGGTGATGTATTGCTGGAAGAACAGCCCATTTCACCGCTTTCTTTTAGATCCAAAATTTGTTGAATTTGTAGATGGGCTGTTAGCCGACGCAGATTAGACTTAATATTCGCATAACTATGATATTCAAATGTGGATATTAACTGCTGCCAGCACATAACAAACAAATCAAACAGGACGCGCGCGTTGCGCGCCTATTATTAAGGGCGTTATGTGCCTTTCAAACAGTGTGCAGAGTTGACTGAAAATGACTAAACCAAAATTATCCAATTTAGCGAGTATTGCCGAAATAAGCGCTGCGCTCGTTGTTGTCATATCAATCTTCTTTATCTATGAAGAATTAGAACAAAATACACTTTCAACACAAGACGCCTCATATCAACAATTCCTCAGCAACTTAACCGAATTAGATTTGGCAGAGGCTAGTGACCCAGATTTGGCACGAATATCTAGCACAGCTGACGCTAATCCACAGGAGCTTTCAGATTCAGAGTGGATTAGATTTTCTAGATTAGCATCTGCGCGTGTTGCTCAAATTGAGTACGCTTATCTTAGTAGAATTAATGGCACTATGAATGACTCTCATTGGCAGGCTGTTGAGCCGCATATGCAATATCTTTTTTGTTTACCTGGATACAAATTATTCTTAGATTCAGGCATGGAACAAATATTTGCATCATCGTTTTTGCAGCACCTTGAAAGCGAAATTTATCCTAACTGCAAATAGATCAATGGATTATGGTCATGAGAAAACGGCACATAACAAACGACTCAAAAAGGAAAATGGCAACGCCATTTCCTATTAGTACGGGCGTTATCTGCACCAACATCTTGCCAAATTCAAAGTGATAGAATAGTATCACTTTATGAAAACTGAACTTGTAACGACCTTAAAGCGACAGGCCACAAGAATACTAGCGGATTTACGCGTTTCTAAAGAACCTGTTCTTATAACTGAGCATGGCCAGCCATCAGCATATCTCTTAGATGTTGATGACTATGAGATGATGCAGAACCGAATACGAATTCTTGAGGGAATCGCTAAGGGTGAAACCGCAATTCAAGAAGGCCGTGTTTTTAGCCACTCCGAAGCCAAAGAAAAATTACGTAAATGGCTGAAATAGTTTGGACTGAGCCTGCTCTTGATGACTTAGACGGGATAGCGGAGTATATAGCTTTGGACAAGCTCAACGCCGCCCAGAGCCTCGTTCGAGAGGTGTTTAAACGAATTGATCTACTCAGCCATTCACCTAACTCGGGGAGAAAGGTTCCTGAACTTTCCCCATCAAAGTATAAAGAAGTTGTCGTCGGCCCGTGCAGAGTATTCTATCGTTACACGGAAGGAACGATATATGTTTTACATGTAATGAGAGTTGAGAGAGAACTACGTAAATTCCTGCTGCAGGATCGAGATTTAGAAGGCAGATAACAATCAGTTCAAAAAGGGAAAATGGCGATGCCATTTCCTATTAACAAGGGCGTTATGTGTATATAGGGTAGTATCGAGAGTAATTCCATGAATCCGATTGAAATCTTTGAAATGTCTGCTTTAGCTATGGGGAATTTCTTAACTACCTTTAGCGTGTTTTTATCCGTGGCAACTGCCTACCTTGTCGCGGCTTACCTTGCAGGGGCAAAACTAACCACTCTCCAACTTTCTATCGTGAATGGAAGTTATCTAATTGCAACTTCCATCTTGGGCTATCTTGTTGCATCAAACTTTAGAGTCTTTTTTATCTGGGCCTCCTCTAATCCAGAAGGTTTGGTTAGGCAGTCCGGACGCGCCCCCGTGCTTATTGATTTTACTTGGCCGCTATCAACTTTGTTGATCATTATTGTAATTGGCAGCCTAACTTTCATGTATAGCATTCGAACTGGAGAAG
>JBGCEK010000054.1:0-9179 GCA_045106275.1 Pseudohongiellaceae bacterium | reverse complement strand
AAATTCTGTCGCCTGCACATCTTCCATAGAGCTAAGCAGCTTGCGTAGAATCCACATGCGCTGCAATTCTTCCTCGGAGGTTAGAAGGTCTTCTCTACGAGTGCCTGATCGGCGTACATTGATTGCAGGATAGACACGCTTCTCTGCAACCTTGCGATCAAGATGCAGTTCCATGTTGCCTGTTCCTTTAAATTCTTCGTAGATGACTTCGTCCATTTTAGAGCCAGTGTCTACAAGGGCGGTGGCAATAATGGTTAAGCTGCCACCTTCTTCTAAGTTTCGAGCAGCACCAAAAAAGCGTTTAGGTCGCTCAAGTGCATGAGCGTCGACACCGCCGGTAAGTACCTTACCTGAAGAAGGGATAATTGTGTTGTATGCGCGAGCAAGGCGAGTGATAGAGTCTAGTAATATCACTACATCTTCTTTGTGTTCAACTAAGCGTTTTGCCTTCTCGATCACCATTTCGGCCACTTGTACATGCCGTGAAGGAGGCTCATCGAATGTGCTTGCGACGACTTCACCGCGAACCGATCTTTGCATTTCCGTAACTTCTTCAGGCCGCTCATCAATGAGTAACACTATAAGCCGACATTCTGGACTGTTGCGTGTTATCGACTGAGCAATGTTTTGCAGAATAAGAGTCTTACCCGCTTTTGGAGGAGAAACGATAAGGCCTCGTTGTCCTTTTCCTATGGGGGCAGTCAGGTCGATAATTCTTGAGCTAATATCTTCGGTGCTGCCGTTGCCGGTTTCCAGTGCTAGGCGTTCTTGAGGAAAAAGTGGAGTCAGGTTTTCGAAGAGGATTTTGTGCTTGGAGTTTTCTGGTTTTGAAAAATTAATGTCGCTAATTTTGAGCAATGCGAAATAGCGTTCACCGTCTTTAGGTGGCCGTATTTTTCCGGCTACTGTGTCTCCGGTTCGCAGATTGAATCGGCGAATTTGACTAGGAGAGACATAAATATCATCGGGGCCTGCAAGGTAAGAAGAATCTGCTGATCGGAGAAATCCGAAACCGTCTTGAAGGATTTCAAGCACGCCATCGCTAAGAATATCTTCGCCATTTTTTGCATGTTTCTTAAGTATCGCGAAGATAATGTCTTGTTTACGGGTTCTGGAAACATTCTCCAGTCCCATTTCGTGCGCTGTTGTGACTAGTTCAGCTATCGGTTTCTGTTTTAGTTCGGTTAGATTCATAGTTGCTTCTTTTCAAGTGGCCTTGATCGGATTTAGGGAATAACTTTCGCCGCAATAGTGCGCGACTTGAGTCATCACATTTGGTTGAGTTTTGATTTGAGAATTAGAAGTTTTGGCTAGAAAGACTTAGTTTGTTGTTAATGTAGGTAGTTTTGAAGAAAGGTTAGTTTTAAAATTTCGTTCAGTTGCTTTGATTTCGGCAAGTGAGCGATTGGCTTTAATTTAACGCAGGCATTTGATAGGTAATTCAGCTTTAAAAGAGTTCAAATTTAAAAATTGTGGTGGCTGAGTATCGTAGCGATGCGGTATTGCATGAACATAACCATGCAAAAATTTTGACTTATTGTTCTAACGTTCTCTCAATATAGACCTACTCTTTGACCCTGTCCAGAATTTAGTGCTGAGATTCTATCTAGTTAATTCCAGTAGTCTCTCAGGTTTAGATTTTGGACAATTAAAATAGTTATGAAGTGACCCGAGGACTATAGAGGATATGAGCTAAATAGTGAGGGGAAACACGTCATGAGATGCCGCTGAGATGACAGCGACATCGCATTAAACGCAATTTAGATTACGCTGTCAATAAAAGCAGACAGTTGAGACTTAGACAAGGCGCCTACTTTAGTCCCAGCGACTTCGCCTTTGTTGAACACTATGAGAGTGGGAATACCGCGAATGCCAAATTTTGGTGCGGTTTCAGTATTCGCATCAACGTCCATTTTGCAAATTTTCACTTTCCCGTCATATTCAGTGGCAAGCTCCTCTAGAACAGGGGCAATCATTTTGCAGGGTCCACACCACTCAGCCCAAAAATCTACCAATACGGGGCCATCTGCCTGTAATACATCACTGTCAAAGCTGCTATCTGATACGTGAACGATATTGTCGCTCATAGTCTAATTCCTATTATTCCAATGGGGTGAGTTAAGTCTGAAAAGAGAAAAGTGCATGCCATTGATGCACTTTTAACTGCAAGACGCTTCTAAAACTCGCGTTCTTAAGTTTCGATACGCTAATCATAAGGCCAAAAATAAATGATTCAAGTGGCAGCTGCGTGCAGACACCGTCAATTAGCCTGGTGGT
Source organism: Pseudohongiellaceae bacterium (assembly GCA_045106275.1). Classification (GTDB taxonomy): domain Bacteria; phylum Pseudomonadota; class Gammaproteobacteria; order Pseudomonadales; family Pseudohongiellaceae; genus UBA9145. The sequence continues at coordinate 6,902 of JBGCEK010000054.1, read as the reverse complement.
TCCCTTTTTCACCAAGCAAGCTGGCAGAAATGCTACTTGGACAATATATAGGCAGCTTTTTTGGCGAAATAAGTAAGAATAGCATCGGCACCTGCCCGTTTAATGCAGAGTAGGGACTCCATTGCCACCGCATCTTCATCCAGCCAGCCATTTTGAGCTGCAGCCATGTGCATAGCGTACTCGCCGCTCACCTGATAGACAAACGTTGGAACTCCAAACTGGTCCTTCACGTTCTTTACGATGTCTAAATAAGGCATGCCAGGTTTAACCATTACCATGTCAGCGCCTTCGGCTAAATCCAGAGCAACTTCTTGCAGGGCCTCATTGCTATTGGCTACATCCATCTGATAGTTGTATTTATTGCCACTGCCCAAGTTACCACTGGAGCCTACAGCGTCTCTGAAAGGGCCGTAGTAACTGGACGCATATTTCGCTGAATAGGCCAATATGCGTGTGTATATCTGTTTGTTTTCTTCCAAAATGTAGCGAATGGCACCTACGCGGCCATCCATCATATCTGACGGCGCTACTATATCTGCCCCTGCAATTGCATGAGACAAGGCTTGTTTGGCCAGAACCTCCACGGTCTCTTCGTTGAGTACATAGCCATTGTCATCAATGATGCCGTCCTGACCATGGGTTGTATAAGGGTCCAGCGCTACGTCGGTAATAACCCCCAGCTCTGGAAATGCAGACTTAAGTTCAGCAACCGCTCGCTGAACGAGCCCGTCGGGATTGAAGGCCTCAGCACCGGTAAGGCTCTTAACCGAGGCATCAGGTGCGGGGAAAAGAGCAATAGCCGGAATTTTCAAGCTAACTAATTCTTGTGCTTCTTTCAGCAATTCATCGATGCTTAATCGGAACATACCCGGCATGGAGGCAATGGGTTGGCGCTGTTTTTCACCTTCAACAATAAAAACCGGAAATATCAGGTCATCTACGCTCAATCGGGTTTCGCGCATTAGGCGCCGACTAAAGTCATCCTTGCGCATACGCCGCATGCGATTGACCGGAAACTCGCGACTGAAATCAAAATTTGGCACAGGGATATCCCTTTTTGGGTGCGTTGGTGCTGGCACGGTAGCTAATTGAAACAGCGCATACGACGCTGATTTGTGGTTGCAAGTATAAGACCTATTTTAACTGGATTGAAGTAATCCGAAGTCCCCAGTGGACAGGTGGATAAGTAATAGCCTTAAATACGCTTCGAACATTGACTAATTAAGAGAATTACATTGAACAAAACAAAATTACTATTGGCTGCGCTGTTTGTTTCTGCAATTGCCTGCTATTTCATTTTTGACCTTGGCCGTTTTCTAACCCTCGATTTTATTCAATCCCAATTAGGTGCGATTCAAGAATTCAGAGATAGCAATTTTGTATTAACGGCACTTCTTTACTTTACCGTGTATGTTGCGATCGCGGCGCTATCTATTCCCGGTGCAGCGATCATAACCTTGCTTGGTGGTGCCATCTTCGGCGTTTTATGGGGAACCATTATTGTGTCGTTTGCCAGCAGCATAGGGGCAACGCTAGCCTTTCTTGTGTCCCGCTTCTTGCTTAGAGATTGGGTGCAATCAAAATTTGGCGAGTACTTAGGGCCCATCAATCGTGGCGTGGAAAAAGATGGCAGTTTCTACCTGTTCAGTATCAGGATGGTTCCTTTGTTCCCGTTCTTCATGGTGAATTTACTAATGGGATTAACGCCTATCTCCGTTGCCTCTTTTTATCTGGTGAGCCAAATCGGAATGCTTGTCGGGACGGCTGTCTATGTAAACGCAGGGTCTGAGCTAGCTCAAATAACGTCTCTTTCAGGCTTGGTAAGCCCCAGCGTGATATTGTCTTTTGTACTACTGGGCTTGTTTCCACTGGTTGCAAAATTTGGTCTTGGTTTGATTCAAAAAAATAAAAATGGCGGCAGCGAACAATGAAAAAATTTAGCAAACCCAAAAAGTATGATGCGAACATTGTAATCATTGGCGCTGGCTCTGCTGGTTTGGTCGCAGCCATTATTGCAGCGGGCGCTAAAGCGAAAGTTATTTTAATTGAAAAACATAAAATGGGTGGCGACTGTTTAAACACTGGTTGTGTGCCTAGCAAGTCGCTTATTCGCAGTGGTCGAATGATGGCTTATTTACGCAGGGCTAAGGAATATGGAATTGATAACGCCAGTGGCGAAGTCAATTTTCAAGCGGTTATGAATCGCGTTCAAAGCGTGATTAAAACCATCGAACCTCATGATTCAGTAGAGCGGTTTACGTCGTTGGGAGTGGAGTGTGTTTTAGGCGATGCCAAAATAAAGTCGCCCTACACGGTTGAAGTGAACGGCCGCACGATCAACACAAAATCAATTATTTTGGCTTCAGGGGCAAGACCCTTGGTGCCGCCCATTCCTGGTTTGGAGACTGTCGATTTTGTCAATTCAGACACGGTATGGGGTTTAACCGAACTGCCAAAAAGACTTTTAGTGGTGGGTGGAGGGCCTATAGGTTGCGAACTAGCCCAAGCGTTCAATAACCTCGGCTCAAAAGTGTCTCAAGTTGATATGGCACCAAGGATAATGCCTCGGGAAGACCCTGAAGTATCAGAAACGGTCATGGAGCAGTTTAGGAAAGACGGTATTGATGTGTTGGTGGATCACAAGCTTCTCAAGTTCGAAAAAATTGACGGCGAGAATTGGATGGAAGCCGAACACAAAGGCGAAAAAGTGCGAGTGGCATTCGACTGTGTATTGCTTGCCATTGGTCGCAAGCCGAATGTAGAAGGGTTCGGGCTTGAAGAGTTGGAACTTCCTTTGACCCCACAAGGAACCATTCAAGTGAATGAGGCCATGCAAACTGCTTATCCTAATATCTATGCCTGCGGTGATGTGGCTGGCCCTTATCAATTTACTCACATGGCGTCCTATCAAGCATGGTTTGCATCGCTCAATGCCATGCTGGGTGGGCTGTGGCGATCAAAAGCAAACTATCGTGTGGTGCCGTGGGCAACGTTTACTGACCCAGAGGTAGCCCGTGTGGGTTTAAGTGAACAAGACGCTGTAGAGCAAAACATTCCTTATGAAGTAACCCGCTTTGACCTTGATCACTTAGACAGAGCACTGGCTGACGGAGAGGCACACGGCTTTATTAAAGTGCTCACAGTACCGGGCAAAGACAAAATTTTGGGTGCCACAATCGTTGGATACCATGCGGGCGAAATGATCGGTGAATTTGTATTCGCCATGACCCACGACATGGGGCTGGGAAAGATTTCAGCTGTCACCCATATTTATCCCACGTTGCTTGAAGCCAATAAATTCGCTGCCAATTCTTGGCGCAGCGCTAGGCTTCCGGAAAAATATTTTCCTTGGTTGGAGAAATTCTTTCGCTGGCGCAGAGGAGGGTAGCAGGGCCTAATATCAGGTCGCTAGAGTAAGCGGATTGTTGAAACCTAAAGAACAACGGGCAGAGGTGGTTATCTCGACAAAACTCTGAATAGGTGACAATGGAAAATTAGCGTTAGAGCCTTTTAAAAAATAGAACCTAGTAAATAAGGGGTCAACTTGATCGGCGCTCTAATTATTACCGAGTCAGTTCTGCATCTGTAGTGAGTGCTACCCCATTTGGGGCTCGTTAGACTTGCCAAACATCTCTATACTGCCGATTTTATCGCTTTTGTATTTGCTGCATTTGCGATTATTGAAATTTTGAATGGTGCAAGTTTAAGCAGTATTGGCTATTTTCACGCGTCTAAAGGAGCCTGCGTTTTGCAATCCATATGCCTGAACTTCAGAGGAATACACTACTTTTTGCTTGTCTTCGCATTTGTTTGCTACGGATTCGCGCAAGCTGCAGAGAGAGAGTTGGTTCTAGATGTCCTCGGCACCGGGCCTTTCGAAGTAGGGAGTACAAACTTTACCACTAAGTCTATTTCAGGTGATGTTGATGCGGGCCAGTATCAGCAAGGATTCAACGACAATGGTAATTTACTGTATATCAACGAGCTGCTCGCATTTGAAGACGCAAGTATTACCTTTGAGCTAGCTGTCCCAAGTGACTCAAGTAAATATGGTGCGTCGGCCGGCACTAGCCTCCCTTACTCTGCATATGTGCTGTACCCCACTACCAAAGAAAACACCCGTGCAAATTACACTGTGTTTAAGGCGCCGGCGTTGCCTCATATGCAGGGTCAGTCTGACTCTCCAATTTTTGCAGATGAGAGCGAGCGATATCCTTTAATCGTTTATTCCCATGGGTTGGGTGACCATCCCACAGCACGACATCTAAGTTTTCTCATAGATTTAGCGAGCCACGGCTATGTTGTTATGGCCTTGTACCATGGCGATAATCGATTCCTCCAGACGGAAGCACGTCAATTTAATCTGCGTCCTCTGGCAGTTAAGACCGCAATCGACACTATTCTTCAACACTCAGGGTTTAAAGATCATATTGACCCGGCACGAATTGGTGGGGCGGGAGAGAGTTTTGGTGGAGCGACGATGATGGCTCTACTCGGCGCGAAAAAAGTAAATCCTGATTTTCAAAGCATTTTTGCAAACTCCCTTATTACAACAACGGTGGATAGCAGAATCTTGGCTGCCTCCACCATCGTTCCTTACGCAGGGGCCGACCTCTATTCGATTTTCGGGCGCAGTGGAACTGGTACTTCCTCTATAGACAGGCCCGTGATGGCGAACGCGGCCAATGGGGATACCGTCGCTGATTACAGTAAGCTACAAACGGCCATGGCAGCCATACCGAGTATAAAATACCTAGTTGAGTACGATGGAGAAGACCATCTAATGAGCGATGGCGCATTCGCTGACGCTTACACTTGGACCAAATTATTTCTTGATGCTTTTGTAAAGAAAGATGCAACGGCAGTTGAAAATCTCACTCAAATTCGCTCGGTCAGTGGTAGCGGCAGTGATAGTTTGGTATCTGTAACAGAGCCACAACCACAACCACAACCACAACCAGAACCAGAACCAGAACCACAACCAGAACCAGAACCAGAACCAGAGCCTCAGCCGGAACCAGAACCGGAACCCGAGCCAGAACCAGAACCAGAGCCTCAGCCGGAACCAGAACCGGAACCCGAGCCAGAACCCCAGCCGGAGCCGGAGCCACAGCCAGAACCTGAAACGGCAAGTGCAGTTTTTCAGAACAACGTGCTTACTATCTCTTCACTTGCTGTTCTTGACCAATACTTCAGTTTAGAGTTGAACTATTTTCCCGGCAGTGAACCAGCGCTGTTTGAATTGGCAAGTGCAATAGCAATACCGCCTCAATCTGCAGTCAGTGCTAGTTTTGAAAACGGTGTTCTTAAAGTTCCTGCTGTGAAGGTGGCAGACTTAACCTACAACATTGAATTGAGGTTGGTCAGCGAATCACCAACAACACTTTTACTAATATTCGCGGAATAGCTTCGAGTCCGTCATAAAAACCGGCATAAGCGGCAATTTTACGCAAGCCGCTGGGTTTACCTGGGAGTGGTGGTTGTGTGAAAAAACGGACAGGTGTATTTGATGGGTCGACCTAAGTGGGTAGTCGACACCGCTCACCTGTTTGATCTTGATGATCTCCAATATTGCCCTTAGATAAATGTAAGCTCAGTTTGGCTTGGCTGTTAAGAGAAGGATGGACGGAACTTGAAGGTGTTGCGTTGTTAACCAATCCACAGATCAGTTCATTAAGTTTTAAGCCACTTAAACATTACTAGTGCGTCAATAAAACCTTGCGATGGATGATCGAATGCCTGCGGCAGTCTCCCTACAATATCAAAGCCCAGTCCATAGACGAACGGCGCCATTGTTGCTTTCGGCAACAAAATTGAACTGCATAGCTTTGTATCCAAGCTTCAAGGCTTCTTTCTGTGAATGCTTGCACATACTAGTTGCAAGCCCTTTGCCTCTTGCTGCAGGAGCAAGAAAACGTGTCGGAGTAAATATCCAGCATTGTGTTTTTACTCCGACACTTATTTTACCCTGCTAATCTATAAAGGTAATTGGCACTGATATACCAGCGTGGCGATCTACGTTATATGAAAGCCCGCCTCCAAATCGGTAATCCTCTGTATGCGATCGCAGTTCTAAGGATTCGGATTCGAATAAAGTAAATCTATACGTGCTAGAAAATGTACGCTGATCCCGATCCACATCCACGTTAAGAACAGCTTTGTATTCTCCGGGCTCCCAGACATATAGCTAGCTAAAAAGCTGAATAAATGGTGCTACATGCCCTGCCTCTGCTACAACAGGGCTATTGTCATTTTCCGGCCGTAAATTGAGTTTGTGACGGATATCATTTCGAAGCGCAGATTCTGCGTCTCGCACTCTTCGGCCTGTAGCCCTATCAAAATAGTTTAAGAACGATGTGCTGTGCCCCCAACTTTCGCCAGGACCTAATTCAAAAGGAACGAAAATTATAGGTATGTTTGAAGTCGGTGTTTCGAAATATGTTCTAGCCGGATATGTGCCAATAAGATTTTCATCTCGATATATGGAAATTGACATCGACTTAATCAGTAATTTTCTTCCGCCAACATTTTCGATTGTTAAGTAAGTGCTCAGATTCGGATTTCCAATTTTGTGAGTTACTTGGAGAGTACTATGAATAACAATATCCAAATTCGCTGACTTGAACCAAAGTCTAATAGGGGACAATTGCGACAACACCAATGCCGAAAATGCAGCGATAGCTGACCAAAATTGCCAATCATAATAGATGGGTGTCGCTTCAGGCATTTATTCTCCTAGTGCAGCTAACGCCTTTAATCATAGTCAGGGTGTCAGCCCTGTCCTTTATTGAACTGATTGTTATGTGTCGATAGCTCATACGTGGACTTTTGCGTCCTTAGCTCCAGCGCTTACTGCTATTTCACGAAAAACGCGTTCTTCAACTTCGCTAAGACCACCTTCT
>JBGCEK010000053.1:0-22016 GCA_045106275.1 Pseudohongiellaceae bacterium | reverse complement strand
GAGATATTCAGGGGGTCACTTTTGTTTAGGCCCGGTTCTCGGGAGAACTATTCCAACAGCGGCTATACAGTGTTAGCTGCAATCATTGAGGCAGTTTCCGGGCAAAGCTATGTTGATTACATAAGGGAAAATCTGTTGATTCCTGCTGGAATGGATTCAACCGGCTTCTGGGGCGAGCCATTTGCGCCGATGGCTTCTTCAGAAAATACCTTTCTTGGCTGTGGCACAACGAAGGATTGGGAATACAGCTGGGTTATTGTTGGCAACGGAGGAATGGTGTCCACTGTCAGTGACCTGCAAAAGTGGATTGAATCACTTCGCGACAATACTCAGTTCGATGATGTCACTCGAGAAAAATACGGTTACAAAGCCATGTTTGAGAATAACTATGGTACTGCGGGTGGCAGCAATCAGCACAACTTCAATGCCACCATAGAGTATTCGGCGCAAACCGCAACACTGGTGGTTGCTGTTAGCAATGGCGCCAAATTGTCAGCGGAATCCATTGGCAGATCAGTTTTGCGTACTGCGGTGCTTCCCATAAGGCATTAGGCCATTGCCGCTTGGCATGCCTTTTTAAATTTAGAACTATAGGCACACTCCTACTTACGAAATCTCCAAACTGCCGATCCCAATATTCAAAGCTTGCTGAGATTCTTGTGAGTTAGACATCCGAAGATCTAATCGCTAATTCATTGTCTTATCAGCATCCTCTGTGTTACAAAAAAGGATAAACCGCAACGTGATCGATCTGCTATTAAAAGTGTTGTGTGTCATTAAGCATAGAGGGAGTACTGATAGATGAACTGGGATGCAATAGGGGCAATCGCAGAGGTTATTGGAGCAGCCGGTGTAATTCTATCTCTCATTTACTTGGCGCTTCAAATTCGACAGAGCAATACCACGGACAAGCTAAATGCCACTTTAAGTTTGCAGAATTCGTATAATCAAGTTGGCGACACTTTTCTCAGAGATGGAGAATTGTTAGCGAAAGGGTTTGCTGGTTTCCAAGACTTAACGCCAGCAGAGAAGCTGAAATTTGCTGTAATATACCATTTGTTTTTTGGCCATATTGAGCTGATTTTTGGCCATGATGAAATAGGTCTTGTGGATTCGGATCTATCCAATAGAACTTATCAAACAATGCGCGCTCATTATGCTTTTCCAGGTGTAAAGCAGTGGTGGCATGAGATTGGCAAAAAGACCTTTTCAGACGAGTTCATTGCTTTTGTAGAAAGAGGTGATGATCCATAATCGTAAAGCCGAACAGGTTGTGCAACGAACATCTGCTTTTAGCAACGTCACGTGCCTCAAACTAAAAGGGCTCGGAGTAGTTCGATTCTGCAGTACGACAGGTCTGTCAAAGTATTCCAAGCTTTTTGACTTTGTCGATTAGGAATTTATAGAGCTAAGCCGTAGTTGAATTAAATCAATAAAAACAATAAGGTGATTTTCTCCTTATTGAAAATCAACAGGACACTGCGATGCAAAGACGAGATTTTTTGAACAAATTAACCGGCCTTGCAACAATGCCATTGATGCTGCCACAGGCTGCGTTAGCGGCGCAGGCGGCACGTCTAAAAATTACCGATGTTCGGTTGATTAGAATCAAACTGATTGAAGACAAGGGCATCCTTGCTCGCCGAGTGGATACGCCTCGTGGTGGTCTGCATGTCCAGATTGGTAACTTTACCGTGACAGAAGTGCATACAGATCAAGGTTTAGTGGGCATCGGCCCCGGCATCCCTCCTGAGAACATCGACTACGTTAAGCAAATGCTCGTTGGCCAAGACCCTTTCGAAATTAACAAGCATGCTACATCACTGTACCGACCTCAGCGCCGTTGGGGTGCCTCGGTGGAAATCGCCCTTTGGGACTTAATAGGTAAAGCAACAGATTTACCGCTCTATAAGCTGTGGGGCGGTGGCCGGGATAAAGTACTACCCTATGCTGCCATGTGGGGCATTGGCACCGTGGAAGATAGAGTTGAAATAGCCATTGGGCTCAAAGAGAAAGGCTGGCGTGCTCTCAAACTGCGCTCCGGCTTTAGAACGATGGAAGAAGACATCAAAGTCGTGCAGCTGGTTCGCGAAGCGCTGGGCGATGATTTTCATATTCTTTGTGATGGCAATAAGGCACCGGGTGACGCAGATGCCAATGGAGAAGACCCAACACTCTGGAACTTTAAGCGGGCCTACGACACGGCGTTGGAATACCAAGCCTTGAATGTCTATTGGTTTGAAGAGCCGCTGCCACGTTATGATTTTGAACGCTTAGCAGAGCTCAACCGGCTTCTCACTATGCCCATGGCAGGAGCGGAGGCAAACTGGGGCATCCATGAATTCAGATGGCTGCTCGAACAAGGATGCTTCGATATCCTCATGCCTGAAATAGGTGATATAGGCCCTCTTATGTCCCGCAATGTTGGGACTCTAGCGGCGGCCTACAACAGGCAAGTTTCACCGCACTCAGCACCGTTTGAACGGCGCTTGGTGAATATCTGCGGAATACACCTAATTGCATCGATGCCAAATGCACCTATAACGGAATTTATTCACGAGCCACCTCATGCGGATATTTTTGAAGGCTGGCAGGTGTTCGAGAACCCACCGGTTCTAGAAAAAGACGGGTCCATTAAAGTGCCGCAGGGTCCTGGACTTGGGGTTACGTTCAGGCCAGATTTAATCGAGAAATTTTAACTGAACAAGAGAACTTAAAAAACGCAGGAACTTGTTGCCGCGGCAGCGGACCTGATTCAAAATTAACCAATGAATAATCTTTCACAGAATGAATTGGATGAATTAGCTAGCCTTGAAGAAAAGCTATGGCGTAGTGAAACACGGTTCAACAAAACCTATATGCGTGAAGTGATGTCGCCTGATTTTTTTGAATTCGGCCAATCAGGTCATGTCTATGATTTAGAAGAAGTGTTGTCCGCAGATTCAAAGGATATAGAGGCCGAGTTACCTTTGCCTAACCTAAAAATTCGACAGTTATCTGATGACGTGTTTCAAGTGACTTACGATAGCGCCGTTGTTCGAGGCAAAAAAGTACAGGCTGCACATCGCTCGTCAATTTGGTCTCGGTCAGAAGGCAAATGGGAGCTTCGATTTCATCAAGGAACCCCTTATACATCTGGCTCATGAACCATCTGAGCCCTGAACCATCTAATCCATGATAAAAATTTTTCCGGAATGGCAAACCGTTCTAAAACCGGTGACGCAGAAACGGAAAAGCCGCGACAAAGCGCGACTTTAAAAATTGAGCGTATTCATTGGCGGAGTTGGTCGTCAAGCAGCCAATAAAAATTGAACTCTCTCGTTTTCACACTGCTCTATCTATCCCTAAAAACAGAGGCCAAAAAAAACCCGGCCAGGCCGGGTTTTTTCGAGAGAGTTTAGCGATTAGTCTTCGCCGCCCTGCTCTGTGTACTTCCAGTTTACTGCACCGAAGAACATTTCATCCCAGCTTTGCTGGCCCCAAGGCACTTCACGCTCTGGGTCAGGGTTAGCAGGGTTTTGTGCAGAGTTATCAAATGCACCCACTGCACGAATCTTAGTACCACCCGGAACGAAACGCGGCTCTGCAAGCGTGTAAGCACGCTGCCATGCGTAGTCATACTGAGCAATGTTGATTAGCTCTTCGCTAGTACCATCAGGGAAATCTGCAAAGAAGCGCATATACTTGCCACGGAAGTGCATGTGTGGCGTGAAGCTCATGATGTTCGCATCTTTTTTAATTGTGATTGAAGCGGTTTGCTCAAAGTTCGGATCGTTTGGAGGAATAGATGTCCAGCTTGGTGGGAAGATACACGCACAAGCACCTGACATTCGTTCTTCGGGGATAACGTCTTCTGGGTAGAACCATAGCCCGATCTTGCCGTCATCCACAGACTCACGACCTGTTGTTGTGTAATGCAGATTGAGGTTAAGAACCGATCCAGCTTTAACCAAACCCCCTGTATTGTCTGGATTCCAAACTGGGTCAGCACCAGGAATGTAAGGCGTGATGCTTGCCTTATCAGGGTCATTGCTACCTAAGAATCCGCCACGGCTTTCACCAGGGAAATCTAATCGGTTAATGGTATGGTGGAGAACAGTCGGGTCGCCAGCAATGTACTGGCTGCCGCGCAAATAGCGATCTGTAGGAATGTCGATTTTTACAGCAACATCACGGTAGTCTAATACACCAGTGGCTGGAACTTGCTGAGTTGGAACTGTAATAATGTAATCTGGCTCACCAAAAGCCCACTCAGATTCAGGCCATGTAAGCTGCGTCAAAGGATCTTCGTCACCGTCTTTTGGCGCGCCGGCCTCGGCCCATGCAATTACGTTACGAACCTGCTGATCATCTAGCACCATGCCATTTAAGAACTCACCGATGTGGCCATCAATCTGTCCTGGTGGCATACGCTTAGTCATCAACACTTCACGAATCATAGGGGACCAGCCTTGAACCATTGCGTGGCTGTCCATTGCGAAAGGCGCGATTCCGCCTTCTCGGTGGCAGCTTGCACAGTTTTCGGCGAGCACTGGAGCGATATCTTTCGAGTAAGAAATGGAATCGTTACTTGAGAAAGAAATGGCTTCGCCATTGGCTGCAACCATGGCAGCAGTGACTGCTTGACCAGCTGCAATTTCAGCTAGAGCCGCTTCTGCACCCGCTACTGAGCCTTGGTAATCAACTGTGAATTTGCTTGGGTTGAAGACGATGACTTCGCCAGTCTGAGCAACACCCAGCGCTTCGGAGATTAATCGTGAATCATCCATCAATACCGGAATTTCAACGCCATATTCAGCAAGCTCTGCTTTCACTTCGGCTCGGTTCTTCTTACCCATTGGGTTGATCATGAAGAACTCGATACCTTTAGCATCGTATTCTGCTCTAAGTGCGTCGAATGCAGGCACAGCTGCTGCTGTGGCATCACTGCCGTTAGCTTGAACCAGCAAAGCCACTGCTTTGTGATCATCTAGCCAGCTCATGCTGTGATAATAGCCGTCTTGATCTAGCAACGAAAAGTCGCCTACTCTGTCTGCTGCAGTGCTTAACGCAGGTGCAATCGCCAGAGACAACGCGGCGGTTTTCAATAATGTTGTCTTTTTCACTGTAATCTCCTCAAAATTTATTACTGTGACCGTTTTTTAGTCAGCATAAGCTCAGTCAAGCCATTAAATCCGGCTGAACACGCCTTATGCTATACCTTGAAAGCCTTATGAATTGCGGCTTTCAAACAAAATCTAAGCTAATTACCCAAACGCGGGTTGCAAGCTGCCACAAAACCCAATCACTCTAAGGTTTACAACGGTTTCAGTCAATTTTTAGACCTTCGCTTGATCGCTTTATCAGCTCTACCAATCTGGTTCAAACTTAGCAATAACCATAGGCAAAGCAGGGGCTTAGCTGCCGCCCTTGCCAGTTGCGTCGGCTTCTTGCAAAAGCGCCAGCAGTTTCGGATATAGCGCCGGGTTAGCCGCCAGAATGTCTTGGCAATGAAATTGAGGGTCGATGCCTGCAGGTACTTCGCTAAAGTGCCCCCATTGAGCGCCCGCTTCACGAGCGATTAGCTGAGCAGCAGCAAAGTCCCAAATACTCAGGCTTTCGTAGTATCCATCCAACCGCCCTGCTGCCAACCAACAAATATCCAAGGCCGCCGAACCTAAGCGCCTGATATCCGCACATTGGGTCAGCACAGCGGATACCCGCGTCAGCATAGGCTTGATAGTGGCTTTGTCGTAGGGAAAACCGGTGGCGATAATACTGCGGCGCAGGTCTTGTTCGGTTGCCACTGAAATCGACTTGCCATTGAGCTGCGAGCCGCCCCCCAGCTGCGCCGAAAACATCTCATCGGTGAACGGGTTATAAACCACACCGTGGCGTATTTGGCCCTTGTCCACATAAGCGATCGACACTGCCGACTGGATATGCCCGTGGGCGTAATTTACGGTGCCATCAATAGGGTCAATAATCCACAGGGGCGCACCCAGCTCAGTAAAAGCAACGGACTCCGGAGACGACTCTTCAGAAAGTATATGATCGTTTGGATAAGTTGAGCGAATAGTGTCAACGATTAACTTATCAGCCAGTAAATCCGCATTAGTCACGAGCTCCTGACCGTTTTTGTACTGGTGAGTGAGCTCATTTTTGCTGCGCTGTTCGAGAATTAGCTCACCGGCCTCTCGCGCCAGCTTTAAGGTAAATTCAAATACTGTCATTGGATTGTCTTGCTCAACTCAAAAAGGAATGAAATCAACATGGCGAATGCCAGCTGTCCGAAAAAGAGCTTTAGTATACCTGCCGGACGTGACAGCATAATAGGTAAGATCGCCCCGAGTTGAAGAATTAAATCAGTGTCCTTATGAGCGCCGTTAAAACTGTTTCACTTTATAGTGCGTTCGCTGCCATCGCTACGCTAGTCAATCTCCTAACCCAAGAAATCACCTCTGGTTTAGTCCGCGGAGACTTTGAAGTACAGTTAGCGATTCTCGCCGGCACGGCGACGGGATTGATCAGCAAGTATTACCTGGACGCACGTTATATTTTTGAAAGCAAAGCCGACAGCACAAACCAATCGGCTATTGAATTTGCAAGGTACGCGCTAACGGGAGTTGGAACCACACTCTTGTTTTGGGGGTTTGAACTTGGTTTTGATGCCTATTTCGAAACCAAGTCAGCCCGCTATATTGGTGCCATTATCGGACTGACTTTAGGGTATTACGTGAAATATCAACTCGATAATCACTTTGTGTTTGGCAGTAAAAGGACTGTTCATGATTCTCGATAGCTGGGGACGTTATCCTCAAACCATAGCCGATGTGCTTGAACCATTGGATGCATCTGCTCTTAATCGTCTAGTGCAGGCCCATAGCAGTGAGTCAAATCTAATCGCTCGGGGCGCTGGGCGAAGCTATGGAGACAGCGCCTTAGCCGCAAAGGTCATCAGCAGCCGATTCCTCGATAGCTTTATTGCTTTGGATGACGAGTCTGGAATTTTACATTGTGGCTCTGGGGTAAGCTTAGACAGCGTTTTAAAGATTGCGATTGCTAAAGAGTTATTTTTGCCGGTAGTACCCGGCAGCAAGTTTGTCACAGTTGGCGGCGCAATTGCAGCGGATGTTCATGGGAAGAACCATCACAAGCACGGCTCATTCTGCGACCACCTGGTAGGGTTCAATGTAATGCTGGCGTCTGGGGAAATAGTTTATTGCAGCGACATCGAAAATAGCGATCTTTTTCACGCCAGCTGCGGTGGCATGGGTCTCACCGGTATTGTTGTTGATGCCAAAATAAGGCTTAAAAAAATCACCAGCTTACAAATAGAACGCCGCACTTTAGTGGGCGAAAATCTTAAAGATACTCTCAGTTTATTAGAAGAAAATAATGACAGCACCTATTCGGTGGCTTGGATCGATTGCTTAGCCAAAGGCGACTCGCTTGGACGCTCATTACTCTTTTTGGGTGAACACAAAGAAAATTTGCGCAGTGGCCAAGCTGATAGCAAATCATCTGATTTCAATATTCGCGCCAAGCCTACTTTCAACGTTCCATTTTCAATGCCGAGCTTGTTGCTCAACAAATTCACCCTAGGCACTTTTAACAGCGCTTACTTTGAATTGAAAAGCCGTTTGCCTAAACAGGACACAACGGACTTTACGAGTTTCTTTTTCCCCTTAGATAATATTGGCCAGTGGAATCGACTTTATGGCAAAGCAGGGTTTCTGCAGTATCAATTTGTTGTACCGACTGAAACCGGGTTCGAAACAATAAGCCAAGTGCTAACCAAAGTGTCCGATGCCGGCAAAGGCTCTTTTTTGTCGGTGCTTAAAAAATTTGGCAAACACAATCGCAACTGGCTTTCTTTTCCAAAAGAGGGTTTTACCCTTACCTTAGATTTCAAACGAGAGAGATCCCTGTTTCCACTATTGGATGAATTAGACGTGATTGTTCATGAAAACGGGGGCAGACTCTATTTGGCAAAAGATGCCAGAATGTCTGAGCAGCGTTTCAAGCAGGGTTACAGTAACTGGGAAGAGTTCATGCAGTTAAAGGAGACGATCGACCCTAAGCAGCTGTTTAGGTCTCTACAATCAGACCGCCTTGGGTTAACGACAGCTAAAGCCGGAACAAAAAAATGAAGATACTCATTGTTGGCGCCAATTCCGCTATCGCCAGAGCCACAGCTAGACTTTACGCTGAAACCGGCGCTGAGCTTTTCTTAATCGCGCGCGACGAAGAAAGGCTGATTGAATTTGAAAAAGATTTGCAGGTGCGCGGTGCTAAAGTTGCAGGCATTTTAGGATTAGATCTGACAAAAACCGCAAGCCATAAAAAAGCCATTGCGGACGCTCATCTAAAACTGGGCAACATGGATCTTGCGCTTATTTGTCATGGCGATCTGCCTGATCAAAGCAAGTGCCAAGAAAATTATAAAGCTGCGCAAAAAGCAATTAGCGTTAATGGCCTTAGTACTATTTCTTTGCTTACCGAACTTGGCGTTTTGTTCAAAGCCCAAGGCAATGGAAGCATTGCTGTCATCACATCCGTAGCCGGCGACAGAGGCCGCCAACCTAATTTTGTCTATGGGGCATCCAAAGCTTTGGTGTCAACTTACCTGCAAGGCTTTCGGGGAATGCTAACCCCATACAATGTTCACGTGCTCGACATTAAACCGGGCCTTGTCGATTCTCCTATGACAGCCGAGTTCGAGAAAGGTGCTCTCTGGTCAAGCCCAGAGTTAATCGCTCAGTGTATTGTTAAAGCGGTTAGCAGAAAACGGCTCACTGTTTATGCACCGAGCTATTGGCGGCTTATTATGGCAATCGTGTGCTCAATTCCGGAATTTATTTTTAAGCGGTTGAAATTCTAAGCCATGGGGTTAAGCGAACCACAAGCACCGCTATTTGTTGACCTTGACGGCACTCTAACAAAAACTGATTGTTTGTTGGAAGCCATGCTCGCAATGCTTCGCAGCAATCCGCTTTCGTTACTGAAGATGTTTCAATGGCTGAGTCATGGGCGTGCTTATTTTAAAAAAAGAGTCGCTGAAGAAGTTGATTTAGACATTCGGTCATTGCCTGTTAATTCCAGTTTCTTAACTTATTTAGAAGAGCAGAAAAGCAATGGCCGACAAGTAATTCTGATATCAGCCGCTCACCAAACAGTCGTAGAAAAGGTTGCAGAGTGTTACCCGTTGTTTGACCAAGCTATTGGCAGTGATGGCGATACAAATTTGAAATCGGAGCAAAAACTCGACCGAATCAAAGAGCTTAGTCAGGGAGAAAGTTTCGCCTATGCCGGCAATTCAGAAGCAGACCTTGTTATTTGGAGGGCGGCGGATGAGATTGTTGTGGTTAATGCAGAGGCGAGCATACACAAGCAGGCAACAGAAATTGCGAGTGAAAATTCCACGCTGGTCGCGTTTGATTTACCAAGCCCGTTGGGACGCCGATTTCTAAAAGCCATGCGGCCCCATCAGTGGTTAAAAAATTTCCTTGTGTTTCTGCCGCTCATTCTTTCTCATCAGTTAAACCAAGCGGAGCTTTTTTGGCTGACGTTTTTAGGGTTCATGAGCTTTTCTCTTTGTGCCTCCAGCGTTTACTTGCTTAACGACATGTTGGACATCGAGCATGACCGCCATCACCCCAGCAAATCGAGCCGCCCTTTCGCATCCGGAACCTTGTCACTCCGCTTGGGGTTCCTAGGGTCGCCTGCTCTTTTCTTGTTGTCAGTGTTAATTGCAAGCTCCATAAACGGTCAGTTTCTGCTGATTATGATTGGCTACTGGATGACGACCTGCTTATACAGCTTCTACCTTAAACGCCTTTATATGGCGGATGCGCTTACCTTATCTTTGCTTTATACCTTACGAATTATCGCAGGCTCTGCGGCTATTGGGATCACAACCACCCAGTGGCTGTTAGCTTTCTCTGGGTTTTTATTTCTTGGGCTTGCGCTACTGAAACGAACCACTGAACTCAGAAATCTACAATTGGATTTCAAAACGAAAGTTAAGGGACGAAGTTACGACACTGAACAACTTAACGTAGTAGCCATACTTGGAGTCATGTCTAGCATCGCCGCTATTATTGTTTTTACGGTTTATATCAACGCACCGGCAACCACCGAGCTGTATAGTTCGCCCGCGACTTTATGGATGATTTGCCCTGCGCTGGTCATCATGCACGGGCGCGTATGGCTAAAAGCATACTTGGGAGACTTAGACGAAGACCCGGTTCTTTTTGCGAGCCATGACCGTTTTAGCCAAGTGATGCTCTGCCTTTGTGGGGCTTTGCTTTGGCTGGCGATTTAAGCCTCTTCAATTCCTAAGAACGGAGCATGAAAGCGCAGGTGCTCTTCTATAAAACTAGCAATGAAAAAATAGCTATGGTCATAGCCATCACGAATTTTGTAGTCCAGCGGATAACCGCATTTATTGGCCGCTTCAATGAGTAATTCCGGCTTAAGCTCGTTTACTAGAAACTGATCCTCACTACCTTGATCCACCAACATTGGAACATGATCAGTTGCCGCTTTTAACAGTTCAACAGAATCGTATTGCGCCCATGCGGCAGTATCCGCGCCCAAATAATTAGCTAACGCTTTATTCCCCCAGGGACAGTTCATCGGTGAAACAATTGGTGCAAACGCCGACACCGAAGAATATTTTGTTGGGTTTTTAAGGGCGATGGACAAAGCACCATGACCCCCCATCGAGTGTCCACAAAGGGCGTGGCGAGAATCATCCACCGGGAAATTTTCAGCAACCAGCGCTCTTAGCTCTTGGGTAATATAGGAGTACATAGCATAGTTGTCTTGCCAAGGCGCTTCGGTGGCGTCGAGATAGAAGCCAGCACCTAACCCAAAGTCATACGCGCCGTCTGGGTCATCAGGAACAGCCTCCCCTCTTGGGCTGGTATCTGGCGTAACAATAATAATGCCTAGCTCAGACGCAAGACGCTGGGCTCCCGCTTTTTGGACAAAGTTTTCGTCGCTGCAAGTGAGCCCTGCTAAGAATGTCAGCACCGGAAATTTGACATGCTTCCCAACAGTTTCTATTTGCTTAGGCAAATAAATAGAGAAGGTCATTGTGCAGTTCAGCACAGCTGATTGATGGGAGAACCTTTTTTGGTATCCGCCAAAACTTTTGTTACTGGCAATTTGTTCCATAGTTGCGCTGCTTCCTTTGAGTCGAGTTGTCAAAGCAATTCTGTCGAGCAGCGGCTGGACTGCCTCTAATTGCTTTTGACTCTGGTGGTGGTAAAGTCAAAAACAATAAAACCAAAGAAAAAGCAGTGAGTCCACTATGAACCAACTGATGAAGCAACAGATGTCCCAACAGATGAATCACCAATGCCTCGTTCATTCAGCATCTACTCTGCCAGCACCCAAATTATGGATTGCCCTCATTTTCCTCTTGGGTTTGCCTTCGCTGGCGCTGGGTCAGACTCCCTCAGCTGATACAGCAGCGTCCTGTGAAGCGCTTGCTAAGATTCGTAATCTAACAATTACATCTGCCTCTATCGAAAACAATAGCCACGACGACTCCGATTATTGCTATGTTCGAGGAATTATCTCTCCAGCAATTCATTTCCACGCCCAACTTCCATTACCGGAAAACTGGAACGGTCGCTTTCTTCAGTGGGGAGATGGCGGCAAAGACGGGGATTTAGATTTTGCCAATCACCGAGTTGCAGAAGGCTATGCCGTCACTAACAGCAATACAGGTCACGATAGCGGTGTTGAGCCAGGGGCTTCTTTCGGTTTCAACAATAGACAAGCAGAAATCGATTTCGGCTATCGAGCGGTGCACCTTACCGTAATGGCTGGTAAAAGCTTGGTTCAAACCTATTACAACTCCGCTCCTGATTACTCCTATTTTGAAGGCTGCTCTCAAGGTGGACGCCAAGGCTTGATGGAAGCCCAGCGCTACCCCAATGATTTCGATGGCATTGTCGCAGGAGCACCGGCATTCGCCTACCAAGCTCTCAACGCGGCAGGCACTTGGAACCTTCAACGAATTTTCAGAGATAATTTTGCCGGCAATCTTGCGGTGGATACCACCGGAGATGGCAGCTTTGACAGTTTGAATCTTATCGACGTGCTTCATCAGCAGGTTCTGAATAAGTGCGACGCCCGCGACGGTGTCCGTGATGGAGTAGTGAGCGATCCTTTTAGCTGCGATTTTAATCCGAGCACAGACTTGAACGATTTAATGTGCCCCACAGGCAGTGCTAGCGATCAGTGTTTTACCACTGCCCAATTGCAAACAGTTCAGGATATGTATAACGGCCCTCAAGATGACCAAGGGGTTCAAATTTATCCCGGCAAGATGTTTGGATCTGAAAAAAGGTGGACTGGCCTTTACATTCCACACGCCGGTAACAATAACGGGCCAGGCAAGTTAATGGGCGTGGCCGGCGACCATATGAACTATCTGTTCTATGAAACCGACCCGGGCGTAGCCGTTCCCAATGTCAGAGACGTTAACTATCAGGCCCGCACCGATGGCGTGATTCCTGAGTTTCATTGGGTGGATTACGACATTAACGATTTCACGTCTGGTAAAGGCGATTTGATGATGTCGATTACTGACGCCACAGACCCTGACCTTAGCCGATTTCTAAAAGACCGAGGTGGCAAGTTGATTGTTTATCATGGCCTTGTTGATACCCTCATCGTGGCCGAAGACACAGTGGATTACTATCAAGACATGGTATCTACCACATTTGCAGGCAGCTTCACGGCTGCCAATGAAAGCTCTCGCTTATTTCTTGCACCCGGCATGGCCCACTGCGCCGGTGGTTCGGGTCCCAATAGCTGGGACAAGCTGGCACCGATGGTTGAATGGGTAGAAAACGGCCGAGCGCCTGACTCGATTGTTGCCACTTTCAGCGAAGCAGGAGACGTTGTTAACGAGCGGCCACTTTGTGTATATCCTGCGCAGGCGCGCTACACCGGCCCCGCAGATGGTGCAGACAATTCAGCCAACTGGCGGGCCGAGAATTTTCAATGTAGCCCCTAAGCTGCCCCTCGATTAGCCTCCGCTTGATGCCGCGCCCTGTGCGGAGGCTGTACCTGTTTTGATTCTTGGGTTTTAATGGGGTTACCCAATCAAAAGAACCCAGAGGTAATCATGAATCCGGGCAACAGTTTAGGTTTTTTCCGTCCAGCGCATATTCTCCGTGTGGCTAGGTATCTCACAATCGCCAGCAGCCTTTTTTTAGCCGCCTCCACTCAGGCACAAGAAGAAGTCTACCGAGCGCGGCTCTCACCCATGCCCACTACTCCTCAAACTGTGGATGAAATACTGGGGGAAGGTGAAGTACTCCTAAGTCTTTCTGGTACAACTCTTAGCGTAAGCGGAAATTTCCAAGGATTAAGTTCTGGGGCAACTGCTGCCCATATCCACAACGGCCCGCCAGCACAGCCTGGGCCGGTGATTCACACATTGACCGTGACTCAAGCAAACAGTGGCGAACTCACGGGAGAGCTGACCTTAACAGACGATCAGGTGATGGCACTCAAAGCCAACAGCTTCTACATTCAGATTCACAGTGAAAACAATCCGCCAGGTGAACTCAGAGGTTGGGTGTTCTTGCTCAGCCACTTCCAATAGAGCATTTCACCAGTACAAGCATTTCAACAAGTAAACCCTAATTGCGCCACAACTGAGAGAATAAGCAATGAGAATCCCTATTAATTCTAGAGTCGCCCTACTTGGCCTATTCACTCTTGCTGGGCTTGCCGCCTGCAATGATAACAGCGCGCCACCAAGCGCTTTGGAAACCGAAAGTGCCGCAAGCGATGTAGTAGGATTTGCAGACCAAGCTGCTGTTGGTGCCGAGACGTTCGCGACAAACTGCGCTGTCTGTCATGGTGCTAATTTGGAGGGCACAACTCTTGGTCCTCTTCTTTCTGGCAATTCATTTCTCCAACGCTGGGGTTCCCAAAACCCTTCTCTTTTGCTGAACAATATTCAAGCTAACATGCCTCCCGGCGGCAACGAGTCTTTGGCTGTAGAAGACTACTTAAACATCACTGCACATATATTGCTGGTCAATGGGGTAGACGCGGTTACCACAGCTCTCACGGAAGATACTGATTTCACCATTGCTGACAATGTATCGAGAATAGCAGCCCAGCAGCGCCGCGCTGAACCGGCTCCTCCGCAAGGTTTAACTGTTGCTGGCACTGTGGATGATTTTGTTGATTTTGTTCCGGTAACCGATGCAATTCTGGAAAATCCAGACCCTGCAGATTGGCCAATGATCCGGCGTAACTACCAAGCTCACAGCTTTAGTCCGTTGGATCAAATAAATTCTTCAAATGTGGGAGACCTGTCCCTTGAGTGGGTTTGGAGTATGCATGAAGGGGACTCCGAACCCTCGCCGCTTGTGTACAACGGCATTGTGTACTTGATTAATCCGGGCAATGTTATTCAAGCATTGGATGGTAAGTCTGGCGAATTGATTTGGGAACATTGGACCGGGCCTGCTAATCGACAGGACATGAGAAACATTGCTATCTACGGCGATAAAATAATCCAAGCAACTACCGATGCTCGACTTGTCGCTTTAAACGCCAGAACAGGTGAGAAAGAATGGGAAACGGTTGTAGCAGATTCTAGCAAGGGTTTTTCGAACTCAAGCGGGCCCATCGTTGCGGATGGCAAGGTTATCTTAGGGCTGGCAGGTTGCGCGCGCTACATTCCAGAAGACTGTTATATCAGCGCGCATGATGCCAACACCGGTGAATTGGAGTGGCGCTTCAACACCATTGCCCAAGCCGGCGAGCCGGGAGGCGATACATGGGGAGAACTGGATAATATTTTCAGAGCTGGCGGCGAAACTTGGATTACGGGGAGCTACGACCCAGAATTAAAACGCACCTATTGGGGAACTGCCCAGCAAAAACCTTGGGTTCCGGTGAGCCGTCACCTAACGATTTACGATGTAGGTTTGTTTACCAACTCTACTGTGGCGGTGGACACTGATACTGGCGAGCTCGATTGGCATTTTCAGCATGTTCCCGCAGAGGCACTAGATTTAGACGAAGTCTTTGAACGAGTGCTAGTCAATCGAGGAAATGAGAAGCTCGTTTTCTCTTTAGGTAAGTACGGCATTTTATGGAAAAACGATCGAGTCTCTGGGGAGTTTTTGGCCCATAAAGAGACAGTTTTTCAAAACGCATTCACGAATATTAATCCAGAAACCGGTGAAGTCACTTACCGAGAAGATATACAAAATGCGAAGCTGAATGAATGGACCTCAGCATGTCCAAGCAGTGCGGGCGGCAAAGATTGGCATTCCATGACCTACCATGAGCCCAGCGGCACTATGATTGCCCCCCTTAGCCAAACCTGCTTGGAAAATGCTGCCAGAGAAGTTGCGCTTGTACAGGGTGGTGGCGGGCTTGCCGCCAGTCGCAAGTTTTTTGAAATGCCTGGTACTGATGGCAACTTAGGAAAAATAGGCGCTTACAATGTTGATACCATGGAAGAAGTGTGGAGCCATCAACAGCGAGCCTCCTTTCACACTGGCACCATGTCTACGGCAGGAAATGTGGTTTTTGTGGGGGATTTGGATCGCCGCTTCAAGGCGCTGGATGTGACTAGCGGAGAAGTGCTGTGGGAGACTCGCTTGGGCACCTCGGTGCAAGGGCATCCGGTGTCCTTCGCCATCGATGGCAAACAATACATAGCAGTCACTTCGGCACTAGGTGGCACCAGCCCCAGAACTGTGCCTGGTGTTATTGCAACTGAAATAAAGTACCCGAGAAATGGCAATGCCATTTATGTGTTCAGTCTGCCTGACTAAAGACTCACTAAGGGGGAAATTTCCCTGAAAATTGTTGCCCGAATAAAGGAGTTGTATGGGAAGTCGATATAAAGAACTTAGCCAAGTTCATAGAGAGTTTATTGAGCGGCAAAAACTTTTTTTCGTAGGCACTGCGGCCAATGACGGCACTATCAACGTGTCGCCCAAAGGATTCGACTCCCTTAGGGTGATGTCAGCCAACCGCATTGTTTGGCTAAACATCACAGGCAGTGGCAACGAGACCGCTGCCCATCTCGCGCAAAATGACCGCATGACACTAATGTTTTGCGCGTTCGAAGGCGACCCTAAGATTCTAAGACTCTACGGTAAAGCAGTCGCAGTTCATCCTCGAGATCAGCAATGGTCTGAACTAGGTAAACTGTTTGAGCCCCACCCAAGCGCACGACAGTATGTGGACTTCCAGTTCGAGCTAGTGCAAACCTCTTGCGGTTTCGGTGTGCCCTTTTATGACCACGTTGAAGAACGCGATAATTTTAACAAATGGTTAGCCAACAAAGATGAGAGTGCCATAAAAGATTACTGGGCAAAGAAAAATCAGATCAGTATTGATGGCTTGCCAACCCATATACTCGACGAAGAACAAACGTGAAAAAAATTTGAAAGGAGCAGGTCCGTGTCTGAGCAAGAAGAAAAACCTCTAAACAGCAATATAGGCAAAATAGAATGGCTGGATCTGACGGTCGATAACGCCACCCAAGTCAAAGATTTTTATGCCAAAGTCGTTGGATGGACACCTGAAGATGTTTCTATGGGCAGCTACGATGATTTCAATATGAATCTCCCTGACAATAAGACGACCGTCGCCGGTGTCTGCCACGCGAGAGGCAGCAATGCCAACTTGCCGGCCCAGTGGCTCGTGTATGTGAGAGTTGCCGATGTGGATGAAAGCGCCACCGCATGTGAAGCCAGAGGCGGAAAAGTATTAGATGGCCCGCGCAGAATGGGAAGCAACAACTTTGCTGTAATACAAGACCCGGCAGGCGCTGTAATGGCATTGGTCTCGGACAAAAAATCTCAGACTTCTGAAGCTTCAACAGAAGCACAATAGCTAATTAGGGACTTAACATGGGGCAAGTAGAGAAAATATTCATCGCGCTAGAAAGTCGTGGCGCTGTGTTGGAAATCGAGAATGCAGAGCTTGAAGCAGGCAAAGGCATCCTAGGTGATAGATACCACAGCCGAGCAGAACAGCTCATAGCTGAGGGAAAAAAAGTACCCGACAACCACATTAGCTTCATCGCGAAAGAAGAGCTAGACGCTTTTTTAAAGACCAACAACTCTGATTTGAATTTAAGCGATTTTCGCCGCAGTGTAATCACCACCGGGGTGGATCTTAACAGTTTGGTTGGCAAAGAATTTACCGTGGGCGATGCGCTTTGCTATGGAGCAGAACTTTGCGAGCCCTGCGCATTTTTGGCCGCTACTGTTCATCGCAAGGTCTTGCCAGAGTTAGTAGAAAAAGGCGGTCTGCGTGCCACTGTCATTCGTGATGGTAGCATCACAGCAGGCAGCAAAATTGAGGAAGCCTAAGCGATGACGGTTTTACGGTCACAGTTCGCCACATCATTGAGATCAATCTGCTTCGCTGCAAGTTTGCTTCTCGCATCGGTCGTCTATTCCCAGGATGAACCTTACATTTACGTTCTTGGTGTAGTCCAAGATGCCGGCTTTCCTCAGAGCAGTTGCTATGCGGAGCATTGCATGCCTGGCTGGGAAGACAAAACTAAGCGGCGGGGTGCGACCTCTATTGCTGTCATCGAGCCCAGCTCCTCAGCCAAGTATCTATTCGAAGCTACCCCTCATATGCCAGCGCAGCTTTATGACCTTCATCTTGAAGCCCCTGATTCCGATTACTCGTTGAACGGTGTGTTTCTCACTCACGCTCATATTGGCCACTATGCTGGGCTGATGTTTTTTGGACATGAAGCCCAAGGGGCGAGCAATGTCCCCGTATATGCTATGCCCAGAATGGCGGATTTTATAAAACAAAATGGGCCGTGGAGCCAGCTAATCAGCCTAAAAAATATTCAGCTAAATAACCTTAGCCACCAACAACAAGAACAATTCCCTAAACTGACCGTTACGCCGTTTCTCGTTCCTCACCGAGATGAATTTTCGGAAACAGTGGGCTATCGAATCGAGGGGCCGAATAAAACCGCAGTGTTCATACCAGATATCAATAAATGGGAAGTCTGGGATCAAGACATTGCCGAGCTGGTCAAGTCAGTGGATTATGCGCTGTTAGATGCAACTTTTTACGCGGACGGAGAATTAGGTAATCGAGATATGTCTCAAATACCCCATCCTTTCGTTTCTGAGAGCATGCAAGCATTTGATCATTTGGATGACACGGACAAGAGCAAGGTATGGTTCATTCACTTTAACCATACTAATCCACTACTCAATATAAACAGTCCCGAAACTCTCTTTGTTAAATCCCAAGGTTTCAACGTGGCCGTCGAAGGGGTGCGCCTGCCTCTTTAGTTTCTCGTTCAGAGATGAAGTCACTTGCATTAGCTGTTAGAACACCGCGCCTGACGCAGTAGCTTGCCAAGCGCGGTAGCTTCTCCTTTACTCTAAGTGGCTTCGAAGCATCCAGGCGTTCTTTTCATGGATGGTCTGACGGTCTGTGGCTAAGCCCGCTGTTGCTTCGTCTCCTAACTCGCTAGCCACTCGGACAACTTCAATAGACAGTGTCGCTATTTTTTCTTGATCCTCGGTTAACTGGCGCAGCATTTCTTCTGCTTTAGGTTCACCTGTGCTCTCTTCTATTCTTGAAAGCTCGGCAAACTCAGAGTAACTGCCTGGGGCTTTTGCTCCAAGGGCGCGTATCCGCTCAGCTATTTCATCAACGGCTAGGGCCAATTCTGTGTACTGAGTCTCGAACAAAGTGTGCAAAGTCGTGAACATGGGACCTGTCACATTCCAATGGTAATTATGGGTCTTTAAGTAGAGTGTATAAGTAGATGCTAATAATGACTGCAACTTAACAATAGTGTCTTTTTTATCGCTCATGGTTTTCTCCTTGGCTTTAGATATCGCTTGGTAGTAATCAGTGTTTATGGTGTAACTATAT
This sequence comes from Pseudohongiellaceae bacterium, assembly GCA_045106275.1. Lineage (GTDB taxonomy): Bacteria > Pseudomonadota > Gammaproteobacteria > Pseudomonadales > Pseudohongiellaceae > UBA9145. The sequence goes on along the minus strand of JBGCEK010000053.1, from coordinate 3,107 downwards.
GCCCAATTGAAATATAGTTATAATTATCATTAAAACTGATTAGCATAAGCATTAGTTATGAGCATAAAACACCTTAATATTCGCGACCTCACTTATCTTTGCACCGTAGCAGAACAGCTCAACTTCGGGAAAGCTGCTGATATTTGTGCAATCTCCCAGCCCGCCATGAGCAGTCGCATTGCCCATATTGAAGACTTATTAGGGTGCAGGATATTTGAAAGAAACCGGCGAGAGGTCTTGGTCACCGAGAAAGGAAACAAAATAGCTACCTTGGCACAATCCATTTTGGATACGGCAGACACCATTGATAGGATCAGTCATGAAAGCTTGCGGCCCTTAGAAGGCTTATTGAGGTTAGGGATTATTTCCACCCTGGGGCCCTACTTAATGCCACTTATTCTTGGACCGCTCTCTAAGCAGTTTAAGAACCTCGAATTGCAAATCACCGAAGGCCTAACTGATTCACTCGTAGATTCTTTGATTGCCGGCTCACTGGACGCGGTAATCGCAGCAAAGCCCATAGAGAATGAAAGCCTTCAATACACAGAGTTATTTTTTGAGCCGTTCAAACTGGCCGCACCTAAGAATCATCCTTTAAGCGCCAGAAAACCTATCCCTAATTCAGCACTGAATGCTAAAGATATGGTGCTGCTTAGCGAAGGGCACTGTCTCAGTGGTCAGGCCTTATCCGTTTGTCCTGTCAAGAAAAGACAAGGGCAGACCCAGCTGCAAGCGACCAGCTTAGAAACGCTCCGCCACATGATTGCAAGTGGAACTCGGTATTCGCTTTTGCCGAGCCTAGCTGTTGGCAAGAAACCGCCTCTCAAATCGCTTATCGATTATTCAGATTTGGCCGACCCTGCGATGGGCAGAACGATCATTCTATGCAGCCGTAAGAGTACTGACCGCTCTGCTGATTTGATGGCATTAGCGACACTGATTCAGGATGCGCTTCCCGAAGATCTGTAGATGTGCGATCTGAAGATCTTGCTCTAACCAGTGCTAAACTCTCCAATCGTATGGGACGTTACACCAACGTGCCTTCGTTATAGTCTCGAATCGCTTGCTGAATTTCCTCCACACTATTCATGACGAATGGCCCGTGAGCTACAATAGATTCCCCGATGGGTTTGCCTGTCAGTAACAGTATTTTGGAATTCTTTTCAGCCCACAGTTCCAACACACCTTTTCTGCCAAGCCGCGCCAGTTGGCCTTTGACAACTAGCGAGTCATCACTTGCTATCTTGGCAGCCCCCTCATAAACGTAGACTAAGGCAGTATATCCGTCGGGAACTTCTAGCTTAAAATTTCCTGCATTGTGAAATTGAACATCAAGATATGCAGGGTCAGTGGTTAGTCCAGAGACCGCTCCGCTTAGCTTAGTGTCCTGGCCTTGCAGTTCGCCAGCAATCGCATGCACCTTATAGTTTTCAAAGAAATAGGAGGGAATATTGTCAGCCTTTAAATCATTATAGGTAGCAGGCAACATTTTCTCGGTGCTGGGTAAGTTCAACCACAGTTGAAAGCCGCGCATTGCACCTTGCTCTTGGCGAGGCATCTCAGAATGGATAACACCTGATCCCGCATTCATCCATTGAACATCTCCCGGCTCAAGTTTACCCACATTGTTCATATGATCTCGATGCTCCATGCTACCTTGAACCATATAAGTTACTGTTTCAAATCCACGATGAGGGTGCGAAGGAAAACCACCGATATAGTCTTGAGCTTGTTCTGAGCCGAATTCATCCAGCATCAAGAACGGGTCAAATTTTTCAAGGTTCTGGCCACCAAAAAGTCGGGTTAGTTTTACACCATCGCCGTCACTGGTGGCACGGCCCTGGAGTATTTCTTCTACTTTTCTGATTTCTTGTGTTTCCATTTTAGATTCTCCTGTATTCAATGTTGGCTGTGTTTAAAGCTCCAAAGCTGCTATTTCACTCTTAGCGTTAGCTATTCCTTTGGCGCGCGCTTCTTCGCCCATATTCAAACCAGAGGCTGTGATTACCTCAATATCATCCAAACCTATGAAGCCCATAATCAGTTTCATGTAGGGGCGCAGAAAATCTGTAGCGCTGGTGTCGTGAATTCCTCCCATTGACGCCACCAAATACACTTTCTTGTTTTGCAATAAGCCTTTGGGCCCAGCTGCCGTGTAAGCGAAAGTAACGCCCGCCCGCGCGATATGATCAACCCATGCCTTGAGCATCGATGGCACAGTAAAGTTGTACATTGGCAGCGAAATCACCAACGTGTCCGCTGCCTTAACCTCCGCTATTAGTAGATCTGAGAACGCCACTTTGTTCCGCTGTTCTTCGCTTCGCTCGCCTTCAGGTGTACTCAATGCAGTTAACCACTCGCCATCCAAATGAGGGATAGCCTCGTCGCCAAAATCTCTATGAACAGTTGAAAAGGAATTCCCTTTTGCCCTGAATGCGCTTAAAAGATCTTCACTTAAGCTACTTGATACGCTGTTTTCCGCGAATAAACTGGTGCTAAGTCGTAGTACGTTTTTCATCAAAATCTCCTTATCCGTGTGTTTTCTGAAGTCTATGGAACTATATTACTTCAGTTAAACTGGTCTATTTATGCAATAATTGGAGATTAAACATCAGATTATTTGAACTAAAAGGGCTTTTATGAAGGCACCACGTATCACTGTTGAGCAATGGCTTGTTTTCAAAACCGTTGTGGATGCGGGCTCCTACGCCAGCGCCGCCGAAGTACTCAATAAAAGCCAATCTTCGGTTAGCTACTCCGTTAGCAAACTGAATACGCTACTGCCAAAGCCCGTGCTATCGCTTGCTGGTCGCAAAGCTGTTCTCACCCAAGAAGGTAAAGTGCTTTACCTCCATGCGAAGCAAATCTTGAAGGCAGCCATGAATGATGAAGCGGTGGCGAACGCCATGTCTATCGAGTTCGAGGCGGAAGTGGTGCTCGCTGTTGACGTGTTAATGCAGGTAAGTGCCCTAGCCTCGGCCTTTGAGGCCTTTTCCACTCAATTTCCCAACACCAGAATCAAAGTACTAGAAACCAGCTTGTCTGGAACTAGCGAGGCGCTCTTGGAAAAACAGGCCAATTTGGTCATTTCTGGCGCTATACCCTCA
>JBGCEK010000052.1:0-9481 GCA_045106275.1 Pseudohongiellaceae bacterium | reverse complement strand
ATCATGTAATTGTCATCAAGGCGAGCTAAGCCTTCTTTATTTTGCACCACATAAAACTGGCAAGCCGCCGCTATTTTGCCTGGGTTGTTGTCTCTGCCCGCACCAAAAGCGCCGTAAATATGCTTGTGGCCAGCTTCGAATTCCGGCTCGATTAAATGCACAGAATAGGCAAAGCCCTCTGGTACATCGGGGCACCCCCCTTGGGCAACAAAGTCATCGATAACTCGGTTAAAGGTGTAGTTGTCCCAATACCCAGATTCCGCCAGTTCGATAAAGGCTGCTTTGTGCTTGGGTGTATCCTCATAAAGCCATACCAATAGTTCGCCCATGGGGGTTTTTATTTGACCAACTTGGTACTGGGTGTGTGTTGCTGTGCATGAAGTCATTAAAAATGCAGCACAAAGAGCGGTTGCGGCGATGAGTTTCATAGGGCTGTCCTTCAGCTAGGTGGCGAGTGAATCATTAGAGGATAGCAGTTTGTAAAGGACGAGTATAAATGTACTGATCTTAAATCTCGGGGCTGGCATTTTGACTTGAACTGGCGTGCCAACTACTCACTATATGCCTTGCTAGATCTTTCCCATCCGTTATACAGTGACTTCATTGAACTCAGATAAAAAAGCTGAGAGAAAAGCCGAACTGTCGCTAGAGTTTAAGCAATGTGTTCGCAACAGTGGAGAAGAGAGTGTTTGGATTTACGAAAGAAAACCTTCGAGGCGATTTATTTGGGGGTTTAACTGCAGGAATAGTCGCTCTTCCCTTAGCTCTAGCCTTCGGCGAAGCCTCTGGAGCAGGTCCTATAGCCGGTCTATACGGCGCAATTATTGTTGGTTTTTTTGCCTCTCTTTTTGGTGGTACTAACTCACAAATTTCTGGTCCCACTGGCCCAATGATCGTTGTGTTTGCTGGGGTTTATGGCTCTCTCGACGGTAACCCAAATTTGGTTTTTGCCACTGTGGTGTTAGCCGGTGTTGTCCAAATCCTTTTTGGTGTGTTGAAGCTAGGTCAGTACATACGGTTAGTCCCTTATCCCGTTGTGTCTGGTTTTATGAGTGGTATTGGCTGCATCATCATTGCCTTGCAAACGAGCCGCTTGTTTGGTCATGAACCGGAGGGCAACGGCACTATACCCGCGCTCACGGCGATACCAGCGGCGGTTTTGGACCCTATATGGATTGCTCTGGTACTGGGTCTGTTAACCTTGCTCATCGTGTTTAAATGGCCCAAGAATTGGGGGAAGTTAGTTCCTGCACCGCTGGCAGCACTATTGATAGGAACCCTAGTTTCGGTTTTTGTTAGCGGGGCTCCGGTCTTAGGAGATATTCCAACTGGCTTGCCTGCTTTTATCTTGCCCAGCTTTAGTCAAGACACGTTTTACATTGTGTTGGAGGCCGCGGTGATTCTCGCACTACTGGGCTCAATCGATAGTCTGTTAACCTCGTTGGTTGCTGACAATATGACCCGTACTCGGCACGATTCCAACAAAGAACTCATGGGACAGGGCATTGGCAATATGATGGCTGGCTTCTTTGGTGGTATACCAGGGGCAGGTGCAACCATGCGAACGGTGGTTAATATTCGCACCGGTGGAGCCACCAAAATTTCTGGAATAACCCACAGCTTATTGCTTCTAACCATAGTGATATCTTTGGCGCCTTTAGCCGCCCAAATTCCCCATGCGGTATTGGCTGGCATCTTAGTAAAAGTGGGTTACGATATTATCGATGTGGGTTATCTCAGGCGCGCCCACAAAGGCCCGCGCTGGGATTTAGCCTTGATGGTGTTAGTGCTGGGTTTAACAGTTTTCGTAGATCTGATCACCGCGGTTATTGCCGGTGTGGTGATGGCATCACTGGCGTTTGTTAAGCAAATAGCAGACATGCAGCTGGAAAAATTGGGAGGCGTCACCACTGAAGGTTTGTCTATCGATTTAAGCGAGGAAGAGCAGCAGTTATTTAGCTCTGCTAGGAAAAGAATTTCTTTGTTCGATTTTGGTGGCCCATTAAGTTTTGGCGCAGCCGCTGATTTGGGGCATCAGGTTCGTGAAAAATCAAAAGGGCATGGTCAAGCACTGGTATTGGACTTTAGTCGGGTTCCCTTCATTGATGTGTCTGCTGCGCGCGCGGTAGAGACTATTGGTTGCGACGCCGAAGGCTCGGGTAAGAGAATTTTCATTTCGGGGATGAACACTGCAGTGCGAGATACTCTTACGGGATTGGAAGCAGACTGTTGCTTGCCGAAAGGGGTCTATTTCGAGACCCGGTTAGATGCCCTGCGAGCGGCGAATGAGTATATTCACAGCGCCGCATCAAAAGTCAGTTCTGCCCAACCCAGTCCGGCCTAAATTCTTTCAATAGAGCGCATCAGAAGAACGGCTTGGCAAGTTTACAGCGATGCTAGACTTCACGTTTTGCTATAGTCACTTTTCCAGAGCGGGCAGTTTTTATCGTGCTTGCGTTTTGTCTACCTAATGCAGAGTGTTGTTGGTAATTCTGACACACAACTCCTGCTTGCTTGTTTCATTTTCTCCTGAGTTTTTTTCATGCAATTTTCAAAAATTTGGCGGTTGCCCGTGCTACTGCCAGCTGCTCTTTCTCTCAAGTTTTCTTTCTCTTAAAACCCAATCATTGGTATCGTAGTGATAGATGAATATGCCGGTTAAGTGGCAGGAGGTGATAAGTGGAGTCAGATCGTTATAAAGACCGATCAGAAATTGCGCGTACTCAGAAGAGCTTCGTAGGGAGGTTTTTTCTGCTGCTCCTGTCAACCGTGTTTCTTGCAGGCCAGGTTTTCGCCCAGGCAAAATCACCGCAGCTTCTCGAAGCCACAATCGCTGAAGTGCAGAGTAAACTGCTGTCCCGCGAGCTCAGCTGTAAGGACGTTGTTAGCTACTACAAAGAAAGAATTGAGGCTTACGATAGTGCAAGTGGCGCTAATGCTATTTCCCAGATAAATCCCCAATTGATGCAGCGCGCTGAGCAACTCGATGAGTTGTTGCGTGACAGCAATACGCAGCCCCAGTTGTTTTGTGTGCCGCTGCTGATAAAAGATAATTTTGACACCTTCGACATGCCTACGACCGGTGGCTCCATCGCTCTGCGCGATAGTTTTCCCTCTGACGATGCTACGGTAATCGCGAGACTTAGGCAGGAAGGGGCTATCGTTTTAGCTAAAACCAATATGGCTGAATGGGCGTTTAGCCCTCGCCAAACAGTGTCTTCTACCCATGGGCGAACCGCTAACGCCTATGATGTTAATTTTGTGCCGGCGGGATCTTCCGGTGGCACTGCTTCTGGGGTCGCGGCGAATTTCGGGTTGGCCGGCATGGGCAGCGATACCGGAAATTCAATTCGTGGGCCGTCTTCTCATTTGGCGCTAGTGGGCATTAGACCAACTATCGGGCTTATCAGCCGAGAAGGTGTTATCCCCTTAATCTTTGACCGAGATGTTGTGGGACCAATGGCTAGGAGCGTGGGAGACGCTGTTCGACTTCTGAATGTTATCGCCGGTCACGATTCTGCCGATGCCTTATCAGTTCCGGGAAAAAGAGAGCCAGACTACCGGCAGTTTTTAAAAGACAATGGCTTGAAAGGAAAACGCTTAGGCGTGCTGAGTGCGCTGGTGGAACAAGCAGGAGCCGACCCAGAAATTCGGAGACTTTTCGACCAAGCAATCTTGGACCTACGAAGCGCAGGCGCTACTGTTATCGAGTCTGTTGATATCGCAGATTTTGCTCGGTTAAACGATGAGATTCCCTATTGTGGTCGTTTTAGATACGACATGAAAAACTACCTGAAGACATTACCAGCTCCTCCTTTCTTGGATGTGAATTCAGTGCTGGAAACTGGGGAGATCGCAAATGAAAGCCTTGATGCATTCAATTTTTATGCAGAGTATCCATTGGATGTGGCGCCTGACGATTGGGAAGAGTCATGTCCCACATGGCCAAACCATCCTTTGCGTAATGAGCTTTTGGCCAATGCCAACAGTCTCATGCTTGAGCAATCTTTGGATGCGTTAATTTATCCCAGTTGGGCTAATCCGCCAGCACCTATTGATGAAGCTAACCAACTTTATCGGGGTGACAATAATCAGCGCTTAGTCCCAGATGCGGGGTTGCCGGCAATTACCGTACCTATGGGGTTCTGGCAGGACAGCTTGCCAGCAGGAATCCAGTTTGTAGGTGCGCCCTTCAGCGAAGGGATTTTGATTGAAATAGCCAAAGGCTATGAATATACAACAGGCCATCGTCGGCCACCGGCAGGGTTTGGTGAACTCAGCCCTTAGCTTTTGTTGAAAGTATTTAGGTCTAATTTCAGGCGTTGGCCATCAGGTCTGAGCATTAATTTACATTCGACCTAACTTTTTAACTTTGTTCTTTGTGGTTTTTAATATTGCTTTTTAGTTTTGTTTTTTAGTTTTGTTTTTTAACTACAGCGCAGGCGATGGTATCCTAGGGTTTAATTCTCTTGTGCAGCCAACTCATGAAAAACCCTGATCAAAGCCAGCGCTTCTTGTTCGAGGAGCATCCAATCCGAGGGCAATACGTTTCTTTAGATGAATCCTGGCAGGAGATACGAAAGCAATCTGGTTTAACAGGGCGCGGCTTGAGCCTATTAGGCGAGGCCCTTGCCGCTGTAACTTTGCTCGTGGACACCTTAAAAATTAAGGGCAGTATTACACTTCAAATTCGAGGCAAAGGGCCGCTTGAGCTACTTGTTGTAGAAGCCAATTCTGAACATAAGGTCAGAGGCATTGCGCGGAGCAATGGCGAGATCGACGAAAATATAGATTTGCCGCAGGTGTTCGGAAGTGATCACTTGGTCATCACAATTAAAACAGAAGGGGCCGAACCGCATCAGGGGATTGCGCCTTTGCTGGGCGCAACTTTAGCTAGTGCTTTAGAGCATTATTTTGCGACTTCAGAGCAGTTGCCAACACATTTTTGGTTAGCCTGTGATGACGTGAGCACCAGTGGTATGTTGATTCAGAAGTTGCCGGGCAAGGCGAAAGACGACGATGCTTGGGATCGTATACTTCACCTCGCTAACACTGTCACTGCTCATGAATTGCTAAGTCTTCCGTTAGGAGGACTTGTGTATCGGCTTTTCAATGAAGAAACTGTTCGTCTATTTGACCCCAACCGAGTTGAATTTTCATGCAGCTGCTCGAGAGAGCGGACAGCGGGGATGCTGACATCGTTAGGCCAGGACGAAGTGAACGACATCCTAAAGCAGGAAAATGAAATATCGATCACCTGCGAATTTTGTAACGCTAACTACTGTTTTGACAGTATTGATGTTCAGCAACTTTTTAGTGCCATGGGAACCGTTGCTGTGGACTCGTCAAGGCACTGAGGCACTGAGGTACTAGGCTCACTAAACTTAACCCACTAGCGAGCATTGGCTTGAGTAATGGCGGTTAGGAAGACGTTCTTCGCTGTTCTTTGCAGCACCGGCAAATCAGCCCATTCATCGGCAAAACCCCGTCTGCCTCCGCGCTCGCTAGAGATGCCAATAGAGAGCGTTCCTCCAGCGATAGCTACATTGAGATTGGCTGAGCCGGCATTTGACAAGCGAGGTGAGCTGCCAAGAAACGCGGATATTGCGATGGAGTCTTGTACGAGTGTACTTTCAAGAGCGCCAGGGATTTGGCCTGGTGGAGTTTTTGAAACCGCTTCCATCTCCATCCGAATGCCAAGTTCTTCACTCACGTCGTTCAGTATTTGCCGGGTTTTTGTTTCCATGCTGTCGATATGTTCTGGGTCTAACGAACGCACATCGAGAGAGAACCAGCCAGATTCCGGCTTGTGATTGAACACAGCACCACTGTTGAGGATGGCCACGTTCAATCGGGTGCGGCGATTCTCGTAGAGCTGAGGTTCAGGAATTTGCAGAATCCTATCTACCGCTCGGCCAATGGCTTGATTAATATTGGGCAGTCCGCCATTTAAGGTGTGACCTGGCGGGCCGAAAGCGTTAATTCGCCACCAGTGAATGCCCAATGCTCCATAGCTGATGCCGCTTCCTTCACCCAAAACATCGACAAAAGCCAGCGCTTGGGTTTGGTAATTTTCATAAAGCGCTCGCATTCCTTTTAAGCCAGTTTCTTCCTCTGCAACTGCTGCAAACACGATATCGTGCTCTGGCGTTAACCCTTGGTCTATGAGCGCGCGTGCTGCAGATAAAAGAGCGATGGTAGTGAGGGATGTATTGGTTCCTGGACCAACGACACGATCTCCGTCAATTACCGGCAAACCTTGTGCCGCTTTTTGATGCTCTGCTACGGTTGCTAAGTCATCTAAAGTGGCGACAAAGACAATGGACTTGCCAGATGAACCAGGAATTCGCCCTATGGCATTTGGGCTGCTAGTGATCTGTACGTCCTGGAGTCCGATATCCTCCATGATTGCTGCAACGGCTTGAGCCCGCTCTAGTTCTTCTCCAGAGGGTGAGATTATTCCTCCAATCTGGACCAGCTGTTGGGCTGAAAGGTCTCTTGAATCGCTTATGAATTCCAGACCTTGGAGTACTTTTGTATCTTGTAACGCGTCGTTTAGTGGCCGCTGGGCTCGGGACGCTGAAGGCGCAAGAGCGACTAAAACAAAAGCCAGTGTGTACACGCCAGATTTTTTAAACAAATTGCTTACTCCTAAAAAGACTGTTTCTGTAAAGAAGCATAATGCCAAGAGAGGCGGTTTTCCAACACTAGATTAAGTGCTTCTCTGAATTTCGCACTGCTGTTACTATCATCACAGTTCATGAGGAAAAAACACGCTACAGTGTCATATTGTTCTGGTGTCGACATCATAGTGAGACCGATGCGTAGGCTGAGTCTGTGGTTATCCCATTGAGATATACAATGTTAAAAGAGTGTTAGGTTGAAGTTATGGCTGAGTTTGTCCCACCCAATGCGGAACGCTTAGAGAAAATAGAAGCCAAGAATATTAAGGTGGGCATGTATATGTCCTATCCGGATAAACCTTGGCTCGAAACACGTTTTTTGTTCCAAGGGGTGCTGCTTACTACCGAGAAGCAAGTTAGCGAAGTGCGTGGAGAGTGCAAACACATATTCGTCGATAGAGCCCGCAGCCAAGAAATCCAAACCGCCAGAGAGCCAGTCCCCACTGACGGAGTTGCCGCTCCAATTATAAAATCAGTGGAGAAGGAATTCGCCGCGGCGCAGGAAGCCCATGCAGAAACCCGCGGGGAAATTGAGAAAAACCTCAAGCGCCTAGTTGAAGGCGAGGCGATTAATGTCACACGGATTAGAAATTCAGTTAAGTCTTGCGTTAAAAGTATTGTAAATAATCCTAATGCCTTAATTTGGCTGGGTCGACTTCGCTCCAAAGATAATTATATTGCAGAACACTGTCTCAATGTGGGTGTTCTGGCTATAGCCTTCGGTCGCCACCTTGGCATGGGGCCAGATGAGCTTGAGACTCTTGGCATGTGCGGTATGCTTCATGATGTGGGTAAGCTGGAAGTGGACCAAAAAATTCTGGATAAACCGGCTAAGCTCAGCGAAGAAGAATTTGCCCAAATTCAAGACCATTGCCGAATTGGCAGAGATATTCTTTCTAAAGATGAAGGAATTCCTAAAACTGTTGTAGAAGCCGCTTTTGGTCATCATGAGCGAATGGACGGCAGTGGCTATCCGCGAGGGCTTCGAGCTGACACTCTAAACCTTTATACGCGGATGATCTCCATCGTTGATACCTACGATGCTATTACCACTAACCGCTGTTATGACAAATCCCGACCGGCAACAGAAGCAATGAAAATTTTGTTTAGCTGTCGCAGCACGCAATTCGAACCGGTTCTAGTCGAAAAATTCATAGAATGCTTAGGCATCTATCCGACCGGTTCGCTCGTTGAGCTGCGCAGCGGGGAAGGGGCAGTGGTTATCGATTCGAATAAGAATAGCCGGCTTAAGCCACGTGTAAGTATCGTTCTTGATGAAGAAAAGCATTTTAGAGCGCCGCTTATCATTGATACTTCTTCGGATTCAAGTGAAGAAGCTGAGCGGACCATAAAGCGCGTGCTGGATGAAAACGAATATCCAGTAGACCTAGAACGGGTGTTCTCTTTCTTTAAAGAAAATGGTGAGAACCAGATGCCTTAGCTAGAAATACGCCGATTGAACGGCGCTATGGATAGCTATGGTTTCTACTTTTCTCTTCAAATAATCCCCTCTTGAAAATCACTCCACAAAACCACTCCACAAAACCAAAGGGCTTCAGTTACTTGTTGATCAATTAGTTTATGCAGCGCTATCGATGCATGATTTCTCCGTTAGAAAACCAATGTCTGCAAATCCTCGTAATAGCTAGTACCGTTTGTTTAACGATCTTTGGCAGATGCTGTCGATACAAGCGGCGAATAAAGTGGCGCTGACTATCACCTCTCATAACGTGTAATACAGAATCAGAAAGGTCTACATATGCTTTTTAAAACCCTAAGTTTGTTAGCTCTTGTTGTTATAGGTGGATGCCAGTCTTCTAAAGATTGGCCAGCTATTCGCACCGCAGAAAGGGTAGACCTTGAACGGTTTGCGGGTGACTGGTACGTCATTGCGAATATCCCCACGTTTATTGAAACCGAGGCATTTAACGCCGTTGAAAGTTACAGTAAGCCTGTTGATGGGAAGATCGCCACAACATTTTCCTTTAATAAGGGCAGCCTTAGTGGCCCAAAGAAAACATACCGCCCTACCGGATTTGTTCGTGAGAACACCGGAAACGCGGTATGGGGCATGCAATTCATATGGCCGTTCAAGGCTGAATACAGGATCGTTTACCTTGACGAAAGCTATCAGACTACGATCATCGGACGCTCCAATCGGGATTATGTGTGGTTAATGGCCAGACAGCCAAATATGCCCGAAGAGCACTATCAGCGGATGGTGCAGCTCATAGAAGCTGAAGGTTACGACATTTCTTTATTGCGAAAAATTCCTCATTCTGCTCTCTGAGAAAAGGCCGCCGACAATTTGTCAGCCGTGCAAGCAATGAGACTTGCCCTGATTCTTATGGGATAATTCTTTGAACTGAAGAAATGCAAAGGAGGGAGCAAATGACACAAAGATTAAAGCGCTCCGAGGTTCCCATACCTGCCAACATGCAAACCTTGCCTCTCACCGAGGGAGGCTATCTGAAGCCTTGGTTTGTCAAAGGTGACGATTTTCGTGTGACCGACGGAGACAAAGCAGCACTATCGGTGACAAAGCAAGCCTGCTGGATTTGCGGTAACGGGTTTTCCGAACCTAAATATGCAATGGTGGGTGACGCAATAAGTGTTGCTGCAAGAATTTATCGAGAACCGCCTTGCCACTTAGAATGTGCAGAATATGCAATGCAGGTTTGCCCCTTTATTTTGTATCCGAACGCTAAAAGGCGTACTGCCGGTTTAGACTATGAAGATACCCTGGATCACGGCAATGAAAATGCCACTGTCCAGGTTGCTCCTGACAATCCCGGTGA
>JBGCEK010000051.1:0-11401 GCA_045106275.1 Pseudohongiellaceae bacterium | reverse complement strand
AGTCTCGAATACAGAATATTGGCGGCACTGATAAGATAATAAGTTAACAAGTAGATCTTACGATGCCTAATTCGCAAAATTTCAGCAAGTGCTAAATGTTGGGTTCAGCGGGTTGTAGATCTTGTAAGTAAGAAAATACTTTAGAGTATTACGCTGGAAGGCCTGCATTATCTTGCTAACTTATCAGTGTCTGCTAGTTTTTACTGCAGGCAAGTGTCTAGAAGCAACCGCCGCTAAAAAACGAAGGACCGATAATGTTAAAGGTCAGAAATTACCTCGTATCTCAAGGCTTATGGTGGTGGCGCGGTCCTGCTCTCGGCTTTCTGTAAAACTCAGCGGTTCAGTGCTGCGATCACCGGCAAACACGCGTCGAACACGATCATCGCCGTCGCGAAAAATGTCTTCAAACAGCAGGGTAACGATGAGTCCCTTTAAAGCTCTGGACTCTAAGAAAATATCCATGTCCCTGCGCTGACCTCTATCGTCTAATTCATCCAGCCCAAAATTAGGGGCACGGCTGTTAGAGAAAGCAGCAAAGCCCCATGCAAAATTTCGCTCGGGTAAGTCTTGACGAAATTCGGCTCGGGTTCTCCAAGGGCGTTCCCCTGATAGTGCTCGATCGCTGCCTGTAAGAGGGTCGTCAACTCCAGACGTTTGCCAGCTACCGCTCCAGTCGATGCGACCTCCTTTAATACCTATGGAATCCAGTGGCAACGTCACTTCGCTGCGAATACCGCTACGGGTACCTGAACCGATGTTGCCTGGCACCTCTAGCTGGCCGGTCAGGGGTAGCAAATCGTTTACGTCTTCAATCCAGTCGTGGAATAGAGTGACCGAGCCGATGCCGATGCCCGCGCCGCGTACTTCATAACTAAGGTCGAATGTATTAGTGACCTCTGGCGCTAGCTGTGGATTGCCAAGAGCCAGCTCTACATCACCCAAGTCCACATCACTGGCAAAATCAAAAAGATCCAGTTGTCCCACATTACGCAATGCCCGAACTCGCAGTTGAGTCTGGTCAGAAGGCGAATAACTTAGAGTGACGCTGGGTTTCCAAAAGAAAAAGGAGCGGTCTTCATTGAACCCTCCTACCTGTTTAATTGTGGAATCCTCCCCCGCGAGAGCTGCATCGACAGAAATGGCACCGACTCTGAACGAATCTGAAAGCAACACATCTAGTCTCGTTTCCTCGACTTCGGTATTGGCTCCCGGCACCGGCCGGTCAACCAGAAACCCATTGTTCAGTTCACGCAGGGCAAAGCTGGACACCAAGTTGTTGTGGCTCAGTTCGGCACTTAGCTCTAAGGTATGCCCTTCAAAGCCAGAATAGTCCAATTCAATTCGACCGATGGTTTCTTCAGTACTGCTTTCACTGTTGGTGGCTGTTTCGGTAATGCCTATTGCATCAAGGGGGCCACGTACCAGTGACTGAGTGGATTCAAACTCCTCGTTGCGGAACAGGCCAATCAATTTTAACTGCCAATCTTCACCCAGAGCTCGTTCTGCATCTACGCCGATCTCACTGTCGTTTCCACTCTCGACTTGCCCCTGGAAAAGAGCGAAGGGCGCTCCAAGACCTGATGCAGGAATTCGTTCAGAAAGCTCTCCGCCCTCGTTGTCAAATTCGTTAAACCCTATGTTGGCGCCAAATTTCCAATCATCGTAACTGGCACTGGCGTTTACAGAGCCGCCCAATTCCTCGAATTCACGGTCAAAACGCTCAACTCTGTTTTCTCGTAAGCTGCCATCGCCGCCGGTTAGAAGCTCGTTACGGTCCACCAAAAAGCGGCCACGCCCACCAAACAAAGCAAAAGTGGCTTCACCCCAGTCCGACGATGTGCTGTAGCTAAGGTCTAGCGAAGGGTAGAGATTGCCGCCCGGATCGAAAGTGGCGGTGCTGCCGCTCCAGTTGCCAGAGCCTGACCCACCTTTGCGAATCACATTGGCGACGACGTTTTGCCCGCGCAGATCGAGGCCGCCTACTTGGCCTCGGATCACTTCGATCCGCTCAATATCAGACGCTGGGATTCGGGCTAGAATGTCCGAGGGTGAGTCGCTTTTGGCGGATATACGATTGCCGTTGATGATGACGTTGCCCGCTGCGCCCCCGAAGCCGCGAGTTCCTTGATCGCCGTTATCGACGTTAAACCCAGGCAGGTTGTTGAGCATATCCAGCGCCGTAATGGGTGCGTAGCGCTGGAAAAAAGCCGGTTCATAGGTGAGCGTGCAAGCGCCTTCTACGCATACTTGCTCCGGTTCCAGCACATCGCTGCTTTCTTGCCCGTGAGAGAGCAAGGGGAGCAGTACCGTGGGTAGGACTAGCCAAAGGGATTTGGGAAACAAAAAAGAAGTCATGGGTCCAACTACGATGCAATGATCAAGGACGGTTCATAAAATAATGAACTCGCGAGTATAGTCGTCTTACTGCAGCCGCTACAACGCCGCTCTTGGCTTTTTGTTCAGGTTTTTCTTTCAACTTTTGCTCATTGGGCAGGCCAATCAAGTCATACACGCAGATAACAAACCAGTAGGGAAGCAATGGGGAAATAAAAAGAGGTTTCTAAGATTCTGGCTGAGTAATCTGCTCGTGCCGAATCGTCGGGACAGGCATCACAATATTTAGCCCTATGAGGATTGGCTGAACCCAGAGGCACTGAGGGTGGCTTCTAACAACATGATAATTGAGCCTTACGGGTTAACGTCCCAGTGCCTACATAGACAAACTATCCCCAAGCTCGGGGATGGTTATAAAAATCTAACTTCCATAAGATTATTTTTCACATGAGACAGGCTGTGTCTCTATTACTGATCCTTCTATGTTAGTTCCCAATTAAGGAATTCAATTATGACGTTGCAAGCTCTGAGCAAATTGAGTGTTGTATTTTCTTTGGTTCTTTATGCGAATGGCATTGCCCAGGCACAGTCATTGTTCTTACTGAGTGAAGAAACAACCGAGCCTCAGAGCGTGAGTCTTAATGTCAAAAGTGTAGAAGATACCGCCAATCATCGGTGCTGTGTTAGTCCATTACCAATTCAAGTTAATCTATTCTTGGATAAAGGGTCATTGGTTATCGCGCCATCTATAGGGCTCAGCTTTCCGTCTTACTTGGAGGTAGGCCCCATGTCTGTGGATAGCAATCTGGAGTTCAGAGGTGAAAGTAGAACCACTGTGGCGGGCTTTCCTAACATATCCACGGTCCTCTCTGGCTCTATCTCTTCCGATGAAAGCATTTCTGCTGAAATAAAAATCGGGGCGAACGGAGGACTCCCCCAAGGTCTGCCTCTAACCTACGACGTGGAATTCAAGCCAGAATTCAAGTTAGCTTTTGTAACTCCAAGCCCATCACAAGTCCATCTCTCTCTCGATTCGAGCGCTATGAAATTAGGTGATATTTTGATTGAAGACCGAGAATTGCCGCCGGCATCAGGCCTCGACCTTTTTGTGTCCATTAGTGTTGGTTCGGAAAGCGATGACGCGGATTGGTGGATAGCGATGCAAGATAATGCAGCGGACGACGCTGATCTGCAAGAACGCTTGTTTCATCTTGCGAATGGCACTTGGCAACCTGGACTCTTACCCTCTCATCAAGGACCATTGATAAACATTCCCGAACCATTCATGTTGCTCAAAGGGTTTGTGCCTACATCCAATGATTTTGTCATTGTTTTCGGAGTCGACCGTGATCGCAATGGGCTTTTTGATGTGGGCTCGTCAACGACTTTCGGCTATCGATTTCGCTAGAAATTTACCAAAAGTATAGTGGGGATAAGCATCCTACAAAATTCCATTTTGGTTCTGGATGAGCTCGCCGTGCGCACTTAATTCAATGCATAACTAAATTCCTGATTCTTAATCAATGAGGGATGGGAGAGAAAGTGGACTGTCCGTGTTCTCTACTCAAAATAATAGAAAATTATACCCTAACTGCTGCTACAAACCTCCGCTCTAATAGGCCACCATGTTCTATACCGTGGGGCACTCTGTTGCCCTCTGTCTACTTGTGTTATTAATACGTTCTATCTCCAGTATTTGACGGTGATTCTTGTGTGTCTTAATTTGTGCAAGCCTGCGAACAGATTTTTAGTGTTGATGCTTCTATTGGTTTTGTCTGGATGTGTCACACCAGCTATTGAAATAGAACAAAAAGCCTCGCAAGAAACCTCGAAAGATGCCTTGAAAGAAACCTTGAAAGAAACCTTAGTCGTTATTCACGGTGGCGGTGGCGGACATTGGCTGCCCAACTCACGAAACGCAGTAATCAATAGCGTTCAAGCATTCAAAAACGAAGGCTATAGCAAAGCTATCCATGCCATTGAAGTAGATGTGGTGCTAACTCAGGACCAGCAGTTAGTGCTGTCCCATGACCCGTGGGTGAACAAAGAACTTTGTGTAACATCGGAAGGGAATCATCCCGGACATAGCCTGATTAAAAATCTATCTCTTAGAGAAATTCAACAGAGATACGTTTGTGGGCATCGAGCCCTAGAAGACTTTCCCAAAGCTGAAGCAAAGCCAGAAAGTATAATGTCGGTAGAAGAAATGCTCCTTGCGTTAATAGACACTCCAGATCTAGCAATTTATTTGGACGTAAAAATACAAGAAGAGGCAACTGCGGGTGAGGTGGCGTACGCGCGTGCTATCGAAGAAGTTCTAGACAGAGTGCCAGTGCAGAATGAAATTTATATTGAAGGGCCTACCGTAGAAGCCCTCCATGCTTATCGAAGTCATATTACTCACAGTTACCAAAGCATATTATCTTATCCTCCATTTTACGCTGGCGAAAATTGGACATTAGTTGGAGCTTTGGCGTTAGTAAAAACCTATTTTAACGCAGATTTACCAATCGAACAGGCCCAGGAAGTGGCAGCCAACTTTGTGTCATCACCTGTACAGATATTATCCAGATCAGCAGTTCAAGGATTACAAGATCAACAAATAGGGGTAATTCTTTACACGGCAAATGATGAGGAATCTTTCGAGCAAGCCTGTCAGTTGGGCCCTGATTTCATCATTACTGACTATCCAGAATTGGCTCCCTGTTAGCGATCAAGGTTGATAGTTAGGGATGCGTCAGCAGGGTAGTTATACCATTGGTTAGCTTCGGTGCTGAGCGTATCAATTTTTCCGTTTAAATAATCAGTATATTCTCCAAAATAGGGATAGGCATCATTAATGCTTCTGCGCTCAAGCGGCCATTCCCATGTTACTGGCACCATCAGTCCGAAAGGATTTCCGTTCTCATCAATCATTCCATCATGAGGATTAATGACCGCTAAATCAATATCTTGCTTTGTATTTTTTACTGTGAGGAATGGGCGATACCAAAGTAGAGAATCGGTTCCACGGTCCTCATACAAATTCAATTCAGGGTTTGCGATGATGATATCGACTTGAGCGGTAAGTTTGGGGTCGACCCAATCTGCTCTTTCGTACACGTTTGCGAAACGAGTAAGAGAAGATACTGTATTATTAAAGAGCGATATGTCGTCAGACTTATCCAAGTTATAAACTGTTCTTTCACTTTCGTTTGGCTTGCTATAAGTCACACTTATTAAAGCATCCCCCTCGAAGGCTTCGTTAGTTACGGTTGTGACGTTACGGGAATTGTCCAATTGTCCATCTAAACTTAAGTTCAAGGAGTGAACATAACCGGCTCCCCTCGCCAAAGGTTCAAACTTAAGAGATACTTTCTCTAGTTCTCCTTGAGGGTTATAGTTTTCTTCAACATGATACTTCACTACCATGTCATTGTAGTCACCATCTCCTTTTCGAGGATACAGGTCTTCAAAAGCCAATGTTGACCAACCATCGATTGTATTCAGCGAGCTCTTAAATTCACCGCAGCCGCCAATTCCCCCAATTTGCGGAGTCACGGTGAGTAACACTGTGGCGGAATAGTCTCCTGATTTCTGCTCGGAAATTCGGCCAAGTTGGGCCTGCGCTCTCAACGTATGAGTTGATCTATGAACGCCTTCGCTTGCGGTATCAAAATAGTCGCGGGAGTCATCAATTCTATACATGGTGTTAATTTCATCTTCGCCGTTACTCATCATATCTCCTTCGATGATGACACGTACGGGGGAGTTAGAATCTAATTGAAAGGTGTCTTCCCCTTCATAGATGGAGCCGGCAGGTCCGTCTGTAGTAAGCGCTTTAAGTCTGAAGTCATCGAGTGAAGTTAGACTAGCTTGGGCGCCGATATTCATGCATATGGTAGCGTCACTCTTAAGTGGTGAAGAGTCAGGGGCTCCGTAGCTGGCAGCATCTACAGTCATAGTGGCTAAGGTTAAAGCCCCAGCGATTAGTATTCTAAACGCTAACCAACGGTCAGCAATGTATTTTTCATTCATCATAAAAACTCGTCCTAAATGTGCTTTTATCCTTTGTCTAATTACTCTAAATGCTTATCTGCCTAGAATTTTTTTTAACACGGATTCTTGTTCGGGAAACATCCACCAATATCGGGCTTGGTCGCTGAGATAGGGTGAGTGACCGTTTTCCCACAGTCGAAATTCGTAAAGTAAAGGGAAAGCCAATACAGCATCGGGTGAATTCATAATCTCTATAAATTGCGGAGGGATGCTGTTATAAACTTCTTCTTGGAGAAGAGATTTTTTTGGTTGTAAGTCCTCTATTTGATTTGAGCTCGGACTGTTTACCTTTAACTCAAGTTCGGTGCTGATGGAAGTTTCTTCGGTCGGAAGCGAGGTTGTGATCCCGCTCTGACATTTTTTACGATTTGTAAGTTGAGGTATCACAGTCAACACAAGAGTAGAGCTGTATTCTCCAGCGAGTTGCGAAGAGATAGTGCCGAGCTGGGTTTTGACTTTTAATTCGTGCTCAGCGGCATGCCCACCATATGAACTTGTCTCAAAAATACCGTCATCCGTGTCGATCTGATAGGTGGTCGTTAAAGACTTTAGCCCATTACTAAGTGGTCCAGCGGAGACCAATACTCTGACCGGTGCATTTGATTCCAAAAAAAAGCTACCTCGGCCTTCATATCTAGCCCCAACATCGCCATCTCTTCTTTCTTGATTGTCGGCTAACTTAAGGTCTATATCATCCAGTCCTTGTATTACTGCCCTAACTCCAACGTCCAGGCAGACTGTAGCGGCATCTTCATCGAGAGCAGGTGAATTTGCAGTAGCAACTTGAAAAACTGAGGCTGCCATTATGCAAACGATGAATTTTTGTGTCATAAATGGGGAGAGGCTCATTCTTTAAGTTCCCATGATCTTGGGGCGTATCACTATGAGAACTTCTGTAGTTATTGATTCCTCTTCTTTGTGTCTAAACAGGTTCCCTAACAGAGGGGTTTTTGAAGCGCCGGGAACTTGGGATTTTCGATTGGCGGTTTTTTTCTGTAGCAATCCTCCTAGTACTAATGTTTCTCCGTTCTTCATTAGCACAGATGTTGAAATTGCGTGACTAATCAGGCGAGGTTGATCTTGTAAGGTTTCAGTTAGATCGCTAACTGACGCTTGAATGATCTCTAAACGTATTTGTTCATCTTGAGAAATATAGGGAACAATACGCAGGTCGACGCCGAAGTTTACGGCATTTACTTGATTGTTGGCCCCAGCACTTAGCACAGGCAACCAAGCTGTTTGATTAGAGCTAAAATTTGCTTCTCTACCATTGAGCGTTACCATGCTCGGGGTGGCTCGTATTTGAGCCTCCTCTCCTGTTCCTAATGCGCTGACAGAGTCGATAAACGCCTGAGCGATCGGACTTGCTGTGGTCGTAGGATCGTAATACGAGAAGACACTGCCACCACCACGCCCTTCTCGCATTAGTAATTCTCTCGCATCAGCGTATTGATTCCATTTAAAACCCAAAAGATCTAAGGCTTCAGAGCTAACTTCTACGATGCTCATTTCCAGCAAAATTTGTTCGGGAGATTGGTCAAATATAAGTATATCTTCTTGTATTCGGGATTGAATGGAATCCGGTGCAACGATCGAGATATGGTCATGCCCTTCGAAATAGTTTACATATTGTTGATAGAAAGGAGTAAGTAGTTCTACAATTTGCTTGGGGTGAAGAAACACGGGTTTGTAAAGACAAGTGGATGACAGTAAATGAAACGAGGGCGAGACAGGGCTTTGGCTGCCTACGTAAATAAAAGTGTCGTAAACTTTGTATCCGAAATTTCCTGGTGCAATTATGGCTGCAATCACATTTTCGAGACTCTGCCCCGAAAAGTTAATTGAAACCATTCCTTCAATGCTGTCATCTGTGATGATGGAGACGCCAGTAAGAAGACTCAGTTCCAAAAGGGCATCTAGTATGTCTGCTTCGATAAAGGAAACATCAATCAGCGGTAGCTCTGCTATCAAACTGGATTCGTCGATGTTCGTGCAGTTGTAATACTCCTCAATATCTTTTTTCACATCCGCGACGGGCAATTCGTCGGATGCTTGGCTTTGGTCAAGAATGGGATACCGCTGTGTAATAGGATCTGGCATTTCCTGCCATAGCTCAGCTTTTGGCTTATGTGATGTAACGGATTTCTCGGACTCTCCGGTATTTACACAGCCTGTTAGTGATAGTACCAACGCTAGGCAAGGGCATAAAAATTTGTGAATGCTCATGATCTATTCTGCCCCAACTGTTTTGACGAGAAACTGTTCTTCCAAAGTGGTGCCATCAGCGGATGTGAACGAAGCAAGGAACTCAACATCTCTATAGTCTGCTTCATTGATATGAGTTTGTTTGAGCACAACTCTAGATTTCTGGTTTGGGGCAAGAGCAAGGTCTGCTGGGTAGAACTGGAAGTCCTTAATTCCTTTACCTTCAGGATCACTAATCGCAGTTGGCAGTGCGATAGTGACTTTTGAGCTGCTGTTGTTCGCTACATAGAAGCTAGAGAAAGAAGTTCCATTTTTCTTTATCTCTACTGGAATAACCTGAGGAAGAACTGCAACTGCTTCTGCCGCTACTACCTCTGAAATATTGCTCGGAGTCAACGATTCTTGTTTTGATAAAGGTTCCAAGCGAAGAGTATCTCGATATACGGGCTGAGACTTATCTGCAAATCTGTTACGTACAAGTACGTTATAGTCGCCTGCTTTATCGCTTTTGGAAATTTTTCCATAGAGTCTCACAGTGGCACCAGGAAATACTCGAGAGGCTTTGTCGCCTCGTTGCCACGCTGATTCTGTTCTCATTTCTACCCGTTCAAAAAGTCTGTTATCGCTATCGCGGAATTGGACCTGCGAAACAAGCCAGTCGTCTATGGTTGATTTGTTTGTAAAGCTGCCTTGAACGTAAAGCTCGCCGTCATTCTCCACTACAACTAGCTCATCAAATTCCGTTTTTATTCGCCGGTTTCTGGAACCTTCCACGCGCATGTTTAGAATAACTGCATATCGAATTTTGACGGAAATTCCCGTTTGTTCTTCTTCGGGTATATCCTCTTCTACCATCACGCCTACTAAGTATGTGCCTGCTGCCTTTGAAGGGACGTTGATTTGCCCGGTGATAGTGGTTGTTTCACCGTCTCGAACTTGAAATTGGGTGTCGCTTAGTTCAACCCAATTAGCCATGTTTTCGGCATTGCTTAAATCTGAAGCGTTAAACCCCATGTAGCCGGTTTCGAGCTGACCCATATCAAAAAGTTCTAACTTTATGTCGCTATCGCTTTTTCCAAAAATATTGAAAGCGAACTGGTGTGAGGAGCGGCCAACGCCTTGTAAATCTATCATCATAGGAGAAACAGCAAAATCCCCTGCAAAGCTCAAAGAAGATGCAAAGAGCGTAGTGAGTAAAATGGCCGAATTGTGTATTTTCTTTCTAATAAAATGAATCATTTTTGTGCCCTCTATGATTCTGTTTTAACCCATAAGAATGGGTGTGGCAGAGTGTATCTAACTGCTATCTTCAACAGCTAATTTCTAGTTACAGTGGTAAACGCTATTTCTTAACTTGCCGATAAAGCCTTAAAATGTGAGCTAGTGAGGTAAATCTTCACCCCCACTAGCTCACGGGCACTCGTTTAGATAGCTGATACAGTTAATGTAATAACGCTTGAGTAAGCCCCTGCTTGTTGTGCAGAGATAGAGCCCAAAGTCGCAGAAGCTGCAACGGAGTGCTGGCTGTTGTGAACCTTGTTAGATTCTGTATCGAAAGTGAGACCAGAATCGTCTAAGTTGTAAGTAGTGGCTACTTTGCTACCGTTGCGAGAAGCTAAGTCAGCCCCAGTCATGGAGACCCTTACTTGACCATTTGATTCCAGATTGAATTTGTCTGCTCCGCTGTAAGTTGCGCCAGCAGCTCCATCGGTATCTGTTGTGGTCAAAACAAAATCTTCAAGGCCAGTTAAAGATGCGAAAAGACCAACATTCATTCGAACTGTGGCGGTATCTGTATCAAGCGCGGCGAATGCAGGTGCAGCGCCAATGGAACCTACGATTGCTAAAGCAGAGATTAAAATGCGAGTTTTCATTACATTATTCCTTTATAAATTGGTTGAGTGTTAGGTAATTAAATTGCGGAAACTGTTAAAGTGATGACGCTCGAATAAGCGCCAGCTTGCTGTGCCGAGATTGCGCCGAGTGTTGCCGAAGCCGCTACGGAGTGCTGACTGTTGTGCACTTTGTCTGACTCGGTGTCAAAAGTAAGCCCTTTCTCGTCAAGATTAAATTCCGTAGCAACCTTGCTGCCGTTAGACGAAGCCAAATCCGCTCCGGCCATGGATACTCGCACCTGACCATTTGATTCTAAGTTGAATGTGTCAGCACCGCTGTAGACAGCGCCAGCAGATCCGTCGGTGTCCTGTGTCGTTAAAACGAAGTCTTCTAGACCTGTCAGTGATGCAAATAGACCAACATTCATACGAACAGTGGCAGTATCTTGGTCAAGTGCTGCGAATGCGGGAGTGGCGATTACAGAGCCTGCGAGTGCAATTGCGCTGATGAGATTACGTGTTTTCATTTTCTATCCTTTAAGGTGTAGCGTTATAGTTGAATAAGATTGTTGAGCTCTTATTTCGAGTTCGATAGCCTTATAGCAGGAGCTGTGCCAACTTTTATTATTATTTTAAAATCAATAGCTTGAGGAATTTTATTGGTTTTTCAACGGCGTGAGTATGTATCAGAAACGTAACAGTTCTGTAACGTCGATGTATCACGTTACAGTTAACCTTCAAGATGAAAGCTAGGGTTTTGCAGTTACTTTACTGAATGGTTGTTTAGATAAGGCTGGCTGCCCGTGAACTCTCGGGGCTTTAAGTAGTATGCGTTACGTAGGTAAAAGTAAAAGAGGGATTAATCATCATCATGCATATCAATGGGTAAGGTCACTGTGAAGGTGGCGCCTTTATCACTATTGTTTTTTGCTTCAATTGTCCCGTTGTGTTTAGTTGCTAAGCCGTAACTGACATATAGGCCTAGACCG
>JBGCEK010000050.1:0-4137 GCA_045106275.1 Pseudohongiellaceae bacterium | reverse complement strand
CCCCGACAATTGGCATTCTGTTCCGCAGCTTCGCTGAACATAAAAAGGCCACTATCTCTCGATAGCGGCCTTTTTAATGTTCGGTGGAGGCGGGGGGATTTGAACCCCCGTCCGTCAGTCCTCTGCCTTCGGCTCTACATGCATAGCGTCGTCTATTAAGTTAACCCTCGTCCGCCCGACGGGCAGGGTGATTTGGGCGAGCTTGATACTTTTTAGCCGCTTCGCGTCAAGCGCGCTCCACTGGCGATTCCGTTCTAGATGACGATTGCGAACACCAGTTTACGGACATCCTAGTGGCAATCGCTAGCAAGCGGTTTAGGCTGCTAGGGCGTAGCTTTCGTCGTTGGCAACTATAGAAGTTGCAGTAATTGTTTTACGAGAGTTACTACCCTCTCGACATGCACCTTAGGTTTCGATCCCGGCGTCGAATCCGAAACACCCCCAAAGAGTTGGTAATCATAGCATATTTTTCGCTGTTGAGTTTTCGCAGGCTTGAAGAGACTAACGGTGAGGAAGACAACTACCTGCAGCAGGCGGCGTATAAGCGCTGTAGCTGCTGGATGCAGACTCTTGGAGCATCAAAGTCAGCTACTCTATTGGCCATTAATAGATATTTGCGCTACTGAATTGGCAGGAATATGATGCTGTCATGGTGTTGTCACTAACCCAGCACTTTAGGTCGGTGCATTGCCAAGCTGCTGTTACAATAACGGTGCGTGGATTGCTGGCACAACACCGGTTTTACAGGCTGTCAGATCTGCCAAAGCGCCAAGGAAAAATTAGAAATAGGGCACGTCAATCCTGCCTTCTATCGCTCAATAAGAGATCGCTAATTCGATGATAAAGCTCAAAGTTTGCATGATCGGTGCCTATGCAGTTGGTAAAACCAGCTTGGTAGAGCGCTATGTGCGAAGCCTTTATTCCGATGACTACCACACCACTATCGGCGTCAAAATCGACAAGAAAGAGTTGACTGTTGATGACAAAGACGTCACCTGCATGCTGTGGGATATCGCCGGCGAAGATGAGTTCTACACGGTTAACCACAGCTATCTTCGAGGCATGGCGGGTTACTTTTTGGTGGTTGATGGCACTCGGCCGGCCTCGGTGGAAACAGCCACTCGCATTCAAGAGCGAATCGAACTGCTGTGCCCGGATGTTCCTTTTATGGTGTTGGCGAACAAAGCCGACTTGGAGCAAGACTGGGTGGTCTCCGGAGAGACATTGGCTGGCATCTCCTATCGTCCCTATGAATTTTTCAGAACCAGTGCCAAAAGCGGCGACAATGTTGAAAGCGCATTCGAGCAGTTAGCGCGGCAAATGCTTAACGCTCGCAAGCCAGAGATTGCGAATGACTGATAGCGAAGTGCTCAGCGGCATCAATAACCAACTTGAGCTGATTACCTTCATCGAGACAGAGAAAGATACCTTTCAACTTGTTGGTGACAATTCTCATTGGCTTCTGCGCTTCTGTCCTACTCTGGCTCATCAAAACACCCTGGTATTAAAAAACGCTTTTGATTTTCTCGAGGGTTTCATTGAGGAAAGTAGGGAACGTTTTCAGACTGACGAGTCCACAAGTTTGGGGTCAGGGCCTTGGTCTGAACGGGATCTGGACGGCATCGAGCAAAACCTCTCGGCCACCGCGTTGCAATACAACGAACGCCTAGTTATTCAAATGCGCCGCGTACCTCGCGACCAGCTTTATCACCACCGAATTTTTCAAAAAGCGCGAGAATACAGTCTGGACTACGAACGGCTGCAACGGGAGAAAGATCAAAAAGAAGTGCTGATGTTTGCGGTGATTCACGATCTATCGAGCCCGCTTACTAGCATCTCTGGAATCATCGAGGTGCTTTCTCACACCACGCTGCCAGAGGAGGAGCGGGCCAGGCTGTTTAGGATGGCTATTGCTCAAATCAAATCTACTCACGATCTCATTAACAGCATTCTCAATGTCTTCGATGAGCAAGATCACCGTTTTGATCCAAAGCTGTTGAATAAAGAAACGGCACCTCATGTCACTTCTATTGTGGAATCAGTGGTCGATAATTTTCGGCCAGTTTTTTCCCAGCAAACCGTGGCTGTCGAACTGCATAACAGCTTGCCAGACAAAGACGTGAAGGTAGTGGCAGAAAGCATGCAGCTGACTCGGTTGCTCAGCAATCTGTTGGAAAATGCACTGAGATACAGCCCGGTGAATTCCAAAGTAATCGTAGCTATTGAAGCGAGCGTCGATCAGATTCTTATTAGGATTACCGATCAAGGCTACGGAGTGGCAGAGGAGTTAGTGGCCGGTTTATTTCAGCGCTTCGTGGGTGGCAAAAAATACGGCGGCAAAGCCGGCTTCGGTTTGTACTACTGCCACATGTGCGCCAAGAAATGGGGCGGTTCTATTGAGTACTTGCCCAACGGTGGCAATACCAAAGACGGTGAGGCGACTACCCAAGGCGCCTGTTTTCAGCTAGCACTGCAGCGTTTTGATGGCTGAAGCTCCTGAAGAATGCTTATTGTTGGTCCTCATGTGCAATCGGGCTGACCATGAACAGTAGTAATTCTTCTAAGGCGTTTATCCACGTTTAAGTCCTCGATATGAAACATTTACCTATCTTCTAATCATTAAGTTTCTTTGGTTCGCCGCTAAAAAACTAATTAATTAGTTGAAAGCGGGTGAGAGTTGATTTACCTTAATACTAATTAATTAGTATTTGGGGTATGAGTATGCCAAGTAAACGTAAAAAGGTTCTACTTGTTTCGCTAGTGTTGGTTTCATTGTTGGCCTGGAAAGCGGTGCCTTATTATCACTTCGTCGCTTTTTCCGACGGGGCAACATTGCCGGCAACACCTTGGGTTAAATTGCCTCAAGATGCTCCGTTAACCCGGTCAACAATAGAATCCCCTTATCAAGCGGTCGGCAACGAGCTCTTGTCCAGTATGGACATCCATCGCCAGGCAATCGGCGCTGCGGGAATTTCGGCTGCGGTCTTAGTTGGCAGCGAGGTGGTTTGGGCAGGGGCAAGCGGGTGGGCTAATATCGAAGAAAATGTGCCCGCAACACCCGCTACGCGGTTTCGAGTCGGCAGCACTGCCAAGGCGCTTACCGCCACGGGTTTGGCACGTCTTGTTGAATCGGGCGTGATGTCTTTGGATACTCCCCTAGCTCAATTATGGGATGTCCTTCCCAATGAAGAGTGGGCAGAAATCACTCCGCGCCAGCTGGCCTCTCATATGGCAGGAATGCCTCATTATGGCAGCAATACAGAGCTCAGTGGTTTGCTATATTCCGTGACTTTGCAAGACCACTATGACTCAGTTCATGATGCCCTAGGACTTTTCGATGAGTCCGAGCTTTTGTTTGAGCCTGGAACAGATTTCGAATATTCATCTTATGGCACAGTGCTCAATAGTGCAGCCATGAGCAAGGCGGCGGGACAACCCTACCTCCAGCTAATGACTGATTTAGTCTTTGAGCCCAACCGTATGACCGGTGTTGTGGTATCGCCCGCGGATTCGGCAGAGTTGCCTAATATGGCAACTCCTTATCACAGTAATTGGAAGTCCGGTGAAGCTCTTCGTTTAAGACCATGGCGACAGGTGGACCTAAGTCATCGGCTTGCCGGAGGCGGCTTTGCCGCAACGTCAACGGATCTCGTCAAACTCGGCCGCAGCTACTTCCACCTGTCCAATCCCAATGCTATCAATCATGAGATAAAAGAAGAGTTTTGGACTCCACAAGTGTTGAGCTCAGGAGAGGTTAACGAGCAAAACTATGCCTTGGGGTGGCGGCTCAGGGAAGAGGAATTTATTAAGGGTCAGCCACTGAGACACGTGAACCATGGCGGCGTAAGTCGCGGCGGACAAAGCTGGCTTATGCTGCTGCCGGAAATAGAGATGGCAGTGGCGCTAAACATCAATGGACGCACGGAAGTGTTCTGGGATTTCGGTTCATTTTCATTCGATATTGCCAAACTGTTTTTGCAGCGAAAGCTAGCGCTAGAATCTGAAACAATGCAAACTGACCACAGATTCTAGGATTACTTTTAATGGCGCGAACAAAATCTGAAGGCCTGACCGCTGTAGAGCAGCAAATCATGGAAGTGCTGTGGGATAAACAGCAGGCGTCAGTTCGAGAGATCA
>JBGCEK010000049.1:0-51799 GCA_045106275.1 Pseudohongiellaceae bacterium | reverse complement strand
GTTCTCGATCCAATTTTGCACTGCTCTCTTTTAAGGGCGAGCACCATACACTGGGTCATAGCCAATTTCTGCAATCTTATCCAATACCGCTGAAGTGACCTCCAATGCCAAATCATTACTTTGCAAACGCTTGTTGAGAATATCAATCTGGATTTCGGCGATCCCTCGTATTTGCTCTTTCTGCAGCGGATGGAAAACCACCGACTCATCGATTCGGTTAACAAACTCAGGAGAGAAGTGTTTTACAACAGATGCCAACACTGCCTTTTTCACGTCTTCATAGCTTGTTGATGCGATGTTTTGCTCACTCATCATGTCTTGAATTCGATCAGAACCTAAATTTGAAGTCATCACAATAACGGTATTTCTAAAATCTACCGTTCTGCCATGACCATCGGTTAAACGTCCGTCGTCCATCACTTGTAGCAAAATATTGAACACGTCAGGGTGCGCTTTTTCAACCTCATCCAAGAGGAGGACCGAATAAGGTCGACGCCTAACTGCCTCAGTTAAATAACCCCCTTCTTCATAGCCCACATAGCCCGGAGGCGCGCCGATCAAGCGTGCGACGGAGTGTTGTTCCATGAACTCTGACATATCAATTCGCACCATGGCCTCATCAGTATCAAATAAGAATTCCGCCAGGGCTTTACACAACTCAGTTTTACCCACGCCGGTGGGGCCCAAAAACAGAAAAGAGCCATTGGGTCGATTAGGATCCGACAGTCCAGATCGCGACCTTCGCACCGCATTAGATACTGCACTTACCGCTTCATTTTGACCAATGACTCTTTGGTGAAGCGCATCCTCCATAGCGAGCAATTTAAGCTTATCGCCCTCTAGCATTTTACTGACAGGGATGCCGGTTGAGCGGGACACCACATCAGCGATTTCTTCCTCAGTAACTCGGTTTCTTAGCAGCTGCTTTTCAGCCGCCTCTGCTTCAGTCGCTCGTTCTAGCTTTGATTCAAGCTCAGGTATGATGCCGTATTGAATCTCAGACATACGAGCAAGATCACCTGAACGGCTTGCTAACTCCATATCGTTACGGGCTTTTTCTAGGCTACTGCGAACAGTTTGAACCCCTTGCAGCGAGACTTTTTCTGCTTTCCAAATTTCTTCCAAATCGGAGTATTCTTTCTCAAGCTCAAGGATATCCTCCTCTAGCTTGCCCTTCCTTTTAATCGACGCCGCGTCATCCTCCTTTTTCAGCGCCTCTCTTTCAATTTTCAACTGAATTAAACGACGCTCAAGAATATCCATTTCTTCAGGCTTCGAATCTATTTCCATACGGATAAGACTGGCCGCCTCATCAATCAAATCAATCGCCTTATCAGGCAATTGTCGATCCGTAATATAACGCTGAGAAAGCTTCGCCGCCGCTATAATCGCAGAGTCTGAAATATCGACCCCATGGTGAACTTCATATCGCTCCTTCAGCCCTCTGAGAATTGCAATTGTGTCTTCCTCTGAAGGTTCATCCACCAACACTTTCTGAAATCTTCGTTCCAATGCCGCATCTTTTTCAATATGCTGACGGTATTCATCTAGAGTCGTGGCTCCCACACAGTGTAATTCACCACGAGCAAGCGCAGGCTTCAACATATTACCCGCGTCCATCGCTCCTTCAGCTTTACCAGCGCCCACCATCGTATGAAGCTCATCAATAAACAGAATTATAGAACCTTCCTGTTTAGACAGTTCGTTCAATACTGATTTTAGGCGCTCTTCAAATTCTCCTCTGAATTTAGCGCCCGCTATAAGCGAGCCCATATCCAATGAAAGCACCTTTTTGTCTTTTAGTCCTTCTGGCACTTCGCCATTGACGATGCGCTGAGCCAATCCTTCTATAATGGCAGTCTTTCCTACTCCTGGCTCACCTATAAGCACAGGGTTGTTTTTCGTCCGCCGTTGCAGCACTTGAATTGTGCGCCTGATTTCTGAATCTCTGCCAATCACCGGATCAAGCTGACTATTTTCCGCCCGCTCAGTGAGATCAACACAGTATTTACTGAGAGCCTGCCATGAATCCTCTGCACTTGGATCGTTGACGCTGTCCCCACCACGTAGGTTTGAAATAGCATTTTCCAACGCCTGTTTCGACACACCATAAGAGTTGAGAAGTTTACCCAGAGCGGTATTTTCATCCATAGCCACCAACACAACGGTTTCGCTGGAAATAAAACTATCGCCTTTCTTTTGGGCAAGACGGTCCGCTTGATTCAGCAGTTTGTTGAGGTCTTGAGAAACACTGATGCTTCCATCTGAGGTGCCAATTTTAGGTAAGTCCTCTACCACTTTTTCCAGCTTACTGCGCAGGTCTGTCACATTAAAACCGGTTTGTGACAGCAAGGGTCGAACCGAGCCGCCTTTTTGATCCAGCAAAGACAACACAAGGTGTGCTGGCTCAATCACGTTGCTGTCTTTTCCTACAGCTAAAGATTGAGCTTCAGCAAATGCTGCTTGTAATTTGCTAGTTAGTTTTTCGATTTGCATAACACCAACACCTCCGAATTTTTTGCCAGTTTCTTGTTACTAACCGGCCAAGTCATGCCCTTCTAAATAAGGTCGGCATGGCAATAATTCAATGATTGATTTCGCTAACTTAAGTTTATCGCAGAAAACTCTACGTAGACTTTGATAGAAATCAAAAGAGACCGATAGGTCAGCATTGAAGTGAGCAGAATGGGAGACTGACAGAAACTTGAAATGAAAATCGAGAAACAACCAACTATGAGCGAATGTAAATCACATTGGCCATTCTTCCGGTTACCGGAGTTCGGCGAAAGCTATACAAGGAACCCTCCTCACAGACTGTACACAGCTGAGATCGAGTCACGCTAACATCAAGTTGCTCAAGTTTTAAAGCTGCCAACTCTGGCAAATTGGCTAGGTATTTGGCCGTGTTGCCAGTGCCGAAAACTGGACTGAAGCAACGCGAAAAAACGCTTGTTGCAGGCTTATACCCAAAGGCGTCAACCACATCACTGCCCACCTCGAAATGACAGGGCCCTATTGCTGGCCCTAGATAAGCTATTAGATTTTTTGCCGGTGTTCTCATCTTAGCGATCGTTGATTCGATTATACCTGCCGCTAAACCCCGCCATCCAGCGTGGGCAATAGCGACCTCATCGCCTTCTTTTGAAGCAAAAAAAACGGGCAAGCAATCTGCGGTTAAAACACAGCAGGCGAGATTCACTTGATCTGTCACCAAGGCATCAGCGCGAGGCGGCTCGATGACATTGCGTGCTCTGTGGACATCCACACCGTGCACTTGATCCAGCCACTGAAAATCTGGTGTGCCGCCGACTAGTTGCTGCAGACGTCTACGATTCTCCGAGACTGCCTTAGCCTCATCACCCACGTGCGTAGCCTGATTAAAACTGTCATAGCCTAGTTGACTGACACCACCCTGCCGGGTAGTGGTGAAGGCAACGACCCGTTCTGAAGCCTCCCAATTGGCGGCGACAACCACATCTTTCAGACTGGCACTCATGACTCGCCGCGAGTGTCCAACCGGAGCGCCTCGAGTAGCGCCTCCATATCAGCGGGCAATGGCGCGCTCCACGACATTTCCGCGCCAGTGATTGGATGGATCAAGCCTAGCCTCTGCGCATGAAGTGCCTGGCGACGGAAATTTCTCAAGGTAGAAATCAAATTTTCATGACTGGCACCTGGAATTTGGAGGCGCCCTCCGTACATCGGGTCCCCCAGCAACGCACAGTTAATAGATGCCATGTGGACTCTGATTTGATGGGTTCGTCCGGTTTCCAGTTTAACGTCCACCAAGGTGTGGGTTCTAAAACGTTCCGCAATTTTGTAGTGGGTCACGGCGTCTTGGCCGTCGATGGCAATCGCTCTTTTTTTCCGGTTAACCGGATGCCGACCGAGAGGTTTGTCGATAGTCCCACCGCCAGTTAACGTCCCTCTCACTACTGCCTTGTATTCTCTTGAGATTTCTCGCTTTTGCAGCAAATTCACTAATTTTGTATGACTTACCAGATTTTTGGCTACCATCAACAAACCCGTGGTGTCTTTATCTAAGCGGTGCACGATACCTGCCCGTGGCACTTCTTCCAGCTGTGGGTAACGGTGCAATAGTCCATTGAGCAATGTTCCCGCTCGATTGCCCGCCGCAGGGTGAACGACGACCCCAGCCGCCTTATTCACCACCAGCATATGCTCATCTTCGAACACTACATCCAGCGCCAGCTCTTCTGCTTGCCACTCTTCCTGAGCTTCCAATTCCGTCGTAATCGCCAGCGCATCCCCTTCAACCAGCAGGTCTCTGGGGCGCATTTTTAGATCATTAACTCGGAGGAGCCCCTCTTTGATCCAGCTTTGCAGCCGAGAACGGGAGTAGTCGGGGAACAATTGAGCCGCTATTTGATCAAACCGGTTTCCAGCGAGGGATTCTGGGACGTTGGCACTTAATTCAATTTTTGTTGTCATATTCCCATGATACTTGATTAGAGCCTTTAAGCGCAGTAATTGTACGCAAACTCCCCAGTTAGTATGGGTTTGCGCGTAAGGCTGTGGTTAAATACGGCCTGCCTCAATAATGAGAGAAAACGGAAGGAAATTTGTGAGCACTCAGTTAACCAAATGGCTAAGCATCGCCCTATTAGCCTTGTTTCTGACCGGTTGCGGTCTATTTGGCGGCGACGAGGATGAAGATCAATTTGCCAACCTTTCTAGCGAGGAGCAGTTCTATCAACTGGCCCTTGACCGTCTCAACAGCCAAAATTTCCGTGGCGCAATTGAAACCTATCAAGCCCTAGAATCTCGATTTCCTTTTGGACGTTTTGCCGCGCAGGCTCAAATCGAAGTGGTTTATGCTTACTACCGAAACAATGATTTGGAAGCAGCAAGAGCCGCAGCAGATAGATTTATCAGGCTTCACCCAGAAAACGACAATATCGATTACGCCTTTTACATGAAAGGCTTGTCTTCTTTTAGCGAAGGCAGTGGCTTTATCAACAGATTCCTACCGGTCGACCAAACCAAACGCGATCCAGGCCGAGCAAGGGAGTCTTTTGCAGATTTCTCGCAGCTGCTTGCACTTTATCCGGACAGCGCCTACGCAGCCGATGCCAGAGCAAGAATGGTTTACCTACGCAACAATTTAGCGGCTTACGAAATACACGTCGCTGACTATTATATGGAGAGAAAAGCCTACATAGCGGCGCTCAGAAGAGGTCAGTATGTAGTAGAAAACTTCCAAGGCACCCCCTCTGTAGCGGATGGGGTAGCGGTTATGGTGGAATGTTATCTCCGGCTGGGATTAAACGAGCTTGCCGATACCTCGCTGGCACTGCTTAAGGAAAACTATCCTGAACATGCCTCTATCGACGACGATGGAGATTTTATTATCCGTACGGAAATCACCAACCCCTCCCTTCTTTACACAGTGTCGTTCGGCATTCTTGGGAACAATCGTGTAGACCCACCTTTAGCACCCACACAGCGACCTAGAAATTCCGGCAGTGCAGAAATTATTAATTCTCAAATATCCCCTGCAGAGCAAAAGAGATCTTGGTTCGATATCATCACTCTAGGGGTCTTTAACTAGAGGCGGAAGTTTCTCGCCTGCATTGGGTTTACATTATTTTTCCCTTTGGGTGTCAACCAAAGTTCACCCTTTGCGTTTCAGCTACTATCACAGGTAATTCAATGCCTTGCCTAGCCGATACAGTGAAGAGGGAAAATGATCGAACAGAACCTAGCCTATTTTCCTATTCCACTCAATTCGAGGGATCACGCTCTGGATAACACAGCGGCCTTAGATCGATTTCTGGCGGAAACTCAAGCAAGGGCATTTAGAATCGCCCAAATTGCCACCGGCAACTCGGAGGATGCACTGGATATAGTCCAAGACTCCATGTTCAAGCTAGTGGAAAAATACAGCGATAAGCCTGAGCAAGAATGGGCACCTCTGTTTTATCGAATACTGAATAGCCGTATTCACGATTTATATAGACGAACCGGTGTTAGGAACCGGTACCGTGGCTGGCTAGGAGGTTCAGATCAGGAACAGGAAGATCCCATTCAATCCGCCCCAGATCCTCGGGACACGAACCCAGAATCGGTATCACAAACCAATCAGAGCATGGAAAAATTGGAGAGTGCGTTGAGTGAGCTGCCGCCGCGACAGCAGCAAGCGTTTCTGCTCAGAGCCTGGGAAGGACTTAATGTACGCCAAACGGCCGTTGCCATGGATTGCGCGGAAGGTAGCGTCAAAACTCACTACTCGAGAGCCGTTCACAGCCTTCGAGAGAGCCTAGGAGAGTATTGGCAATGAACTCAGAAGAAGAACAGATCTTCGTTACCGCTATTAAAAACCGGCTTGATCAGTCAGCTGCGGATTTATCACCCGACTTGCTGGCGAATCTCAATCAGGCCAGATTCGCGGCTCTGGCAAAAACAGCGGACAGACAGTCTGAAGACGAATTCGTGCAAGCAACTCAACGTGAACTCCAGCAGAGCGAGACCCTTCCTGCCGATGTAGAGCGCAGGCTTAATCAAATTCGACGTGCCGCAGTAGCTCAACATCCCAAAAATAGGCAATCGTTTACCCAAGAAATTCTAAAGAAACTAAAATTTTCAATCCCACGCCTGAATTTTAGCGCAGGTATGATGGCTACCGCTTGTCTGACATTGACTGTAGGCGCGCTTTTTTTCGGTGAATCTGCACCACCAAGATCCACCCCGCTAGATCCCGAATTAGGACTAATTGCATCAGCAGATGAATTAGAGTTGTACGAAAATCTGGATTTCTATCTTTGGCTGGCTGAGAATGAGGATCTAAACTAAACCAACACACGCTGTTGAAATGCCAAAAAAATACACTTTACATCGCGCTTTACTCGGCTTTTGCGTCGCTTGCTCCGCAACGCCTCTGCAGGCGGCAGAGGACGCGAGCACCGATATAGAGATGCCGGACCTAGAATTACTTGAGTTTTTAGGTCAATTTGCGACAGACGAAGGGGAATGGCTGGATCCAGACAGCCTACTTTCAGACGAATTTGGCGAATTGTTAGAAGATGCAATCGAACAGCAACAGCGGGAACTAGAGAGAAATTCAGACACTGAAGGCCAGATTAATTAACACTAAACAACTATGAAATTTAAACTGCTTAATCGATCATTACTCACCCTGCTGCTTTTTATTAGCACAGCGGTGTATGCTCAAGAGAAAACGCCTTGGGAGGAACTTTCTCTGGAAGAGCGACAGGTTTTGCAGCAGCTGGAGCCAAACTGGGACAACCTCACTCCACAGCGGCAAGCGGTACTGAGACGCGGTGCACAGCGCTGGGAACAAATGAGACCTCAGGAAAAAAGCCGGGCAGAAGCACAAAAACAGAGATTCCAGAGTCTGCCGCGTGAGCAAAAACAACTCATTAATCAGCGCTTTCAAAGGTTCAACAGTTTAAGCCGCTCGCAGCAGCAGCGACTGCGCTCGGTGCAAGAAAGATTCAGAAATCTGCCTCCCCAGCAAAGGCAGGAGATTAGAGAACGTTTCGAAAATCGTTCAGACTCTAACCGCCGCGACCAATCTAGCCAAGCAAGACCCGAACCCAACGACAGGCGCATTGGAGCTCCACCCAGCCCAAACTCTCGTTCGTCTCAGCCACCCAGACCCACTGGGCAGCCGCCTCGTCCGAGGCCACCGCGATAGAATTTATTCGCCAATTTGCCAGGCGTTAGTGATGGGATAACGTCGATCTCGACCGAACCCTCTTTGGGTTAGGCGCACACCAACAGGACTTTGACGTCGCTTGTATTCGTTGATGTCTACCAAGCGAAGCACCCTGCGCACGGTCGCTTCGTCAAAGCCTTTTTTAATGATTGCCTGAGCACTCATGTCTTGCTCTATATAAAATTCAAGGATCTGGTCCAACTCATCATAGGGGGGCAAGCTATCTTGATCTTCTTGGCCAGGTGCCAGCTCAGCTGAGGGCGGCCTATCGATGACAATCTGAGGAATAATTTCATCGGGTTTATCACCAAACTCCTCATTCCTAAAACGGGCTAAACGATAAACTAATGTTTTTGATACGTCTTTCAATACATCAAAACCGCCAGCCATATCACCATAAAGCGTAGAGTACCCCACCGCTATTTCGCTTTTATTACCCGTGGTCAGGACTAGCAGCCCTTTCTTATTGGAAATTGCCATAAGCAAAACCCCTCGGCATCTTGCTTGCAGGTTTTGCTCGCTAACATCAACTTCTAAGGCTTGGAATTCACCGTCCAATGCTGCCATAAACTCTTTGTAAACCGGTGCGATGGAAATTTCACTGTACTCAACTTTTTGTTTTTTGGCCTGCACAGAGGCTGCGGAAAGAGAAAGGTCAGACGTATAATGAAAAGGCATCATTACCGCTTTAACTCGCTCTGCTCCTAGCGCATCTACTGCTATTGCAAGCGTAAGCGCTGAATCAATCCCTCCAGACAACCCTAGCACTACACCTTTAAATCCGTTTTTGTTCACATAGTCTCGAACACCCAACACAAGAGACTGATAGACTTCCGCTTCCATCTTCAGCGGTGCCGCGACCGCCTGCTTAGGGAGTTCAACGCGCTGAGAACCTGCACTTCTATCTTCTTGCTCAACAGTAATTAGCAGCGGGAATATTCCCTCCACAAACGCTGGTGCTAAAAACCGTAGCTCCCCTTTGCTATCAAACGCCATGGAGCGCCCATCAAAGACCAATTCATCCTGACCGCCCACCAAATTTGCATACACAATTGGGAACTCACCTTCCTGACTGCGGCGGGATAACAGCGCTTCACGCTGCTCTTGCTTGCCCGTATGAAAAGGCGAGGCATTGATATTGATCATCAGCTGGGCACCCGCTTCTTTTGCTTGTGCCACCGGCTTGGAATCCCACATATCCTCGCAAATGGTAAAACCTACAGCGATTCCTAAAATATTCACCACTGTCGGCGAGCCGCCCCTATCGAAGTACCGAAGTTCATCAAATACTTGATAGTTAGGCAGACATTGCTTGCGGTAAGTTGCCACCAACTGGCCATGATCTATAACCGCCAGACTATTAAACAACTTGTCTGCCTGTTTCTCTGGATAGCCAATAATCGCAACGATTGGGAGTTTTGCTGCCATCAACTGATTGAGCGCTTTTTCAACTCGAATACTTAAACTTGGCCGTAACAGCAAGTCCTCTGGGGGGTAACCGGTAAGAGTAAGTTCTGGGAAAACAACCAGGTCTGCTTGATGCTGCTCGATAGCCAGACGCGAGGTATCGATGACTTTTTGCGTGTTTCCTTCGATATCCCCCACAACGAAATTTTGCTGTGCTAAAACTGCTTTTATTTGACCCACCATTTAGTTCCCTTTATTGGTATCCTTCATCCGATCACACTCGGTCTATTGTACGATAATTTTAACCATCGGGATTCTCCCGTCACCGAATAGCGCAACTATGTCAGAATCCACGCCCTTACAGCCCGGACAAATCAACAACGTCTCCACTGTTTACAATATTTACAGAATTCTGCTGCCGTTGGTGCTGCTTATCACTTATCTCAGTGATCCCGCAGCAACCTTGCTAGGTGATGTGGACCCTACTTTGTTTCAGCAATCGAGTATCGCGTATTTGGGTTTTGGCGTAATCATCATGACTACCGCCAACAGATTCATGAGCGTTCTGCATTTTTTAACCGGCACACTCATTATCGACATCATTGCCACAACCGTCATTGTATACAGCTGTGGTGGTATCGACAGCGGTCTCGGGCTACTGCTTATTGTGACAATCGCCTCTGGCAGCATTCTGATCAGAGGTCGAATAAGTACCTTCTTAGCTGCGGTCGCTACACTTTCCTTAATCTACAGTGAGGTTTATCTCGCCCTCTCCGTTGAAAATGCGCCAAATCAGTTCATCCAAACAGGTATGTTAGGCGCCATGCTGTTTGCGACGTCATTGTACATACAGACCGTGACGAATCGTATCTACAAAACAGCCTTGTTAGCGGACGCTCAGGCGCAGAATATTATTGATTTAGAAAAACTCAACAATGAGATTATTCAACGCATGCGAACAGGCGTTGTAGTGGTCAATCCCGCTCACGGAATCGTTAGCATGAACAGCGCGGCAAAGACTACGCTGGCGCCAATCTTGGGCAATCAGCAGACACCATCAGATGAATTAACAAAACTTCCTGATGCTATTGAAGCTCAGCTTGATCTTTGGAAAAGCAACCCGAAGAGGCAACCTCAGCCTATTCGGATACCCAATAGTAATAAACAGGTTCAGCTCAATTTTGCTTTTCTAAGGCCAGAACTGGAATCCGATGTATTGGTATTTATGGAGGACAATCGTCAAATAGTACAGCGAGTTAGGCAGATGAAATTAGCTTCTTTAGGGCGGCTTTCCGCCAGCATCGCCCACGAGGTCAGAAATCCCTTAGGCGCAATCAGTCACGCAGGGCAGCTCCTTAAAGAATCAGAGACTGTATCCAGCGAAGATGAGCGAATGATCGAAATCATCTTAGAACACTGCAACAGAATCAACATGATCATTGAAGACGTTCTTGGTGCCTCTAAACAGGGAAGCAGTTCAGCTGAGAAATTCGCTCTAGCCAGCTGGCTAGCAGGCTTCATAGACAATTACACAGCCACCCATGAAGGGTGCGACACAATCGATTTAGAGATCGAATCAGAAGATGTCCAAATCAACGTAATAACGGGCCAGCTGGAACAAGTTCTCAACAACCTGTTCGATAACGGCCTGCGCTACAGCAAGCAGAAAACAGGTCGTGCCACCCTCACTATTATTGTTGGAGCAGACAGAAAAAACGATGACGAACAGCCCTACCTGCATGTCATTGATGACGGTGTAGGTATAGACGAATCGGCCGAGGCCTTATTGTTCGAACCCTTTCACACGACAGAAAGCAGTGGCACTGGGCTCGGGCTTTATATCTCCAAAGAACTATGCGAAGCTAATCAATCACAACTCAGCTACAGTAAAACAAGCGATGGGAAGAGTTGCTTTAGCATTTATTTCAGCCATCCTGAGCGCAGCGTCGCTTAGTACTGTGAGTAGGCCACACATTCAATGACAGATCGCGTATTAATCGTCGACGATGAACCCGATATCCGGGAACTGTTGGAAATAACCTTAGGCAGGATGTCACTTCAAACGTCGAGCGCTGAAGATCTTGCCAGCGCTAAACGTCTGCTCGCCACTGAGTCGTTTAACCTTTGCCTAACCGATATGAGACTTCCAGACGGCGACGGCATCGAGCTTGTTACCCTCATAGCCGAAGAATATAGTCATATCCCCATTGCCATGATCACTGCCCATGGGAACACCGAAACCGCGGTAAAAGCGCTCAAAGCCGGCGCGTTTGATTTTGTTTCTAAACCGGTAGACCTACAAAAACTTAGAGCACTTGTGACCTCCGCCCTAAGGCTATCTCAGCAGAAGGGAGACGCAGACACAATTAGCACTGTGACTCAAAGACATGGCCCTGCGATTACCGGTACGTCGCCGCGTATCAATCAACTTAGAGAACAAATCGCGAAGCTGGCAAGAAGCCAAGCTCCTATTTTTATTAGCGGCGAATCTGGCAGCGGCAAGGAATTAGCAGCCAGGGCTATCCATGCCAACAGTGCGCGCAGCGCAGCGCCTTTTGTCGCGGTAAACTGTGGCGCGATTCCTCAAGAGCTTATGGAAAGCGAATTGTTCGGGCATTTGAAAGGCAGTTTCACTGGCGCCGAGCAAGACAAACAGGGGTTATTTCAGGCGGCGCAGAACGGGACTTTATTTTTAGATGAAGTAGCTGACCTACCGCTGCAAACTCAGGTAAAACTGCTGCGTGTGATCCAAGAAAAATCAATCCGTCCCGTCGGCTCACAATCCGAGCAGCCCATTGACGTTAGGTTGCTAAGTGCCACTCACAAAAATTTAAATTTGGAGGTAGAGCAAGGAAGGCTGAGACAAGACCTGTATTTTCGCATTAACGTGATTGAGCTTGGTGTTCCTCCGCTGCGTGAACGCAGCAGTGATATTCCGGAACTGGGCCGAAGCCTCTTAGAAAAGATTGCTGGTGAAAATAACGCGCCAACCTGCAAACTAAGTGACTCAGCAGTAAGTGCGCTTCAACGCTATTCATTTCCGGGCAACGTCCGCGAGCTTGAGAACATTCTGCAACGGGCCGCGACTCTGTGTGAAAATTCTACTATTGAAGAATTCAATTTAGAATTTATCGCAGCGCCCTCAAGCTCCGCTCCCGCTTCCGACGAGGCTTTAACGGCAGAGGATTCAGACGATGCGGAACTACCTGAGAGCAACATTGACTTGGATGACGATTTTTCCTTAGAAAAACACCTTGAGGCTATCGAAATTAAAACAATAGAAAAGGCCCTTAACGAAACCCGCTGGAACAAAACTGCTGCAGCTAAAAAGTTAGGCATGTCATTTAGAGCATTACGCTACCGTCTTAAAAAACTAGGACTCGACTAGTTTAGCTAAGCGTTTAAACCAGCCAGCGCAAAAAACAACCTACTAATTCCTTCCTTTGCTTCGATTGAAGCATTCATTTTCTTGTTTTCTTTTCCTTAAAAGCATTATTCAACTACGCTGGTTTTACCACCTCAAAGGCAAGGAGATTTCATGTGAGCCAGCAGAAAGCTTTTACACTTATTGAGTTACTTATCGTACTTACAATTGTGGCCATTGCACTTTCTATTGCCCTCCCTAACTTCAGTGAGTTTATAGAGCAAAAAAAGGCAAACGATACGATTAAAAGAGTCAAACAAGCAATAACGGTCGCCAAGGTTGGCGCTGTTGTCAACGGAAACTATGTCACATTGTGTAAATCAAGAAGTGGAGAAAAATGCGAGGGAAACTGGGAGCAAGGCATGATTGCCTTCACTGACAAAAATGGGGACAGGAAAATCAATCAAGACGATCGCCTTCTTCGCTATTTCACTTTTCCCGAAGTCGAAGGAACAATCCGCTGGCGCGCATTTCAAAATAGGCAGTACCTACAGATTACCGGCCAGGGTTTCACTCGCTTTCAAAATGGCAATTTTACGTATTGCCCTCACAACAAAAAGCCTTATCTCGCCAGACAAATTATTATCAATCGGACTGCTAGAGTGAGATTTTCCATCGATAGTAATGGTGATGGCATTCAAGAAGACAGTCGAGGAAGACCTATTCGATGTTAGAACGTAGAAAAGCGCTTATTGCCAACACTCATCGGTTGTTAGACCTGTTGCTCCGCGCAACCCAACGTTGGTCAGAGTAAGAGTCGTACATCCGTCTCCTGCCTGTTCATTCTGTGCCGTGGCCGTGGCTATAAAGCAATTACCAATGGCACCACCCGCACAGGCTTCAACGGAAATAAGGTACCAGCCATTCACTGTTGTTCGGTCACGATCAGCAACAACAGGAGTGTTCAGAGGTGTAGCGTCTGTGGAGTAGCTGTTGTTGCTAGAGAAAAACCGTTCTTGCTCCGCGGCAACTTGCACCAATTCTCCTTTAGCTTCAGCTCGATTAGATTTTCGAACTGAGTCGGTGTAGGCTGGAATTGCGACTGCAGCCAACACTCCCACTATAGCGACCACGACCATTAGTTCAATCAGGCTAAAACCTCTAATAGTCAACCCTACAAATCTGCTGGCTTTATAATTTGGGTAATTCATAATTTTAACTGCAGTTTCCCGATAGAATATCGACTTGCTCTAGCATACAGTGGGATGAGTATTTCGCCAACACCTTGAGCCCATATCCAACTACAGGTTAATGCTCGAAAAATGATTGGATTTTGTCCGTGGGGCCAAGCAGCTCCATTTGAGTAACTATCTGTTCGCTGTTCACTCGAAAACGCACGACGATTCCTTGATCTAATATTATGGAGTCCACTAAATCTCCATCATAAAAAACTCGAAGCAACTCATCGTCATAGCCATATTGCCGGCCAGAGATAGTAATGTAACCTGCCCCTTGGTCAAGAACTTGAATAGTACCAACTTGGGTGTTACCCCGTTCAATAACCGCGTCTTGTTGAGCCTGAGCCATGCCGGCACAAACAGTCAACAGAAACAGTAAGCTTAAACGTAAGGTTTTCATAGTCTGTATCCTAGCACTAAATCGCACTTTTCTATTTTATCTATCTTATCTATCTTATCTAACTTATCTCATCTAGCTAGCGAGCCTGTTGCTCCGATTTAAGCAACAGAGCAGTTTTTGCTATTCCAATTGACGCCATGACTGTCTGCCAAATGCTTGAGTCCCGACACTCAATTGAATGACGTCTATGTCACCGCTCGCACCACTGCCGAAAGCAACGTCTTGCGCCCCATCCGCTAGGATACTTACGGTCGGCATTATGCCGACATCTGAAGCTCGGCCAGAGGCATCCGTATCATCACCATCGTACTCGCCATCTCCATTCAGATCGAAGGCAGGAAACTCCAGGGCACTGCCGTCTCTAAAGTCCAACTCCATTAAGAAGCTAGTTCCACCGAACTCACATTCAACCGTAGACGGAATCAAGGTAGTAAAGATAACTCGACCGTTTCGGACAATCGCATTACTCACCTGTCTTTCACCATAGTTCAGTATGTTGGAAACATTCTCGATTTTGTCAGGCCTTAAATCGATTCTCCAACCATCATGTACATCCCAGTCAATCAAGTTGTCGGACACGTCTCTTAGGATAAAAGTTTCATCATTGGTACCATTGTTGTCCGTATCAAACGCTTGGCTAAACTGATTGGTAATACTTTGCTCTAGTAAAGCAGCCGAGGTGAGTGTTGCAAAGCTAGCCTGATTCTTATCCCATATTCCATAAAATGCCTGAGTGTCTTGCCCGAAACCGTCGTTGTCATTCACTTCTAAATATTTGCCGGTGCCGACAAAAATCATAAACCCGCCCAAATTATCGGGATGAAATGAAGCCTGTGGCTGAGAGGTGATCGCTTGTCCTGATTCGGCTGAAAAAAGCGGTCGCGGTGATGCGCCACCAGCGACTTTCCATTGGTTCTTATCGGAATCGGTGACATCGAATTTCCATAGGTCGCCGTTCAAGTCTCCTGCATAGATATAGTCGACAATGGAGTCTCCGTTGCTGTCCACCATCAGCGGTGTAGCCAACCCGTTGGGCGTTCCTGCAGAGCCAGAGTTGGTATCAATCTTTCGTAACACTTCGCCTGTTTCAACGTCCACAATAAATAATACTGCATGGCCCGTTGAGCTAGCGTTGCCGTCTGCTTCCGTGTTGTTGTAGCCATTACCAAACACTGCGGCCCAAGTCCCATCAGCCATTTTGGCCATTTGCGGACGACCATAGGAATACCCCATATCTACGTCATCGCTATCATCGAACTCCCACATCACAATATCATCGGCATTAGCTTCGCTAAACGATGCAGGCTCGGTAACATCTAGCGCATAGACTTGCTGACCACCACCATTTAAGCCGCCGGCCAAAACAGTTCTCCACACACCGGGCCCACCCCCACCCGGATCGCTCGTGTCATCTAAAAACACATCGATAATATTTGGGCCACCATCAACAAAATACTTGTGCTCATAGTCAGGCGACGCCAAATTATCCAAATTCTTATAAACCGCACTTGGGATATAGGCGATTAACTCAGCGCCTGTATCGTCACTAAAGCCGTGAAGCATCCCATCGTTGGCGCCGACATAAACCACCCCTTGACGGGAGGAATTATCAGTCAAAAATGAATTGTAAGACTTCGCCTCCAGATCATCCGGGTAGCGCCCGTTTGGAACGTCAACAAAATTTGGATCAGAGTTCACGATATCCCCCAAGACACTGTTCCGCTCTCTGAAACCTTGCCCCATTGCCTCGTTGCTATCGTCTCCTCTCAAATAATTGACGATGTCTGTGCCAAAAGTTTGATTTTCTGCTATTTCGGAACCCGATACCGTGCTGATCGCGTGAGGCGCATTCGTCAGCAAATATTGAATTTGTTCAGTGGTCATCTCTGTGGATGAAACCGGATTGGTGTAGTTAGCTGGAAATCTAAAAGGAATGCCCACTCC
The DNA here is from genome assembly GCA_045106275.1 of Pseudohongiellaceae bacterium. Classification (GTDB taxonomy): domain Bacteria; phylum Pseudomonadota; class Gammaproteobacteria; order Pseudomonadales; family Pseudohongiellaceae; genus UBA9145. The sequence continues at coordinate 35,747 of JBGCEK010000049.1, read as the reverse complement.
CTCTACGTTGCCTCCTGGAGGATTATCAACATTCGGATTAAAAGTAATGATTTCTCTGCCGGTATCGTAGTCATTGTTGTTGAGTAATGAGCCAGCTTCCCAATCTGGAAAACCTTCTATAGTCCCGTCTAAATTAATCTGGAACGCCAACAACTGTCCTTTCCAATCAGAGCTATCGAATCGTGCTTGGAAAAGCTTACTCCCTGCGTTTAACGATCCGGTGTTAGTCGCCACCGAAGCAGCCGAACCAACTCGATCTGCTATTTCTAACAGGGCATCTGAAATCGCCTCTGCGACACCGTCAGTGGATTGCGCTGAAACAAAATACCCTTTGCTATTAAAAGCGGCGTGCCACACGTCATCTATTTTCTCAGCATTATTGAAATCGTCACTGTCCGCATCACCACTGTGCCAACCGCTGCTCTCAGTAACCTCAGTGCCGGGAGTGCCAGTCCAGTCAGTGTCGGGAATTCTATTATTATCTGAGTCAGTTAAATTGCCTTCCACACCAAATGCGACCGTAAAAGTCACCATATGCTGCGCATCATTCTGATCGATAGTGCTGGTTGGCACATCGTTAGGTAATGGACTCAGATCTGTATCGTAAAAATATTTTGCAACGTCAGCAACGCTATATCGAGAACCATCCCCATCTTGGTCAGTATTTTCGATGGCGCTAGTTTGCAAATTATCATTATTTGACCAGTAGCCATCTGTGAAGAGAACACTGTAGTTTTGCTGACACGCAGAAATAATTGGGGATGATTTTCCGCTCAGTTCATTAGCATAATATCTACCGACCCGTTCGAGCCCAGAGCGCAAAGGCGTGCCACTTGCAGTCCATTCAAACTCGAACATATCTTCGAGCAGCCCCTCATTGTGAGGGACATAATCTTCCACTAATTCACCAGGCATTTGAACAAACAGTGTTTCGTCTCTATTTAGAAGGCTCAATCCGAATCGAAAGCTAGTATTGGATGAAACCACTGTTGAAATAGCCGCTTTAGCTACAAACGAACGGCGTCGATGGTATTGATACCAATTTGCAATATTCTGCTTCACTTCAGCTACGGTTCGGCCCCAAGGATCAGTGCCCAGCCCGCTAACAGAACCGGTTGTTCTAGAAGTTCCGAAACAATCTCGATACTGAGGTGTGGTATCTTCATCCCCAAAATGACAATCCGGCTTGCCATTCACACTGGCAAACGTTGTAGTGAGATATTCAATTCCCACACTGCTGGAATTGACTGTATAGGTGGTATGGCTATCCCAAAGATCCACTTCATTGTTGGGGCCATTTTGAACAGAGTTAGGACCATTGACCGTTGCATCTCGGCCAAGATTGTCGATCCAAACATCATATTGAAAACCCGTTAGATTTCGAGTTCTGTTATAGCCATCAGTGCCTACCTGGGGGTTACTGCGAGCTGAAGTAAACGAGGCATCAGAAAATCCTTCCCAAGGTCGATAGGTCGCTGATGGGTTGTAATACATGATATTCATGTCTGACGAGCGAATTCTCCAATCCACTTCTTCCCATTCAACATTGTCTTCTAACTGGGCTCTCGAACAGCCACCGTATTTGTTGTCTGTATTGACTCCCGTATCATAGAGGTAGTGCAGGTTACGGCGCGAATTGGCACAACTGCCATTATTGGCATTAACCAATATTAGCCCGTCGTTCCGAACTCCTCTGCGAGTTGCATCACCCCAATAGTCACGAAAATAAACATGATCAACTGACAGAATTTCCCAGTCCATGGAACCAGAATCATCCAGCATGAAAAATATGTTGGGATCAATTTGTGTTCCCAAAAACAACGGTTGCGATGCGAGGCCAAGCTCTTGGGCTTCAGACGTAGTTGAGTCAGCTAGGATGTAGACCGACACCATCCACACAAACATAAATCTAAAGTGTAATTTGGAACTCATAGTTACCTCCAGGGCGGGTTAGACCCGGACATTCGATCTGTCTGCATTGCTGCATTAATTATAGGATTGAACAAATGTAGTTTGTACGCGAACCGCAGTCGTTGGATTCACACCTACGCCTCGTGCTGTTACCCGGTGAAAAACACGCGGTACTGTGGTCTCTCCTGAGCCAATGGCTATAGATTGGCCGCTGTCTACAGTTCGGTATTCTTCAATGATATAGCGAGGTTGTTCTGCAACTTCTGCCATGTCGGTAATTACCGTGCCGTTGTTTCCCCACCAAGTGCCATCTGCAGCATTGTGTTCCCACCAATACTTACCATCCGAGGCTGACGGGTCCATGGCGTTTTCGCTCCATACTCTTGTACTTCCATCGCCGCTGGCAATAGGCAGGTTATTTTGAACCACAAGCCAAGCCTCAGCTGACTTTATCGCAGACTCTGCTGACTGAAACGCCATTGTATAGTCTCGCATATTGCCTGACATTCTCTCTTCAAGCGTGGTTGATTCCATACCGGACACGCCCATCATAGTTAATACCGTTAGGAATATTAGGCAGAAAATAAGAATCGCCCCACCCTGCTTTTTATGCTGGGCAAAACTAGGTTGTGATCGTGTTCTTTTCATAAGCTAAAAGTCACCCATCCTCGGATTCAAATCTGTGACGCAGGTCTAAACTCTGCTAACTGCAACTATTGTCCCTTCACTACAAAAACCAATTCCAATCTATACACCTAATGCGCGATTACGAAGGCTTATGGTCGTTGTGAATACTCTTCTGACTCGTCTGTCTTCAGGCAAAGCTCCGCCACTGCCATCATAGACCACACCGTTGAATGTATAAGCTTGAGGTTGAGGCACGGTTGCGTCTTCTATTGCCTGCATTAGCAGCGTAATCCGTACGCTAATCACATCCTGCCACTCAGTCACCAAATTTGCAGGGAGGTAAGCGTCGGCAGTGCTGCGAAAATCTTCATCGGTATTGACGCCATAGAGAATCTGCATAGATTCAACGCCTTCGATGAGTTCTTCTGGTGCTGCCAAGGTTCCATTCGCCGCCAGTTGAGCCCTAAATAGCGCCGGTGGATTGCCTGCGGCACCCCCACGCTTGCCAACATAAAAAATAGTGCCTTCTAATTTAATCACCTCGGCTAGAGCACCCGGCTCGGTTACTGAGGAAATAATTGCACCATTCACGTTACCCGGATTGCAGCCGGTTGATAAAGTAATAGTGCTAGTCGTTGCTGGAGCACCAACATCCACAACGGTACATGCCTGAGCGATGTCAACCTGTTCGCAATCACTGATCATTATAAAATCGTTGGCATCGATGCCTGCATTTGCCTCAGCGACTATGGTTGGAGGTGAGCCTTGGGTAATCGTACTCACCGTTCCAGCTGAACCTGAACCACCCCACACTCTTACGATGTCAGAATTAGGCACTGCATTAAAAATTGGCATCACTATATTGGCGTCGCCGGAACTCCACTCGCCCGAATTTGTTGCCACTTCAGCCACGTTTAGCGTACTGACGCTGACATCGCCCGGCGCAGTGCCTGCTGCCTCCCAGCCTTGAATGCCCCAAGCCGGTTGAAAACTTGCTGGCGCCCCATCAAGGATGTCGTTAGCGCTAGTCCCTTCGATGGATCCTAAGCAACCAAGGTAGCCTGCCATCCGGATTTCTTGAGAGAGAAAATTGATTCCAAACCGTCCTCCTTCTTGCATCCGAAGCCGCGCATCTTGGCTCCGTTCAGTTGTGGTTGAACCGACATAAATCTGAATAACACCGGCCGCTAAGGTCATACCGAGCACCAGTGCTATCAGCAGTTCGATCAGACTCATACCAGCGTTAAATTTTATCGGGTGCTTAAACATTAAAATTTATCTTTACCAAGGTTGGGTGGTTGTCACATAACGTTGATTTGCCGTTCCATCACGATTGTCGTCCCACCAAATTTTAATCGCGTAGACACGACCATTACCGTCACAGGCGGCGGCACCTGGGGTACCATCGTTTCCAGTGGCGTCCAAACAAACCGTGGAGGCACCGTTGGGGAGTGCCGCTGCCACTTGCGCACTCCAATCGAGAATATCTTGAGCGGCCATCTGGCCGGCATTACAGCCAGCGGCGGTAAAGCAAGATGCTGTTGCAGCTCCTGCCACATTGTCATAGCCACCCGCTTGAACAGCAACAATATTTGCTCGCAGGCGTTCCACCATATCTAAAGAAAGCGCGGTCGCCTGAGTGCGGTAATAGGCTGTTTGATTGTTTCTAAGACTCACGGTTTGCACTCCGGCCATACCCAACATGCCACCGGATAAGACCAACAAGGAAACAAGTACTTCCATCAACGTGGTCCCACCTTGAAAGCGCGCGCGTTGCCAGCGGTTTTTACGAATCAAACTCAGCATGCCAAACCATCCTCTACCCTGCGACCTCTACCCGAAGGGCCTATTACAATTGACCGTGCATTCGCCGCTGTTGCACTGGCAGGGCAAATTAGCAATGTTTGGGTCCCACCGTTTGCACTAAAGCCAAGGTTATTGTACTCAAACAAATCCCCACTAAAGGTAATCACATTGCTAGAGCCCACTGAATCAAAAACCCGAATTAACGTGTCATTGGCATCAACTGAGCCTGCGGTGCCATCCGCATCTCCATTTGCATCAAAAAACACAATCCAACCATCTCCCCAGGCGTCTTCATCGCAATCAGCACCATCCTCGCTCGCACATATTGCAACGTTGCCGCCGCGCTTTATGGCCTCGCTACGGGCTAAATTCAATGTCGTCAAAAAGAGTTTGGCTTGACTGTTAGTCCCGTTACTTTCAATCATATCCTGAAAGTTTGGCAGTGAGACTGCCAACAAAATAGACAATATAGCCACAACAACTAAGAGCTCAATTAATGAAAACCCCCGTTGCTCGGCCGCCCGTAACTTGGACCAATTGTGAAAATCTAGACTGTTCATAGAATTATCGCTAGTTTATCCGACTCTATCCGTGCCCACTTTCGATGCCGCAACAGCTTAAGATCACAAAACCCGCCAGCTGTTAAATGGTATGCTTTGCCCAATACATGCGCTGCAGGGCAACTAACCGCTAATTTCGATGGAACGACTTTAACGTATTGGTCAGTTAAGACCGTGAAGCAGCTAAAATCTTTGGACTTTGGATTCGTTAAAATTGCCGTTTTGTGACTCTTATCACGCTAATTTACTGCTTAGGATAACCGAATTTTGGCCAGCTCATCAAAAACCGGCGTTGTGCATCAGAAATAGTGCCTCCCGCCGAGAGCTGCCCCACTCTCCCCCTGGTGCATGCAAATAGCTTCCTCGAGACAATGATATGGACATTAATCTTTTATCGATTCTGCTACTGAGTAGTGCCGGCTTCTTTGCCGGAATCATCAATACCCTCGCAGGAGGGGGTTCTAACCTCACCTTACCTGCTTTGATAGTGTTTGGCTTACCCGCAGATGTTGCCAACGGCACCAACCGCGTGGCCATTGTTTTGCAGTGTTTAGTTGGCGTAAAAGGCTTTGACAAGCATAACTCTTTAGACCGCCCTGCAATCATTCCCATTCTCGTACCTACTATTATAGGTGGAATTGTGGGAGCGGGGGCTGCAGCGATTATCCCTGTCAGCTTTTTAAAACCATTGCTTCTTCTCTCCATATTAGCCATGTCCATCTTGATCTTGGTGCGACCGGCCACAATTTCACCGGAATTGGGCACCCCCACCCTCTCCCCCAGCGTCAGCAAAAAAGGCTGGTGGGCACTATTCGGGGCCGGTGTTTACGGTGGATTCGTGCAGGCTGGTGTGGGATTCATACTATTGGTTGCTCTTGCAGGGGTTCTTCGCTACGACCTAACACGGGCCAACGCGCTAAAAATGGCCTGCACATTGGCGTTCACCTGTGTCGCACTCGGGGTTTTCGCAATATTTGATCAGGTTGCCTGGCTGCCGGGCTTAATTATGGCCGCCGGATCGATGACCGGAGCTCACATAGCAGTGAAGTTTGCGGTAAAAGCCTCACAAAATGTCATCAAATGGTTTCTCTTTGCGATGACAGTAGTCGCGGTGGTGGCCGGCTTTTTAGCTTAATTGGATAATTTAAGCAGCCTCACCAAATTTAAGAATTACTTTTGCGCCACCAATACTTTTACTGCGCTCAAAACCGATATCGCCACCGTAGCTATTAACAATATCCATAACAACGGCCAAGCCGATTCCTTGACCCTGTTTTAGCGTATCCACTCTTGCGCCTCGCTCTAGAACAAAACTTTGCTGATCTTCTGGGATCCCCTTGCCATCATCCTCAACTATTACTTCGATTCCGGGACCTGTTTCTTGGGCGCGCTTAACTGTAATAAACACGGCTCCACGGCCATATTTAAAGGCGTTATCGATTAAGTTCCCCAGAACTTCCATAAGATCTCGCTCATCGCCAAAAAAGACAGCATCTGGATCCAGTGACACCTGGGTTTCCATTGCTTTGTTCACATACACTTTTTTTAAGGCACTCAATAATTTGGACACAACGCCTGCCACATTGACCTTTCTCGCCAAAGCGCTGGAATTATGAGTTTGGACCGCCCGCTGCAACTGATAACTGACGATCTGGTCCATCCTCTGTACTTGCTCACTTACCCCAACAAGCTCACTTGTTTTCGGCGACCCCTGCGTTGTGCGCTTACTTACAATACCGGTAATCACTGCCAAAGGTGTTTTCAGGCTATGGGCCAAATCACCTAATGTGGTTCGATAGCGCTCTTGTTGTTTTCGTTCAGCATCAATAAGGAGGTTCAAATTAGTTTTAACCCCTGCCAACTCTACTGGAAATTCTCCGTCGAGCTTGTCCGCTTCTCCTACCTCAATTTTCTTTAAATTTTTCTCCATTAGTTTTAGAGGAGACAATCCCCAGCGGAGAAGAATAAATTGGATTAACAATAAAAGGAGAGCGACGCCACCAAGCCAGCGCCAAAGATTGCCTCGAAAATCTGCGATCTCTGAGTAATAAGGGGTAACATCTTCGACTACGGAAAACTCGTAAACACTTTCACCGTCTTCCCATAGAATTCCGTAACTCAGAACAAAAAAGTTCTGCATGTCTTCAGCGTTACCTACTTCCCCTTCAATCGTATTAAACGTCGTACTACCCACGTCGATCTCTTGAGTCAGGAAATCAAAGCTTTCGAGCTGTAGGGCTGTCGCAGAATCACTGCGCCACAGCACCCCCTGATCTCTCGAGCTAATAAACCCATAAAGACCGGAATTTAATTGACCAAATCTAGGCTCTTGAAGATCTTCAAGAAAGTAGAACTCGCCGTTTTCTTCTTCTGCTGCCGCCAGCAGCAAATATACGCGCCCCTGCAAGCGATCAACAGCGCCTGCCTCAATACTGCTGCGAAATGCAGAATCCAAGACAAAACCTGTTAATCCTAAGAAGAAAAAAAGCAGAACACTGAAGGAATAAAGCAGCCGAGTCTGCAGCGAATAAGTCGGCTTGGTATCCGCTTCATTCATCGGTACAGCCTAGCTCTAGAATTAACTTACGATTCTCCGAGAACAAATCGATAGCCTTGCCCTCGCACTGTTTCAATAGGTTTTAACGTTTCATTGGGGTCGAGTTTCTGTCTCAGCCTCCGGATAAAGACTTCTAGCACGTTACTGTCTCGATCGTAATCTTGCGCGTAAAGATGCTCTGTCAACTCTGTTTTGGAAACAACTTTTCCAGGATTCATCATCAAATACTCTAATAACTTGTACTCGTAGGCTGTTAAATCTACCGATGTTTTATCCACGGTGAGGCGCTTTGCCGCAATATCCAAAGCAATAGAGCCAAACTCTAGAACCGACGTTGCGAAGCCAGCAGCTCTTCGAAGTAAAGCATTGAGTCGAGCGACTATTTCCTCTAATTGAAAAGGTTTGACAACATAGTCATCTGCGCCTGCATCCAAGCCTGCTACTTTATCCTGCCAATCACCTCTTGCGGTTAAAATGAGTATGGGAAATGTTTTCCCCGCCGCACGAGTTTGTTGAATCAAGGAAATGCCGTCTATTTCCGGCAAACCCAAATCGATTATTGCCGCATCGTATTCAAACTCGGTTGCATAATATAGTCCTGCTTTGCCATCTCCAGCGGTGTCTACTACATAGCCGTGTTCACTTAAGCCCTGCTCCAACTGCTGCCTCAGCAAGCTTTCATCTTCTACTACCAACAGGCGCATTTAACTCATCTCCAAGTAGGGGTATACGCAACAAAAAAACCACGTCGCAAACGATTGTTATCCGCCGCGCGTAACTCTGCCCGACACCGCATTAACAAAAACCGTGAAAACCTTTCCTTCATTTTCCATTCGAATTTGATAACGCTGACTGTTTCCCTTGCCGATCAATCCTATTCTGAGCACATTACCGGCAAAGCGGCCTCTCGCAATTTCGATGGCTTGACGCTCGCTCACTTTTAATTCCGGACTCGGCAGAGTCAGGCTTTGCCTATTACCTCCAACTCGATCAAGCTGGTTTGGAGTAACCTGCAAAGGAAGGTTTTGAGCTACCCCTTGGTTAGACAGGAAAGACATCACAACAAATGCTGTTCCGGCCAATGCAAACCGCTTAAATTTCAAAATATTCCCCCAGAAAAAGGATAGCTCAGACCCGCAGCAGACTTTTTCTCATGACTTAAAGTACTGGTTCGACGCTAATTCGAACTCTTATTTGCTCACCCGGATCAGAATCAGCTCTCACAGTACGCTCTTCTCCCTGATACAGATAAGTGACCTGATAGCCCACAAGCCTTTCTTCTTGTACTTGCTCGTAAACCGTGTCGCAGCGTTCAACAGTTTCAACATACTGCTGATTCCGTCCGCCTCGGTTTCTCACTATATCACGACCTACAGAGTGTCCCAATACGGCACCGACTACAGCACCTACTCTTTGACTGGATCTATTATTGCCCACGGCATTGCCAATTGCTCCACCCAGTATTGTGCTGACAATTACCGGAGTAGTCGATGCTTGCCTGCGAGAGCGCTGTTCCACAACAACTTCTTCTTCCCAGCACTGCTCCCGAGGCTCTTCGATTTCCACAATTCTATAAATTGGGGTCGAAGCAAGTACATCCGCGTACTCGTAGCTTGTGTCAGCGGTAGCGCTCCAACTTACAAATGCCATAAGTAGACTGCTCACTTTAACTAGGGATTTATTCATGGTGCTTATTTCCTCTGCTGGCCGGTTCAAAAACTCTAGATTTCATTGAGGCTAATTGACTCTAGCTTTAGATTGCCCTCGGATTAAAGGGAGACTACTGAGAAGTCAGCGTCTATAGAGTTTTAGCTTAATAAGGAATCTAACAGCCAGTAGCTGAATTTAAGCTGAAGCTCGCCATACAATTAATCGAATGTTAGCGCTCGGCGCGGGTTTCCTTTCGCTTGAGGCTGGTGTATTTTTGGAAACACGAAAAAAGCGGCTTGAGCTGCGAGATTACGTTTTACTTAACAACAATAAAAAGAGTCTTTTCATGTTTAGCAATCCCTTTTCTATTGCAGTAATTGTCAGCCTAGTTCTAAGCATCCCCCTTTACATTTTGAGTGCCGATGGGTTTCAACTCTCCTTAAGCAACTTTCCACTAGTGCTTCTTTCCTGCTTCATTGCCTCGCTAATCGCAGCGTTTTGGAGCAAGCAAACCAGTAGTGCCCAGTTCTCCGGTACAAGCGAAAACCTAGACCGAGAGACTGGAAGCGTTAAATGGTTCAATGCAAACAAAGGATTTGGCTTTATTACGAGAGACAATGGTGAAGACATTTTTGTTCATTTTCGCTCAATTCGCGGCGACGGTCACCGAGTCTTGCGTGATGGTCAACGAGTTGAATTTGAGGTTACAGAAGGCGACAAAGGTTTACAGGCAGAAGATGTTGCGGTTGCCAGCTAAGCTCTGAAAATCTAAGAAAAATACTTAGTAATGAGGTGGCTTCTCATCTATTCCCCCTCCAGGATAGTCCTCAGATTTAGCGGCAGTTTCAGCCTGCTGGGCTAAATGCTGTTTAATTAGGGTCAGCTCGTGCTGCATTGCATCAATTTGCCGCTGCTGATCCACTAACGCGTCATTGAGTTCAGATAAGGTATTCTCTTGAAAGCTATACTTAGACTCCAAGTCAGTGAATTTTTCTTGGATGCTCTTCACCTCGTCACCATTTGCCATTTAATTCCGTCCTCAAACTTTGATTCTTGCCGGCCTCATCCATAACCGCCTATTGCTATTGATTACGTGCTAATTAAGGGATTCAATCACGCCAGTATCTCCGCTACTATACGTCACAAGACTTTCTAGTTGTAGCAGGTTAAGCTGCCAACGCATTTGGAATGAGACTGACAGACGTGAAGGAATATCGCCCTATGGAAAAAGCGCCAATTAACTGGACGAATATGTGGTTGTTTAGCTTAACCCCCGCATTGGCAATTATTTTAGTGCCCCTATACGGATTTTATTTTGGCTATGAGCTGTTTGAATGGATCATGTTTCTTCTGCTAATGGGGTTTTGCGGCATGTCCATCACTGCTGGATATCATCGGCTTTGGTCTCACAAAACCTACAAAGCACACCCGGTTATCCGGGTGATCCTTGCTATAGGCGGGGCTTGCGCGCTTCAGAACGACATTCTTAACTGGGCATCAGACCACCGCCGACATCACCAACACGTAGACAATAACGATAAAGACCCCTACTCGGCGGGAAGAGGGTTCTGGTTCTCTCACATCGGATGGATCTTAAGGCATTATCCCAGCGGTAAAAAAGACTTTTCTAACGTTAAAGATCTTCAACGGGATCCTGTCGTCATGTGGCAACACCGTAACTACCTGACCTTAGTTCTCACCACAAATATCGGACTTCCGATCGTTATTGGCCTTTTGTACGGAGACGTCATCGCTAGCCTCTTGCTCTGCGGATTGCTCCGCTTGGTTCTCAGCCAGCATGTGACCTATCTAATCAACTCGGCAGCTCATATCTGGGGCAAGCAACCCTACAGTGATCAAAGCTCGGCTAGAGATAACGGCCTTCTTGCATTTATAACCTATGGAGAGGGCTACCATAACTATCACCATACCTTTCAGTGGGATTATCGTAACGGGATTAAATGGTGGCACTACGATCCCACCAAATGGATGATTGGAGGCTTGGCGTTTTTAGGGTTAACCAGCGATTTGAAGCGTTGCTCTCAAGCTCAAATCGAGAAAGCGAGACTAGAGTACCAATACCGAACCGCGACTGCCCGCTGCGATCTCCTAAACATGCCTGATAAATGGCGGCAAAGGCTTGAACAAGAATACGAAGAACTGCAAATAACTCTACAACTCTGGACAGAACACCGACAAGCTTGGGTCGAGCTAAAAGAAAAGCAGTTTCAAGAAACTTTAGCCCATTGGGATAAACTGCAAATTCAAGATGCGTACAAAGAAATGCAATACAAGTTCAAAGTTCAGAAGAAACGATGGACGTTTATGCTGGGAGATCTAAGCCAATTAAGCCCTGCCTAGTAATCATAAGGCTGGGGTAATAGGGTTCATACTAAGTTCAGGTTTTTAATATTAAAATACATCCGTAGTAATTTTCTTGGTAATAATGAAAGCTTTCGCGAGCGGTCAGGTCTTAGAAATGTGATCCTAGGTATATCCGAGCGTCTACCGGAGCTGATAGACTCCTCAGCATCTGAAAGCACAGGAATTCCAGAGTAAAGTAACTAGCAGCTGTGCCGCAGCATATACAGGTTAATTATTACAAGTGAAATTCGACATTGTCGATTCGCCCCCCATTAAGGAACAACTATGAAATTCAAACAACTCACATGCTCTTTACTAGCCGCAGCAGGCATCGCTCTTACAGGTCAAACTCTGGCAGTTGAAGAAGGGGAAAATGCACCAGATTTCGCGCTGCCCTCTATTGTTGAAGGCCAACCTGAGATCACTATGGACAGCCTGGAAGGTAAAACTGTGTATGTGGATTTTTGGGCTTCGTGGTGCGCTCCGTGTCTTAAATCGCTGCCTCTCTACAACGAGATGTATCACAAATACAAAGATCAGGGACTTGAAGTTGTTGCAATCAACGTAGATAACCCAGTTGAAGATGGTTTGGACTTCTTGATCGACACCCCACTAGACTTTCTTATTCCCAGCGACCCAGATGGCGAAACTGCGGAATTGTTTCAGGTCATTGGCATGCCCACATCCTATTTGATTAGCCCAAATGGGGAAGTTGAATTAGTACATATGGGCTTTCGCAATGGCGATATGGAAATAATAGAGGAAGCCATCCAGAAAACGTTGGCAGCCCAGTAGGGTTTCCAGGGCAGGTAACCATGAAAAAAAAGAGAAACATCGCTCTTGCCGCAATTGCTCTTGTTGCTTTCACCGGCTGTACCCAGGTAAAGCCATGGGAGCGCGGCTATTTGGCCAAAGAGGAAATGGCATGGCGTGCTGACCCGTTGGAAGGCGCCCTTAATGACCACATTTTTTTTAGTAAAGAAGCATCCTCAGGTGGAAGCAGCGCAGCCGGCGGCGGCTGTGGTTGCAACTAAGCAATAAACACTCCACTCATAATAAGAAGCATCAGCATTTATAAAGGAAGGATGTCGTCTTGAAGGCAAAACCCTCTCGTAGTTTGCTCGCTCTATCCACATCTGCACTCGCCCTTCCAGGCATTGCTTTAGCTGATGCACCACCAGTCAATAGCAGCATCTCTTACAAAATTTCCAATTATAAAGAAGATGACCTTTCCCGCGAAGAATCCCCATTTGGAGACCTTGGTCGCTACGATATCGATGTGCATCAATTCCAACTCGTCAGCCCGGTGGGCAGAGACTTTTCAATTCAAGTTGATGCCAATTACGAAGACATGAGCGGCGCCTCCCCTTGGTTTACCACCTTAGGTCCCAACGGCACTCCCATTGTCAATCTCAGTGGCGCCAGCGGTATTCAGGATAATCGCTCAGAGTTGGCCATCGGTTCCCGCTACTATTTGGAAAACGGTAGCATTGGCGGCACGATTGGCTATTCAGAGGAAAACGACTATCGAGCCACCTACGGCAGCATAAACGGCGAGCGACATTTCAACGATGATCTCACGACCGTTTCTATCGGGTTTAGCTACTCTTCCGATGATATTTTCCCAACAGATGCTGAAATTTTTAACAGAGTAATCAGTGAAGACAAGACCAGCATCTCTGCTGTGGTAAACATAAGTCAGGTAATTAATCAGGTTTCCACATTTCAAACAGCGCTGAGTATTACTGAACAGTCTGGCTTTCTAACTGATCCCTACAAACTCCGAGACACACGGCCAGACAACAAAACTCAAATCGCATGGTCCAATGCATATAGGCGCTACGTTAGGTGGGCAGACGCTGCATGGCATGTTAATTATCGCTATTATCATGACGACTTTGGCGTCACATCTCACACTGCCGATTTGAGCTGGCACCAAAATCTGGGGGATTCATTCCAGATAATTCCGATGGTTCGTTATTACAGTCAATCAGCGGCAGATTTCTTTACCAATGTGGACGATTTTGCGAGACCCGAGACTGAATTCCAATCGAGCGACTATAGACTCTCAGCCTTCGGCGCAATCAGCGGCGGCCTAACGATGCGCGCTGACCTTGGTGAGTGGAATGCCACATTGACAGCTGAACGTTATTTAGCCAACGAAAAATATTCAGCGTTCAGCGTTACCGCCCCTAGCACGGCTTTAGTGAAATACTTCAGAGTCTCAATGGGTCTAGACTATTCATTCTAATATTTTTGAAAAACATAGTCCTTTTACTCGTTCTAATATCTGAACCCTACCATGAAACCCTCACTTAAACGTTTTTCATTCAGTGCGATGGGCAGCCAATGCGAGGTTCAATTTTTTGATGAATCGCGAATATTGGCAAAAAAACTGGCGAGAAAGTTAGTCGCAGAGGCGGAACGATTAGAACAAAAATATTCGCGCTTTAGAAAAGACAGCTTCGTCGCTCAAATAAATAGAGCGGGAGGAGATCCACAAGGGATAGCAATTGATACAGAAACAAAATCCCTATTCGATCATGCTAACAGCTGCTTTGTTGAAAGCAGTGGCTTGTTTGATATTACTTCCGGACATTTGAGCAGACTGTGGGATTTCAAAACTGGCATTCCTCCCAGCGATAGTGAAATCAACAATGCCCTTAAGCACACTGGGTTTGAAAAATTACGCTGGTCTGACTCTCATCTTCACGTCCCAGCTGGTATGGAAATCGATTTTGGAGGAATTGTAAAAGAGTATGCGGCTGATTCCCTTGCCCAGCTCGCGCGATCATTAGGTTGTCAATCTGGGCTACTTAACATGGGCGGAGACTTCGCTGTCATCGGTCCCGTTCCAGAGAGTGACGCTTGGCCAATCGGTATAAGCGACCCCGATAACCCGTCGGCAGTAATGGCGACCATTACCTTGGCGCAAGGGGGCTTGGCTTCCAGCGGCGACTACGAACGCTTTTTCTTACACAACGGAGTTCGCTATAGTCATATACTAAACCCTAAAACGGGCTGGCCAAGCTCAGGTCTGCGAGCTGTTAGTGTCGCCAGCAATCTCTGCACCGTCGCGGGATCTATGGCGACTATTGCCATGCTTAAAGAGGAAAATGCAGCCTTGGAATGGCTTGAAGAATCAGGTCTACCTTTCGTTTTCATGAAACAAGATGGCTCGATTGGCAGTCCAGCGATGCCTGCCTAGATCAACCGCAGTGGAGGTTCATCCATTGCTGCCAGCTGCTCTCTCAGTTCAAGTATGTGCTCCGCCCAATAGCGCTCCGTATTGAACCAAGGGAAACTCTGAGGGAAAGCTGGGTCAGCCCATCTGCGGGCAAGCCAAGCGCTATAATTCATTAACCTCAAACTGCGCAATGACTCAACCAATCCCAGCTCGTTAGAATGAAAATCATAGAACTCGTTGTACCCTTCCACTAATTCTAGCAGCTGACCCTGACGTTGGTTCCGATCACCGGAAAGCATCATCCATAGATCCTGCATGGCAGGCCCTGTCACTGTGTCATCAAAATCTACAAAGGTCGGTGTCTCATCTTTCCAAAGGACATTTCCGGGATGACAGTCACCGTGAATTCGCAGCTGGGCAACACCGCTGTGATCCCTGAACTGACTGTCAACAAGGCTGAGTAAGTCAGCTGACACAGTTTCATATGCTGGCACTAAATCCTTGGGCAGAAAATCATTGCGAAGCAAAAAGTTTCGACTGTTGTGTCCCAATAGTTCTGGAGAAAGTGTATTGCGAGCGCCAAACTCACCCATCGCACCCACCGCATGAATTCGAGCGACGAAGCGGCCCATGACTAGCAAATTGTCTAAATTGTCGAGTTCTGGTGGTCGACCAATAACTTGAGGAAACACAGAAAACTGAAAATTTTGATAGTGTTCCAAAGTGCTGCCATTGTTAAGCTTAAGCGGAGCCACCACCGGAATTTCCAGATCCGCTAACTCTTGAGCGAATCGGTGTTCCTCAAAAATTTGCTGTTCAGTCCAACGACCAGGGCGATAGAATTTAACGATGATAGAAGTACCATCAAGTAAACCGAGCTGATAGACCCTGTTTTCGTAACTATTCAGTGCGAAAATTCGTGCATCCGGCTCATAACCAATGGTTTCCAATGCTTTGAGAACTTCTTCTGGCCCCAGTTCGGCATAGGGATGCGTATAGCCTTCCTGAGTATCATCGTCCATTGTCACTCGGCCTTATAATTAAGTTAAGAATGGAGTCTACCCCTGAGGGTCTTTAGGAGCGGGCTTACCACCGACAATTGAAAATGGAAACGCCGAGACATTGTCTCCACTACTGATTTTACTGACCCCACTCTTATCGACCTCATCAATTCGGATGATGGCCTGCATTGGAATGAAACTGCGTTTAACTCCACTGAATTCTGTTTTTAACTTTTCCTCACTAGGGTCTACAACCACTTGCGAGCGCTCATCAAAAACAAAGTCTTCAACTTCTATAAACCCGTACAGGTCACTTTGATAAACCTGCTTTACGAATACTTCGTAGACTTTCCCTTTGTTCAAGAAAGTAATTTTGTATATTTCCGACGCATTCGCCATTGTTCACTCTCCCACCCAAACCAAAACTGTTATCAAAACCGCGCCGAATACCGCTGCAGCTACGGGAAACCTTTGTCTTCCGCCGCTAATATTAGGGTAAAACCAGTATTTTCAAGCCATTATGCGGTATTAGGCCTATAAACGCCTCTGTAAATTGCTGCTATAATACGCGGCCGCCGAAGCTCCACTATGAACTCAGGATGATTTGTGAAAACTGCAGCCAACGAACCAACTCCTAACGAATTCAACACAGATTCTAGCCCCGCCAAAAAAGTGTTTATCAAAACACATGGCTGCCAGATGAATGAATACGACTCATCCAGAATGCTCGATCTGTTGGGGGAATCCCATGGGGCTGTGCTTGTAGACAGTGCAGAAGATGCCGACTACTTGCTGCTAAATACATGTTCTATAAGAGAAAAAGCTCAGGAAAAAGTGTTCCACCAGCTTGGAAGATGGCGCGGATTGAAGGCCAAAAATCCCGATTTGAAAATCGCAGTTGGCGGCTGCGTTGCAAGCCAAGAAGGCGCAGCAATTGGGAAGCGCGCGCCTTACGTGGATGTGGTATTCGGGCCTCAAACCCTACACAAGTTACCAGAAATGCTCGATGCATCCTCCATTAGCTCTAAGCCCGTCGTTGATATAAGTTTTCCCGAAATTGAAAAGTTTGACCGCCTACCTGAGCCAAAAGCAGAGTCTTGCCAGGCTTTCCTAACCATCATGGAAGGCTGTAGTAAATACTGCAGTTTTTGCGTAGTACCATACACCCGCGGCGAAGAAGTTAGCCGTCCCTTAGATGACGTATTAGCCGAAGCGGTCCACCTTGCAGATCAAGGGGTTAGGGAAATCAATCTGCTGGGCCAGAATGTTAATGCCTATCGCGGCTTAAGTGATGAAGGTGCCATAGTTGACCTTGCCTTGCTTATCCAATACATCGCCAGCATCGATGGAATTGACCGAATCAGATTTACGACCTCCCATCCGGTAGAGTTCTCTCCCAGTTTAGTGGAGGTTTATAACGAAGTACCGGAACTTGTTTCCCACCTACACTTGCCAGTTCAAAGCGGCTCTGATCGAATTTTAGCTGCCATGAAGCGGGGCCATACAGCGCTTGAATACAAATCGCTGCTTAGAAAAATTATGGCAAACAGACCAGGAATTAGCCTCTCCTCAGATTTCATTATCGGCTTTCCAGGAGAGACTAATAAAGATTTCGAGGACACCATGAACCTAATTATAGACATTGGTTTCGATACCTCGTTTAGCTTCATCTACAGTGCCCGACCGGGAACTCCAGCAGCGGATCTGAAAGATCTCACCCCAGAGCAGGAAAAGAAGCACCGCTTAGCCACTCTCCAGTCTCAAATAATCAAACAGGCCACAGCAATCAGTGAGTCGATGGTGGGCAGCGACCAGACTATATTAGTAACCGGCTACTCTAAGAAAGATCCGGGTGATCTGCAGGGTCGCACGGAAAACAACCGTGTGGTGAATTTCAAATGCGACGATGCGAGCCTAATCGGCCAGTTTACCTCAGTGAACATCACGGACGCTTTACCCAACTCCCTGCTAGGAAGACTGTGATTTCTGCTTTGGCAGGGTTAGATACTTGAAGTCCCCTAACTTTCGATTAAGTTTTTCATCCAATTTACCGTTTTTGCCAAATTCATTGGTATAATCGGCAATCAGACCATTGCGGAAAGCATCCACATCGTTAATGCCCACACAGACTTTTAACCTCACTCTAGTGCCTGACAATGCCCAACGGCTCGCCAATCTTTGTGGCAGGTTGAATGAACACATCAGCCAAATAGAATCTTCGCTCAGCCTCAAAATACGTCAAAGAGGCAACGTGTTTCAGCTATCTGGATCCGAGGCTGAAGTAGCTAAAGCCCGCACGCTTTTGGAAAGCCTCTACAGAGAAACTGTCCAAGGTGCCCAGCTCAGTCCCAACCAAGTCCATCTCGCTCTTCAGGAGTCTCGCTTGACCAATTCATCTGACCAAAGTAGTGACAACGAGGAAGGCTTACTCTTAAAAACCCCAAAATCGTCGGTAAAACCTCGCAACCCCCATCAGCGAGAGTATGTCAAAAGCATTATGCGGCATGATGTGAATTTTGGAATCGGCCCCGCAGGAACCGGCAAGACCTATCTAGCAGTCGCCTGTGCCGTAGAGGCTCTGGTTAAAGAGGAAGTCAATCGCATACTGCTTGTGCGCCCTGCCGTTGAGGCAGGAGAAAAGCTGGGTTTTCTTCCGGGCGACTTGGCACAAAAAATTGACCCTTATTTGCGCCCTCTGTACGACGCTCTCTACGAGATGCTAGGTTTTGAGAAAGTGGCGCGGCTTATTGAAAAGAATGTAATCGAGGTAGCCCCTCTGGCCTATATGCGTGGGCGAACTCTCAACAATTCCTTCATTATTCTTGACGAAAGCCAAAACACCACCACCGCCCAAATGAAAATGTTTTTGACTCGCATCGGCTTTGGGTCCACCGCTGTTATTACAGGCGACGTCACTCAAATCGATTTACCCCAAGGAACTCGCTCTGGGCTTGTGCACGTGAGTAAAATACTTGAAGGGATCGATGAAATTGGGTTCACCTACTTTAATGCCAAAGATGTGGTGAGACACCGCCTTGTCCAAAGAATTGTTGAAGCCTATGATGAACACGATAACAAATCTCTATCATCCCTTGGCACTTCAGATCGAGCGAGTTTGAATGACCGCGACAGTTGAAATCCTCAATGAGTCGGATAGCCAATGGTTACCCGACCTAGAGTCATGCGAAAGTTGGATAAGTAGCGCACTAGAACAGGCCTGCTACACTGAGGACATCGGAGTTAGCGTCAAATTCGTCAATGAAAGTGAATCTAAAGAGTTAAATGGTAATTATAGGGGCAAACACGCACCCACCAATGTTTTATCTTTCCCGGCTGACCTGCCACGGGAAGTATTGACGCAGCTGGAACAGCGGCCTTTAGGGGATATTGTGATTTGCCCTTCAGTGTTAGAAACTGAGGCTTTAGAGCAGGGTAAAACACTGGAATCCCATTGGGCTCATCTCGTCACTCATGGCACGTTGCACCTGCTTGGTTATGAGCATGACGATCCGAAAGATGCAGAGCTTATGGAAGCTATGGAAATTACCAGTTTAGAATCTTTGGGTTACGCAAACCCATACATTACTTAAAATCTTATCAGCACTAATTTAGGAGACTCTAAGAGTCAAACCATGACCGACGACCCCTCTAGTCTCGATCCAAAACCCAGGTCTTGGATCGATAAAATTACCACCGCACTGACCGGCGAGCCCACCGACACTAAGAGCTTGCTGGAACTGCTCCGCAACGCAGAGCAGGACCAGGTACTGGATGCCGATGCCCTGAGTATAATCGAAGGAGCGCTGCAGGTATCCAGCATGCAAGTGCGCGACATTATGATACCCCGCTCCCAAGTAGTAACAGTGTCGTCAAAACTGCCTGTTAATGAGCTTGTTGAAATAGTCACAAAGGCCTCCCATTCTCGCTTCCCAGTGATTGGAGAAAATGCCGATAACGTCATGGGAATACTGCTGGCTAAAGATCTGCTTCCCCTGCTCTTAGAAGGCAACAGCGATCGCTTTGATATAAAAGATGTGGTTCGACCCGCTACTTTTGTTCCTGAGAGCAAGCGCCTAAATGTTCTGCTACGGGAGTTTCGTGAAACTCGCCATCACATGGCGATCGTCATCGATGAGTACGGTAGCGTTTGCGGCGCGGTCACCATCGAGGATGTGCTTGAACAAATAGTCGGTGAAATTGAAGACGAATACGATGTAGATGACGACAGTTACATTAAGAAATTTGACGATGAGAACCACATTGTCAAAGCGCTAACACCGGTCGATGAATTTAATGAGTACTTTGGCACTACCTTCTCAGATCAGGAGTTCACGACTATCGGAGGACTGGTGCTCCAGCAGTTCGGACATATTCCTGAAAGAGGTGAAACGATCAATATAGGCCCATTTCTGGTAACGATACTCAATGCCGACAGTCGACAAATTAAGCTTCTTAAAATCACCTCAACCTTGGTGAGCGTTAGAAAAGCATCTCCCTAGTGTTGTAATCTGCCTTCTAAAATTCGCTCTGAATAGCACGCGTCTTTGCCGGTTGTAAGAACCGGAAATTAAAGGCTTGTGCCCCTATGTTCTCGAGAACGCTTGAGTAGAGAAATGCAGCCGATTTACGAGCAAACCCTTACCTGTTGATTCTGTCTAGGTTAGACTTGCAGCCTAATTTACCTCTTATCCTGCGCTTTTTAAATTCTGCGCCAAATGCAATTGCCAAAAACCACTATGACGACAACCGACCCACAATATAATCCAGCCGAAGTAGAGAAAGCTGCCCAAACTTATTGGTCTGAAAACGAAAGCTTTAAGGTTGTAGAAGACCACAGCAAAGAGAAATATTACTGTCTTTCTATGTTTCCTTATCCCAGCGGTCATCTGCACATGGGGCATGTGAGAAACTATTCTATAGGTGATGCTATATCCCGTTATCAGCGTATGCAGGGGAAAAATGTACTTCAACCAATGGGCTGGGACGCCTTTGGATTACCCGCGGAAAATGCGGCGATGCAAAACAAAGTACCTCCCGCCAAATGGACTTACAGTAATATTGACTATATGCGCGAGCAACTGCAGCAATTAGGCTATGCCTATGATTGGTCTCGCGAGATAGCCACATGTCATCCGGATTATTATCGTTGGGAACAGTGGTTTTTTACCCAACTTTTTAACAAAGGTTTAGTCTACAAAAAGGAATCAGAAGTCAATTGGGACCCAGTTGACCAGACAGTATTAGCCAATGAGCAGGTGGTAGACGGTCGTGGTTGGAGATCCGGCGCCGTTGTTGAACGGCGCAGCATCCCCCAATGGTTCGTAAAAATCACTGACTATGCGCAGGAATTATTAGACGACTTAGATAAGCTTGATGGTTGGCCAGAAAAAGTCAAAACAATGCAGAGTAACTGGATTGGCAGATCGGAAGGTGTTGAGCTGACATTTCAAGTGGCACAGTCTGAACAAACATCACTAGACTCTCTGTCTGTCTACACCACTCGGCCAGACACTTTGATGGGGGTGACCTACGTAGCAGTGGCTCCCCAGCACTCTCTAGCTATTGAAGCAGCTCGAGACAATACAAAACTGGCTGAGTTCATTGAAACTCAAAGCAAGGTGAAGGTTGCCGAGGCAGACATGGCAACCATGGAAAAATTGGGCATGGATACCGGGTGCAAAGCTATTCACCCCATTAGTGGAGAAGAGCTTCCCATTTTTGTCGCCAACTTTGTTTTGATCAGCTACGGGTCAGGCGCGGTTATGGCAGTGCCCGGCCACGACCAACGGGATTGGGAATTTGCCAGCAAATACGGATTAACCATAAAGCAGGTAGTGGAACCATTGAACGGTGAAAGCTGCGACTTGAATGAAGCAGCATTTACCAACAAGGGTACCTTAATCAATTCAGGACAATTCAATGGGCTTGGCTTTACTGATGCCTTTGAAGCAATATCAAAACACTTGCATGACGCGGGCCAGGGCGAGAAAAAGGTTAATTTTCGATTGCGAGATTGGGGAGTTTCCCGACAGCGCTATTGGGGCGCCCCTATTCCAATCATCAATTGCGAAGCCTGTGGTTCGGTGCCAGTTCCTGAAAAGGATTTACCTGTGCTTTTGCCTGAAGACATCGCAATTGATGAGTCAGGCTCGCCATTGGGTAAACTCGCAGAATTCTACCAAGTGGACTGTCCAAAGTGTGGGAAGCAGGCACGACGAGAAACCGATACGTTCGACACCTTCATGGAATCGTCTTGGTATTACGCGCGCTACGCTAGCCGCGACAACACGCAGAGTATGCTAGACGATAGTGCTAACTATTGGCTTCCGGTAGACCAATACATCGGAGGTATCGAACACGCAATTCTGCATCTACTTTACTCACGTTTTTTCCATAAACTCATGCGCGACGCGGGCATTGTTTCGTCTGACGAACCTTTCAAAAAGCTTTTGACACAGGGAATGGTCCTAAAAGACGGCAGCAAAATGTCCAAGTCAAAAGGGAACACTGTTGACCCACTATCACTCATTGAGAAATACGGTGCTGACACAGTCAGGATGTTTACTATGTTTGCAGCGCCGCCAGATCAGTCTCTTGAGTGGTCTGATAGCGGCGTAGAAGGCAGCTATAGGTTTTTGAAGCGCCTATGGAAAATTGTTGCTGAACATAAGGCACTCGACCTTCCCGATTTCAGCACCATCGAACTCAACTCTGAGCAAAAGAAACTCAGATTAAAGACTCACCAATCGTTAGAAAAAATCAGCGACGACTACGGTAGAAGGAATACATTTAACACCGCGATAGCCGCGACTATGGAACTGCTGAACGCAACAACCAAGTTTATTGATGCCTGCTCAGACAGCGCGTCTGAGCAAGATAAAAGCGTGGTCCAAGAGTCCTTAGAAATTATTGTGTGTGTTATGGCTCCCATAGTTCCTCACTTTAGCCATGTACTGTGGCAACATTTGGGCCATGCAGGAGCTGTAATTGATGCTAAATGGCCGGAAGTTGACAGCGCCGCGCTAACCCAAGAAAGTTTGCTTATCATTGTTCAGGTCAATGGCAAACTCCGGGCTAAGCTTGAGGTGGCAAAAGACATCAGCAAAGCTGACCTAGAGCTGCTCGCATTAGCCGATGAATCGGTCCAGCGTTTCACTTCCGCTGGCACAGTTAGAAAGGTCATCGTTGTGCCCGGAAAACTTGTAAACATCGTCGTGAGCTAATATGCCAAAAAACGCAGCGCTTTATTTTTTATGTCTTTGCGCCCTTTTTATCTCTGGGTGCGGATTTGCATTACGTGGCAATGAGAGCATCGGCAATGAACTCGGCAATATGCAACTCATTCTGCAGCAGCCAAACAGTGAAATTTCCCGCTTGATTCGACAAAATTTAGAAGCCTCAGGAACTTCGGTAGCTCTCATCGACTCGCCAAATCAAGCTTCTCCCGGTGTTCTGGTGCTCTCAGTCAGTGAAGAGCAAGTGGTCAGTCGACCGGTTACTGTGAACGCAAGGGCTCGGGCATCGCAATATGAACTCCGAATGTCTGTGACCATTGCCATGGGTAAAGACGCTCGCTATTTAATTGAGCCTGAGCCTTTAGTTGTGCAACGCATCTATTTCGAAGACATAGAAAATATTACCGGCAACCGAGAGGAAGTCGCGATCATCTCTGCGGAAATGCGGCGAGAGCTTGTCAATCAACTCATCCGCAGAATTAATGCTGCCGGGGCCTGACTCTGAAGCTTAAGCCTGAACAGTTAGCTAGATCCCTAAGCGGTGACTCATCGGTTTGTTACTGGCTATCCGGAGATGAACCTCTGCTTATGCAAGAGGCTGCTGACAAAATCAGACTCCATTTTCGCCAGCAAGGTTTTGACGAAAGAGAGGTTTTTACGGTTGATAAAGCTTTCGACTGGCAGACTTTTCATCACGCCACCAATAATCTTTCATTGTTTGCCGAAAAAAAAATCCTAGAACTGCGATTTTTAAGCCCCAAGTTTGATGAAAACGCCAAGAAAGCGCTTCAGCTTTATTTTGAGGAAGTGAAGGCGGATTTTCTCTTGTTGATCAGCAGCCCCAAACTTGAGGCCTCCACACTCAACACAAAATGGTTCAAAGCCATTGAATCAAACTCTGCTCTAGTCCAAATCTGGCCAATCAATCGAGACGGGCTAGCATCTTGGCTGGAACAGCGGCTGTTGCAAGAAAACATACGCGCTGATGCCAGTGCATTACAACTATTGGTCGATAAGGTCGAAGGCAATCTGCTAGCGGCGATGCAGGAAATTGAGAAGCTGAAATTGCTTGCAGGCACTGCTTCAACGACACCCATCGTACTCGATTCAAAAACCGTGATGCAGGTGGTTGCGGACAGTTCTCGCTATAGCGTTTATAACCTAATTGATGCTGCCTTGAGCGGCCACTTAGGCCGTAGCGAGAAAATCTTGGCAGGTCTGCACAATGAAGGGTTATTTCCGCTAATTATTCTAAACGCATTAATCCGCGAACTGCGCACCCTCCTTCCAATGTTAGAGAAAAAAGAACAGGGCCAGGGGATCAATGCCGTCATGCAAACCGCGAGAGTATGGTACAACCGTAAAGACGCTGTTGGTAGGGCTCTTCAACGTCTTTCCTGCAGCCAGGTTTGGCACATGCTTGACCATGCCAAGCTTATCGACCAGTCAATCAAAGGTCTAAGCCCACTAAATCCATGGCTAGAAATAAGCCGACTATTGGCAACTCTCAGTGGTAATCCTGTCCCAACCGCTAAACTATCTTGATTCTTGAGCAATAGACTTATTGCTGCTGTTATTCACAGGGCTGGGTAGTTAGCATTATTTACGAGGAGCTCATGGGGAAATTTACCCAAACGCTTTATTTTGACCGCAAAAGGCACTTAGAGCACTCACTTGTAAGCGCCGATTCTGTAAAGATGTTTTATAATGTCCCCAAGAATAAGACATCGAGCACACTTTAAGTGAACAACTTAGGCCTAACAATCTTTGCGTCGAATAGCCACATCCGACGCATCTCTAAGCACGCCCTTACTCTCAGTTTAAAGCTACTGGTTTTACTGCCGCTGGTTTTCGCTGCTCAATTTGTAGCCGCAGCAGAACTTAATGTGACTCGCAATCAATTGCCCGTCCTTCTTGGACTCTATTTAGACCACTATGAAGACAAAAGCCAAGAACTGAGCATCGATGACATTCTTACTCAAGACATTCCCTGGAAACGTTCAACAGAGTCAATTCCCACATTGGGCTTCACTGATTCTGCACACTGGTTTGCCACCACATTAACCAGTAAAGAACTCGGTAGTAAAGAGCTAGTCTTAAGCTCGAATTCACCGAACATTGATTTAATTCAGTTTTTCATTGTAAGACAAGAGGGAAGAATTGAGAGATATTCAACAGGCGACACAGTCCCCTTCCTCGACCAAAAAGCAAAATTTCGAATTCCTGTTGTGCCCTTTGACATGTCGCCCTCAGATGAACCCACGCAAATTTACGCGAGGATTGTTTCGCAATCGGGCATAGAACTATCGTTGGCGCTGAGTACAATGCAAGACTTGGCGATGAGAGAGCAAGGGCAGATTGCATTCTTTGGCGGATTCTTAGTTTTCTTCGCATTATGCTTTTGCGCCTGCTGGGTCATTTACTACTTTCTTCGAGACAAGCAATTTCTCGGTTACACATTGTTTTTTGGTAGCAGCCTTGTTTTCTTTTTGACCTTAA
Source organism: Pseudohongiellaceae bacterium (assembly GCA_045106275.1). Taxonomy (GTDB): domain Bacteria; phylum Pseudomonadota; class Gammaproteobacteria; order Pseudomonadales; family Pseudohongiellaceae; genus UBA9145. The sequence goes on along the minus strand of JBGCEK010000049.1, from coordinate 10,350 downwards.
GCGGCGTAGGCAAACTTTGGCTTTGGGGTGAATCCGTAGAGCTAAGTAACAGACTCTCCTATCTATCCGGAGCGGTGATGATTATTAGTTTTAGCCTGCTCGGCCAATCGCTCAATTTGGATAGCCAATACCGAGGCCGCGCAGTCATTATACTTCGCTTTATAGCCTACTCTATGGTCCCTACGGCTCTGTACTTTTTGCTCATTCCGTTTGACTACATTACGGGCGGCAACTTAAAAATGGTCATGTCGCTTGGTTTATTTGTTGCCGTAATTGTATTTGCAATGGCAGGCCACGCCGCAGCGCAAGGGTCTCGAGTTGCCCTCTACCTTTTTGGGACATGGTTACTGCTACTGATTGCGTATGTGTCAATGCTTGGCTATAAGCTGACTTGGATAGAGAAAAGCCAGCCAGCCGCGTTTGTTGCAGAACTTATCGTCGCCTTAGCAGCCGTTATGCTGCTTTTAGCTCTGGTTGAATTTGTACGCTCGAAGAATCAAGAATTTGCTCTGGTGCGAGCAGAAACCAAAGCCAAAGGAGATTTTCTTAGCAACGTCTCTAGAGAGTTTCTGACACCTGTCCATTTGATTTTAGCGAATTCTAAAAGGTTGCTAGCGGCACACTCGGCCAAACTCGACGACCCTACTCGAGAGCATATGTCGACGGTTATAAAACAAAGTAGCCACCTACACAGCATGATAAATGACCTCTTAGAAATGGCGGAAATTGAATCGGACAATTTTGAACCTGAATTTGAATTAGTAGAGATCACCCAGCTTCTGAATGAATCACGAGAACTAATGATTCCATCTGCATTAGAGAAAGGCTTACCTCTGGAGTCAGAATTCAGTTCGGCAAACTTATTGGTACAAACGGATAAAGCTCGGCTGCAGCATGTGCTAATCAACCTTCTTACTAATGCCATTAAGTTTACCGAGAAAGGCAAAATAGAAATTGGCTATAAAGCAGTCTATTTTCAACGGAAACTGGGAATCGAAATATTCATACGTGACACGGGCATTGGTATAAGCGAAGAATTTAAACAACGGATTTTTCAAGAGTTCGCACACGAAGATGATTACTCTGAACAAGACCCGAGCAATACGGGTCTAGGAATGGTCATAGTAAAGCGGATGATCGAAAAGTTGGGCGGAGATATCTCTTTTGAGTCTACCAAAGGGCAAGGCAGTGTATTTTATATACGCTTACCTTTGAGGGTAAACAAACTGTAAATCAGGCTATTGGCTTTTCAAGCTGATAAACAAGGTCAGTAAATTCTTCCAGTTTAGTTTCGACGGCTTTCAAGGCATCACGCAGACCTTGATTGTAATAGTAAGCGCCCGCATTTTTACCGAAAAAATCCAACAAAAACTCGGCTTCAAAACCGCCCAATTGCTGATTTAGCTCCTGATCAAAATAGTCTTTGAGCTTTGCAATAATTTCTTTCTTCGACTCCTCATCCAAGCTAATCTCTGACACAGCCGTATTCCTCCAAAATTCAGTGCTTAAATTAAAGCACTTGATTAGTCAAAAAAGTAGAGCTCCAATGAAAATAGATTTAGATCGTTGCCGTGATCACACGCCGGCTACAAAAAACCTTATCCATTTTAACAATGCTGGCTGCGCACTTAGTCCAAGCTGCGTTACTGAAGCAGTTATTGCCCATTTAAATTTAGAACAAGAAGTGGGCGGCTACGAGGCAGCTGTTATTGCCCAGAAGAGAATAAGCGGTTTCTATGAGCAATTCGCCCGTTTGCTTAATTGCTCGCCGACTCAAATCGCTTATATAGAAAACGCCAGCCGAGCTTGGGATATCGCTTTATATTCCATAGACTGGCAGGAAGGTGACCAAATTGTAACCGTGGACAACGAATATGTGAGTAACTACGTTGGCCTACTCCATCTTCAAAAGCAAAAAAATATAGAGATCGTTTTATTGCCTTGTGATGCCAAGGGGGTTGTTGATTGCAGCCAGGTTCGTGATGCTATAACCGATAGAACCCGAATGCTCGCTTTAACCCACGTATCCAGCCAACGTGGGGATATTCAGCCTGCGGAAAAAATCGGACAAATAGCAAAAGAGTTCAACCTGCTGTACTTGCTTGATGCCTGTCAGTCAGCGGGTCAAATTGACCTAGATGTGAATAAACTGCAGTGTGATTTCTTATGCGGTACAGGAAGGAAGTACCTAAGAGGACCAAGGGGCACTGGCTTCCTCTATGCCAGCGACCGTATGCTGAAAACATCAACCCCCCTTTTTGCAGATAATCACAGCGCAAGCTGGACCGGCCCTTCAAGCTATGCCTTTCAGGAAGACGGAAGTCGATTTGAAACTTGGGAACGCAGCCTAGCAGGAATGATTGGACTCGCTGAAGCAGTAAAATACGCCTGCGATATCGGAGTTTCTCATATTGAGGAGCGGGTTTCGATGCTTGCCATGGAGCTGCAATCTAAGCTCAGAAACACACCATCGGTGACGGTTATGGAACGTTCAGAAAATATTTCGGGTATTGTTACTTTTCAAAAAGAAGGTATTGATGCGTCAGTATTGGCGTCTATGCTGAGCCGGCATAATATCAATACCTCTATCTCAAAACAGGACAACGCACAGTTAGATTTGGCTTTGCAAGGAATTGGTGATGTTAACCGAGCTTCCATTCACTATTATAATACAACCGATGAAATAGATAGATTTATAGAAGCAGTCGCTCGGTGCTAGAGAATTACTGGAAATAAACAATCAGAATTGCCAGAGGGCAAACAAATTTAATATAGACAGGCCAAATCTTCCAGAACAGGCTATTTTGCACGTCAGGGCTACCCTGCTTTATTTCCTGCAAGATCTCATTGCGATTCCATATCCAGCCTGCAAAAACACAGAAAGCTAATCCCAATATAGGCTGACTTACCTCTGTAGTATAAGTAACAACCAAATCGAAAAGCGGATCGAAATTAAACACGATCACTAGGGAAATAAGGGTTATCAAAGAGCCAAGTATCACTGCACTGGTTTTTCGCGAAACCCCGTGCTGCTCTACACTGTAGGCAACAGGCACTTCCAACATAGAAATTGATGAAGTCACTGAAGCGATAGTCATTAACGCGAAAAACGCGAGAGCAACAAATATGCCGACGTAGCCCATACTGTTGAACAGTGCCGGTAGTACAGAAACGATTAACCCGGGTCCCGCAATAAGACCTCCAGAGGCATCATATATTTCAACACCATTAGCGAGTGCCACATACATAGCAGGCAAAATAAGCATACCGGCCATCACGGCGATACCGATGTCTAGCAATGCAACAAGTCCGCCAACCACAGGAAGGTTTTCATCTTTCGAAATATAAGATCCATAGATCAACATGGTTCCTACACCGAGCGAAAGAGAGAAGAATGCCTGACCCATTGCACTCACCAAAAGCTCTGGCTCTGTAATTTTCGAGAAATCCGGAACTAAGTAAGCCTTCAACCCATCCATAGCTCCGGGTAGAGTCAGCACATAGGCTATTAGCAATAATAGAATAACAATCAGAGACGGCATGAGGCGGGAAGCCCATTTTTCGATGCCATCTTTTACTCCGGCGCTGATAATCCAAACAGTTAAGACCATGAAAGCAACCACGAAAATGGCGTTTCGCACCACACTATCGAGTGTCAGCCAGTTTGAAAGACTCTCCGCACCAACTAATCTAGAAAAAGGCTCTATAAAAAACGCAATCATCCACCCGCTAACTATGGCGTAAAAGCTAAGAATAAAACTGACCGTGGTGATACCCACAAAGCCTATTAAAAACCCAAATTTCTTAGCATTTCCGCTAGGCGCAATACCTTGAAGTGCCGTAATGGCATTAGCTCGCGCATGGCGGCCGATGATCAACTCTGCCATCAAGGCTGGATAGGCCAGGGCAAACGCCAGCAAGAGGTAGGCAAACAAAAATGCAGCCCCACCGTTTGAAGCTGTATTGGTTGGAAAACCCCAAATATTGCCTAAGCCAACAGCTGAACCCGAAGCCGCCATTAAAAACCCGAATCGAGAACTGAATTCACCGCGTGCTGCAGCCATTAGAGGGGGATCCTTACAATTATTATTGTTTTCAACACGAACAAAACAAGGTTACCGCAAGCTATCATCGCGGTAAATATCCCTGTTTTGACCGGCGTTCTATTGCTCAAAAGATTCTAGAGTAAATTCATTCAGCGCAGGATTGCTCAATACAAACACAACGTTAGAGAAAAGCGACACAGTAGTTCCATCAAACGTTTCCAACGAAGGTATTCTAAGGCGACCGTCCGCCGTGGAATAGCTTGCGATACCCTCAAAGCTATCCCGTTTAGGAATTATGCTCTTAGGGATGGCCTGCAAAATGAGGCCATTTTGGCTAGATACGGTTTTGAAATGCAACTCTACTGGATTCGCACTGCCATCGACGCTCACTGACGTGATCAGTGTACCCGTATTAACTTCGTACACATGAGGAGCCCCACTGAATCGCTCTACTACTGTGGCGTTAATGTACACAAAATCGAGGGGGTTCCGGTATGACTCGGTGAAATAAGGTGCACTCGGCGTATTTAATCCAAGCTCGAGAGTCGGTAACTGATTAATTCCATCTAAAACAGCGAGCCCTTCTCCCAAAACATTGCCAAAAACGGTGAACCCTTCATTCTGAGTATCTAAAGGGTCACTGTTATCCGCGATGTTGACGAACCACTGAGTGGTTGCACTATTCGGATCGTCTGGAAATTTTGCCATCGCAACGGTACCGCGAGTATTGGAGCGGCCAAATTCATTCGCCACCGGTGGGTCTGCCTCCACGGGTATAGGCCCAACAAACAATTCAAAACCAAACCCCCCGCCTTGCACTACAGACCCTGCGAGTAACCGGTGTATATAGGTGCCATCATAGGCGTCTCGATTTACATAGTTCAGAAAATTTTGAACTGTCAGTGGCGCTTCATCGTCTAACAACTCGATAGTGTAATCGCCAAGACTTGTGCCGACTCTGACCAAAGTTCCACCGTGGCTTGGTGACATGGCCAAAGCACTTAAGAGAACCCCCATAGCTGCTTGTGCTGGCCGACAGACTCTCAAAATTTTCCTCACTTTTGGCATCTCAATCATATCATTATAACTCTACACTAAGAGCGAAGGAGCATAGGTTAAGTTACTCCAAGTTTCAACTCCGTAAGCTATTCAAATCAATAGCGATTTAAGCAGTTTAGTTGCCTGACACTGTATATTTTTTGCCCGCAATTAACAATTCCTCTATACTTCCGTTCTCTCCCAATCTTTAGTTTTTATCCAGTCGTTCAGATAGCAGTAGGCAGCGTTAGTGACAGATAGCATTCCACACAGTCAAACCAGTTCCCGAATATCACAATCTTCAACCTCTACCGATGCGATGAACTCAAGTTCTAGTCGATCGCAGGTCAAACCTCAACGACCGCTTGGCATAGGTATCGACTTCGGCACATCAAACAGCGCCGCAGCCCTTTTTGACGGCCAGAAAGTCCGAATGGTGCAGCTCGAAGCGGACGCCACCGTCATGCCTTCGGCCACCTACGTTGACACCGCTTTTTCAATCGTCACCGGACAAGACGCAATAGACTCTTATATTGCGGGAAACACGGGAAGAACAGTAGAGCTCAGCGCTGAAATTCTAGGCGAAGGACGTTCGACCACTGGACAAATCGGGGATGGCGGCCTTCCAGAAGAGGGCTCTACTGAAACAGTCTATGGCCAGTCGTTTGTTGATGGGGGACAAACTGGACGCCTTTTTAGAGGTATTAAACGTCTACTTGGTAGTTCCAACTCCCAACGACTTATGGTGTTCAACAGGGCTTTTCGCCTTGTGGCTCTGATAACGCCGCTGCTAGTTCGGATAAAAAAATCCGTTGACGCGCAAAGCCGATTTGTGGAGAGTCCAAGAACAGAGCATGCCTGTATCGGCCACCCAGTAAATTTTGAAGGGCAAAAAGCAGATAGAAATACAACAGCATTAGACATGCTGTCCGAAGCTTATGGTTACGCGGAATTCAACGAAAAATCCTACTATCCAGAACCTATTGCCGCAGCTCTGAGCTACCTACACGACAATCCTAGCGAGAAAAAAGACCGATTGCTGGCGGTTGATTTTGGGGGTGGCACTCTCGATCTCTGTGTTTTGCAATATCACGACGGAGACTATCAAGTTAAAGCTACCCATGGTATCGGGCTGGGAGGTGACCACATTGATCAATTGCTTTTTAAAGCATTGCTATTTCCGCTTTTGGGAAAGGGAGAACGCTGGCAACGGTCGGGTGAAGACCGTGAAATAGAAACCCTATTCCCTTTTGAGCAATACGAAGATTTGCTGCTTAATTGGGCTGTCAGTTATATGCTTAATCAAAATCAATATACGACACCTATTTTGCAGAGAATGGAGCAGCAAGATAGCGGTGCGGTAAAGTATCGACGTCTGTACGACCTAATTAAAAATAATTACAGCTATTTAGTGTTTCAATCCATCAAAGACTTAAAAGCCGCTTTGTCAGACCAAACCGAAGCGCGCCTAGACATACCTGAACTGGACATTGAATTAACCGTAACTAGAGCTCAATTCGAATCAATTATTACCGACGCTGTAGATGACTTTCAGGAAGCGATAGATAAAGTGCTGGAAAATGCGGAGTTGGAAACCCAAGATATTGACTTGGTTATTCGCACTGGTGGATCTTCATTGATTCCAATTATTAAGCAGAATCTCAATTCAGTTTTTCCTGGCAAGGTAGTCGAACACAACCCTTTCACATCAGTGGCAGCAGGACTTGCGATCGCGGAATATTATGGTTTGGGGAGTGGAAAGTTTTAAACAGGAATAATCTACAGTTAGACTGTTCAACCCAATAGCCAAGGCGTGAGAAGTTCTAAGACCCTAATTCGAGAGTTTTTACTTCCGCGCCGCCATCAAAAAGAATACTGAAAACTTCACCCTCTTTTTCGACATTGACCAGATTCGATTGATCCGGCCATACATCTCGTAAAGCCATGTTTACCATGGTAAAAGCAGCAACCTCGTTGAGCGCACTAGTTTCTTGATAGACCCAAAGAAACTGCCCATCAACCTCGGCTCCCACGTACGCGAGCTCCAATTGCGAAGACTCACCACTTGTGAATTCAGCCGCTAGAGAAAAGCGATTAATAACATAGCTGCTGAATAATTCCCGAGACTCTGCGGACTGCAACAAATCCTGCCCAACACCAAAGATTTGGCCTGCAGCATGCTCTGCATCGTGGATCAAAAAACGATGCATAACTTCAATATTGTTGGTATTGGAATTGAATAGAATGCGAGTTACTGCGGTTTTCTGTTCGTGAGCGCTAAGCGCGCCCGCGAACAGAAAACTAACAATGCTAGCAAAACTGAGTAAGACTCTATGTCGGCGACAAGAATCTCGAAGCGGATTAACTATCATCCTCTTCATCATCAGTTTTCAGTTCAGTTTTAATGTCCTGCATGACATCTCGGTTCACCCGTCCAGATCGAGCTGGGGATTTGAAATTCTCTATCCGTGAGGGAATGATACGTCGTGGGTAATAGTTGTTCTCTATATTAACGTCAGCAGTTTCTTGCATAGGGTCGATGACAATGCTGGCAATTTCTTTTTCGCTGACGAAAAGCTTTTTGAAATTACGCGCATTCCGTCTCCAAACTTCTGCTGGAATTCTCATCTCCTCAGAACTACCGTCCGCGTACTCCATTTTCGCAATCACCGGCATAACCAAACCGCCTTGATTGGAAATCTCTACGATGTAGTAGTTCAAGCTACCGTCTATCGCTCTATCGAGAGTTGCTCGCTCCCAATCCTCTAAACCTTCTAAGAAGCTGTTGTAGCTGTTGCGCTCTTTGTTAGTAACGGTGAATTGATCATTATCATCGTAAAAGTCTCGCACATCTGGGTTGCGCTCAACCCACGTCTGCATTCCCTCATCACGATTTCTTTGGTTGTACAAAGAGGGTGGCAGGGCTTTAGCAAACTCTCTTTCCCGTGCGTAATCAATATCGGGGTCGTGAGTGTCCATCTGCATTTGATAAACACGGTCTATAGAAATATCCACATGGTCTGTTGTATAGAACCAGCCGCGCCAAAACCAATCAAGGTCTATGCCCGAAGCTTCTTCCATTGTACGGAAAAAGTCTGCTGGCGTAGGTCGCTTAAACTCCCACTGGGTTGAATACTCTTTGAATGCGAAATCAAACAGTTCACGCCCCATTATTGTTTCGCGAAGAATATTCAGGGCCGTCGCGGGCTTACTGTATGCATTGGGCCCCAAACGCAGCACGCTATCAGATTGAGTCATAACAGGAACCTGATTTGAGGACTTCATATAGTCAGCAATATTGCGAGGCTCTACTCCCCAAGGAATCTCTGCATCCCATTCCCGGCTAGCGACAGAATCTAGGTAGCTGTTAATCCCTTCGTCCATCCAAGTCCACTGACGCTCATCTGAGTTCACAATCATTGGGAAATAGAAATGTCCCACCTCGTGGATCACAACCCCAATAAGGAAGCGCTTATCCGCTAAAGTATAGGTTCGGCTGCCGTCGTCTTGTAATTCGGTTCGAGGGCCATTAAAAGTAATCATGGGATATTCCATGCCACCTAAGAAACCAACATTGACCGATTGGGCCGTAGGATAAGGAAAATCAAAGGAGAATCGGCTGTACACTTCTAGTGTATGAATCACTACTTCAGTTGAGTAATCAGCCCACAGGTCTCCGCCTTCTTTGGGGTAAAAAGACATTGCCATGATGAGTTCTTGGTCGGCACCTTCTTGGTTATATCCTTTGGCATCCCATATGAACTTTCGAGATGAAGACCAAGCAAAATCACGCACATTTTCCGCAGCAAAACGCCAAGTTTTAGTTTCCTCTGTGCTAGCCTCTTCATTTTCCAGAGCTTCTTCTGGCGTTACAATGTAGACAGGTCTATCAGCCGTTTCTGCCTGCTCAAGCCGATCTCTTTGCTCTGAGGTAAGAACTTGATTAGCATTTTGTAATTCGCCACTAGAAGACACGATGTGATCAGCAGGGACAGTCATCGCCACTTCGTAGTCGCCAAACTCAAGCGTAAACTCTCCAGACCCCAAAAACTCTTTGTTGGTCCAACCTTCGTAGTCTGTATACGCCACTAAGCGCGGGAACCACTGTGCTAGGGCAAAAATATAGTTATTGCCGTCACCTTCATCGGGGAAATGCTCGTATCCACTGCGGGGGCGGAGCACATCACCGTTCACTATGTTGTAGCTGTAGTCGATGCTGAATTCTACATCCTGACCCGATCCTAGTGGTCGCGCCAGATCGATGCGCATTAGTGTACCGACGATGGTATGTTCAAGCTCATTCCCTCCGCGATCGATAACAGAATTGATAGTGTAGCCAAGATCAGAATCTTCCATGTACTGCATACGACGCAGGTAACCAAGGCTCACCCGACCAGCCGTGTTGTCAGACGCATCAGGGCTTGGGCCGCCAAATACAGAACTCTTCTGCTCCATCGAATCGCTGCGAAACCGATTCTGGTCCAGTTGCAGCCAGAGATACCTCAAGGTATCTGGGGAATTGTTTTGGTAATTGATGGTTTCAGTGCCGCTTAGAGACTGAGTCAGCTCATCAAGTGTGACATCAATGTTGTAGTCTACTTCCTGTTGCCAATATTCATGTCCCGGCGCTCCAGATGCATTCCGGTAAACGTTAGGAGTAGGCAAGACTTCGTCAAGCTGACGAAATTTATCTTGGTAATTGCCCTTTGTTTGCTGGATGCCTTGGGCCAAAACAGCATTGCCTAAGATGGCAAAAGCCACTGTTACAGCTAAAACAGATAGATTTTTCATTGACTGACTGTCTCCGGATTCTCTTTCAATTAAGATGGCGTATCATAGCGCGTTTTGCCATTATTGTGACCCCAATCAATGATTTAAGACATACAGAGTAAACGATGTTTCAGTTTTAAAAACGTGACTGCAAGCAACTGTTTAAAAGACCGCAATGGATTTGATTCTCTACGCTATCCCTTTCTTTTTCCTAGCTATTTTCCTAGAGCTAGGCTACGGAAAATATAAAGATCACAACACTTACAGGCTAAACGATACGGTTAATAGCTTATCAATGGGCAGCCTAAGTCGACTGCAAGGCTTAGTGATTTTGGGGTTTTCTGGGGTAATTTATGAATGGGCCGTGGTCAATTATCAGCTCACCCAGCTGTCCACAGAGGAGTCTTGGGTATGGGTTAGCTGTTTCGTCCTCTACGCCCTTGCCTGCTACTGGAAACACCGACTTGGGCATGAAGTTGCTCTTTTCTGGGGCTCT